>JBMOOF010000023.1:0-136657 GCA_049323695.1 Pseudomonadota bacterium
GTGGGCCTCCGACAGGTAGGCCCCCGACAGGTCGGCCCCCGACAGGTGGGCCCCCGACAGGTGGGCCCCCGACAGGTGGGCCCCCGACAGGTGGGCCCCCGACAGGTGGGCCCCCGACAGGTCGGCCCCCGACAGGTCGGCCCCCGACAGGTGGGCCCCCGACAGGTGGGCCTCCGATTTCACCGCCGCCCTGATGGCCAGGCCGAGCTTGATCGGCTGAAGTGCGGCCGGATCGCATTCGATCTCGACCTTGATCTCGCCCAGGAAGTCCCAGGCGGGGCGGCGCTTGATGGTGAAGGTCTCTTTGGCCAAGGGTGATCTCCCAGGGTTGGCTCGGGTGAAGAGGCGAGGAAGGCGCAGGCGCATCAGCCAGTTCCGTTGAGGGCGAAGGGTTCGAGGGCGCAGGCGATCGCGATGACCGCCCAGCAGAAGGCGACGATGACGACGAGGGCGAGCCCCTCACGGGCGATGCGGTTCACAGCTGTCCTCCTGCGAAGACGTGCTCGGCCTGGGCCTTGCGAACGGCGGCTTCGTGCGGATCGCGCGGCGGCTCGTTCGCGGCCATCCAGGCCAGACAGGCGTCGAGCATCTCGTCGTCGGTGCCGAGCGGCGCCGTGAAGACGATGCGGCCGCCGTCGCCACGGTCGATGACGACGCCGTTGCGACCACGGAAGGTCCAGTTGTAGTGCGGCACCGTCACGGCCGGCCCTCCGAAGAGAAGGCGGCGATGATCGCGATGCAGACGGCCGTGGCGGGATCGGCGTCAGACTCGCCCTCGCCGACCACCGCATCGTGACCGAAGAGAAGCTGGCAGCCGTACAGCGGCTCCGCCTGGGTCATCTGGCCTTCGGCGACGACCCACCAAACACCGGGGAAGACGAGCCGAGCGAGCCGAACCGCAGCGTCGATCGACGCCGTGTAGCGCGGGACCATCATGTCGCCGGACTGGCCGGGCCGGATCAGAGCTCCATCCGGGTCGTGCTTGCAGTAGGCGGGCTCGCCATAGCGCTCCCCGTCGATGAAGAAGCCGCCGACGGCGATGGCCAAACGGCAATCCAGCTCGCGGGAGGGCTCGGTCGCGGCCTTGAGGTCGGCGAGAAGCTGGCTGTGGTCGCCCATCAGACGCTCTCCCCGATCGCGGTCGTCAGCGAGAGCCGGGCGGCGATCGAGCAGGCCTGAGCCCACACGACGGCGGCGCGCTGGGCGGGGCGGAGCAGGTTGAACTCGGCGTCGCGCTCGGCGGCCGTGTCGATGTCGGCGAGCTCCTCGTCGAGGCGCTGGGCCTCGGCGATCGCCGCGCGGCGGGCCAGCCGGTCGATCACCGCATCGAGACCGAGCTGCAGATCGACGGTGGCGCCGAGAACCGAGCCGGCGATGATCGACGGCGGGGTGTTCGGCTTCGCGCCGTCCCGCTCGTCCTTCGCCCGCTCGATCAGATCCAGCAGGCCGTTGTAGGTCCCGCTCATCCGCATCTCGTCGGCGAGCTCGCGGGCCAGAGCCTCAAGCTGGTCCGGGAAGGCCTGGGGGGGCGACGGGGCGGCCGTCCCCCCTTCCGCGCGCTGACGTGGGAAGTTCTGGCGCGCGGCTTCGCCATGAACGGCAGCAGCGGCGTCGTCGTAGGCGCGGGCTGCCGCTTCGGCGGTCTCGAAGTTTCCGAGGCAGCGACGGACGCCGCCGTGGGTGAAACGGGCCTGGTAGCGCTCGCCGCTCCAGGTGACGCCGACGTAGGGGATGGCGCCGGGCTCGCGGCGGCCGGCGATGCGGGGTCCGGTCGCCGCCCGGCCCTTCCGCAGCTTGTCGGCGTTGTTCTCCTCAACCGTCCCGACCCACAGATGGTCGGGGTTCACACAGGCCGGGGTGTCGCAGCTGTGGCAGACCAGCATCCCCTCGGGGATCGGGCCGAAGTGGGCCTCCCATGCGACGCGGTGCGCCCGCTGGCGCTGGCCGCCGATCCAGATGCGGCCGTAGCCCTTGTCGCTGAGCTCACCCGTCCAGAGACGGCAGCCGGTGTTGAGCTCGGGCTCGGAGCGCTCCAGCAAGGTCGCGATGATGTCGCCGGCATGGCCGGCAGGGCGCGGGGTTGGAGCGCCTACGATCGCGCAGGCGACTTGGAAGAAGCTGGGGGCCTCGCCGTCCATCAGGCGAACCCCCGCTGATTGCCGTCACGGCCGACCGGAAGCCGGACGAGGCGGAAGTCCTCGCCCCGGTAGGTCCCGAGGCCGTCGATGATCGCCCGGTCCATCGCCTGCCGGACGTGGAAGTCGAAGCGGTGGTCGAAGGGGCGGTCGCTGTTCTTCTGGAAGCGGCAGAACCGCACGGGGTCGGGGTAGGCGTCGAGCGAGCACCCGTCGGCGTCCAGCACGTAGACCAGCACGTCGTCGATGTAGGGGCGGTCGATGCGCGAGAGGTGCCAGCGGAGTTGCTGGACGGCCTCGCGGACGCACGTCCGCGACTTCGCCAGCGAGGGCGTGCCGAGACCTGTCCAGCCCCGGCGGTGGGTTTCCTGATTGCGGCGGTGCTGTTGGACAGCGCCCCGGACCCCGGCTTCGGCGCGACGGATTGCGACGCCGGTGGTGCCGAGCATGGCCAGATGGCGGGACATCGCCCGGCGGCCGTCTTGGCTGTTGGAGAAGGTGATCGCCGTGCTGCCAGCGGTCCGATGGACCTGGACTGCGGCGCCGCTGTTTTCCCGTTGAAGCATCGTCGTCTTCCCGTTGATGGGGAGAAGAATATCGGGGTGCCCGATATTGTCAATCGGATAATCCGATATACGGAGGAAAATATCGGATATCGGTCCCTGGACGTGCTAGTCGTGGAGTCGAGCCAACGCCGGAGTTAGGGGAACGCGCATGGGGCACCTGACCGACGACCACCGCCTAACCGGGTCGGACCTGGCGATGCTACGAGATGCGATGGCTGATCATGTTGCCCCCGCCGCGATGCGGATTAAGTCGATCCTCAGCGACCTGATTGCGCGGGTCGCTGCGGGGGCGCTGCCCGGCGAGGAGCGTTTTGTTCTGCCCGCTGTGGCAGGTCAGTCGTCGACAGGAGAAGTTGAGTCTAGGCCAGCCGAGGCGGTGTGAACGGCTTCGACGCGCGCAGCTGGTGGTTCAGCCACAAGTTCATGGTCGCCCCAGCTTTCCAGACCAACCGGAAATGAAGGGTCGGTCGGCCGACGTCGATGGCGAGAGGACCGAATACAACATCGTCACCACCGCCAGGATTGACGCGAACGGTCCACAGACCCAGCGTTGACCGAACCAACTTGATGTCGAGCCCCTGATCCTGGACCTCGATCCCCAGATTCAGGCCCTCAGTAGGCGGCACGGCCCACTCCATGAAGATGTCGCCTTCATCTCGGTAGTTCCGCGCGCCTTCGGTCACTTGAGGGCCTTGGCCTTCATCGGATGCCCCTACTGCGCCGAAGCGCGCTTCTGAGCGGCTTCGAGGTCTGCCGCCGCGCCCTCGACCATTTTCTTGCACTTCGCGCCGTCCATAGGCGCCTTGGCGCGGGCACGCCGGCCTTCGAGGTACTGGTCTATGTGGATCTTGTTGAGCGTCGCGTTCACGAAGTCGTCGGCCTTGCCGGTTCCCGCCGAGACGTACTCATCGAGATAGAAAGTCACGGTCTCGTCAGGGAGGTAGGGTTCGCAGTAGCCGACCCAGTAGAGAAGCTCGCCCGAAGCGACGATGCTGTCGTGGTACTTGTCGGTGAAGGCCTTGAGCGCGGCCGCGGCGTCATCCCGGGCAGCGGCGACGGCCGGCGCCAGGCTGAGCGCTAGAGCAAAGGCGATCGTGCGAAGCATCCGGACCATCTCCTACATTCGACGGGTCACGAAGCGGATACGACCGACGACCTGAACGGTCTGTTCCAAGACCTCGTATTCGTTGTGCAGGGGGTTGTCGGATTTGAGCCGAACCTTCGGCGGATCGCCGCCGGGGATGCGCTCTAAGCGCTTGCAGACCACTGCGTCGCCGTCCCAGACCGCGAACACCCCCGGTAGGCCCAGGCGCCGATCTCGCAGGTCGATCAGTACGAAGTCGCCCGACGCGAGCGTGGGGGTCATCGAGTCGCCAATGACCTCCTGCATGGCCGTTCGGTCCGGGTCGAGCCCGAGCATGTCGACGATCAGGAATCGAGGGAGCGGCCAAGTCCGCCGGGTCTCATCGCTGGTCGGAAGCCGGCCAGGACCAGCGGAGAGCATGACCTCATACTCTGGAACCTCGACCAGAGTCGGCAGGTCGCTTCGGTCGATGACCGGCAGCTGATCCGAGACCACCACCTGGTCGCGGATGTAGCCCAGGGGCTTTTCGAGGAGCTGGCAGATTTCGTCCTCGCGCTCGCGCCAACTCTCCAGCACGCCGCGTTCCCAATCGGACACGACGGACTGGGGAACACCGAGTCGCTTCGCGAGCTCGACCTGCGACACCTTCGCGGCCTTGCGAGCGCTGGCGATCCGTTTCCCGGCGTCGAGTTTCTCCTGTGGACTCATGATCCGAGGGTTGCGGAAAGACGCCTAGGGCGCCTCCGATATTTCGCATCTTGCGATAATCGGATTGCCCGATATTATCGGGCCATGTCCGATATCAACGTCATTGAGCACCTCACCGCGCCGGAGCTCTTCCGGACGCAGACCCGGCTTGCGGAAGCCGCCGGCGTCAAACCTCACACGATCAATGAGCGCCTGCGGCACCGAGGGGGGCACCTGACCCACCTTCAAATGCGTCAGATTCTCCTCTCCGCGCCCGCTATGGGCGTCACGATCGACGCCTGGGACTTCTTTCCTGATCTGCGGCCGTCTGCCGAGAACATTGCGGCCGAACCGGCCGCCGAGGGTGCAGGCCAGGGGGCCAGCGCCGCGGCATGATCCCTCGTCCTCGGACATTCCGGTCACGCTGCCGTTCCGCCCTCCGGCCGGTTCCGGCGTACGGCCAGCGCGGGACGCCCGGCAGCCTTGGGCTGTCGGGCGATCCAGCGTTCAAGCATCGCGGTTGCCGCCGCGCTGCTCTCGTCGGCGTCCCTCAACAGGCTGCCGATCTTCGCCCGGCTCTCAATCCGGGCGGCTCTCCTGCGGCGGGTAGCCACCACCGCAAAGCCGATCGCTCGCGCGATCTCGTAGCTCTCTCCGTACTCGACCTCGCCGTCATCCTCCGCCACTGCGCGCCCCGCTGCGCTGCCCGTCATCTGCAGGTCCAACCATGCAGGTGACGACGATGGAAATCCTCGGTCGTGATGGGGAAAATCTCCCCATCCTCCAGTTGACCCGGGCGACGCGCGACGCGCTGGCCGCCTACACGCTCCGCCGTTGGCCCACGGGCAGGCGCAAGGCCATCGAGCGGGAGTGGGGCCTCAGCTCCGACCAGGCGCGCTCGGTCATGGAGGCCACGGCCTCCGCATCCACCATCGACGTGATCTGGAAGCACCCGAACGGCGGGTGGGCGGTGCTCCTCCCGGTCATGGGCTCGGTCGTCGGCCAGGGGCTTGACGACTTCATCGCAACCGAGAAGGCCCGCCATGCAGCAGCCCGGAAAGACCTCGAAGCGCGCGAGCAGCGCCTTGTGGCGCTGGCCCGTGATCTTCCTCCTCTCGCTCCTCTGGGCGGTGGCCGCCTTGGTCGCGCTGATCTTCGGCGCTCCGGCAAAGGCGGCTCACGCCGTGGCTGAGGCATGCGCGACCGCGATCCAGGTTCTGCGGGAGACTGAGCGTTGACCCGCGAGGTTCCCCTGACCTGTGGGCGAGTGGCCCTGATCGACGAGGCGGACTGGCCTCTTGTCGAAGGCTCGACGTGGCGCTCGATCCGGGCCGGTTCCAAGGGCCGGACCCTCTACGCGGTGACCAAGCGCGCGGGCAGGCAGATCACAATGCATCAGCTGATCATGCCGGTTCAGCCGCCGCTGGAAGTCGATCACCGGAACAGGGACGGTCTCGACAACCGTCGGGCCAACCTCCGGCCCGCGACCCATCAGCAGAACACCTGCAACCGCTCCTACACCCGCGCTGCGCCCGGCTATCGAGGCGCTCGGTTCAAGCGCGGACGTTGGCAGGCCATTGTCGTGCGCGATGCCCGCCAACTGCACCTCGGGAGCTTCGGCTCCGAGGTCGAAGCTGCGGTCGCCTACGATCTCGCAGCGGTCGCTCTGCATGGCGACTTCGCCTCCCCGAATTTCGACCCGTCCCGCGACTGGGTCTTCCCGTTCCTGACTGACGACTTCCGCGCCGCTGTGATGCGGCGGGCCGGCGTCGTCTGAGACCCGGCCGTGGCGCGCCGCCAAGAGCGCGACCGGCCATCGAGAAAGGGACGCGCCGGCCCTCGATCGGCGCCTAGCATAGGAGGGGCAGCGCCATGTCACGCGCGTCCACCGCGGCCGGGAAAGGCCACAACGGCGGTCCTCTGACCGACGACGAGATCGCTGCCCTGCAGCACTACTACGCGAACGACATCCGCCGGAAGCAGAAGGCCGTCGGCGAGGCGGAGGCGGTCCTGAAGACCAAGCGCACCGCCGTGAACAGCTCGTTCGCGCTGGTGAAGGCGAACCTGCAGTACTCGCGGAAGGACTTCGAGGAGCTCCTGGCCGCCGAGGAGATGGGCGAGCGCGAGTTCCTCGTCAAAGAGGCCGCGCGCACCAAGCGCCTCCAGTTGCATGGCCTGAAGCCGGGCGAGCAGATTCCGCTCGACTTCGACACCGTGACCGAGGAGCAGCTCGCCGAGGCCGACGGCTACCGGGCGGGGCTGCGCGAGGACGAGCCGAAGCCGCCCGAGACCGTCTCGGCGATCATGCACCCGGCCTGGATGCGCGGCTGGCACCGTGGCGACGAGGAGGCCAAGGGCAAGACCAGCCTCGCCGAGCGGATCATCGCCATCTGGGCCGAACAGGACGGCAGCGGCCTCGAAAGCAACGACGAGGACGATGACGACGCCGATGGCGAAACCGAGCTCGAGGCGGCCGAGGAGATCGACGACCAGGCCGAGATCGACCGTCAGGCTCGAAAGCTGAAGGAAGAGGGCTGGACCGAGCCCCAGCCCGAGGAGCGTTCGTTCGCCCAGGCGGACAACGAGGCGGCGCAGGCTCTGGAAGGGGCCGAAGCCTGATGTCCGGAGCTCATCGTCAACGGCTTCGGCTTCGAGAGAAGGCGATCGCGAACGCGACCTTCTACGCCGGCGTGTCGGCCTCGCCGGCGAGCCGTCAGGTGCTGCGCCGCATCGAGCGAAAGGCCCGCAAGAAGCTCCTCCGTGCTGAGGCTCGCGAGGCGCTGAAACAGCAGCTTATCGCACACCGCGCCCTGCGGCGGAGAGCCGCTGCCTGATGTCCGAGGCCCTCGTCTTCTCCTGCACTGGCAATCCGCGCGGCAAGGGCCGTCCCCGCGCGCGGATTCAGCGCACCCGTGCGGGCGACTTCGCCCAGCTCTACACGGACGAGAAGACGAGGGCCTACGAGGCGGGCGTGGCCCGTCTTGCCCGCAAGGCCATGAAGGGCCGGGCGCCGTTCATCGGGCCGCTGTCCGTGTCGATCCGGTTCCGGTTCAAGCCGGCCGAGAGCCTGCCGAAGTACAAGCGCGAGGCGCTGCTGGCGGGCGAGGAGGCCTACTTCGACGTCTACGATGTCGACAACCTGGCCAAGGCCGTCCTCGACGGCATGAACAAGGTCGCATACGGCGACGACAAGCAGATCACCCGCCTGTTCGTGACCAAGGTCGCGGCGGCCAAGCCCGGCTTCGACGTTCAGGTGATCGCGCTGTCCCCGCAGGTGGCGCCATGAAGGGCGAACACCGCAGCAGCGTCAGCCGGTTCGCCAGCGCTCCCATCGAGGTCGAGCGCTCGGTCGGCCTGGCCGCCAATCACCCGGCGGTAGTCAAGGGCACGACCCTGTTCCCGACCACGGTGGTGTCGACCTGGGAGAGCCCGCGCTTCCTGGTCAGCGGCCACAACAATCCGAAGCTGGGAAAGCAGGTCCTCAAGGGCCCGCGCACCGGCTGGCCGATCTTCCACGTCACCCTCGAGGAGCGGGCGACCTGTCCGCGGTCCTGCCCGGTCTGGGCGGACTGCTACGGCAACGCGATGCCCTACGCCCGCCGGCACCGGCCGGACGAGGACTTCATCCCGGCCATGAAGGCCGAGATCGTCACGCTTGCGCGGGCGAACCGTAAGGGCCTGCTGATCAGGCTTCACGCCCTCGGGGACTTCTTCTCGGTCGGCTACGTCGAGATGTGGGCGCAGCTGATCGACTTCCTGCCGCAGCTCCATGTGTTCGGCTACACGGCCCGGAGCGAGGAGGCCGACGACGAGGAGAGCCAGGCGATCGCCCGCGCGATCCGCGAGCTTTCCGACAAGCACTGGGACCGGTTCTCGATCCGGTTCTCGCGCGCCGAGCCGGGGCCGCAGCGCTCTGTGGTCGTCGAGACCGACCCCAAGCTGCCTGACGTGATCGTCTGCCCGGCCCAGACCGGCGGGACGGACGCCTGCGCGACCTGCGGACTCTGCTGGGCGCCGGCGGCTCGCGACAAGACCATCGCCTTCCTCCGCCACGGCATGAAGCGCCGGCCCGCGGTCCTCCGCACGCCGCGAGAGCCCAAGGCTCCGCGCGAGCCGCGCCTGCCGAAGCCCAAGACCGAGCGGCACTCCTACGGCCGTCCTGGGCGCAAGCTCATCGGCGGCCTGCCGGGCGAGACCAAAGAGGACCGGGCCAAGCGCATCGCCCTCTATGCGATCGACCATCCGGCCCTGTCGGCCGAGGTGATCGCGACCCGCCTCGGCATCCCCCTTGGCGCCGTGAACGCCGCGCTCGCCGCCGGTGTGCCCGGTCGCGTCGCACACTCCGACCGGACCCGGAAACCCCGGCAGGTCTTCACCCCATCCCCGCCGCCGCCGGCCACCGCTGAGGAGCGCATCGCCGCTGTCTCGCAGGCCGAGCTCGACCGCATCGCCAAAACCTACGGCGCCGTGATCCGGCCGCCCGTGAAGGAGCTCGCATGACCACCGCGACGACCTACACCGACGCCGACATCGAGACCGCCCGGCGGGAGGGGCACCACGGCTGGACCGACACCCGCCGGCGCGTGGTCAAGGGTCTCTGGAAGGACGGTTTCTCGGCCGCGCAGATCGCCACTCGGATCGGCGGGACGACCCGCAACGCCGTGCTGGGGATCATCCACCGGGCCGGCGTGGCCGACCGCCCGACGACCTCAAAGCCTAGCCGCCCAGCGGCGCCGAGGCCGGTGCGCGCTCCTGTCGCTCCCCCGGTCAAGCGCGCGACACACGCCGGCCAGCCGCCGAAGCCCACTCGCGAGGTCGCGGCTTTCGACTTCCGGAACGAAGGCGCCGAACCCTCGCAGCCGAACAAGCCGCCCTCGCTGCCGCCGGAGCGGAACGAGGCGCCGGGCTCGGCCACAGTGCTGAGCCTCGGCGCCCACATGTGCAAATGGCCCATCGGCGATCCTGCCCGTGAAGGCTTCACCTTCTGCGGCCGACGGCAGGATCCGGGCCGGGTCTACTGCCGCGAGCACTGCCAGGTCGCCTACCAGCAGCCGAAGCAGACCACCAACACCGTGCGCAACCTCTCGGCGCCGTCGGTGGGCCGGTCGCGGACCTTCAACACGGTGAGCCGATGACGGGCTTCATCGACGACATTGCCGACCAGGCCATCGAGCACGGCATGGGCTGCTTCGAGCGGCCCGAGCCGTACTTGCGCGCGCTCGTGCGTCTCGCCGGCGAGCGCCTGGCCGCCGTGGTCGGGCATGACGAAGCCAGCGCCCAGCACGCTTCGCTCTCGCGCCGGCATGCCGTCGAGGCCACGCGGGCGAAGGGGAGGAATCGGAAATGACCGATGCTCCCTTGGTTGCCACACAGGATCCTGGGTCGGTCGCTATCCCGATCCCCGAGAAGCCGCCCCAGCGCCTGCCGACCTTCCAGGAGTGGACGGTGCCGGTCGAGCTGGTCCTGCGCTGCCCCCTGCAGCTCGGTCTTCCGCGAGATGATCCGGAAGCGCATCGCCTCCGGCGACAAGCCGCTGCCCGAGGCCAAGGTCTACCTGCGGCACGAGCGGTTCTTCTGCGAGGTGTTCTTCCCCGGGCCGAACCGTCCGGGCGTCTTCATGGCGCTCGACCTCTGGGTGGGGGCGCACCTGTGACGCCGATCACCCTTCACCACGACGGCCTCTCGCGCCCGCTCGACGCCCCCCGGCTGCGCATCCTGTCATTGGGCCTCGGTGTCCAGTCGGTGACGCTGGCCCTGATGGCCGAGCGAGGCGAGCTCGGCCCTAAACCGGACTTCGCCCTGTGGGCCGAGACGCCTGATCCGAAGCACACCTTCGACTATCTGGACTACCTTCGACCGCTGCTCTCGTTCCCGATCGTTGAGGTGAAGGCCGGCGACCTCGAGGCGGACATCCTGCAGGGGGTCAACACGACCTCGCACGATTGGTGCGCCATCCCCGCGTTCGTCGAGAACGAGGACGGCGAAGTGGCGCTTCTGCGCCGCCAGTGCACCCAGGAGTACAAGCTCCACCCTATCATCGCCGAGGTCCGCTCGCGCCTTGGGCTGAAGCCTCGTCAGAGCATCCGGCACTTCCTGCGGCTCCGTCGAGACGAACCGACGCCTCGGCTGGTCGAGATGTGGGTCGGCATCTCGATGGATGGGATCGAGCGCCTCGCCCAGTCGCCGCACAAGTACATCCACAACCGCCACCCCCTCGTCGAAGCCCGGATGAGCCGGCGCGACTGCGAGGCCTGGCTGCGTGAGCGCCAGTACCGAGTGCCGGGCAAGAGCGCCTGCGTCTTCTGCCCCTTCCGCAGCAATGCCGAATGGGCGGCGATGAAGGCCGAGAGCCCTGCCGACTTCGACCGGGCTGTAGCCGTGGACCGGGCTATCCGTGGCGGGAACCCGAGCATCGGCATGCGGACCACGAAGATGGGGGTTCACCGCAGCCTTCGGCCTCTCGAAGAGATCGACTTCTCAGAGCCCGAGACCGACCAGCGCCGCTTCGGCTTCGTCAACGAGTGCCTCGGGATGTGCGGCGTATGAAAGCTCCCTCGCGTCCCGCTCTGCGCTGGTTCGGAGGCAAGTGGCTCCAGGCGCCGAAGATCATCAGCCACTTCCCGGCGCACCGGCGCTACGTCGAGCCCTACGGCGGCGCAGCGAGCGTCTTGCTGCAGAAGCCCCGCGCGCCTGGCGCCGAGGTCTACAACGACCTCGACGACGAGGTGGTCAACCTGTTCGAGGTTCTCTGCGACGACGCCCTGGCCGCGAAGCTAGAGCGCATGGTCGACCTGACCCCGTTCTCGAGGACGGAGTTCGAGCGGGCCTATGAGGTCTCTGACAATCCGGTCGAGCGGGCCAGGCGCTTGCTGATCAGATCGTTCATGGGCTTCGGGGCCGATGGCGCGACCGGCACGTATCGAACCGGCTTCCGGGCGAACAGCACGCGGGCCGGCACTACGCCGGCGCACGACTGGGGGAACTATCCTCCGGTCATCGGTGAAATCCATCGTCGCCTGAAGCGCGTGACCATCGAGCGGCGACCGGCCCTCGACGTGATCCGTAAGCACGACGGCATCGACACCCTGATCTACGCGGACCCGCCGTATCCCCACGAGACTCGCCAACGTGTGCGGCGCGGTTCGGGCGAAAACGCCGATGGCGTCTACCGCCATGAGATGACCGACGCCGAGCACGTCGAGATGCTCGAGCTCCTGCTTTCGGTGAAGGGCATGGTCGTCCTGAGCGGCTACGCCTGCGACCTCTACGACGACCGGCTCAAGGGCTGGGAGCGGCTCGAATACGCCGCCCTGGCCGACGGCGCGCGGCCGCGGCGTGAGGTGCTCTGGATCAACCCAGCGGCCCAGGCGGCCCACGGCCTGTTCGGAGCCGTGGCATGACGAGACGCCTCCAGCACCGCCGGATCGAGTTTAGGGACGCCGCCGCGTTCGTGTCGCAGCACCATCGCCACCACACGCCGCCGGTCGGTCACCTGTTCAGCATCGGCGCCTTCGAGAGCGACCGGCTCTGCGGAGTGGTGATCGTCGGCCGTCCCGTCGCCAAGGGCCGGCAGGACGGCTTCACGGCCGAGGTCACGCGGCTCTGCACGGACGGGACGAAGGACGCCTGCTCGTTCCTCTACGGCCGGGCCGCGAAGGCGGTTCTGGCGCTCGGCTACCGCAGGCTCGGGACCTACACGCTCGCCAGCGAGGGAGGCGCGTCGCTGCGGGCCGCCGGCTGGCGGGTCGTCGCCGAGGTGAAGGGCCGCAGCTGGGACACGCCCTCGCGCCGTCGGACGGACAAGCACCCGACCGAGGACAAGCTGCTCTGGGAGCCCGGTGCATGTGGCCAAGCGCCTGTAGACCCCGGAATTGAGAAAACCGCGCGGCGCCGCGGTCCCGTTAGCGTCGCTCCAGGAGCAGCGCGTTGAAAGCGTCCGAAAGCATGAGTACGACTATCCCCGAGGGACCCTTCAACCTGCAGGCCGAGCAAGCCCTGCTGGGGATCCTGCTCGTCGACAACAACTCGCTGGAGAGAATCGGCGACGCCCTGCTGGCCGACCACTTCTACGAGCCGTTCCACCAGCGCCTGTTCGACGCGATCGAGGCGCGCCTCCGCCGCAGCCACCGGGCCGAGCCGATCCTGCTCGCTGACGACTTCGCGGGCGACGCGGCCTTCGTCGACCTCGGGGGGCTCGGCTACCTGACCACGCTGGCCGGCCGGGCTCCGCTCGGCGACGTGGCGGCCGACTACGCGCGCGAGATCGCCGAGCACGCCACCAGGCGCGAGCTCGTCCGCGTCGGCGCTGAGATTATGGCCCAGGCCTGCACAGACCGGACGCGCGACGCCGGAGGGCTGGTCGAGAAGGCCGAGCGCGCCCTTCACGGCCTGCAGCTGGGCGGACCCAAGCTGGAGTTCACCACGGCCGCCCAGGCCGCCGCGCGGATCGTCGACTACCTCGACAATCCCGAGGCCTACGGCGGCGGCCTGAGCACCGGGCTGGAGAACCTCGACCGCCAGATGGGCCGGATGATGCCCGGGGACCTGATCGTCCTCGGCGGGCGCACCTCGATGGGGAAGTCGGCCCTTGCCGCCGAGATCGCCCTGAACGTCGCGCACGAGGGCATCGGCGTCATCGAGATCAACGGCGAGATGTCGGTCGAGCAGATGACCCGCCGGCACGTCACGAGCATCTGCTTCAACGAGAGCCCGCGCGAGGCGCCGGCCTATTCGGACATCCGCGACCGCAAGCTGGAGTTCCGGCAGCGGCAGATGGTCGACCGGTCCCTGACCGCGCTCGCGACCCACCCGCTGGCGATGCTCAAGCGCCCCGGTCTTTCGCTCTCGGCCTTCCGCTCGCTGGTCCGCTGCCAGCAGACCGCTTGGGACAAGGAGGGGATCGAGACGGGCCTGATCGTGGTCGACCACGCGGGCCTGCTGCGGGCCGACCGCGGCGGCCGGTCCCGTTACGAGGACCAGACGGAAATCTCGAACGGGCTGAAGGAGCTCGCCGACGAGCTCGGCCTGCCGATCCTCGCCCTGGCCCAGCTGAACCGCGAGACGGAGAAGCGCGAGAACAAGCGCCCGATGCTCTCGGACCTGCGGGATTCGGGCGCATGGGAGCAGGACGCCGATGTGGTGATCGGGGTCTACCGCGACGCCTACTACGCCGCCCGCGAGCCGGAGCCGAAGGAAGGCACGACGGCCGCCAGCCAGGTCACCTGGGCCGAGTGGGACCGCCGCAAGCGCAGCAAGACCGTCGAAGCGATCCTGCTGAAGGTCCGCGAGGGCAACTGCGGAACGGTCGAGCTCTGGGGCGACATGGCCCGCAACGCCATCCGCGACCACGAACCCGAGGGAGGGCTGCTCTGATGTCCGCACCGCCGTACATGAAGCTCTACATCGCGGACTACCTGGCCGACACGACCCACCTGAGCACGGTCGAGCACGGGGCTTATCTGCTGCTCCTGATGGCTCTCTGGCGGGCCGGCGGGCGGCTGCCGCGCGACCCCGCGAAGCTGGCCCGGATCGCCCAGATGACCCCCTCGGAATGGTCGAAGGTCGAGGGCGTGGTGCTCGACTTCTTCACGGTCAAGGGCGGGCACCTGACCCAGAAGCGAGCTGCTGCGGAGATCGCGAAGTACGAAGGCGTCGTCAGAGGGTCGAAAACGGCCGGAAAAGCGAGCGCTGCGAAAAGGGCGAGCAAAAACAAGGACAAGGCGTCAACGGACGATGAAAAGCCGTTGAACGGAATTCCAACCAACCAGAACCATAACCATAACCATATCGGAGAACCTGACGGTTCTCCTCAGCGCGCGACCTCCTTGCTGTTCGGCCGGGCCTGGCAGGCCTTCCCGGAGTGGGGGCGCAAACGCTCCAGCCGGGCGAAGGCCGAGAAGGCGTGGCGCGCAGCGGCTGAACAGGCCGGTGGCGAAGGCCAGCTTCTGGCGGCCGTCGAGCGCTACGCCGCAGAGCCGGACACCCAGCGAGACGGCGGCAAGTTCGTGCCGGCGATGGATCGGTGGCTGCGCGATGGCCGCTGGGAGCTCTACGTGCCGTCGCTGCTCGACCCCGCTTCGGACTCGGCGGCGTTCGCCGAGCGCCAGCAGATCAGCTGGATGGAGGACTTCCGAGACAATCCCGGCTCGTGGCGCGGCGAGCGCGGCCCGCGACCGGGCGCCGAGGGCTGCCGGGTGCGGGCGGACATCCAGCGCCGGTTCGGGTTCGAGCCCTTCGCCGGGACGGGCGACCTCCTGGCCGGCCAGCCCGAGAGGGTCAGCGCATGAGCAGGCTCGACGACCGCTTCCTCGAGGACGTGAAGGGCCGGGTTCGGCTCTCGGACTTCATCGGCAGGACCGTGCCGCTGAAGCGGTCGGGCCGCGAGTTCGTCGGCAAATCGCCCTTCACGAACGAGCGGACCCCCAGCTTCTTCGTCAACGACGACAAGGGGTTCTGGCACGACTTCTCGTCCGGCAAGCACGGCGACCTGATCGACTTCCTGATCGAGACTGAACGCCTGACGTTCAGGGAGGCGGTCGAGCGCCTGGCCGGCGAGGCCGGGATGGCCGTGCCCGACGCGGACCCGGCCGGCGCCGAGCGGGAGAAGGCCCGCCAGAGCCTGACCGACTGGCTGGAGCTCGCGGCCGTCTGGTTCGAGGCCGAGCTCCGGCGTCCGGCCGGCGAGGCCGCGCGGGCCTACCTGACCCGGCGCGGCCTGCCGGAATCGGAGTGGGCGCGCTTCCGGATCGGGCTTGCCCCCTCGGGCCGCACCGGGCTGAAGGACTACCTCGTCGCCAAGGGCGCGATGCCCCAGGCCCTCGTCGCCGCCGGGCTCCTGGTCGCGCCGGAAGACGGGAGCGCGGCCTTCGACCGCTTCCGCGACCGGATCATCTTCCCGATCACCGACGCCCGGGGACGGGTGGTCTCGTTCGGCGGCCGGGCCCTCGATCCGAAGGCCAGGGCCAAGTACCTGAACGGCCCCGAGACCGAGGTCTTCGCCAAGAGCCAGGTGCTCTACGGGCTGCCCGAGGCCCGGCGGCTCCTGCAGGCCGAGCCGACGGCGCCGCTAGTGGTGGTCGAGGGCTACCTCGACGCGATCGCGAGCCAGCGGGCGGGCGTCGCGGCCGTGGCCAGCATGGGGACCTCGCTGACCGAGGAGCACCTCGATGCGCTCTGGCGGCTGCACCCCGAGCCCACGCTGAGTTTCGACGCCGACGCGGCCGGGCGCCGGGCGGCTGGGCGGGCGATCGACCGCGCCCTGCCGCTGATCCGGCCGGGCCGGTCCTTGCGCTTCACCGCGCTCGCCGGCGGCAAGGACCCGGACGACATCCTGCGCGAGCGGGGCGCCGCTGCCCTGCGTCAGCAGCTCTCGACTTCGGCGCCGCTGGTCGAGGCCCTGTTCGCGCGGGAGCGGGACGCCGAACCGCTCGACACCCCTGAGCGCCGGGCGGCCCTACGCACGCGCCTGCGGGCCGTGGCCGGCCAGATCACCGACGAGGACCTCGCGCAGGCCTACCGGGACGACTTCACCCAGCGTCTGGCGATCCTGTTTCCCCGCCGCCAGCCGGGCCAGGCCCAGCGCCTGCCGCTCGGAGGCGCGAGCTCGACCGCCAAGGAGGCCGCGCGCTCGCTCTCTGACCTTCCCCGGCCCGACGCGGCCGCGGTCGCGGTTCTGGCCGCCCAGAACCCCGAGTGGCTGGAAGGCCGGGATGAGGCCCTCGCGGTCGAGGGCTTCGGCGACGAGCTCCTGCGCCCTGTCGCGGACTGGCTGATCGCGGGTCAGCTCGGCGACTCGTCCCGGCCTCGGCCGGAGCAACTCCTCGACCTCGCGCGCACCGTCGCGGGTCCGGGGCTGAACATGAATTTCAGTGCATGGGCGGACGCGTTCGACCGCCTCGTCGCGCTCTCGGCTCTCGACAGGGCGATCCGCGAGGCGGAGGCCGACGCCGGCTCTCCGACCGGCGCGGCGGCGCTCCTGCGGCTGCAGGGACAGCGGCGCGAGTTAGTCGGGAGGGCAGCGTGAACAGCCAGCAGATCAAGACCCCGGCGAGCCCGCTGGCGGAACGGCCGAAGCGCTCGCCGATCGACGAGGCCTCGCCGGGCCGCGCCTTCCGGGTACTCGTCGCAGGGATCGAACGCATCTACCGGCTCGACCGTCTGGCGGCTTCGCTGGCCGATCGAGCGGCCCGGACCACCGCGACCGTGCAGGATCCTGCCGCGCGAGATCGGGAGGTGTTCCGCTCCGAGCAGCTTGATGCGCTCGACCAACTGGACATCGACCTCGCGGCCATCAACGCCGACATCGACCAGGCGCGCGGCATCGAGGGCGTGAAGAAGCGCCGCAAGCAGATGCGCATCCTGAACGGCAAGCGCCTGCGCCTCGCCGATCAGCGCTTCGCTATCCTTCAGGCCTTGGCCCAGCGCGAGGAAGAGGAATGGGGGCAGGCCCGGATCACCGAGCTCGCCCAGCTGGAGGCGCTCCGCGGTGGCCAAGTGCTCATCGAGGAGGTCGATGTCGACACCCCGGTGGTCGAAGGCGGCGCGGAGGTCTGGCGCAATGGCGAGCGAGTGAAGATCCGCGAGCACCTGGTCCGCCCAGTCGTGACCTCGCGCGATGGGCTGGAGACGCTGGCGACCATGCACCTGACGATCGACGGGCGGGTCCGGCGGAATCGCGACGGCACCCCGATGCTCCCGGCGATCAGCGAGACGTGCCGCGCAGCCGGCATGCGCTACCGGGACCTCTACGAGCTCTGCGATCCGGAGGGCGTGCTGCACGCGGTCAACCCGGAGGACATGGGACGCGGCAAGCCGCCCAAGGACGCATTCTCAAGCCGGGTCGTCGCGGCGATACAGGACCGGGCGCAATTCGCCGGCGTCGTGCGCCGCCTCGAGGATCGCGTCCGGGCCGAGCTTGGCGAGGAAGGGGTCTACGTGCTCGTCGAGGTCGCGGCGAAGGGCATGACGATCCGAAGCTTGGCTCCCGGCCGGCGCCGGGCGATCCGGCTGACCCTCAAGCTGCGGGAGGCGCTTGGCATCCTGGCCGAGGGCTTCGGGATGCTGTGACCAGATGTAGCGACCGCAGCGCGTTAACGGTCCATTAGTTGACGGCGGACGCGGTTTCCTTCATGGGGGCCTAACGGACATTTTTGCGTCCAGCACGAAGAGCCCCGCGCCACCGGGCCGGGGTTATTTCGTTTCCGCACCCCCAAAATCCGAGGTCGACCCGTGGCCGATGCCCCCAAGGCGCGTGCGCCAAGAAAGCGCGCAGCGCCGAAAGCCGTTCCCGCCGTCGAGCAGACTCCGCCGGCGCCCGAACCCGAGGCCGTCGCCCCGGCGTTCGTCACTCTCGACCAGGTCAAGGAGCGGCGGACCCAGTTGCTCAGCGAACTGGAGATCATCCGGGCTCGCCGCGATGAGGCCCGCTCGGTCATCGTCGAGGCGGACAACAAGGGCCGGACCTACGAGGGCGCGCTGCTGCTCTGCGACGAGCTGATCGCTCAGATGGAGCCGCCGGCGCCTCCGGCCGCTTAGGCCGACGATCTACCCCTGTCCTGTGGAAGGGACGGGGGCCAGGGTGCGCTAACACCCTGAACCGCGAGCTTGGGGCTCGCATGACCTTGAGCCGGCCGTCTCTCGGCCATCCCGCCACCCAGCACTGGGCGGGGCAGCTTCTGGCAGTTGTCATGCGTGAAAGCGAGTCCGCGTCGAAGGCGCGGGAACCCCTCGCCGTGGTCTATCGCAGGCCCGGCGACCTCAAGAGATATGGGCGCAACGCCCGCCGGCACCCGCCGGAGCAGGTCGAGCAGATCGCCGCGGCGATTCTGGAGTGGGGGTTCACCAACCCCATCCTGTTGCGCGACGACGAGGAGACGATCGGAGCGGGCCACGGCCGCTTCGAGGCCGTCGAGCTCCTGCTCTCGCGCGGCCAGGCCCTGCCGACGCCCGATGGCGAGACCGTCCCGACGATCACCCTCCGGGGCCTGACCGACGATCAGTGGCGGGCCTACGTGATCGCGGACAACAAGCTGGCGCTGAACTCCAGCTGGGACCTCGATGTCCTCGCTGCCGAGCTGCGCTCGCTCGAGGGCGGGACCGCCGACCTCTCGTTGATCGGATTCGGCGAGGACGAGCTCGACGAGCTCCTGCGCGAGACCGTCGAGGCCGCTCAGGCCCCCGAGGCCTTCCCCGAGTACGGGGAGGACATCGAGACCGAGCACAAGTGCCCCAAGTGTGGCTACGCCTGGTCGGGCGAGGCTGCGTGATCAAGCCGCCTTTCGCCGTGCCGAGCATGGCTGAGATCGCCGCCCTGCCGTGGAACGGCTTCACCGTTGCCTCGACCTTCGCTGGCTGCGGCGGATCCTCGACCGGCTACAGGATGGCCGGCTTCCGCGTGGCCTGGGCCTCGGAGTTCATCCCGGCGGCCGTCGAGACCTACCGGGCCAACTGCTCGCGCAGGACCCAGGTCGACACCCGCGACATCCGCGAGGTGAAGGCCGAAGACATCCTCGCGGCCACCGGCCTGGCCGTCGGCGAGCTCGACGTTCTGGACGGCTCGCCGCCGTGCGCGTCCTTCTCGACGGCCGGCAAACGCGAGGCCGCCTGGGGCCAGGTCAAGAACTACTCGGACACCCGCCAGCGGGTCGACGACCTGTTCTTCGAGTACGCGCGCCTGATCGACGGGCTCCGGCCCAAGGTCTTCGTCGCCGAGAACGTCTCGGGTCTGATCAAGGGGAAGGCCAAGGGCTACTTCCTCGAAATCCTCGCCGCCCTGAAGGCGCCGGGCTATCGGGTCTCGGCCCGGTTGCTCGACGCCCAGTGGCTCGGCGTCCCGCAGGCCCGTCAGCGCCTGATCTTCGTCGGTGTCCGCGAGGACCTGGCGCTTGATCCGGTTCACCCGACGCCGCTGCCCTACCGCTACTCGATCCGGGACGCGCTGCCCTGGGTCATGTCGGCCGAGCACGGCCCGGCCTCGACCAACTTCGGGGCGCGCGGCTCGCCGCTCTCGATCGACCGCGCGGCGCCGACGATCATCGCCGGGGCCAAGGGCTCTGGCCCGCACCAAATCCACGTCGAGACCGAGACCGACATCAGCCGGTACGCGATCGGCGAGGAGTGGGACAAGCTCGCGCCGGGCGGCCAGTCCGAGCGGTTCTTCCAGCTCGTCAGGCCCGACGCCGACGCTCCGTCGCCGACGATCACCGCTGCCGGGGGCGCGCCCTCGACCGCCGGCGTCACCCACCCGACGGAGAAGCGCAAGTTCGCGATCGCCGAGCTCCGGCGCATCTGCGGCTTTCCCGACGACTTCATCCTGACCGGCAACTACTCCCAGCAGTGGGAGCGCATGGGCCGCTCGGTCCCGCCGGTGATGATGAGCCACATCGCCGCCGCGGTGCGCGATCGCATCCTGATCCCCGCCCGCGAGGCCGGCCGATGAGGATCCCCGGCGCCGGAGGCTGGACCTTCGAAGACAAGGGCGTCGCGGCCGCGTTCGATCAGCACGTGCGCGAGCAGCTGCCCTGGTATGACCTCGCCACAGGCGCGGTCGCCCACATCGCCCGGCACTACATCCCCGCCGGCGGCCTCGTCTATGACGTGGGCTGCTCGACCGGGAATGTCGGCCGGGCCCTGGCCGAAACCCTGCGCGCCCGCGACGCGACCCTGATCGGGATCGAGGCGAGCGCCGAAATGGCCGAGCGCTACACCGGCCCAGGCCAGGTCATGGTCGCCGATGCGGCGAGCGTCGACTTCGCCTCCTGTGACCTGATCGTGTGCTTCCTGACCCTGATGTTCATCCCACGCCGTGAGCGCGTGGCGATGATCGGGCGGATGCGCGCAGCTCTGCGCCCCGGCGGCGCCCTCGTCGTCTTCGAGAAGATCGAGGCCGGCTCGGGCTATCCCGCGACCGTGCTCTGGCGTCTCGCCCTCGCGGGCAAGGTCGCAGCCGGCGTCGACGCGGGGGAGATCGTCGCCAAGGAGCTCTCGCTCAGTGGTGTCCAGCGTCCGCTCGCCCCGTCCGAACTCGGACCAGGCGCGGTCGAGTGGTTCCGCTTCGGGGACTTCGGCGGCTGGCTCATCGAGGAGCAGGCAGAGGCAAAGGGCGCGCGCCGAACCAAAGGAGCCTGACCGCATGCCGAAGCCCGAGGACAAGGGACAGAGGCGCCCGATCGTCGAGGACGTGCCCCGGATCATGGAGCTCATCGCCGAGGGCAAGTCGCTCAGGGCGGCATGCGCGAAGCTGGGGCTCCACGCCCCGTCGACGCACACGTTCATCGACGGCGACGACGGGCTGCGCGAACAGTACGCGCGCGCGAAGGAACAGCGGGCCGAGCACTATCAGGAGGACGTGCTCACCGTCACCAAGGCGGCGGCGCTCGGTCTGAAGGTGAACGGCCAGAAGGTCGATGCCGCCGGCGCGCGGGCCTACCTCGAGGCGACCAAGTGGGCGACGGCCCGGATGGCTCCGAAGTCGGCGCCGGTCCAGCGGGTCGATGTCACCGGCCGTGTCCGGCAGATGACCGATGCGGAGATCGCGGCCGAGATCGCCGCGCTGCAGGCGGACCCCGCCGGGGACAGCTGACATGTCGCGGCTGATCGAGCTCGCCGACGGCCGCGTGATGACCCGCGACGCGGCCGAGCGCTATCTGGAGCTCCTCCGCGAGGAGCACCGTCGACGCGAGGCCAGGCGACTTCAGACCGAGCGGGACACGATCCTCGCGAGCTGCTCGTCGCTGTACGGCTTCATCAAGGAGTTCTGGTTCGTCCTCGAACCGGTCGCCAAGTTCAAGGGTGGCTGGGCGCTGATGGCGATGTGCGACCACCTAGAGGCGGTCACGCGCGGCGACATCAAGCGGCTGCTCATGACGGTCCCGCCGGGCATGATGAAGTCGCTCCTGCTGGTCTTCTGGACTGCCTGGGAGTGGGGTCCCAAGGGGATGCCGCACATCCAGGTGCTGGCGACCTCGTTCAGCCAGAAGAACGCCTTCCGGGACAACCAGAAGCTCCGCGATCTCGTGACGAGCGAGAAGTATCAGGCCCTGTGGCCGGTGGCGCTGCGGACCGACACGAACGCCATCTCCAAGTTCGCCAACACGGCGACGGGATGGTGCGAGGCCCGGCCGTTCTCGAAGATGACCGGCGGTCGCGCCAATCGGGTGAAGATCGACGACCCGCACGACACCGAGGGCGCCGAGAGCGACGTTCAGCGGAAGAAGACGGTCAAGATCATGCGCGAGGCGATCTCCGACCGCCTCAACGACATGACCGAAGACGCCATCGTCCTGATCATGCAGCGGCTCCACCAGGGCGACTGCGCCGCCGCGGCGAAGGAGATGGGCTACGTCCATCTGGAACTCCCCATGGAGTTCGAGCCCGGCCGGCGCTGCCGAACCGTGCTCCGGCCCGCGAACGACGGGTCGCCAGAGATCATCTTCGAGGATCCTCGCACCGAGGACGGCGAGCTCCTCTTTCCGGAGCGCTTCCCCGCCGACACGGTGGCGAAGCTCAAGAAGGACAAGGGCGCCTACGCCTGGGCGGGGCAGTACCAGCAGCGACCCGCGCCGCGTGAAGGCGGGATGTTCGAACGTGGCTGGTTCCGCCGGGTCGGCGCGCTCCCGCTGGGGTGCAACCGCTTCGTCCGGGCTTGGGACTTCGCCGCCAGCGAAGGCGACGACGCCGACTTCACCGCTGGCGTGAAGATCACCCGCGACGGCCCCGAGGGCGCGTTCGTCATCGTCCACGCCAAACGCGGCCGCTGGTCGCCGAGCAAGGTCGAGGCGGAGGTGAAGGCCCTCGCCGACGGCGATCGCGTCCAGCACGCCAGCGGCTGCCTTGTCCGCCTGCCGCAAGACCCCGGCTCGGCCGGCAAGTCCTACGTCCGGACAGTCGTGAAGCAGCTGGCCGGTCACGCGGTGAAGTTCGAGCCTGTGACCGGCTCCAAGGAGGTGCGGGCCAAGGCGCTCGCGGTCCAGGCCGAGGTCGGCAACGTCTACATCCTCGAAACGGGCGATCCGGTGAAGGACGGCTGGATCGAGGACTTCCTCGATGAGATCGAGGTCTTCCCCGCCGGCGTCAACGACGACCAGGTCGATGCCGCTGCTGACGCCTTCAACGAGATCGCGCTCGCACCCCCGCCTGTGTCTGTCAAACGCCTCAGACTGTAGGAGCACAGATGGCCGAAGCCGTGAACGCCAAGTCGGCGGCCGTCTCCGGCCTGAGCGCCGACTGGCCCATGCTCGAAGCCCTGATGGGCGGCACGCGGTCGATGCGCGCGGCCAAGGAGACCCTGCTCCCCAAGTGGCCTGCCGAGGACCAGGAGAGCTACAAGGCCAGGCTGGACACCTCGACCCTGTTCCCGGCGCTTCGCCGCACAGTCTCGGTCATGGTCGGCAAGCCCTTCTCGAAGGCGCTGAGCTTCGGCGATGACGTGCCGGTCGAGATCGCCGGGAAGCCGGCGACCAAGGATGCGCCCGCGCAGCCGGGCTGGGCTGACGACATCGACCGCGAAGGCGTCAACCTGCACACCTTCGCCGCCGAGATGTTCGAGGAGGGCCTGACCTACGGCCTGGGCGGCATCCTCGTCGAGGCGCCGAAGCCCGTTCAGCCCGCCGGCGCGGTCGTGACCCTGGCGGAGCAGAAGGCCGCCGACATCCGCCCGTATTGGGTGCGGGTGAAGCACAACCAGCTGCTCGGCTGGCGATCCAAGACCGAGAGAGGCCGCCGGGTTCTCACTCAGCTGCGGATCCTCGAAAGCGAGACCGTCGAGGACGGCGACTTCGGCGAGAAGACCGTCGAGCGCGTCCGCGTGCTGACGCCGGGGGCGTGGGCTGTCTGGCAGAAAGCCGACAAGCCCCAGGCCGGCAAGGAATGGGAGCTCATCGAGGAGGGCAAGACCGGCCTCTCGGTCATCCCCTTCGTGCCGATCTACGGCGCCCGCCGGGGCTTCATGA
This sequence comes from Pseudomonadota bacterium, assembly GCA_049323695.1. Classification (GTDB taxonomy): domain Bacteria; phylum Pseudomonadota; class Alphaproteobacteria; order Caulobacterales; family Caulobacteraceae; genus Caulobacter. The sequence goes on from JBMOOF010000023.1 coordinate 23,420, forward strand.
ACGGCGTCTCGCCGCTGCTCGACCTGGCCTTCCTGAACGTGAAGCACTGGCAGAGCCAGAGCGACCAGGACAACATCCTGCACGTCGCCCGCGTGCCGATCCTGTTCCTGCAGGGCGCGGACGATAAGACCGAGCTCACCCTCGGAGCGGGTTCGGCGGTCAAGGGTCCCGCCGGCTCCGACCTGAAGTGGGTCGAGCACACCGGCCAGGCGATCAAGGCCGGCCAGGAGAGCCTCGACGCGCTCGAGGAGCAGATGATCCAGGCCGGCGCCGAGCTGCTGGTGAAGAAGCCGGGCGAGCGCTCGGCCACGGAATCGGCGAACGACGCCGAGGCCAACAAGAGCGATCTCCAGCGGATCGTCGAGAACTTCGAGGACAGTCTCGACCAGGCCCTCTACCTGACCGCCCTCTACGCGAGCCTCCCGCAGGGCGGCCACGTCTCGCTGTTCAAGGACTTCGGCGCCGCCACGCTCGCGGCCGCCAGCGGACAGCTGGTCCTGTCGATGCAGCAGGGCGGCCTGATCTCGAAGGAGCGGGCGATCTCCGAGATGAAGCGCCGCGGTGAACTCGCGGCCGATGTCGACGCCGAGGACGAGGCGGAGAAGGTCGAGCGCGAGAGCATGGCCGGCGACGAGGACGACAACGAAGGTCTCGACGACGAGATCATCGACGGCGACCCGCCGCCGGCCGGAGGCGCCGGGTCGTGAGCCGCTCTAAGCCGGGCCGCGATCAGGTCCACTGGCTCGATCGGGGCTGGCAGACGGTCCAGTTCGGGTGGGTGCCGTCCGAGCGGGCGTGGAAGGCAGAGGTTAAGCGCCTGGGCGCCGGAGATTGCCCGTATCCGACGGCCGCGGGCTGCTGCACCGAGTTCGTCGACGCGAAGTATGGTGTCTGCGCCCTGGTCACGATCCGGCCGGAGCTCGCGATGACGTGCACCCGTGGCGAGCTCATCGGCCTGATCGTCCACGAGGCGACGCACGTCTGGCAGTTCGTGCGCCACCACATGAACGAGGCCTCGCCATCCAAGGAGTTCGAGGCGTACGCGATGCAGGCGATCGCCCAGAGCCTGATCGAGGCCGTGAACGACACCTGGGGCGGGCTGCTGGCTGAACGGCCGGCGACCTGACATGGCGATCAGCCCGGAGGTCGCCCACGACCTCGCCGTTCACCACCGGATCGGCCTCGGCCGATACAGCAACGGCGTGGTGCGCAAGGTTCTCGCGCTGCTCAAGCGCACCGAGGTCGAGATCGCCCGCCGTCTGGAGCGGACGGACAACGAAACCGTGGCCGGCGCGCGGCTGGAGGCCCTGCTGCGCGAGCTCCGGAGCATCCAGAGCGAGGGCTGGTCGCTCATCGCCGATCGGGTCAACGCCTCAGTGCGCGACCTCGCCGGCGCCGAGGCTGAGTTCTCGCTCCGCCTGGCCGGTCTGACGGTTCCCGAGGTGACGGTCGGCTTTTCGCCGCTGCCGCCCATCGAGCAGATCGTCGCGGCGGTGAACGCCCGGCCTTTTCAGGGGCGCTTCCTGCGTGAGTGGCTCGCCGAGGCCGACGCAGGCGCGGCCAGGCGGGTGCGGGACGCGGTCCGGCAGGGCTTCATCGAAGGGCGTCCGACGGCGGAGATCGTCCGGGCAATCCGGGGGACCAAGGCCGCCGGCTACCAGGACGGCATCCTGCAGGTGAACCGGCGCGGCGCCGAGACGATGGTCCGCACGGCCCTGACCCACACCGCCAACGTGGCCGCCCAGGCGACTTGGGAGGCGAACAGCGACATCGTTCGGGCCTGGCGCTTCGTCGCGACGCTCGACATGCGCACGACGATCACCTGCGCCTCGCTGCATGGGAAGAAATTCCCGCTCGGCAAGGGGCCCATGCCGCCCCGGCATCCGAACTGCCGCTCGGTCTCGGTGCCAGTGCTCGATCCCATTCCGGGCGTGAAGCCCTTCGAGTTCCCGTCCTACTCCGAGTGGCTTCGGAAGCAACCGGCGGCCGTGCAGGACCAGATTCTCGGCAAGAGCCGGGGCGCGCTGTTCAGATCGGGCGGCTTCACCGTCGACCGGTTCACCGACGACAAGGGCAAGGTGCTCACGTTGGCCCAGCTTCAGGCGCGCGACGCCGCCGGATTCGAGCGCGCGGGCCTGAGCCATCCGATCAAGCCGCCGCCGGGCAAGCCCAAGGACGCGATCGCGCGCTTCCTGGACGACGAGCCAGCCCAGATGAAGCTCCTCTCGCGGGCCTACGGCTCGGCCGAGGAGCGGGATGCGGCGCTGCGGACGGTGACGAGGATCGCGGGCTGGAACGGCTGGAACGCCAGGCCGCAGGACCTCGCGGCGATCCGCTTCTACACGGGCGAGGACTATGGCCCGATGAACAAGCGCCTGCGGGAGGGCGGCGCCGAACTGCAGGACCGCCAACTCGCCGCGATGATCGCGCGGGGCATCGCCGACCTACCCGAAGCGAAGGGGGAGGTCTGGCGCGGCCCCTCGCGTCAGCAGCGCGTCGCTGACCGGTTTTGGCGCGTCGCTCGCATGGGCGAGGCCCTCGATATCGGCCAGCAGATGGGCTCGTTCAGCCTCGATCGCCTCGAGGCGCTCAAGTTCGCCGGTGCGGCCGATGTGCTGTTCCGGATCAGGAAACCGGCCTACGGCGCCCACATCGAGCCGATCACGCTCAACCCCGGCGAGGAAGAGGTGCTCTTCCAGCCCGGATTGCGGTATATCGTGGTCAGGAAGACCACCGAGGTGATCCGGGACATGTTCGGCGTCAGCCGGCCCTTCCGGGTCATCGAACTTGAGATGATCGCGTGAAGGACCTCTCGACCTACACTCCGGCGGGCCTGTATTCGGCGAGCTGGCGCATGTCGGACGGTTGGACTGTCGAGGAGACGGTCGCCGAGTACATGCGCCTGCATCCGACGGCGAACGAGGACGAGGTTCGGGCCGAGGTCGAAAAGGCCGCGGCGTAGGGGCAAGCAGTTGAAGACCTTTGAGGGCCTGGAGGCCCAACTCGCTGAGCTAGCGACGGCCCATCCGGGCTGGTCTGTCGTCCTCGAAGGCCGGGGCGATCACTGGTGGGCGCAGGTCGACGCGCAGCCCGGTAGCGGGACCGAACGACACGGCGCCAACGCGGCCACGCCGGCCGAGGCGGTTCGCAGGGCCGTCGCTCTGGCCGCCGAAGCGGGCGCTCGCTAGGTGACCGGCAAGCCGTCGCCCTTCAAGGTGATCGACGGCACGCCTGCGCCGGAGACGCGGAAGGAGCGGATGCGGGCTCGCCTGCGGAAGCATCCGAAGCCGCCCTCGCAGATCAGGTGCAACCGCTGCACGAGCATCGCCGTGGTCGAGGTCAAGCTCGGCATGGAGCTCCGGAACGGCAAGCCGGCCGGCGGTCAGAAGCAGATCGTCTGCGCGCTCTGCCTGGCGCAGGGCGAGTACGTGGTCCTCGCCTAGTTCACCGAAGTAGAGCCGCTCACGCGGCCACCGAGATCGGCGCTCGACGCCGTTCACCAGCCCGCCCTCACCAGGCGGGCTTTTTCATGCCCTGTGCTCGGGATCGAGCGGGGCGCGCGGGCCAGATAGCCCTCTGCCACCGGCGGATGCCGGAGAAAGCACCACCATGAAGCTCAAGCTCGACGAAGCCGGGCATGTCGTCGTCGTCGACGGCAAGCCGGTCTACACCCACGACGACGGCAAGGACGTGCCGTTCGATGCGGTCGCCACCGTCGCGACGATCTCGCGGCTGAACGGCGAGGCCAAGGGCCACCGCGAGGCCAAGGAAGCGGCCGAGGCCAAGCTGAAGGGCTTCGAGGGCATCGAGGATCCCGAGGCCGCCAAGAAGGCGCTGGAGACCGTCGCCAACATCGACGCCGGTCAGCTCGTCGCCGCCGGCAAGGTCGAGGAGATCAAGCGGGCGGCCGTGCTCGCGGCCGAGGAGCAGGTCAAGGCCGCCAAGCTCGCCGCCGAGGAGCAGATCAAGAACATCACGGGTGAGCGCGACACCCTGAAGACCCAACTCGACACCGCCCTGATCGGCGGCTCCTTCTCCAACTCGAAGTTCGTCTCCGAGAAGGTCGCGGTGCCGCGGCACATGCTGCAGAGCACCTATGGCCAGAACTTCAAGGTCGAGGACGGCAAGGTCGTCCCCTACGACGCGGCCGGGAACAAGCTGTTCTCCCGCGCGCGTCCGGGCGAGGTCGCCGACTTCGACGAGGCCCTCGAGCTCCTCATCGGAGCCGACCCGTTCAAGGACCACATCCTGAAGGGCCAGGTCGGCGCCGGCGGCGGCGCGAACAACGGCGGCGGCGGGAACAACGGCGGCAAGCGCTCCGTGACCCGGGCCGAGTGGGACAAGATGGACCACACCCAGCGCGCCACGCTCAGCAGCGAGGTCCGCGAGGGCAAAGCCGCCATCGTCGACTGACGAGACCTGCCGTGCCCGGGATCGGGGGCGGCGCCTGGGCCGGATGGCTCAACTACCGGCGGGCCATCCGCCTCGGACTAACCCCCACCCCTTCTTCCAACCAGCGACAAGGAGGCCCCTATGGGCACGCTGACCCTCACCGGTCTCATCCCGGTGATCTACGAAGCCATGGACGTTGTTTCCCGCGAGCAGGTCGGTCTCATCCGCGCCGTCGCCCAGGACTTCAGCGCCGAACGCGCCGCGCTCAACCAGACGATCACTTCCCCGGTGGTCGGCGCGCTGGCGGCCGAAGACCTGACCCCGGCGAACGTCGCGGCGGACACCCCGTCGCGCACCATCGGCAAGGTCGAGATGACCATCGCCAAGTCCCGCTCGGTGCCCTTCGGCATCACGGGTGAAGAGACCAAGGGCCTGCAGACCGCCGGCACCCTGGACCGGATCAACCGGGACAGCATCACCCAGGCCCTGCGCACCCTGACGAACGAAGTCGAGACGGACCTCTACACCGAGCTCGCCACGAATGTCAGCCGCGCCTACGGCACCGCCGGCACCACGCCGTTCGGCACCGCGGGCGACCTGTCGGACGTGGCCGGCGCGCTGGAAGTCCTCGACGAGAACGGCGCCCCGGAATCGGATCGTCACCTGATCCTGGGCTCGACCGCGATCCGCAACCTCCGCGGCAAGCAGTCCTCGCTGTTCAAGGTCAACGAGGCCGGCACCGACGAGATGCTGCGCTACGGCCGCCTCGGCATGCTGGAAGGCATGGCGCTCCACCAGTCGGCCGCGATCCGCACCTCGGTGACTGCCGGCACGGGCGCCTCGGCGACCACGAACACCGCGGGCTACGCGATCGGCGCGACGGTGATCACCCTGGCGCCGGCCGGCACCGGCACGATCATCGCGGGCGACTTCGTGAGCTTCGCGGGCGACACCCGCAAGTACCTGGTCACCAGCGGCGACTCCGACGTCTCGAACGGCGGCTCGATCACCCTCGCCGAGCCGGGCCTCATGCAGGCCATCCCGGCGTCGGCGACGGCGATCACCGTGGCGGCTGCGGCCAAGCGGAACCTGTTCTTCCACCGTTCGGCCATCCAGCTCGCCACCCGCGCGCCGGCCATGCCGGAAGGCGGAGACAGCGCCGACGACGTGATCCTCGTGCAGGATCCGGTGAGCCTGATCACCTTCGAGTTCTGCGTCTACAAGCAGAAGCGCCAGAACCGCTACGAGGTGAACCTGGCCTGGGCGAAGAAGCTGATCGCCCCCCGCCACGCGGGCGCGCTGCTCGGCTGATCCACCGACCCGGAATGAGCAGGGCGGGGGCTTCGGCCTCCGCCCTGTTTTCCCACAGACGCCCGACCCCCGGACGCCTCTGCGAAAACAGGGAGACCCCCATGACCACCATCAAAGTGAAGCCCTGGGCCGAAGGTCAGGGCGAGTTCGTCCTGATCGACGCTCTGGCGTTCGATCCGGCCATTCACCAGCGCCTCGACGGCGACGACACGCCGCTGCCGGGTCCCTTCGACCACATCGGCCGCGTCAAGCTGATCGAGCTCGCCGTCACGGTGTTCCGCGAGCAGATCGTGGCCGCCAGCGACGAGGACCTGCGGCGCCTGCTGACCGAGCACCGCGCCCACAAGGCGGAGCAGGAGCGCGTCGAGGCGGAGCAGCGCGCAGCGGTCGCCGAGCCCATCGGCGGAGCGCCGCCTGCTAACGAGCAGCCCGATCCGCTCGACCGCGACGGCGACAAGGAGCCGGGCGGCAGCCTTCCCGACGGCTACAGCCTCGGCGCCGACGGAACGACCGTCGTCCACGACCTGACCGGCCAGACCTGGCCCGGCGCCGATGAGTTCCGCGCCTGGCGCACCGAGCGAGCCGACTTGCTCTCCAAGCTCTCGCTGCTCGACGTGGCGTTCGAGGGCCATCCCGACAACGCCACCCTGTCTACGCTGCTCGAGGAAGCCCGCGCCAAGAAGGGTCCCGGCTTCCTGCTCGGCTCCAGCGTGCTCGAAGCCATCCTCGAGGTCGGCGAGCGCAAGGTTCAGCTCGGCGGCCTGGTGGTCGCCAGCCAGAAGGAGAGCGGTCTGAGCGTTGCCGACTGGAACGCCCTGCCGGAAGCCGATCGTGAGGCCAAGCTCGCGGCGACCCTGGAGCGCCTCCGCGCTGACCCGGCGGCGGCCGAGGCCGAGATCGACCCCGCGTCGGTGCTGCCGCAGGAGCAGACCGACGAGACCGGCGGCGAGGTCACGATCCCCGAGGGCTGGGCCGACCTGCACTGGACCCAGCGCGTGAAGCTGGCCAGGGCGATCGCCGAAGGCGACTACAACGCCGAGGCCGCCGACAAGGTGATCACCGAAGAACTCGCCCGCCGCGCGGCGAAGTCGGAGGGCTGATCCATGGCCCTGGTCGTCGAAGATGGGACGGGCAAGGCCGACGCGGAGAGCCTCGCGTCGGTCGCGGCCTTCAAGGCCCACTGCGACGGCCGGGGCCTGACCTATGGGGCCGATTCCGCGGTGGAGATCCTGCTCCGGAAGGGCACCGACTATCTCGGGCAGGCCTACCACAGTCAGCTCGCCGGCCGGCGCGTCTCCTCGACCCAGGCGCTGGACTGGCCGCGCTACGAGGTGCCGCGGCGGGACGTTGCCTTCGTCGACTACTATCCGAGCGATGCGATTCCGCCGGAAGTCGTGAAGGCTTGCATCGAGGCGGCCCTTCGCGCGGACGCCGGCGAGCTCTCGCCCGACCTCAGCCAGGCCGTGAAGCGCGAGAAGGTCGGCCAGATCGAGACCGAGTATCAGGACTTCTCGACCGGCCGGACGACCTATCCGGTGATCGACAGCCTGATGGCTCCGTTCCTGCGCGCCGCCGGCGGCCTGCGGCTCACCCGGTCCTGATCGTGGCCTACGACGATCGCGCCCAGGCCCAGGCGGCCGCCAAGCTCGCGCCGAAGTCGGCCGGCGGGAAGGGCCAGCCCGTCACGATCAGCGCGACGGCTGCCTCGACCTATGATCCTGCGACCGGCCGCGCGACCGCCGCCGCCCCCTCGACGCAGGCCTGCTCTGGCCTCGAGGAAGAGTATCGGGCGCACCAAATCGACGGCTCGCTGATCAGGGTCGGCGACAAGAGGTTCATGCTCTCGCCGCGCAAGACCGACGGGAACGCAATCACCCTGCCGGAGGTCGGCCAGACGCTGACCTACGGCGACGGCACGGTCTGGCGCATCGAAGCGGTCGAGCCCTTCCAGCCCGCCGGGCTGCTTGTCTACGCCTACCTGCGGCTTCGGAAGCGCTGATGTCCGGCCCGTTCAAGATGGCTCTCTCGCAGTTCGCGGCGAAGGCGGGGGAACGCGCCGATGAGGTCGTGCGCGGCGTGACGCTGGAGCTCGCGAGCCGGATCATCGTCCGCTCACCGGTCGACACGGGCCGGTTCCGCGCGAACTGGCGGCTTGGGGTCGGGGGTCCGGTCTCGGGCACGCTCGAAACGACCGACAAGGATGGCCAAGGGGCGCTCAGCGGCGTCGCCGCGGCGCTCCCTCAGAGGGCGGCCGGGACCGTCCTCTACCTGACCAACAATCTGCCCTACGCCTGGCGGCTGGAGAACGGCTGGTCGGGTCAGGCGCCCATCGGGATGGTCGCGATCACCGCCCTCGAGTTCAACGCGATCGTCGACGGTGTCGCGGGCGGGCTCGAAGGCGTCTCCAGCATGGGGATCGAATGAGCATCGTCGCCATCCGAGCCGCGCTGGAGACCCAGCTTGCGGCGATCAACCCCTCGATCGCGACCGCGTGGGAGAACGACGAGTTCACCCCGCCGGCGCTGAGCGTGCCCTATCAGGCGGTCAACCTCCTGCCGGCCCAGCCGGGCAACGACGAGAGCGGGCAGGCCTACACGCAGCAGGGCATCCTGCTCGTCTCGCTGCGCTATCCCGTCAAGGCCGGGTCGGCCGACGCCGCCGCGCGCGCGGAGCTGATCCAGACCGCCTTCGCGCGCGGGACCTCGTTCGTGACGGGCAACATCAACATCATCATCGACCGCACGCCGGAGATCGCCCCGGGCCGCGTCGACGAGGATCGGTTCGTCCTGCCGGTCCGCATCCGGTTTTTCGCCCAGGTCGGCGCCTAGCCGGCCCAGCACCCCGCTCAGCGCGCCAGCGCCTGATCACCGGCCCGCGACCGCGGCGCCGGCCCTCCTGCCTGAAAAGGAAACCACGCGATGGCCAACGAGCAAGGCCTCCTGAAGCAAACCGTCTTCGCCAAGCAGACCTCGGGCCTTGGCGTTCCGGCCACGACCGGCGGCAAGGTGAAGCGCCGCACCAACTCGGTGTTCACCAAGGCTGTCGCCACCTGGCAGTCGAACGAGATCGTCGCCCACCAGCAGTCGACCGGCGACAACGCCGGTCCGCAGACCACCACGGGCAAGCTCGACGGCATCATCTCGCCGAGCACGTTCTCCGAGCAGTTCGCCTCTCTGCTGCGCAAGGACTTCGCCGCCACTGCGGCGATCACGGGCGCCTCGCTGACCATCGCGGTGTCGGGCAGCTACTGGACGATCACCCGCGCCTCTGGCTCCTGGCTCACCGACGGCGTGAAGGCCGGTGACGTGGGCCGGATCACCGCCGGCAGCTTCAACGCCGCCAACCTGAACAAGAACCTGCTGGTCCTGGCCGTGAACTCGGCGACGGTTCTGCTGGTCGTTCCGGTGAACAAGGTCGCCCTCGTCGCCGAGGGCCCGATCACCGGTGCGACCTGGACCACGCCGGGCAAAAAGTCCTGGGTCCCGACCACCGGCCACACCAACGACTACTGGACGGTCGAGGAGCTCTACACGGGCCTGACGCTGGCCGAGCAGTTCAACGACGTGAAGATCGCCAAGGCGGACATCACGGCGCCGCCCGTCGGGCCGGCCACGGTCTCGTTCGACTGCCCGGGCCTCTACCGGACCCGAAACGCCCAAACGATCGCCTCGCCGGCGGCCGAGACGACCACCAACCCGGTCAAGCTCGTCTCGGGCATGATCGTGGTCAACGGCACGCCGATCCCGATCACCAGCTTCACCACGACCATCAACGGGAACATCAAGCCCGGCGAGGCCGAGGCGGGCGAAGGCGGCTCGGCCAGCCAGATCAAGGATCACGTCCGCGGCGAGGTCGCGGCCACGCTGCAGATCATGGCCAAGTTCAGCGGCAACACGATCCAGACGCTTTATGACAACGAGACCGTCTTCAAGGTCTTCCTGGTCCTGGCCGACAGCCAGGCCGCCGCCGCCGACTTCGTGACCATCGTCTACTCGGCGGTGAAGTGCTTCGGCGACGCCCCGAACGACGGCGAGGCGGTCGAGGTCATCCGGACCTACCCTTGCACGCCGCAGATCAACGGCTCGGGCGGCGCTGCGCTGGCGGACCTCCAGACCATCGTCTCCATGCAGGACAGCCAGGCCGTCTAGGCCGGCGGCTGACCCCAGAAACGAGCGCGGCCGGTGGGGAACCCGCCGGCCGTTTTCGGCCGGTGCAGGCCCGTGCCTGACGCCGCAGCGGGCCAACGAGCCCAAGGAAAGAGGACATCATGACCACCCCCAAGCGTTCCTATAAGTCGGTCAGCAGCAAGAAGGCCGGCGAGACTCCTTACGAGTTCGAGCTCATGGAAGACGACGGCTCCGGTTCGGGGATCCTCGTCAAGGTTCTGGGCGGCCATTCCGAGACCGTCACTCAGGCGACGAACAAGCTCGTCATGGAGCGCCGCCAGAAGGAGACGGTGCGCGCAGCCGCGGCGACCAGTCCGGCCGACGAAGTCCGCCCTCCGGAGGAGGACATCGAGTTCGGTCGCCTCATCGCCGCCATCCGCCTGGTCGGCTGGAACTTCGATGAGGAGTGCACCCGCGAGGCCGCGATCGAGTTCTGCACCGAGAACCCGCACTACGCGGCGCAGATCATCACCCGGTCGAACAAGACGACCAATTTTACGCGCGCCTCGTCGAAGGGCTGATCGCCCACGCCGAGGCACAGTTCGCGCTCGATCGTCCGATCGGCAAGGGCAAGCTCCGGGCGGCGCGCCGGGTGCACCTTCAGGCCCTTGCTGATCAGGGCGACCCCGCTTCCATCGCGGAGCTCCACCACGGTCCTAAGCTCCCCAAGCACGCCGAGCATATCTGGCTCTGGTGGAAGGACCTGACCTCGACCCGGGGCGGTAACGGCTTCTCCGTCAATCCGATCGACCGCCACGACATCCGTGTCTGGCAGGAGGACGAGGGCATCTCGCTCCAGGCCTGGGAACGTCGGGCGATCCTTCGCATCGACATCGCCTACCGGGCGTCACTCGCAACCCAAGAGGAGGAATAGATGGTCGACATCGCCGCCCTTGGAATTGCGATCGACTCGACGAGCGCCGACAAGGCCGCAGCCAGCCTCGACGGCATGGTTGCGGCCGGTGGCCGCGCCGAGGAAGCGGCCAAGACGCTCGCTAGCGAGGCCCAGGTGGCCATGTCGGGCCTGCTCGGCATGTCCGACGCGCTTGCGGACATCGACCACCGAACGGACGCTCTGCGGTCCTCGGTCGACCCGCTCGCGATGGCGATGAAGAAGGCCAACGCCGAGATGGCGGAGGCCGACGCCCTCTACAAGCTCGGCGCCCTCGGGGCCGATGAGTACACGCGCTACCTCGGCGTGCTCGAAGGCCGCCTCGAGACTGCCGTTGCGGCCCAGAACGCGATGACCGCGGCCCAGCAGCGCGGCCAGGCCGCCGCCCGGCTTACCACCCACGAGATCGGGAACATGGGCCGGCAGTTCGCCGACATCGGCGTCATGGCCGCGATGGGGATGAACCCCCTGATGATCCTGATCCAGCAGGGTCCGCAGATTGCCGACATCTTCTCGACCGCTGGCCAGCGAGGCATGGGCTTCAAGGCCGTGGTCGTCGATATCGGCAAGCAGATGGGGATCCTGACGACGGTCAACACGGCCGCCGCCGCTTCGTCCGAGGCTGCCGCCGCCGCCAACGTCGCTCAGGCCGTCTCTGCTCAAGCCGCCGCCGCCGCCGAGGGCGAGCTCGCCGTAGCCGCCAATGCGGCCGCGAGCGCCCAGACCCGCCTTGCTGCGGCCTCCGGTGCCGCCGCGCTGGGGGCTGAGGGTGCTGCCGTGGCCGCCGGCACGGCCGCTGCCGCCAACGTCGCGATGGCTGAGACCGCGACGGCTGCTGCTGCCGCCGAGGCCGTCGCCTTGGCCCCCGTGGCCGCCATCCTCCTCGCGATCGCCGGGGGCGTGGCCCTCGTGACCGGCCTGTTCGCCGGCGGCTTCGCGATCGCCACCCAGCAGATCAACCGCACCGCCGAGAGTGCCGACGAGCTCCAGAAGCGGCTCGGCCTGACCGACGACCAGATGAAGAAGCTGGCGAAGGATGGCGTCGATACCGCGGTGACGATGGGCGACACCTTCTCGGCGACGACGGAGGTGATCGGCGAGGCGCTCTGGGAGGTGTTCGGCCCGACGCTCACCGAGCTCGGGGACAACATCGCCGAGTTCTACCAGAACGCCGTCGACTGGGCGCTGAACATGGCGCGCGAGACCGTCGGGGTGATCGGCGGCGCCGTTGGCGGGATCAAGGCCGTGTGGGGCCTGCTGCCCGCCGCCTTCGCCGACATCATGATCACGGCGGCGAACTCGGTCATCGAGATCGTCGAGAAGATGGTCAACAGCGTCGTCGACAAGATTCAGACGCTGCTCAACCTGGCCAACGCCGGCGCGATGTTCCTCGGCTTCGGCCCGATCTTCGGCCAGATCGAAGACGTGGTGATCCCGCGCCTGACCAACACCTTCGAGGGTGCTGGCCAGACCGCCGTCGGGGCGCTCGTCGAAGGCGCCCGCTCTGGCCGGGACGACGCCGTGGCCGGCTTCGACGACGTACTCGCGGACATCGACGCCAAGGCGCGCGCCAAGCGCGACGAGCGCCTGAAGAAGGCTGCCGGCGACGCCAAGCCTGGCTCGACCCGCAAGGAGGGACTCTCCGAGGAAGAGAAGGCCTACCAGAAGGCCGTCGAGGCCGCCGAGGACTACATCGAGGCCCTGAAGGACGAAGCCGCGACGCTCAACATGAACGCGATCGCGGCCAAGGAGTACGAAATCGCCAAGCGCGCCGCTGCGGCTCCGACGGCCGAGCTCGCCCAGGCGATCCGCGATGAAGGCTTGGCCCTGACCTACCAGATGCAGGTCCGGGCGGCGAACCTCGACGCGATGGACCGCGAGCTCGCCGTCCTCGCCATGGAACGCGACATGATCGGCGCCACCGCGCGGGAGCGGGAGATCGCGCTGGCTGGTCTGCGCGAGGAGCAGCGCCTTCGACTGGAAGGCGTGACCGACGAAATCCTGATCGCCTCGGCGGTCGGCAAGCGGAAGCAGATCGCCGCCGAGACCTATGATCTCCGGACGGCCCAGCAGGCCTACAACGACGAGCTCAGCCACACGGCCAATCTGCTCGCCGACATCGACGCGCAGGCCCAGGACGCCGCTCGGGGCATCGCGCAGGCCTTTGGCAAGGTCGGCGCCGCGATGGGCGACGTCCTGACCCTGATGACCCGCTACGCGGCCAAGCAGGAGGAGCTCCGCGTCCGGCGCCGGGCCGATGGGGTGACGGCCGAGGAGGTCGCGCGGATCGACCGCGAGGCGGCTCGCGATAAGATCGCCTACTACGGCGACATGATCAGCGCGGCCAAGGGCTTCTTCGACGAGCAGTCGGATGGCTACAAGGCCCTGCAGGCGATCGAGGCCGGCTACCGAGCCTGGCAGATGGCCATGTCAATCCAGGCCTCCGTTCAGGCGATGGCCGAGGCGGCGGCGAAGGTCACGGCCGACACGACCGCGGCCGCCGCGCACACGGCCGCTGCCGGCACGATCATGGCGACCGACGCCGCCACGACCTCGACCGGCATCGCCGCCGGCGCGGCCCGGATGTTCGCGGCGCTCGGGCCCTACGCCTTCCCGGTGGTGGCTGCGATGGTCGCGGTCATGGCGAGCCTCGGTGCGGGCAGTGGCGGGGGCGGCGGCACGAGCGTCTCGATCTCCGAACGCCGCCAGCGCGAACAGGGAACGGGGACGGTCCTGGGCGACGCGGCGGCGAAGTCGGAGAGCATCACGCGCTCGCTGGAGATCGTGGCCTCGAACACGAACCGCGACCTTGAGTATTCGAACGACATGCTGCGCGCCCTGCGCTCGATCGACGACCAGATCGGCGTCGTCGCCGCCGCGCTGGCCCGCCAGCTGGGCGCGTCGGGGATCCTTGACACCTCGGGCCTCAACCTCGGGACGTCGGGCAGCAAGCCCACGCTCTCGAACCTCGGCTTCGGCTCGACCACGACCCGGACGCTGAAAGATATCGGCCTCGACTTCGGCGCCCAGTCGCTCGCGGACATCCTGTCGAAGGGCATCGCCGGCGCGGCTTACCAGGTCATCAAGACCACGAGCGAGAGCAGCGCGTTCGGCATCACCTATTCGTCCTCGAGCTCGACGAAGACCAAGAAGACCGCCCTCGACGCCGGTCTGGCCGAGGAATTCTCCCGCCTCATCGAGAGCCTCCGCGACGGCGTGGTCTCGGCGGCGACCGTCCTCGGGGTCGAAGGCGCCGACGCGGTGCTGGCCAGCTTCCAGGTCAACCTCGGCAAGATCAGCCTGAAGGACATGACCGGCTCGGAGATCGAGGAGGCGCTGAACGCGGTCTTCTCGAAGGTCGGCGACGAGATGGCCGCGGCGGTCGTGCCCTCGCTCCGCAACGTCCAGAACGTCGGCGAAGGCCTGTTCGAGACCCTCACGCGGGTCGCCCGGCAGTATCAGGTCATCGACGTGACGCTGGCGACCGTCGGAAAGACCTTCGGAATGGTCGGTGTCTCCTCGATCGAGGCGCGCGAGCGGCTGGTCGACCTGTTCGGCTCCCTGGGCGACTTCACCGAGCAGACGGCCTTCTACGCCGAGAACTACCTGACCGAAGCCGAGCGCCTGGCGCCGATCCAGCAGGCCGTCACGGCCGAGCTCGCCCGCCTGGGCCTCTCCAGCGTTAAGACGCGGGACCAGTTCAAGTCGGTGGTGCAGGGCCTCGATGTCTCGACGGCCGCCGGCGCTGAGCTGTTCGCCGCCCTGATGGCGCTGGCTCCGGCCTTCGCCAAGGTCACCGAGGAGAGCCAGGCGCTCTCGGATGCAAAGGACGAGCTCTCCCGTGCCTACGAGCGCGAGAGCGAGACGCTCGCCGACTCGATCGACCGCTTCACGGGCCTCGCCGGCGACCTGCGCAAGTACCGCGACGGCCTCTACACCGGGCCGGCGGCGGCCCTGTCGCCTGAGGCGCAGTACCAGGCGGCCAAGGCCGAGTTCGATCGCATCAACGGCTTGGTCGGCGCTGGGAACACCAGCGTGCTCGACGACGCGCAGGCGGCCTTCGAGGCCTTCCGTGAAGCGTCGCGTCAGTTCTACGGCTCGGGCCGTGGCTACTTCGACGACCTCGACGCCATCCGTGGTGCCGCCTCGTCCGCCGAGGCGCTCGCGACCACGCAGGCCGATGTGGCTGAGCAGCAGCTGGAGCAGCTCAAGTCTCAGGTCTCGGTGCTGATCGACATCGACACGTCGGTGAAGACGGTCGCCGAGGCGATCGCCGCGCTTCAGGCCCTCATGGGCGGCGCCGGAAGTACGCTGGCGGCGGCCTCGTCAGGATCCTCGACGACCAGCAGCACCGACAACAACGCCGCGGTCGTGGCCCAGCTGCAGGAGACGAACGAGCGTCTCGAGGAGCTCGTCGAGTGGCAGCGGGCTCAGATCGAGCAGCAGGCCGCGATCTCCGCCGCCCAGCAGGCCCGCCTTCAGGCGATCGAAGACCAGCTCGCCCGCCAGAACCGAGAAATTCAGGCCGCCTAAGACTCCGACAGATCGGCTAGGAGGTGTTCAAGTTCGCGGACGCGGGCAAGGGCGCGCTGCCACTCATCGTAGTAGGTGCCGTAACCCGGAGCGGCTCCCGGCTGGTTGTCGCCGGAGACGTAAATTCTGAGGTTCCCCGGGTCATTGTTGAGCTTGTCGCCGTCCATGTGGTCAACGCACTCGCGGCTGCTCAACGCGCGCCGGAGGTGTTTCGCCATCGCCCAGCGGTGAGCGAGAATCGGCTGCCCGCGACGCTGCATGGCGCGATACATGGGAAGTTCGGCGTCGGTCACCTCGCGCGGATAGATGAAGGCGTAGCCCGCCGCATTTAGTCGGCCAACTTCGCGCCGGCCGTTGCTCGTCTCCCAACGATGGGAGCCATCGGCGACCGCCGCCAATGCGCAGGTTCGGCAAAACCCGCGAAAATTGGGCCGCGAAAGTTCGCGTCTGATTTCGGAAGCCGTGCGCTCACGGACCTGCACGCAGCGCGGGCATCGGACCTTAACCAGAACACGGGATCGGCCACCGACCCGACCCAGGTATGGACCGGCGATGACCGCCTCATGCTTCGGCAGCGGGGTGAGATCGGCGGGCCTCGGCATGACCTTCTCCGTCTAGAAGGTATCACCATACAGGTGCGGCTTAGACACCGCAAAGCCTGAAGATAGAAGGAGGTTCCCCAATGTCTAAGGGAAATACCTTTCGAAAATGATCTGCTGAAGCTGATCTTTAACGCGACCGCCATCGCCAACATCGCGGACAACGCCGCGACCTCGCCGCTGACGAACCTCTACGTGAGCCTGCACACGGCGGACCCCGGTGAGGCCGGCGACCAGACCACCAGCGAGGCGACCTACACCTCGTATGCCCGGGTCGCGGTCGCGCGCACGACGGGCGGTTGGACGGTGAACAACAACAGCGTCTCGCCAGTGGCAGACATCTCTTTCCCGGCGGCGACGGGCGGCTCCAACACCATCACGCATTTCGGGGTGGGGACGGCATCCAGCGGCGCGGGAAAGCTCCTCTACAGCGGCGCGGTCTCGCCGACCCTCGCGGTCTCGACCGGGATCACGCCCAAGCTGACCACGGCCTCCACGATCACCGAAGACTAGCCGTCAGCGAAAGGTCCGGGTCATGAGCACGATTGTCACCAGGGCCGGCAAGGGCTCAGCCCTTACCTGGACCGAAGCGGACGCCAACTTCACCAATCTGAACACGGACAAGCTGGAAATCTCCGGCGGGCTGATGACCGGCGCGCTTGGGATCGTCCTCGGATCAGCCTCTGCGCCCGGCCTCTACCTCTCGGGCGACACCAACACCGGTATTTGGTCCTCGGGCGCCGATATCCTGGGCATCACGACCGGTGGCGTGGCCCGGATGGAGGTCAACGCCAGCGGCCTGGTCAACATCGGCCAGACCTCGCTGACCGCTCAACTCGGAGTGCAGAGTGGGTCGTCGTCGCGCTCGGCGATGATCGTCAAGATGGCGGCCAGCCAGAGCGTCGATGCGTTCCAGGTCCAGACCTCCGGCGGCGGCGTCCGCTTCCAGGTGTCGCCGGTCGGCAACCTCGCGGCGATGGGGGCGGCGACCAGCGCGACAGTCGGGCTGAACCTCGGCACGAGCGGTGAACGGCTGGACAGCACGGGCAACCCGTATCTGATCCAAGGCACGATCGTAAATCAGCTCAGCGGCAACGTGAACGGGGCGTTCCTTACCTGCGAGACCCGCTACGCCGGCGCGATCTCGTCTATGCAGGTCGTGCAGGCCAATACTGTCGCCAACAACGCTGCATCTGTAGTGTCTTCGGCGCGGGCGTTCTACGCGCCATCGCCGACGCTTACCTCTGGGGCAGCCATCACGACTATGGCTGGTCTGCGCATCGACGCCCAGAAGGTCACGGGCGTCACCACCGGTTACTCTGTCTATGCCGGAGGCGCGGATGACCTCGCCTATCTCGCCCACCCGCTCCTGATCGGCAACACGGCCTTGCCGACATCAATGGTCGGCTGCGGCATCGTACTCGGCAACATCGGCACGATCCCGTCGGGCAACCCCGCCTCTGGAGGTACCCTTTATTCCGAGGCGGGCGCGCTCAAGTGGCGCGGCTCGGGTGGCACCGTCACCACCTTGGGCGCCGCGTAGTTTCCCAAAAAGGACCCCCCACATGAAGACCAACCTCGACGCGCCTGTAACCAACAGAGCAGGCCGGCGCATGAACGAAGGCACGGCCGAAGCGCCCGGGCCGGAAGCGACCATCGGATCGCTGATCCTCCAAATCCTCGACACGCCCATCGCCGCCGACATGCAGGCCGGCCTCGACCGGCGCCTGGCCACCGCCCGCCTCGGCCGAAAGCTCGGCGCCGCAACCGGCGAGATCGAATTCGATTCCAGCGAAACTACGCTGATCCTTGAACGCGCCGCCGCCCAGCCGCTGATGTCGGTGGTCTTCGAGCAGTTGGTCGAGGCCACCGACCCCGCGCGTTGGAAGGTCTGACCATGGACCCGACGTTCACCTGGTCAGCCGACCTGGAGTGCATCGATGCCGGCAGCCTGTCCAACGTCGTCACGCGCCTGCACTGGCGTTGCACCGGCGTGCTCGGGGGCCTTGATCTGGCCGCGACGGGCGCTGCCGAATTAGGCGCTCCGTCGTCCAAGAACTTCGTGCCAGCGCCTGACAGCATCACCAGCGATCTGATCCGCGCATGGGCGGGGCCGGCCGCTGAGGGCGTCGAGGCGGCGCTGGCCGAACAACTCCAGAAGATGGCGAGCCAGCCCGAGATCAAGCGTCTTACCGCACCTGTGCCGGACATGGAGGCCTCTCCGGCCGGCTGAAGCAGCCTTGGCGCTGACGACATGCGCCTTCGAGAACAGCGGGGTCCAGGCGCGTGACTGAATACGTCGATATCGGCTACTGGGACGCCGGCTACACCGAGACCACCGGCAACGTCGGGACGGCCGCCGGCACGGCGACAGCCTCCGGTGTCGGCCTCGTAGCCGGAGCCGACACTGGTGCGGGCTCGTCCTCCGGTGTGGGGACCGCCTCGGGCGTCGCCGACCTCGCCGCATGGGGCGCCGGTTCGGCAGCCGGTGTCGCCACGGCTACGGCTACGTCGTCCTACGACGGCAACCTCGTGGCCGCGGCCGCCGGTCGGGCGTCGGCGCTCGGCGTCTCGACCGCCGCCCCGCCGACCGTCATCGGCGCGAAGCGGCTGATCGCGGTCGAGATCAAGGCCGCTGTCGACGCTACCGGCGCCGAGCAGACCTTCTATCTCTCGGATGCGCGCTTCGCGACACAGCCGACCGACACGCCAGCGAACGAGCCCTTCGACAACGCCCTGCGCGACCCGGGCAATGTTCAGGTGACGGTCTTCGGCGACGGGCGGACGGGGGGAGGCACCAAGCTTTCGCTCGGCGAGATCAAGCTGAACAACGCCGACGGCATCTACGACGACTGGCTGGGCTATGGCTTCGACGGCCGCAGCGTGGTGATCCGGCGCGGCGTTCCCGGCGCCTACCCGGCGGCCTTCGAGACCCTCTTCACGGGCACGATCCGGGGCCGGCCGACCGTCAATCTCAAGGAGGTGGTGCTCAGCCTCCTCGACAAGCAGCACATCTTCGACCGGCCGCTGCTGACCAACCGCTACGGCGGGACCAACGTCCTGCCGAACGGCATCGACGGGACGACCGACGACCTGGCGGGCAAGGCCAAGCCGCGCCTGTTCGGCCGGGCGATGAACATCGCGCCGCCCTGCGTGAACACCTCCCGCCTGGTCTACCAGATCAGCGACGGCCAGATCGCCAGCGTCGAGGGCGTCTACGATCGCGGCGAGCCGCTGGTGGCGGGTGTCGATCGGGCCGACAGCGGCGCGCTGCTCTCGACCGCTCCGGCGGCCGGGACCTACGACACCTGCCTCGCAGAGGGTCTGATCCGGCTCGGTTCCTCGCCCGCTGGCGAGATCACCATCGACGCCACCCAGGGCTCGGCGGCGACCGACCGCACGGCGTCCAGTCTCCTCGTCATGCTCGCGCTCGCCGCCGGCGTCACCGCTGGCGAGATCGCGGACGAGGACGTGGCCGATCTCGCGGCCGACGCGCCGGCGGTCCTCGGCATCTGGGTGAGCGGCGAGAACGAGACCTACGCGAAGGTCATGGACCAGATCGCGGAATCGGTGGGCGGCTTCTACGGCTTCGACCCGGCGGGCGTCCTCCGGATGGGCCGCCTGGTCGAGCCCGAGGGCGATCCGGAGCTCTCGATCGAGCAGTACGACGTGAAGGGCATCGAACGTCGCGCCGCCCGCGATGGCGACCTCCCGTCCTGGGCCTACACGGTCCAGCACAGCCGGGTGTGGACGGTCCAGACCTCCGACCTCGCCGGCGCTGTGGATCCTGCCCGTCGGGCCTTCCTCGGCAGCGAGTATCGCGCCCAGCGGGCCGAGGACCCGACGGTCAAGGCGCAGTTCCTGCTCTCGGCCGAAGCCAGCGTGAACACGCTGCTGACGGAAGCGGCCGACGCAGCCAACGAGGCCGCCCGCCGGCTCGCGCTGCACAAGGTCCCGAGGGACTTCTACGACGTGACGGTCAACGGCGACCTGCTGATCGGCGCGAACCTGCGGCTCACCTCTGTGGTCGAGCTCACCCACTCCCGTTTCGGGCTTCAGAACGGACGGCTGTTCCTCGTGCTCGGCCTTCGCCACGAACTCGCCCGCAACCGGGTCACGCTCACGCTTTGGGGGTAGCATGGCCAACACGATCCTGGCCTACGGCAACCAGATCGACGGCGCGACCCTCTCCGGAGGCTCGTGGCTCGCCTCGATGCCGCTGACCAACCTGCAGGACCGGCGCATCGGCAAGATCGCGCGCTCGGCCTCGCCGGCGGCGGTCCACACGAAGTTCGACATCGACTTCAGCGGCACCCGTCTGCACCGGGTCATCGGCCTGGTCGGGCACAACCTGACCACGGCCGCGCGCTACCGCCTGACCCTGAGCTCGGCGGCGGACTTCTCGACCATCGTCCACGATTCGGGCTGGCTCGATGTCTGGCCGACGGTCTACCCCTCCGGCACGCTGCCCTGGGGCTCGCCCAGCTGGTGGACCGGCAAATACTCGGCCGAGGAGATCGCGGCCTACACGGCGACGATCATCTACATCCTCGAGACCTCGACGAACGCCCGCTACATCCGGGTCGAGCTCGACGACGAGGAGAACCCGGCGGGCTACGTCCAACTCGGCCGCGTCTTCGCCGGCGACGGCTACCAGCCGGTGCGCAACATCACCTATGGCGCGTCCATGACCTGGGTCGATCCGACCGAGGTTCAGGAATCGCTCGACGGCGCCGAGAGCTTCAACGAGCGCCGGCCGTATCGGGTCGCGAAGTTCGGCCTCGACGCCATGACCGAAGCCGAGGCGATGGCCGACGCCTTCGAGCTGATCCGCAGCATGGGGATCAGCAAGGAGGTCATCTTCATCTGGGACCCCGACGACACGGTGCATGCGCTGCGCCGTCAGTTCCTCGGCCGCTTCCGGCAACTGAACCCCATCGAGAACGCGGGCCCCAACCGTTGGAAGGCGCCCTTTGAAGTGAAGGAGCTGCTCTGATGGCGAGCGTGTATTGGGACCCGGCTCTCGGGGGCGACGGCACGACCACGACGGACGACGCCGATCCGACCACCGGCCTCGACAACTATGGTTACACCGAGCGCCTGGTCCCGGCCTTCTCGAACGTCGTCAACATCGCCAACTACGCGAAGGGGCGGGCGACCGCGGCGGCGCTCTCGGAGACCAACGCTGCGGCCTCGGCAGCGTCGGCCCTCGGCGCCCCGGGCACGAACGCGACCAGCACGACCAGCCTGACCGTCGGGACCGGTTCCAAGTCCCTGACGCTCGCCCAGACCGGCAAGGCCTACGCCATTGGCCAGGTCGTGGTCATCGCCTCGACGGCCTCGCCCGGCAACCAGATGACCGGGATCATCACGGCGTTCACCGCCGGCACCGGCGCGATGACGGTCGATGTTCAGCAGGCGCTCGGCTCGGGCACGATCGCCTCGTGGACGATCTCGCTGGGCGCGCTGGTCTCCTCCACCCTGCCGAGCCAGACCGGCAACAACGGCAAGTTCCTGACCACGAACGGGACATCGGCCATCTGGGCCGACGCCCTGACGCCGAGCGGAAACCTCTCGGGGCTGGCGAACGCGGCCACGGCGCGGGGCAACCTGGGCCTGACCATCGGGACGCACGTTCAGGCCTTCCACGCGAACCACACCGCGTTCGCGGGCCTGTCGCTGATCGCCGACCGGCTGCCCTACGCCAACGGCACAGGCACGCTCGCGCTGACGACCTTCACGGCCTACGCGCGCACGCTGCTCGACGACGCCGACCAGGCGACGGCGCAGGCGACCCTCGGCCTCGTGCCGGGCACGCATGTCCTGGCCTACGTGGCCAAGACGGCCGCCTTCGGCGCCCTGACCGGCGCCGCCGACAAGATCGCCTACTTCACCGGGGCGTCGACCCTCGCCGTGACGGACTTCTCGGCGTGGGGTCGCACCCTGATCGACGACGCGAACGCGGCTGCTGGTCGTTTGACGCTCGGCGCCGCCGCCTCGGGCGCGAACACGGACATCACGAGCCTCGGCGGCCTCACCACGCCCCTGAGCGTGTCGCAGGGCGGGTTCGGCGGGACCGACGCCGCCGGCATCCGC
Organism: Pseudomonadota bacterium; assembly: GCA_049323695.1. GTDB lineage: Bacteria > Pseudomonadota > Alphaproteobacteria > Caulobacterales > Caulobacteraceae > Caulobacter. The sequence goes on from JBMOOF010000023.1 coordinate 45,409, forward strand.
ACGGCGGCCGAGATCAGCCGGGGCAGCGTCTCTGGCATCCCGACCAGCTACCTCCTGACAGGCGTGGGCTACGCGACGCTCGCCGGGACCGTGCTGACCGACCGCTTCAGCTACGGCTACTCGATCGTCCGCAACGGCTCGACCGGCGACTTCACGATCACGCTCGACCAGGCCTCGGCCTCGGCCAACGACTGGGCGGCGGTGATCACCTGCGGGCACGGCACGCTGAACGTCAGCGCGATGGACGTGACCAAGACGGCCTCGACGCTGAACTTCAAGTGCCGGAACGGGGGCAACAACGCCGAAGACCCGACGGCGCTCAACATCATGATCTTCCAGGCCGCCTGAGGCGGTCGCGTTCAGTAAGGGGGAGCCAGATGGCCGACCAACCGCCCGAGCCCTTCCTGGCCGGGCTCAAGCTCATCGCACCCTACGTGCCCGGCTTCGCCGGCGCCGTGCTCGCTCTCGCCTTCCTTGAGAAGCTCACGCCGAGGGGGCGGATCATCGCCGTCGCGGTCGGCCTCGCAGCCGCCGCCTTCCTCGGCCCGGCCCTGAGCGCGCTCGCCGACCTGTTCTGGCCCGGCGCCATGCCCCGCGAGGTCGATGGGGCGATCAAGTTCCTCACCGGCCTGCTCGGCATGGGCTGCCTGCCGCCATTCCTCGGCTGGACGCGCAAGGTGGCCGGCGACCCGCTCAATCTTCTGAAGATCCAGATCGGGCCTGTAGGCGTTTCTCAACCGCAGCCGGGGGTCAACACGGAGGAGATGCCGTGAATCTCGCCCTCATCCTCGCCGGGATGGCCGGCACCCTGATCATCGGCTTCATCGTGCTCGCCGCGGTGCTGGGCTGGGGCGGGGCGATGACGATGCTCCAGCGCCTCGGGCTCTGCGCCACGGCGGCAGGCCTTGTCGGCGCGGCGATCAGCCGGACGATGCAGCAGCCCGTCGGCTGGTTCGACGTGCTCTTCCTGGCCGGCCTCGGCCTCTACCTCGCCCGGACCTACGGGCCAGCCGTCCTGAAGCGGGCTGACGCCTGCGACGGCGTGCCGGACGGGCAAATCCACTTCCCGACGCGGCGCTAGGCCGTCGGCGCCGGCCGCCTCCGGCATGACCGCCGGGGGGCGTCGTTGGGCAGCTTTCTCGCCGGCGTCCTCGTCGGCTTCGTCCTGACCGTCGGCGGCGCAATCGCCCTCTGCAACCTGTTCATGCGCCTGGCACTGGCCGGCCGCCGAGCTCCACGCCCCTAGAGGTCTTCCCCATGACGCTGATCAACGCAGCGCGGTTCGCCGCGTTCGCGATCAGGGCCTTCGGTGGCGCGGCAGGTAGCTCTCGCGGGTGCGGCGGTTGGGAAGCTGGCCGGAAGGCGTCACCACGGCCGTGAGCGCGTCATAGCCAAGGCGCATTCGCTCGTGCGCCAGCGTGGTCGACTGGCCGACGGCTCGACAGGCTGCATCGACGCTGGGGTACGAGACCCCATCGATCGTCACCGGGATGAGGTCACGGCGATTCTCGGCCGCCTGCTGGCGGGCGCTCGCCCATCGGCAGTTTCCGGGCTCGTAGTTCCCGTTCGGGTCGATCCTGTCGATCGTCGAGCGCGGATCAGGCCTCGGACCCATGTCTGCGAGGAAGTTCTCGAAGGCCTGCCAGCGGTCGCAGACGACGATGCCCCGCCCGCCCCAGTTGGGGTAGTCGCGGTTCTTGGGGTTCTCGCATCGCTGCTTCATCCGCAGCCATGTCTTGTACTCCGGCGACATGCCGGAGCGCCGCTTGTGTCCATGCTTCGTCGCCCCTTTGGCGCGGGCCTCGGCGAAGGCTTCGCTGGTCGCCCAGGCCGACGCCGTCTCGGTCAGAAGGCAGCCGCAGGAGCGCGTGGTGCCGTTCCGAAGGTTGCTGGAGTTCAGCAGCTTCTCCGTCCCGCAGTCGCATCGACAAAGCCATAGAGACCCTCCGCTGGGACTGGGCGAGCGAGCCTTCGCGACTACGAGCAGGCGCCCGAACCGCTGACCTGTGATGTCGATGAGCTTCATGTGGTTCTCGTTGGCATCCGCGAAATCAACATACATCGAAACCGTTGCGGAGTAACGAAATGTCTCGCTTCGACGCCTGCCTGCCTCTGCTGCTCAAGCACGAGGGCGGCTATGTCGACCATCCCCGCGACCCCGGTGGCGCGACGAATCTTGGCATCACCCTCGACACGCTATCGGCCCATCGCGGTCGGAAGGTGACGAAGGATGAGGTCAAGGCCCTGACCGTCGCCGAAGCCGGGGCGATCTATCTCAAGAACTTCTGGCATCCGGCCTTCTGCGACCGCCTGCCGGCCGGGGCGGATTACATGCTGTTCGACCTGGCGGTTAACTCCGGCGTCGGGCGAGCTCGCCGCTACCTGCAGCGCGCTGTCGGGGCGAAAGAGGACGGTGTGATCGGCCCGGCCACGCTGGCAGCCGTGCAAGCCGCCAGCGGCGCCGTCATCGTTGAGCGTGTCGCCAAGTACCGCGAGGCCTTCTACCGGAGCCTCGACACGTTCCCGACCTTCGGCAAGGGCTGGCTGCGTCGGCTCGACGAGGTGACGGCCAAGGCCCGCGAGATGGCCAAATGAGCGGTCTGACGAAGCGGATCAACGGCGGCGACAACGGCCTGGCCGAGCGGATCGTCCAGACCAAGGCCGCCAAGCGCGTGATGGGGCTCGCCTAGTACAGCGTCGGGAACCGCCCAAGGCTGTTCCAGGCGCGGACGGCACGCTGCCGCCAGAGCTGCGAGGTCGGATCAAACTCCGGGTGCAGCCAAGGGTACTTCAGGCCGATCCGGCGCATGAAGGCTCGGCACGCCGCCGAGGTCTCCTGCCGGACAGCCTTCCTCTCATCTTCGGTCATCAGCGCCTCCTGATGACCTATGCGGGCGAGCGGCCCGCTTTCGGACATCGGAGATCGAAATGCGCCACTACGTCGCCGTGAAGGACGAGCACGGCCGCTGGTTCTACGCCAACGAGGGCATCCACCGGGACACGGGCCTACCGGGCTGGAGCGCGTCGGGCGCCTGCTCGAAGCGGACCAGCTGCAGGACCTGCGACCCCTACGGCTTCCGTGGCGAGCGCATCCCTTCCGAGGGTTGCGTGACCTGTGGCGGATCGGGCGTGGTTGACCGGGAGGAGCCCTGCGCTGGCCACGACACCGCCGAGGAGGCCTACGAGCATCAGCGGCAGCATCTGCTCGACACCCAGCTGCAGTTCTGGCCGGACGGCGACAAGCCGAAGACGCTGTATCGCTGCGAGGTCGAGGGCTGCGAGACCTTCACCAGCGGCGGCATGTCGTGTGGCTCCTATCGGACCAAGCACGTCTGCGCTGACCACCGGAACCGGGAGGCCGTCGCGCCGCTCGTGTTCGTCGGCGAGAGCTGGGAATCGTAGGGGCTCGCCGTGATTTTCGACTTCCAGAAGAACGGCGCGATCCTCGTCGCCGGCATCGCCATCGGCATCGCAGGATCCTCGATGATCGGCGGCGCGATCCGCTCAGCATGGCGCGTCTCGCCGTGGTCGGCGGAATCGAAGCTGGAGAAGACGCGCGACCAGCTGGCCGACGTGACCGGCAAGTGGCGCGCCGAGGAGGCGGCCAGGATCGCCCGCGACCTCGCGATCGCCGACCGCGACAAGCGCCTGCTGAACCTCGGCGCCGAAGCCGCCGTCGACCAGGCCGACGCGGCCGCCCGCTGGGGCCAGCAGTGCCAGGCGGCCTATCAGTCGGGCGTCGCCTTCGGCCGCGCCCTTTCCCGACCCTCGACCAGCCCCGGAGCGCCCCATGCGCCTACACCTCCTCGCACCCCTGCTGCTCCTGTCGCTGGGAGCGTGCGGCCATCTTTCCGGGATGGTTGGTCGGCCGGCGCCTTCCGTCCCTCCGCCGCCACCCCCGCCGGTCGTGTGCCCGGGGCCGGTGGCGGCTGAGCCGATCGCCGAGCCGCTCCCGCCGGGCGGCTTCACCGAGGAGGACTTCGCCGCGGCGCTGGTCGCGACCTTCGGACCGGAGCTCGGCGGCGACATCCACCGCTGGCTGATGGCCGAGTGGCGACCCTGGGCCCGCGAGGGCTGGGCGCGCGCTCAGCGAGGCTCGGAGTTCTGCAGGACGGTGAACAAGCCGCCGGACTGACCGTCACCTCGTCGAGGTGGCGTCCTCCCTCCCGACGACACCTGCCCCCGGCTTCGGCCGGGGGCCTTTTGCCGATTCTGGCCGCTACTCGCCCTGCAGCTAGACCCACCAGTGGTCGGTCAGCGTTTCGTCGATGCTGGCCAGCGTCCTCTCCGGCCGGGTTTGCATCGTGCGACCGCAGACGAAGGCGTGGGTCCGATCCGGCAGGAGCATGCGCCGCTGGGCCGCGAACAGGTGGCCGCCGCCGGTGCACACGTCGTCGATCAGCACGGGCGTACCGTTCGGCCGGGGCTTCATCACGACCATCTTCGAGAGCAGGAACTCCTTGTCCCGGTTGCCGCCCTTGCTGGACGGCTGGAGCACCTCGGCGAACCGCAGGCCATCGTAGACCGGCCAGTTGGCCCCGCCGGCGGCGGCGATCCCCTGGGCGAGCTCCAGCGTGGCGTAGTTCGGCGCCTCGGGCGTCGCGCCGCTGTTCGGGATCGGGATGAGCACCGGATTCGGGACGAGCCGGGCGATCCGGTTGGCCGCCCAACGATGGAAGACCCCATGAAGTTCGCGATAGTTCTCAAGGGTGATCCGGCGGCCGTTGAGCCGCATCCATCGACCCTTCAGCTTGGTCTCGTCGCGCTTGATCGCGCGCACGATGAAGTTGGCCTTGAAGTCGTCTTCCTGGAAGGGGTCCTCGCGGTAGTCCCAAGTTGGAAAGGCGCAGGAGGCGTGGAGCTCGATGTTAGCCGGCTGCCACGGCATCCACGACGTCCTCCGCCTTCGAGACCACCACCATGCGTTTGTAGCTGGCGAAGGACCGGGGCCACTTCAGGGAGGGGTCGTCGAACACCGACTTCAGGACGAACAGCCAGCGGCCCAGGCGCTGACATTCGGCGGCCTGGTGGAGCGTGCCGGACGAGTCGGAGGCCTCGATGATTATGCTGCCGTCCGAGAGTGCGGCCATGACGCGGTTGCGTTTGGGGAAGTTGCTCTGGAACACGCGCTCGCCCTCGGCGAACGGGCTCACCAGCAAGTGCTCTTGCCAGATCAGCTCCTGCAGGTCGGCGTGCTCGGCCGGGTAGGCCTGCGAGAGCGGCGTCCCGATCACCGCGGCGGTCTGCCCGCCGGCGGCGATGCAGGCCCTGTGCGCGGTCACGTCGACGCCCTTGGCCAGGCCGGAGACGACGGTGAAGCCGGCGGCGACCATCTCGCGAGCCATGCGGTCAGCCCGGCGGGCGCCGTTCTCGGAGACGTCGCGGGTCCCGATGATCGCCACGGCGGGCCGCTTCAGGATGTCGAGATCGCCGGCGTAGTGGATCCTGGTATCGGTCGAGGCCTTGTCATCGGTCAGGAAGCTGTACTGCGCCCGCTCCAGCGGCGGGCGACCGATCCACTCCAGCGCCGAGGCGAGCGGGGTCTCGACCGCCTGCGTAGGCGGCGAGTACCGGCGTCTGCTTTGCCCCCTCAGGCCCGGCATATGCGTCGCCGACAGGCCCATCGTCGTCCTTCCCTTGCGCGGCGATGACCGCACGATTCTCCGATCCTCGGCAAACTGGCCTCCTGAGCTGGTAGTGTAACACATCAGAGCCTCCCGCCTTTCCGCATCTCGTCGAACTGGCGCTCGCCCTTCGCCTTCCAGATCATGTTGTCCGTCCGGAGCCAGACGAGGGTGACGGACCAAGCCAGCGCCTTGCAGGCCGGACAGGGCTTGCGCATGGCGGCGGCGACCTCGTGGACGCGCGTGCTCGACCCGCCAGCGCGGTCCTTCTCCAAGACGGCGATGACCTCCTCGACCCGAGGAAGCCTGGTCCACTCGCAGGCCGAGCAGCAGACCTTCAGCCGGACGTGCGCCCGGCCAGTGGCGGCCGACAGGCGGATCGACTGATCCGGCCGGGGCGGGTGGAACTCGAAGCTGCACCCATCGAGGCGCCCGCAGCGCAGGGTCTTGAGTACGGTGGAGAGCGGGAGGTGCGCCAGGGCGGCCTCCGCGCGGGCGTGCTGGTCGAGCCAGAAGGAGCGCCGGCAGCCGTAGCCCCGGCATCCGCCCTTCAGCTCCTCACCCCGGGCGATGTAGCCCGCGATCGTCTGCTCGGGCTTCAAGGTCTGGTTGCCGAGTGTCCAGCCCGGCGGGGCATCACTGGTCAGGGGTCGGGTCGGCATCGCGGTTTGTTCCGCGAATGTTCTCATTCGGGAGGCGCACGAGAGTCAAGCGCCCGGCGCAAGCTGAAGGCGGTCAACCGCCCATTCTGGCAAGTATTCTGGCAAGCAGCGGGTGGGCGAAACCCGCAATCCCTTGTGGGAAATGGTGGATGCGACAGGGATTGAACCTGTGACCCCCTCGGTGTGAACGAGGTGCTCTCCCGCTGAGCTACGCATCCAACGCCGGGAAGGGCCGGGTCTATAGCGGCAGTCCCTGCCCCCGGCAAGCCCGCGCGGATCGGCTGTTCCGCCCGCAGGACTCCCGTCAGTCGACTACGGGCGGCCGCGCCGGGCGGTCCCCATCGCAATTGGTTCGCGTGGCGTCCAGCGTGACGCGGCGACCTGCCAACTCAAGGTCGGGCCAAGCCGGTGGCTTCGTGACCACCTTCCCCTCCTTGAATGCCTTCTCGACGCCGGAACACCACGCGGTCCTGTATTGGCCGGCGACGCGCCAGCCCGTTTCACCGGCCTGTTCAAAGAGCTCGGTCTCCCCCTGGCTCATCAACAGAACCTCGAGTCTGCCGTCTCCATTCAGGTCGCGCGTCAGACCCGTGCAGGGGTTCTTCGGCTGGCAGCGGAAGCTGCTAATCGCTTGGCGCGGCCACTTTCCGCCGACAAAGCCCGGCGGGGGCGCCGAGCCCGTCGCCCAGGCGACGGCTTCAGCCTCGATCATCTCGCTCCGGCCACGGCCGCCGGCGGGGCTTGGCCGGGCCTTCATAGCCAGCACATCACCCGCCCGCTTACCAATCTCTCCGCCCTTCGACTTGAGAGTCTTCAGAGCCGCCATACCCCAGCGCTCCCCTTCGAAGCGGAGGAAGACGTAATCAACCCTGTCAGCCGCCACCTTGCCGGCCTCGATACGCGCCATCTGGTCCGCGACCGACAGCCGCGCCGGATCGGCCACGGGGCTGTTCAGCGCCAGCAGCAGGGCGACGGCGACGAAGGCCGCCACGACGTTGGTCAGTTCCAGCAGCTTCATCCATAGCCCGGGAACCACCGCGGCCGCGGCGTAACCCACGGCATAGACCGCCCCCACCGTCGCCACCGAGGCGGCGATGATTCGTTCCGGCGTCAGGCCGTACTGGCCGATGCGCAGGCAGAGGGCGTAGGCGCCGAGCGCGACCAGCGGCAGGAGGAGCAGTCCGCCCAGCCGGGCGGCCCACCGCAGGACAGCCGGCGGCGGATCGTCCGCGGCGCCGTCCTGGTAGGCGGCGTTGACCAGGAGCACGAGGATCGCCCCCGCGCCCAGCAGGATGGCCGCGGCGCTGCGCGTCTTCCACAGAGGCTCGAGCCCGGTGAACGGCAGGCTGGCCAGGAAGGCCGCGGCCAGGGCGACCAGCACCGGCATCAGCCAGGCCAGCAGGGTCAGGGCCACGGTGCGGATGCCGCGGATCAGGGTGTGCCGAACATCGGTCAGCTGCACCGCCGCGGCGAACATCGCGCCGCTGGCCGGGATCACGAACCAGTCCTTCTCGATCAGCCTCCGCAGGAAATCGATGCCGATCAGGCGGAACAGCTCCGCGCCCAGGTTCATCACGAGCCAGAACACCCCGACGAAGGCGGCGGAGGCGGCCAACTGCACCCCGTGCTTCCAGGCGAGGTCGAAATAGGTCGGGTAGCGGGCGATCGGCCGGCTGTCGTCGTCCGCGGCCTCGACGAGGTTGTGGGCCACGAACAGCGCCGCCGCCGTCATCAGCATCATCTCGGGCGACAGCCACAGGGCCCCGGTCCCGGTCCCCCGACGCCAGAAGTCGTAGGCGCCCAGGAAGGCCAGCGTCGCCGTCACCGCCCCGGTCCAGGCCAGCAGCGGGCGCCGGCGCATGTCGGCCAGGCCGCCCAGCAGCACGAACGGCGTCCCCAGCGCGACGGCGGCGAGCAGGCCGAACACCGGCCCCTGGGTCGCCGGCCAGACTTTCTGGTCGGCCGCCTCCTTCAGCAGCCAGATCGCCAGTCCCGCCAGGAAACCGATCGCCACCCGCAACGCCGCGGTCCGGCCGGTCGACCCCTTGTGCTCGCCGCCGAACGCCATGGCCGCTTCCCCTGTTGATGGGTGAACCTCGCGCAACAACGCGCAACTGACAACGCCGCTCGCCTGTTGAGGAGCTAGGCGCGCGGGCCGACCCATGGCACGCTCGTCGCCGGAACGGGGACCCGCAAGCGCCGCATGAGCAAGCCGGCCGACTTCAAGCTGCAGCAGAGCGAATTCGGCGACCGGGTCACGCTGACGGGCGACTGGACCGCCGAGACCATGGGCGACGCCGACAACCGGCTCGCCGGCCTGCTCGAGGGCGGGCGGTCCATGACGCTGGACCTGCAGGCCATGCAGCGGTGCGACACGGCCGGCGCCTACGCCATCCTGCGGGCCGTCGAGGGCCAGGCGACGGAAGGCTCGATCCTGGCCCGGCCCGAGACCCGCCGCCTGCTCGACCTCGTCGCCGCCGCCGTGGAGGCCGAGCCGACGCCGACGACGCGCCGCAACGGCCTGTTCGACCTGCTGGTCCGCATCGGCAAGGGCACGGTCGATGTCGTCAAGGACGCCTGGGCGACTTTCGGTTTCATCGGGCGGCTGGTGGTCGCGGCCGGTCAGGCGATGGCCGACCCGCGCCGCCTGCGCTGGGCCTCGATCATAAACCAGTGCGAGCGGGCCGGGCTGGACGCCCTGCCGATCGTCGCCACGGGCACGGCCTTCATCGGCGCCGTGGTCGGGCTGATCGGCATCAACACCCTGCAGGACTTCGGCGCGACGGTGTTCGTGGTCGAGACCATCGGCATCGCCATGCTGCGCGAGTTCGGCATCGTCATCACCGCCGTGCTGGTCGCCGGCCGCTCCGCCTCGGCCTTCGCCGCCGAGATCGGGGCGATGAAGATGCGTCAGGAGATCGACGCCATGAAGGTGATGGGGGTCGACCCGTTCGACGCCCTGGTGCTGCCGCGCTTCCTGGCGCTGCTGGTCATGATGCCGCTGCTGGCCTTCGTGGCCGATATCGCCGGCCTGGCGGGCGGGATGCTGGTGACCTGGAACATGCTCGACCTGTCGCCGACCTTCTTCCTGCAGCGCATTGTCGACAACGTCGGATCGACCCACTTCTGGGTCGGCATCTCCAAGGCGCCGGTGATGGCGGCCGTCATCGCCGGCATCGGCTCGCGCCAGGGCATGGAGGTCGGCGGCGACGTCGTATCGCTGGGCAAGCGGGTCACGGCCGCGGTGGTCCACGCCATCTTCACGATCATCGTGCTCGATGCCGTGTTCGCCCTGATCTACATGGAACTCGACATATGACCGGGGACCATGACGAAAACGCCCCGCCCGTCGACATCCGGGGCCTGCGCTCCCAGTTCGGCGACCATGTGATCCACGACGGCCTGGACCTGACCGTCGAACGCGGCGAGGTGCTCGGCGTCGTCGGCGGCTCGGGTTCGGGCAAATCGGTCCTGATGAACACCATCATCGGCCTCAAGCGCCCCAACGGCGGCAAGGTGCGGCTGTTCGGCCAGGACGTCGAGGCCGGCGGGCGGCGCGCCTGGTCGGCCATCGAGCGGCGCTGGGGCGTGCTGTTCCAGCAGGGCGCGCTGTTCTCGTCCCTGACCGTACGCGAGAACGTCGCCGCGCCGCTGTTCGAGCATTCCGACCTGACGCGGGCCGAAATCCACGAACTGGCGGACCTGAAGATCGCCCTCTCCGGCCTGCCGCCCCGGGCCGGATCCCTGAAGCCCTCGGAGCTGTCCGGCGGGATGATCAAGCGGGCCGCCCTGGCCCGGGCCTTGGCGCTGGATCCGGAGCTGCTGTTCCTCGACGAACCGACCTCGGGGCTCGATCCGATCAGCGCCGCGGCCTTCGACGAGCTGATCGCCGATCTGACGAGCAGCCTCAACCTGACGGTGTTCATGATCACGCACGACCTGGACAGTCTCTACACAATCACCACCAAGGTGGCCGTGCTCGCCGACCGCAAGGTGGTGGCCAAGGCGCCGGTGCGTGAACTGGAGCATTCCGATCACCCCTGGGTTCGGGAATACTTCCTGGGTCCGAGGGGAAGAGCCGCGGCGGCCTCGCAACGGGCCGCCGGGCGGAGCGTCTGATGGAAAGAAACGCCAACTACGCGCTGGTCGGGATCGCCTCCCTGCTCCTCTTCGTGGGGCTGGTGGTGTTCATCTTCTGGCTCGCCCGCCTGCAGTTCAACCGCGACTTCGATGTCTACGACATCCTGTTCGTCGGCCCCGTGCGCGGGCTGTCCGAAGGCGGCGAGGTGCATTTCAACGGCATCAAGGTCGGCGAGGTCACCGAGCTGGAGCTGGATCGTCGTGACCCCAACCGGGTGATCGCCCGCGCCCGGGTCACGTCGGACGTGCCGATCCGCGAGGACAGCTACGCCACCCTTGAGCCGATGGGCATCACCGGCGTGAACTATGTCCAGATCACCGCCGGCACGCCGTCCAAGCGGCTGCTGAAGGACATCACCCCGGCCGGCGAAATTCCGGTGGTCAAGAGCCAGCGCAGCGCCCTTTCCGACCTGCTCCAGGGCGGCGGCACGGTGCTGACCCGGACCATCGAGGCCCTCGACCGGCTCAATCGCGTGCTGTCCGACGAAAACGTCCGGACCTTCAGCGCGGCGCTCAGCGACGTCCAGGCGGTCACGGCCGAAGCCCGGGAGCGCAAGCAGATCATCGCCGACGCCCAGAAGGCGCTGCAGAGCATCGACCAGGCCGCCATCGAGATCGCGGCCCTCAGCAAGACCACGCGCGGCATGGTCGACTCGGACGGCCGCCGCACCCTGACCGAGCTCGGCGCGACCGCCGAGGAGCTGAAGGCCGCCGCCCGCGACGCCCGGGCGATGATCGGCAAGCTGGAGGGGCCGACCAGCGAGTTCGCCGACACCGGCCTGCCCCAGCTGACGCGGGCCCTCACCTCGCTGCAGTCGACCGCCGAATCGCTCGACAGGCTGGTCGGCGACATCGAGCAGAGCCCGCAGGCGGTGGTCGCCAAGCCGCCCGCCAAGGAAGTGGAGGTCCCCAAGTGAGCCGCCGACTGACCGCCGCCGTCCTGGCCCTCGCCGCCGTGGCCCTGAGCGGCTGCGTCACGGTGTTTCCCAAGTCGGATCCGGTGCAGCTGTACCGCTTCCAGGCCGCGCCCGCGCGCCAGGCGGCGCCCGCCGGGCCGATGTTCGGCGTGTTGCGACTGACGACCGGATTTCCGCGGGCTTCCGCCGGCGACCGCATCCTGACCGTGAGCGCGGGCGGCGAGGCCGCCTACATCGCCGGCGCGCGCTGGGTCTCGCCCGCCTCGGTGATGTTCGACGAGCAGGTCGCCGCCGCCTTCCAGGGCGCGGGCCGGGCCCGTCTGATCGGCCGGGGCGAGGTGATCCGGGCCGACTATGCGCTCAAGCTGGACGTCCTGGCCTTCGAGACGCGCTACGACCGCGGCCCCAGGGCGGCCCCCGAGGTGGTGATCAGGGTGCGGGCCCTTCTGACCCGCAACCGCGACCGGGCGGTGATGGGCGACCAGGTGTTCGCCGCCGCCGTCCGCGCCACGGACAACCGCCTCGGCGCCATCGTCCCGGCCCACGACCAGGCCCTCTCCGGCGTGCTCGGCGAACTGGTCGCCTGGGTCGACGCGGTGGATACCCGCGCCGCCCCCTGACCGGCCCCCGGGATCGGCGTCCGGCCCTGGCTACACGGCCGCGCCGAACAGGGACTTCAGGTAGGGATTGAGCAGCCGGCCCTGCGGGTCGAGCTCGCGGCGCAGGGCCAGGAAGTCGCCCCACCGCGGATAGAGGGCGGCGAGATCAGGCCCCCTCAGGCTGTGCAGCTTGCCCCAGTGGGGTCGGCCGCCGTGGCGGCGGAACACCGGCTCGATCAGGGTGGCGAAGAAGTCGTGGTCGTCCTTGTAGTGGGCGTGGACGGCGATCGAGCCGCGCGGGCCGCCCTGGAACGGCGACAGCCAGGCGTCGTCCGGCGCGATGCGGCGGACTTCGATCGGGAAGAAGACGTCCGGCCGCGCCTTCTCGATGACGCCCACCACCGACTTCAGCGCCGTCAGCTGGGCCTCGACGGGCAGGTGATACTCGATCTCGTTGAAGCGCACGGGGCGCTCGGTGGACAGCAGCTTCCAGCCCTCGTCGACGACGACCTCGGGCTCGAGGCCGGCGAGCATCGCCTTCGCGGCCGCCCTGCGCAGTCCGGTCGAGAAGCCGAGCAGGTTGCGCAGCGACATCAGCGCCTTGAGGAAGGCGTCGTCCTGGCTCGGCGGCCGCGGCGTCGCCGGATCGTCGGTCTCGTCATGGCTGATGCCCACGGCGAGGCCCGTGAACGGCACGGCGTAGAACTCGAAGTTGCGATGGGCCGCCCAGCGCTCCTCGGCCTTCTCCAGCGCCGCCTCGAAGGGTTCGATCCAGACGCGCCGGCGCAGGCGGCGATTGGCCGTGGTCTCCAGCCGGGCCTCGGCGATGATCCCCAGCGCGCCCAGCGAGACCCTGGCGGCCTGGAAGATCTCCGGCCGCCGGCGCGCGTCGCAGTCGATGATCTCGCCCTCCGCCGTGACCAGCGTCAGGGCCGTCACGTCGCCGTGGATGGCCTTCAGGTCCCGGCCGGTGCCGTGCGTGGCCGTGCCCAGCGCGCCGCCCAGCGACTGCTTGTTGATGTCGGGCAGGTTGGCCATCGCCCGCCCCCGCTCGGCCAGCGCCGGCCCCAGCGCGCCCAGCCGGGTGCCGGCGCGGACCACCGCCGCCTCGCCGTCCCAGCGCGTGACGCCGCTCATGGCGTCGAGCGAGACCAGGGTCCCGTCGGTCGCGCACAGGCCGGTGAAGCTGTGGCCCGCGCCGGTGACCCGCACCGGCGTCGGCGCCGCCTTCAGCAGGTCGGCCAGTTCGCCCGCGTCCCCGGGGGCCGCTCGGCGGACGGGATAGCTGTGCTCGATCCCCGACCAGTTGCGCCACAGCGTATGGCCCTTGCCGTCGGTGGACGGCGGCGACGGAGGCTCGGGCTTGTCGCGATTGGCGACGGCGACCGCCGCCGCGCCGCCGGCGAGCACCGCCGCCGTCCCTCCGCCGGCGATCAGAGCCGTGCGCCTGGAAATCATCCGCCACCCCTCAAGAGGCGGATTCGCGATCCGCCATGAACCGTATCAGACCCTCGAATTCAGCCGGCGTGCAAGTCGCGCACTGCCCCCCGGCGGGCATGGCGTTGAATCCCTGGATGGTGTGGTCGACCAGCATCGGCAGGCCCTGCTTCCAGCGCGGCGCCCAGGCCTTGGGATCATGCACCAGCGGCGCGCCGGATTCCGGGATGGCGTGGCAGGCCTTGCAGGAGGTCTCGTAAAGCCCCGCGAGGCGCGCATCCGCCGGCTTCAGCAGGGCGGCCTGCTCGGGCGTCGGCGCGGGTTTCGCCGGCGCGCAGGCGGCGAGGAGAAGGGCGCCGACGAGCGACGAGGCGAGGTTCGGCGCGGCGTGTCGAAGGGCGCTCATCGTCAGGCCTCCAGCCCGTGCAGCCGCCGGGCCGCCGTCAGGGTGTTCTGCAGCAGGCAGGCGATGGTCATCGGACCGACGCCGCCGGGCACCGGCGTGATCCAGCCGGCGACCTTGGCCGCCTCCCCGAAGGCGACGTCGCCGACGACGCGGGTCTTGCCCTGGGCGGCGCGTTCGGGATCCAGCGACGGCAGGCGGGTGATGCCCACGTCGATCACCGCCGCGCCGGGCTTGATCCAGTCGCCGCGGACCATTTCGGCGCGGCCGACGGCGGCGACCAGGATGTCGGCCTGACGGCAGATCGAGGGCAGGTCCCGGCTGCGCGAATGGGCGATCGTCACCGTGCAGTCGGCGGCCAGCAGCAGCTGGGCCATCGGCTTGCCCATCAGGTTGGAGCGGCCGATGACGACGGCGTTCAGACCGGTCAGGTCGCCCAGCGCGTCGCGCAGCAGCATCATGCAGCCGACCGGCGTGCACGAGGTCAGGGCCGGCAGGCCGCTGGCCAGGCGTCCGGCGTTGGTCACGGTCAGACCGTCGACGTCCTTGTCGGGCGAGATGGCGGCGACGATGCGCGCCTGGCTCAGATGACCCGGCACGGGGAACTGCACGAGCACGCCATGTATGGCCGGATCGGCGTTCAGCCGTCCGACCAGGGCCAGCAGGTCCGCCTCGCCGGTCCCGGCGGGCAGGCGGTGGGTCTCGGAGTGCATCCCCGCCGCCAGGGTCTGCTCGCCCTTGTTGCGCACGTAGATCTCGCTGGCCGGATCGTCGCCGACCAGCACGACGGCGAGGCCGGGCGTGATCCCGTGTCGGAGCTTGAGGTCGGCGACCTCGGCGGCGATGCTCTCGCGCAGCCCGGCCGCGAACGCCTTGCCGTCGATGATCCGGGCCTCGCCCATGGCCGACTCCGCCTCCAGGAACCTGGGCCCGCCCCTACCCGTTCGCCGGCCGAGACGCAATCTGGGCCCGCCCCGGCGCCGGGCGATCCGCCGCGCCGCGCCCTGGTCTACCGCGCCACGCGCGTCGCGAGCTGGGCCAGGGCCAGGCCGGCCAGCCCGATCGCGGCCATGACCGTCCAGGCGGCCAGCGGCGCGAGGGGGCCGCCGTCCCGCCATAGGATGGTCTGGTAGGCCTCGATCGCCCAGGCGTGAGGCGTCGCCCAGCCGAGCGCCTGCAGCCAGGGCGGCATCAGGAACCTCGGCGCCAGCCCGCCGCCGACGGCGGCCAGGGCCAGGACGACGAAGATCGCCGTGAGACGCGCCTGGTCCAGGGTGCGGCAGAAGGCGACGAGCCCCAGGGCGACGCCCGCGGCGCTGACCGAGGCCAGCGCCGTGGTCGCCAGCCACGGACCGACGTGCTGCAGCACGGGCACGCCGAACGCCAGTTGCGCGGCGGCGAAGACCACGACGGCCTGCAGGACTCCCTGGGCGGCCAGGAACAGGAACTTGCCGGTGACCACCGGCCCCAGGCCTCGCGCGCCCGCCAGGATGCGATCGGCGACGCCGGAGCGCCGCTCCTCGATCAGCGACAGGGCCCCGCTGGCGGCCGAGATCAGCGCGAACAGGAGGCTCACCGCGCCGGCGTAGTAGGTCGCCGCGGCGGCGCCTCGCCCTGACGAGACATCCTCCAGCAGGATCCCTCCGCCCGCCGCCATGGCCCGCCGCACGCTTTCGGCGACCAGCGGCGCGGCGATGGCGCGACTGGCGTCGGACACGACGATCGCGGCCTCGCCGGAGTCGGCCTTTCCGGCGCGAAGGATCACGCCGGCGTCGGCGCGACCGGCCCTGACCGCGCGCCGTACGGCCTCGCCGGTCGCCGGCGCCGCGCGCTGGGCGCGAAGGCCGCCGTCGGCCAGCAGCGCGTCCGCCAGCCGCCGGGACGCCGGCGTGCCGGCCTCGTCGGCCACGGCCAGCCTGAGCCTGAGCCCTTCGCCGAGCGTTCCCGCGAAGGCGGCGGCGAAGATCAGATAGACCAGGGGCGGAAGCAGGAAGGTCATCGCCAGGGCCGCCCGGTCGCGCCAGAGCCCGAGCGCCATCATCCGGAAGGCGGCCAGGATCATGCCGCGCGGCTCCAGTCCGCGACCAGGCTGAACAGGTTCAGTAGCGAGGGTTCGCGCACCCGGACCTCGCGCGGCGCCAGGCCGCGGGCGCGCAGGCGGCGATCGAGGTCGCCGGCGGCGGCGTAGGCGTTCGCCTCCAGCCGGGCCCAGGCGAAACGCCCGCGAGGTTCGAGCCCCTCGCCGGCGAGGATCCGTTCGCCCTCGGGTCCCGGCTCGCCGTCCAGCAGGACGACGATCTCCATTTCGTGGCCGAAGGCCTGGGCGATCAGCGATCGCGGCTCGCCCTCGAGCGCGATGCGGCCGTCACGCAGGAATCCGACCCGGTCCGCCAGCCCGCCGGCCTGGTCGAGGTCGCGGGTGACGACCAGGACGGCGCGGCGATCGTCGCGCAGGTCGCGGATGACCGCGTCCAGCGTCTCGCGGCTTTCGGCGTCCAGGCCCGCGGCCGGTTCGTCGATCACCACGAGGCGCGGCTCGTGCAGGATGGCGGCGGCGATGTTGGCCCGCCGCCGGTGGCCGGCCGACAGCCGCCGGACAGGCACGTCCTGTCCGTCCGCGGTGCGGGTCAGGCGCATGGCGCGGGCGACGGTGTCCGCCAGTTCGCGGCGGGGCGCGCCCGCCAGCCGGCCGAAGACCTCGAGATTCTCGCGGAGGGTCAGGCGTTCGAAGAGGCCGTCCTCTTCCGGCGCGAGGCCGAGCCGGGCCCGCGCGGCGGGATGGGTCACCGGATTCTCCCCGTCGAGGGCGACTTCGCCGACGGCCAGCCGGAAGCGGCCGCAGATGGCGCCGATCAGGGTCGACTTGCCGGCGCCGTCGGGTCCCGCCAGGACGTAGATCTCGCCCGGGCGCACGGTCAGATCGACTCCGCGCAGGATTTTGCGGGCGCCGTAGCTGTGCTCGGCGCCCCAGACATTGAGGATCGGGCGGACGGTCACGACGCGCCTCCGCGCGACGCGGGCCGGCCGCGCCGGCGGCTCCCAGTCGAAGGCGGCCTCGTCATCCTCGCCCCAGCCCGTCGCCCGACACCCCCTGCCCCGGGCCCCGCCATTTGAGAGACCCGGCCCGGCCCGGTCAACCGACGATCCGCCGGCGGACGGGTCAGGCGGCCAGCGCCTCGCCCCACTCGTTCCAGCCCAGCACCCGGGGCGTCTTGGGCAGGTACTGGCTGTGGGACCGCGCGACATCGAAGCCGGCCTCCGCCACCGCCGCCGTGACCGGGCGGGTGAGATGGCAGCCGCCGGCGATAGCCTTCCAGGCCGGCTCGATTCGCCGCTGCCACCGGGCCACGCCGGCGTCGGGCGCCAGCCCGTGCTCGCAATAGAGGAACCGGCCGCCGGGCCGCAGGACGCGCCTGGCCTCCGCCAGCGCCGCCGCGGGCGACTGCACCGAGCAGAGCGTGAAGGTGCAGACCACGCAGTCGAAACTGGCGTCCGCGAACGGCAGCGACTCGGCGGCGCCCTCGCGGATGTCGACGGCGAGGCCGGCCGGCCTCGCGGCGGTCATGGCCCGGGCCCGGAGCTCGGCCGAGGGGTCGACGCCGAACACGCCCTCGACCTTCGCCGGGTCGTAGTACCGCAGGTTCAGACCGCCGCCGATTCCCAGCTCCAGCACCTTGCCGGCCGCCTCCGGCACGACCTTCACCCGCTGCTTCATGATCGGCTTGCTGGCGCAGGCGCAGCCGATCAGCCGGGGCATCACGTGGCGGTCCCAGAAGGAGGTCATGACCGGCTCCTCATCCATTTGGCGACGGCCCAGGCGTGGCCGTCGTGCCGAAGCCGGCGGACGGCGTCGGCGGGGTCGATCCATTCCAGCGCATGGTCGTCCTCGATCTTCAGCCCGGGGTCCTCTCCGAGGACCGCGACGGCGAAGACGGTCGCGCGATTGTTCACCGGCTCGCCGCCGGACAGGGTGAAGTACTGGCCGAACGCCTCGATCCGGCCGTCCGCCGAAACCACCAGCCCCGTCTCCTCGCCGAACTCGCGGACCAGGGCGGCGATCTCGTCCTCGCCGGGATCCAGCGCGCCGCCCGGAAGGTCGATGTAGGCCGCGCCCGTCCTCTGGGTGATCCGCACCACGGCGATCAGCCCGTCCCGTTCGGCGACGCCGAAGGCGGCGGGCCGCTCACGATGTCGCGCACCGGGGATGGGCGTCCCGAACTGCGGCATCAGTCGGCGCCCAGCAGCGACTCGTAGGGGTCGGCCTTGCCGGACTCGACGTCGGCGACGCTGACCTCCGGCCAGCCGACCCTGGCGCGGGCGCTGGCCCGCCAGGCCTCGACGATCAGGTCGCGCAGCTCCGAGGCGCCGGCGGCCAGGCGCTCGGCGGCGAACCCGGCGCCCCCGGCCTGTCCGGGCCGGAAATCGCCCGCGTTCCAGCCGGCGTAGAGCGGATCGACGAAGGTCAGCGTCCGCTGCAGATAGCCGATCGTGCGCGCCTCGATCGGGCAGTCGCAGACGGCAAGGGGCGTCATCTTCAGGCGGACCATGTCGATGGTCACGGCGCCCTTGACGAAGGCGCCCTCGAACGGGCCGTGAATGCGGTCCTTCGTGTAGCCCTTGGGGTTGGGATAGTCGCCCCAGCCGTTGTAGTGCACCGACACGTGCAACGGCTGACTGCCGTCCCCGACGAAATGGGCCAGATCGGCGAGGTTGGCCGCCAGCAGTCTCTCCCGCCGGATGCGGTCGCGCCGGTACCAGGCCTTGCGCTCGCCCCGGGCGGCCTTCTCGGCGGCGGCCAGGACGCGCCAGTAGGCGAAGTCCTTCACCAGCTGCTGGTAGCCGTCGACGATCGAATACTGCAGGTAGCCCGCCTTCCAGGCGTCGACCCCGGCGGCGCGCAGGGCGGTCTCGTAGTCGGCGCGCGTCGGCTGCATCTCGGCGAAGGGCGGACCGCCGAGCACCCGCCCCTGGTCGTCGATGTCGACGAAATGGGCGGGGTCGCGGTTGCTGTCGTGGACCTTTCCGGCCCCTTTCGAGCGGTCCGGTTCGCGGGCGTATTCGCCCATGTCCGCCATGGCCTGCCTGCCGCGCAGGAAGGCGGGAACCTCGTCCGCCAGCGCTTCCACCGCCAGCACGCCGACGATGCGGTGGCCGGTGTTGCCCCAGGACGCGGCGGAGACGGGGGCGAGGAAAAGGCCGGCGACGGCGGCGACGGCGGCGAGACGGACGACGGGGCGCATGACGGACCTCGGAACGGCGTCCGCCCGGTCTAAGGCCAATTCGCGACGAAACCTAGGTCAGCCGATCCCCAGCCCCGCCTCGACGCGCGCGATCCAGGCGACCACGCGCGGATAGGCCGCCAGATCGAAGCCGCCCTCGGGCGCGACCCGCGTGTAGGCGACCAGGGCGACGTCGGCGAGGCTCAGCCGCTCGCCGACCAGGAACGGCGAGCTCTCCAGGGCGTCGTCCAGCCGCTTCAGCGCGGCGTTCCCGCGCTCGACCAGCCTGGGGTCCAGCGCGTCCTTCGGCTTGCCCAGATAGGCCATCTGGAAGCGGGCCACGGCGACGTAGGGCTCGTGGCTGTACTGCTCCCAGAACAGCCATTCGAACATCTTCGCCCGGTCGTAGGAATCGGCGGGAATCAGGTCCGAGCCCTCGGCCAGGTGGACGATGATGGCGTTCGACTGCGCCAGAACCCGGCCGTCGGGCAGCACCGCCAGGGGCACCTGGCCGACCGGATTGAGGGCCAGGAAGTCGGGCGTGCGGGTCTCGGCCTTCAGCACGTCCGTTTCGCGCCAACGATATGGAATGCCGAGCTTTTCGGCCGTCCACTTCACCTTCAGGCAGTTGCCCGAGATGCTGTCGCCGTAGATCGTCAGGGTCATGTCAGGCTCCTTCTGGTTGAGGCGCGAGGGTTGTTTCGCGCGGCGATGGCGCGTAAAGGGCCCGCCCACGTCGAGAAACAAACGGGGGAGCGTCATGAAACGCATCCTGCCATGCCTCGCCGCGCTGGGTCTGGGACTGTTCACCCCGCCCGCCTTCGCGCAGTCCGCCGCCGATCCGATCGGCGACCTCATCCAGACCGCGCTCCAGGATTCCGCCGAAGCGGTGCGCGAGGCCGCGCCCGACTGGCTGCTCAAGGCCACCCTTTACCACGGCGGCGCGCCGGGCGTCGGCAGCCGCGATTCGCTGGGCTGCCCGACCGTGCCGATGCGCACCGCCGCCACCGACCGCACCCTGGTGCCCAGGCGGACGGTGCTGTTCATCAAGGAGACGGTCGGCCTGCCCATGCCCGACGGCTCGCTCCACGACGGCTACTGGTACGCCTCCGATGTCGGCGGCGCGATCAAGGGCCGGCGCATCGACCTCTACACCGGCCAGGGCCGCGGCTCGATGGCCCCGATGATGAAGCTGAACCTCAAGGAGCTGTCGGTCTCGCGCGCGGGCGCCTTCGAGGGTTGCCCGAAGGCGGGCGCCCGGATCGCGATGCGCTGACATGCTCGTCGTCACCGGCGAGATCATCGCCAGGCCGGAGACCCGCGAGGCGCTGATCCGCATCGGAATCGAGCATGTCCGGCGCTCGCGCGGCGAGCCAGGCTGCATCAGCCACGACATGCACATCGACGCCGAGAACCCGATGCGGTTGTTCTTCTTCGAGCGCTGGGCCGACCGCGCGGCGCTGGAGGCCCACTTCGCCGTGCCGGAATCGATCGCCTTCATGCGCCAGGTCCGCGACCTGTCGGCGGGCGGGTCCAGGCGGCCCGAGATATTTGAGGTTCCCTCTCCCTGAGGAGGGCCGCCGTCTTCCGCCGGGAGACGGTCAGATCCCTTCACCGACATGCGGCGGGCTCGGGGCGCGGGCGACATGGATGCCGCACTCGGTCTTGTCCTGACCGGCCCAGCGCCCGGCGCGGACGTCGCCGCCCGCTTCCACCGGACTGGTGCACGGCCAGCAGCCGATCGAGGGAAAGCCGTTGGCGACCAGCGGGTGCGCCGGCAGGTCGTGCTCGGCGGCCCAGGCGTCGAGATCGTCCTTCGTCCAGTTGGCAAGCGGGTTGAACTTTACGTGCGGGGCCGCCTCCTCGACCACCGACAGTCTCAGGCGGTCGCCGCCGTGGAAACGCTTGCGGCCGGTGATCCAGGCGTCGAAACCCCCAAGCGCCGTGTCGAGCGGGATCACCTTGCGGATGTTGCAGCAGGCGTCGGTGTCGCTCTTCCACAGGTCGGCCCGCGGATCGTGAACGGCCAGTTCGGCGAAGCGCGGCCTCAGGTCGCGCACGTCGGTCAGACCCAGCCGCGCCGCCAGTTGCTTGCGGTAGTCCAGCGTCTGGCCGAACAGCATGCCGGTGTCGAGAAACAGCACCGGGATGTCGCGGCTGACCTGGCTGGCGAGGTGCAGCAGGACCGCCGACTCGGCGCCGAACGAGGACACCAGCGCCAGCCTGGGCCCGAACGCCGCCAGCGCCGCCTCGATCACGGCGCGGGGATGGGCCGACCGCAGCTCGGCGTCGAGCCGGGTCGCCAGCTGGGGCGCGCGCTCGAGCTGGTCGAAGGCCATCAGCCCCGCTCCTCGAAGGCCGGCGCCCGGGCGTCGGCGGCCCGCTGGTAGACGTGGCGGTAGCGACCGGCGGCGGCGGCCCAGGCGGCCGCGCCCGAACCGTCCGTCGGCAGGAAGGCGTCGAAGCCGGCGCGCACGAGGAAGGCGGCCTGCTCGCGCAGCACCTCGCCCACGGCCCTGATCTCGCCGGCATAGCCGAGCCGCCCGCGCAGCAGGGCCGCGGAACTGTAGCCCCGGCCGTCGCCGAACCTGGGAAACACCACCGCCACCAGGGCCAGCCGCGGGAGGTCGTAGGCCAGGTCCTCGACCGCCTCGTCGGGCGCCAGGCGCACCCCGACGGGCCGGCCGGCCGAGACCAGGGCGTCGCCGTCGGCCTGGAAGCGGGCCAGCGACAGGATCACCGGGCCGTCGGGCGGAAGGGCGTCCTCGTCGGCGAGGTCGACGAACGGGTCCGTCGAGGCCGAGCAGCGGCCGTCCGCGAGCCTAATGAGCGTCGGCATAGACGGCCTCCTTGAAGGGGGTCATGCCCACCCGGCGCACGGTGTCGAGGAAGCGCTCCTCGCCCTGGCGAACGGCGAGATAGGCCTCGACCAGCGCCTCGACGGCGTCGGGCACCTTCTCGGCCGACATGCCGGGCCCCAGGATCTGGGCGAGCGAGGCGTCCTCCTGGCCCGAGCCGCCGAGGCTGAGCTGGTAGAATTCCTCGCCCTTCTTGTCGACGCCGAGGATGCCGATGTTGCCGACGTGGTGATGGCCGCAGGCGTTGATGCAGCCGCTGATCTTGATCTTCAGCTCGCCGATCAGCTCGGCCCGGTCCGGGTCCTCGAAACGCCGCGCGATCGATTGGGCGATGGGGATCGCCCGGGCGTTGGCCAGCGCGCAGTAATCCAGGCCCGGACAGGCGATGATGTCGCTGATCAGGCCGATGTTCGGGGTCGCCAGCCCGGCTGCCTCCAGCGCGGCGTGGACGGCCGGCAGGTCGTCCAGCCGGACGTGCGGCAGGACCAGATTCTGCTCGTGCGTCACCCGCACGTCGTCGAGGCTGTAGCGCAGCGCGAGATCGGCGACCGCGTCCATCTGGTCGGCGCTGGCGTCGCCCGGAGTCGCGCCGGGCGCCTTCAGCGAAATCTCGACGACGCCATAGCCGGGCTTCTTGTGGGCCTTGACATTGTTGCGGGCGAAGCGCGCGAGGGCCGGGCTGGCGGCCCTCGCGGCCTCGAACGCATCCGAGCGGGCCGGCAGAACCTCGAAGTTCAGCGGCGTGAAGGCGGCGCGGATGCGGGCGAGCTCGGTGTCGGGCAGGTTGGCGGCTGCGGTGTCGGCGCGGGCCCACTCCTCCTCGACCTGGCGGGCGAAGGCCTCGGCGCCGAGGGCGGCGACCAGGATCTTGATGCGGGCCTTGTACTTGTTGTCCCGGCGGCCGTGGCGGTTGTAGACGCGCAGGATCGCCTGCAGGTAGCCGAGCAGCTGGCCGACCGGCAGGTGTTCGCGGATCGTCGGTCCGATGTAGGGCGTGCGCCCCTGCCCGCCGCCGACGATGACCTCGAAGCCGAGCTCGCCGGCGCGGTCGCGCCGCAGGACCAGGCCGATGTCATGCACCCGCGCCGCCGTGCGGTCCTTCGGCGCGGCGGTGACTGCGATCTTGAACTTGCGCGGGAGGAACGAGAACTCCGGGTGCAGCGTCGACCACTGGCGGATCACCTCCGACCAGACGCGCGGGTCGTCGATCTCCTCGGCGGTGGCGCCGGCGTAGGGGTCGGCGGTGACGTTGCGGATGCAGTTGCCGCTGGTCTGCATCGCGTGCAGGTCGACCTCGGCCAGGGCGTCGAGGATGTCGGGCGCATCGGCCAGCCTGATCCAGTTGAACTGGATGTTCTGGCGGGTCGTGAAATGCCCGTAGCCCTTGTCCCAGCGGCGCGCGATGTCGGCCAGCCGGTGCAGCTGGCGGCTCGAGAGCGAGCCGTAGGGGATCGCCACCCGCAGCATGTAGGCGTGCAGCTGCAGGTACAGGCCGTTCATCAGCCGCAGGGGCCGGAACTGCTCCTCGGTGATTTCGCCGGACAGGCGGCGCGCGACCTGGCCGCGGAACTCGGCGCTCCGGTCAGCGAGAAATTCGCGGTCGATCTCGTCGTAGCGGTACATGCGGCTACTTTCTTCGGATCAGGTCGACGCGACCGGTCGAACGGGCGGCGCCCGAGGCGGCGCGAATGGCCTCGACGCCCTCGCCGCCCTCGGCCTGCTTGCCGTGGGTCGGTTCGTTGGTGGGGCCCAGCGCCCGCAGGCGCTCGCGGTAGCTGACCGGGGCGAAACCGCCCGGCGCCTCGACGACGTCGATCAGATAGGGTTCGACCACGACGGTCGGCTGGGCGAGGCCGCCGGCCAGCGCCTCTTCGGCGGCGGCGTCGCCATCGGCGAACAGCTCGGCCTCGGGGAAGCGCTCGATCCAGCTCCCCGCGCGCCAGAACACCACTTCGCCGTCGACCAGCCGATTGGCGGTGAGCGCCTTCATGACGTGCTCCTTCCTCCCCGGCTCCGCCGGGGAGGGGGACCGCCAAAGGCGGTGGAGGGGACGGCGCAGGAGACGGCGGCGCCGGCCGCTCCGCCAGCCTGCGGCTGGTCCCCCTCCCCGACTGCGTCAGGGAGGATGGCCGCGAGTTTCATCGCCTCGCCCACGATCAGCAGCGCCGGCCCGCTCAGTCCGGCCGCCGTTTCGGCCAGCTGGCCGAGCGTGGTCGAATGGCGCGTCTCGTCGGGGCGCGATGCGTTGACCACCACCAGCGCCGGCGTGGCGGCGTCGCGACCCGCGGCGGTCAGCCGCCCGGCGGTCAGGCCGGCGGTGGTCAGGCCCATGTAGATCACCACGGTCTGGTTGGCCCTGGCCAGCGAGGCCCAGTCCAGATCCGGCTCCCCGTGCGCCGCATGGCCGGTGACGAAGGTGACGGCCTGCGCCAGGCCACGGTGGGTCAGCGGCGCCCCGGCGCCGGCGCCGGCGGCCAGGGCCGCGGTGACCCCGGGCACGGCCTCGCAGGCGATCCCGGCGGCGCGGCAGGCCTCCAGCTCTTCTCCGCCGCGGCCGAAGATGAACGGGTCGCCGCCCTTCAGCCGCACCACCTCCAGCCCCTCGCGGGCGAAGGCGACCAGCAGGCGGTTGATGTCCTCCTGCGGCAGGGTGTGGCGGTTCTTGCGCTTGGCGACGTCGATCAGCCGCGCGTCCGGCGCGGCCAGGGCGAGGATTTCAGCGGAGACCAGGCCGTCGTGGACGATCACCCCGGCCGCCGCGATCAGCCGCGCGGCCTTGAGCGTCAGCAGTTCCGGATCGCCCGGCCCGGCGCCGACCAGCCACACCCTTCCCGGGGTCGAGGCCCGCCCTTCGAGGGCGACGAGGCGGCGGGGATGGGACGTGGCCCGGGACATCAGGCTATAGTTTCTCTATAAGGGCGATCGAGTCGGGGCGGGACAGACCCGGAAGGTCCGCCCCGCCACTCGTCCGTCGGCGAAAAGGGCCGATGCGCCGCCGGACGGTTGCAAACTGGGATCGCGGGGCCCACTTCGCAAACCAGACGTTCTGCCGGGGACTTCAGGATTTCTATGGAACGGACCATCGAACGCCGCAGACTGCCGCCGCTGAACGCCCTGCGCGCGTTCGAGGCCGCCGCCCGGCACCTGAACTTCAGCCGCGCCGCCGACGAGCTGTCGGTGACTCCCGGCGCCGTCAGCCAGCAGATCCAGAACCTCGAGGACTATGTCGGGGCGGCGCTCTTCAAGCGCACGCCCAAGGGCCTGTTGCTCACCGACGCGGCCCAGACCGCCCTCCCCGCCCTGCGCGAGGCCTTCGACCGTCTGGCCGAGGCGGCCAGCCTGCTGACCGCCGCCGTCGACGGCCGCCGGCTGACCCTGACCGCCGCCCCCAGCTTCGCGGCCAAGTGGCTGGTCCCCCGGCTCGGCAAGTTCGAGGAGGCCCATCCCCACGTCGACGTCTGGCTGAGCGCCGGCATGGAGGTCGTCGACTTCGCCGGCGGCGAGATCGACCTGGCCATCCGCTACGGCGGGGGCCGCTATCCGGGCCTGGAGGTCACCCGTCTGCTCAGCGAGACGGTGATCCCGGTGGCCAGCCCGGCCCTGCTGGCCGCCAATCCGCTGAACGAGCCCGGCGACCTGGCCCGCCACATCCTGCTGCACGACGGCTCGCCCGACGCCGACGATTCCTGTCCCGACTGGGCCATGTGGCTGGCGGCCCGGGGAATCAAGGGCGTCGACGGCGCGCGCGGTCCCCGCTTCAACCAGTCCAGCCTGGTCATCGAGGCCGCCGCCAACGGCCGGGGCGTGGCCCTGGCCAAGCGCACGCTCGCCCAGGCCGATCTCGACGCCGGGCGGCTGGCGGCGCCGTTTCCCATCGCCACCGCCGTGGACTTCGCCTATTACGTCGTCCACCCCAAGACCAAGGGACGGCTGCCGCAGGTGAAGGCCTTCGTCTCATGGCTCAACGCGGAGGCCGCCGCCCATGAGGCGGCCCTCCAGACCCTGGACAACGGCGCCGGTATCTGACGTGGCACTCGATTTGTTGAACGCGACCCCCGCCCCGCTCGAAGAGGGGCGGCTCGCCCCGGCCGACTGCACGACCATGGGCGAAGTGCGACAGGGGGTCGACGCCATCGACCGGGCCCTGGTCGCCCTCATCGCCGAGCGGCAGGGCTACATGGACGCCGCCGCCCGCATCAAGCAGGACCGCGGCGTGGTGCGCGACGAGGCGCGGATCGAGGACGTGGTCGCCAAGGTCAGGGCCGCCGCCCGCGCGGCCGGGCTCAGCGAGGCCATCGCCGAACCGGTCTGGCGCACGATGATCGACCGCTGCATCGCCTATGAGTTCGGCGTCTGGGACCGCCTGCGCGGCGAATAGGGACGGACGCGGCGTCTGCCCGCGGCCGGTCGGACCCCGCTCTCGACGAAGCCGGTGAGTCGCCTAGGGTCCGGACTCAATTGGGTTCCAGAAAACTCGACGGCTTGCCCCTACCATCCGCTCATCCCGGCGAATGCCGGGACCCAGATCTCATGGCTCTGACGATGATGGGATGGCCCCGGCGCTTGTAGAACCCGCGCCTGCGCCATTCCATCTGGGCCCCGGCATTCGCCGGGGTGAGCGGTATTGAGGACAGGCCCTAGGTCTTCAACGACCGCAACGCCGCCTCGTGGCGCCAGGCGGCGATGTCGAACAGGGCGGCGTCGAGGGCGGCGTGGACAGCGGGCAGCGCGCCGGCCCCCTCCGCCTCGGCCCGCTCGCACGCGGCGCCCAGCCCGTGGGCGCCCACGCCCCGCGCCGCGCCCTTGACCGTATGGACCGCATCGCGCCAGCCGTCGGCTCCCGGATCGAGCATGCGCGACCAGATCGCCGCCTGCTCCTGGAACAGCTCCAGCACCTCGTCGATCACCGCCGCGTCGCCGGCGGCGTAGGTCTCCAGAAAGGCGAAATCGACCGCGCCGGTGATGTCTCGTCTGGCCAAGCGTTTCGCCCTTGCGTCCGGAGTCTTTTCGCGTATGTTCCGCGCCCTCGCCGCCGGGCCCTCGCGGGCCCGTTCGACGATGTGGGTGTATAGCTCAGTTGGTAGAGCAGCTGACTCTTAATCAGCGGGTCCAAGGTTCGAATCCTTGTACACCCACCACTTGATCCTCCTCGACATCCCTCCCCGCCGGTCCGGACGGGGTTGACGCCGGTCAAGGCGGCGCCGCCGGGCCGGTGGTTTCGTGCGCTCCGCAACCGGAGGATCGAGGCATGAGCACCGGTCTGGCCGTCTTCGACACGACCGTTCGCGAGTCCAACAGCTGGCTTGCGGCCATCCAGGAACGCCTGCGCCCCTGCACCCGCCAGCAGGCCTACGCCGCCCTGCACGCAGCGCTGCACGTCCTGCGCGACCGACTTCCGCCCGAGGGAGCGCTGGCGCTGTCGGCCCAGTTGCCGATGCTGCTGCGCGGGCTCTTCCTCGAGGGCTGGGAGGCCGGGCCGGCCGGCGGCGTCCGCGATCCGGACGCCTTCTGCGCCGAGATCGAGGACCGGTTGCCGCCCGCCTTCCCGCGCGACCCAAGGTCCGTCGCCGAGGCGGTGTTCGCGGTGCTGGCCGCCAAGGTCGACCCGGGCCAGGCGCGCAAGCTGCTGGCCCTGCTTCCCCCGCCGCTGCGCACCCTGTGGCCGAAAATGCTCTGGGCGGTGTAGGCGCGGGTCAGGCGGCGCCCCGGGCCAGGGCATGGCCGGCCCAGGCGACGATCTGGTCCGCGGTCATCGCGCCCGAGCGCCGCGCGACCTCGCGACCGTCGGCGAACAGGATCAACGTCGGAATGCCCTGAACGCGAAGCTCGGTCGAAGCCTCGGGATCCGCGTCCGAATTCAGCTTGAGCAGGCGCACGGCCGGCTCCAGGCGGGGGGCGGCGGCGGCGAACTGCGGGGCCATGGCCCGGCAGGGGCCGCACCAGGGCGCCCAGACGTCCACCAGCAGCGCCCCGCCCCGCGTCGATCGGCGATGAGCCAGCAGCTGGGCGCCGCTGACCTCGGTCGGCGCGCCGTCGAACAGCGGCCGCCCGCACCGGCCGCACTTGGCGGCCAGCGGATCCTTCGCCTCGGGAAGCCGGTTCACGGCGCCGCAGGCGGGGCAGACGGACTGGCGCATGGCCCGGGCGTCCTCCTGGTTTCGCGACTCCTAAAGCGGCCGCCCGGGCCCGATGTTCCCGCCGGGGTTCATCCCGCCTTGGCCGGGGCGATCTTGACCGTACGGACGGCGACCCCGTCGCGCTTGGGCGCGGAGATGGTCAGCACGCCGTCGGCCATGGTCGCGGCGATGCGGTCGGCGTCGATCGTCCGCGGCAGGGCGATCGTGCGGCTGAAGGCGCCGTAGGCGCGCTCGGCGACGCGATAGTGGTCGTCCTTGCGCTGGGTCTCGACCTTCTTCTCACCGCTGACGGTGAGAACGTTGTCCTCGACGTCGATCTTGACGTCGTTCTGGGCGATCCCGGGCAGCTCGAAGGTCAGGGTGACGCCGTCCTTGGTCTCGACCATGTCGAGGCGCGGCGCGACGTCGAAATCGGCGAACGCCCCCAGGCTGGACCCGAACTCGTCGAACAGACGGTCGAACTCCCGCCGGATCGGGGCGAGGGCGCTGGTCGCCGACCGCCGCAGGGTCGGCAGGAAGTCTTGGGCGGCGGGTTGAGCGGTCATGGCCTTCCTCCATGAAGTGGACAGGCGGGAAGGTCGCGCCGGGCGGCGGCGGCGACATTGATCGCGATCAACCCGCCCCGGAACGCCCTTCGTCGCATACCTGATTTTCGAACGTTGCGAAAAGCCACCCGGATGATCCAGACTTGGGGGTGCAGGATCGCTCAGGGGGAGAAACGGATGGACCACGTCGGATCCGGCCCGGACCTCGCCGCCCGGCTCGACGAGGCGGCGCTGGTCGGCATGCAGACCGCGGTCTGGGCCGGGCTGCGTCCCGACGCGGTCGCGGTGGTCGATCCCGGCGGGGCCGAGCACAGCGTCGCTTCGGTCAACGCCAACGCCAACAGGCTGGTCCGGCTGTGGCGGGCGCGGGGCGTCGGGGTCGGCGACGCCGTGGCCCTGGTCTGCACCAACCGGGTCGAGTTCGTCGAGGTTCTGGCGGCGGCGCTGCGGTGCGGGGTGCGGCTGACGCCGGTGAACTGGCACCTGGGCGCCGAGGAGATCGCCTACATCGTCAACGACTGCGAGGCGCGGGTCCTGATCGCCGACGCCCGCGTGGCGACCGTACCGGAAGCGGCGGCGCAGTGTCCGGGCGCGACCCTGCGGCTGGCCGTCGGCGGCCCGATCGAAGGGTTCGAGGACTATGCCGGGGCCCTCGCCGGAGTCGAGGGCGACGACATCGCCGATCCGGTCCTCGGCAACACCATGATGTATACCTCCGGCACCACCGGGCGGCCCAAGGGGGTCTTCCGGCCGGTGGTTCCGGTCACGCCCTTCGCCATTTACCAGGCGCGTGGATACGAGAGCCCGGGCGCCGTCCAGCTGTGCGCGGGCCCGGCCTATCACGCCGCGCCGCTGGTCTTCGACGTCCGGGCGGCCATGGCCACGGGCTCGCCCCTCGTGTTCGTCGACAAATGGGACAGCGAACAGGTCCTGCGCACCATCTCCGAGCGGCGGGTCACCCATTTCCACATGGCGCCGATCATGTTCCAGCGCCTGCTGGCGCTGCCGGAGGCGGTCAGGGCCCGCTGGCCCGTCGATCACGTGCGTTTCATCATCCACGGCGCGGCGCCCTGCCCGCCCGAGGTCAAGCGGGCGATGATCGACTGGTTCGGCCCGGTGCTGACCGAATACTACGCCGGCTCGGAGGGCGGGGCCGGGTTCCTGATCGACAGCCACGAGTGGCTGAGGAAGCCCGGCAGCGTCGGCAAGCGGCCGGCCCTGCTGGGCGTGCGCATCCTGGACGAGGCCGGAAACGACCTGCCCAACGGCCAGGCCGGGACCATCTACCAGCAGCTGCCGCCGGGCGGCGGCTTCACCTACTTCAAGGACGAGGCCAAGACCCGGGCCGCCCGGGTCGACGACTACTTCACCATGGGCGATGTCGGCTATTTCGACGAGGACGACTACCTGTTCCTCACCGGCCGCAGCGCCGAGACCATCATCTCCGGCGGGGTGAACATCTATCCCCAGGAGATCGACAACGCCCTGATCCGGCACGAAGCCGTCGCCGATTCCGCCACCGTCGGCGTGCCGCACGACGAATGGGGCGAACAGGTCAAGGCCGTCATTCTGCTCAAGCCGGGTCATGCCCCGGACCAGAGGCTGGCCGACGAGATCCTGGCCTTCGCGAGAGCCAGCCTGCCGTCGTTCAAGGTTCCGCGCAGCCTGGACTTCGTCACCGAGCTGCCGCGGTCCGAGGCCGGCAAGATCCAGCGGAACAAGGTGCGCGCGCCCTACTGGGAAGGCCGCGCGCGGCAGATCTGACAGACAGGAACGAGAGGGACGCGAGCAGGGACATGGCCGATTTCGGCAATACCGACGTGGAGGCCTTCCGGGCCGAGGCGCGGGAGTGGCTGGCCGCCAACTTCCCGCCGTCGCTGGCGGGCGTGGACGTGGCGATGATGAACGCCGTCGGCCCGGTCGAGGGCGACGCGCTCATGTGGAAGCTGCGCATGGGCGAAAAGGGCTGGGGCGTCCCCACCTGGCCGGCCGAATACGGCGGCGGCGGCCTTTCCCGCGAACAGGCGCGGGTGCTGCAGCAGGAGATGGGCCGCCTGGGCGCCCGCAACCCCATCGGCGGCATGGGGGTGATGATGTTCGGACCCACCCTGCTGGAATACGGCAGCGAGGCGCAGAAGCAGCGGCACATCCCGCCGATCTGCCGGGGCGAGATCCGCTGGTGCCAGGGCTATAGCGAGCCCGGCGCCGGCTCCGACCTGGCGGCCCTGCAGACCCGGGCGGAGGACAAGGGCGACCACTTCCTCGTCAACGGCCAGAAGATCTGGACCTCCGGCGCCCAGTACGCCGACTGGTGCTTCTGCCTTGTGCGCACCGACCCGAACCACAAGCACGAGGGCATCAGCTTCGTGCTCTTCGACATGAAGACGCCGGGGGTGGAGGTGCGGCCGATCAAGCTGATCAGCGGCGTCTCGCCCTTCTGCGAGACCTTCCTCACCGACGTGGTTGTGCCCAAGGAGAACCTGGTCGGCCCCCTGAACGGCGGCTGGACCATCGGCAAGCGCCTGCTGCAGCACGAGCGCAACAGCCTCTCGGGCGGCGGCGGCTCGGCCGGGCGGTTCGCCAGCGGCGCGGCGCTGGAACAGCTGGCCAAGGACTACGTCGGCGTCGACGGCGAGGGCCGCCTGGCCGACCCGGACCTGCGGTCGCGGCTGATCCGCCACCAGATGGAGACCCGGGCCTTCATGCTGACCCTGATGCGGGCCCAGGCCGAGGCGCGGGGCGGCGGCGGCCCCTCGAACGCCACCTCGATCATGAAGAACGCCGGGTCGAAGGTCGGCCAGGACCGCGCCGAGCTGGCGGTCGAGATCCTGGGCCTCTCGGGTCTGGGCTGGGAGGGCGAGGGCTTCACCGACAAGGAGCTGGAGCAGACCCGGAACTGGCTGGGGGGCAAGGCCACCTCGATCTACGGCGGCTCCACCGAGATCCAGAACAACATCATCGCCAAGCGCATCCTTGGCCTTCTCGACCACCAGTAGGGAGCGCGCGACATGGCTGTCCTGACCGAAGAACAAACGATGCTGCGCGACGCCGCCCGGGCGTGGGTGCAGGAAAAGGCGCCGGTCGCGGCGCTGCGCCGGGCGCGCGACGCCGGCGAGCGCTGGGGCTACGCGCCCGAGGCCTTCGCCGAGATGGCGGCGATGGGCTGGGCGGGGGTGGTGATCCCGGAGGCCTTCGGCGGCTCCGAGTTCGGCTATCTGAGCCTTGGCCTGGTGCTCGAGGAGCTGGGCCGCACCCTGGCCGCCTCGCCCCTGGCCGTGTCGTCCATGGCCGCGGCGAGCGCGCTGGCCAGGGCCGGAACCGAGGCGCAGAAGGCCGGGTGGCTGCCGAGGATCGCCGCCGGCGAGGCGGTGGCCGCCCTCGCCGTCGACGAGGGGCCGCGCCACGATCCTCGGGGCGTCGCCCTCAAGGCCGAACGGACCGGCGAGGGCTGGACGCTCACGGGCGCCAAGGCCTTCGTCGCCGAGGGCATGGCCGCCTCGCTGTTCATCGTGGCCGCCCGCACCTCCGGCGCGGCGGGCGACCGGGCCGGGATCACCCTGTTCCTGGTTCCCGCCGACGCCGGCGGCCTCTCGCGGTCGCCCAGGTCCCTCGCTGACAGTCGCGACTGGGCGGCCCTCGACTTCGCCGGCGTCGCCCTGGGCGCCGAGGCGGTGCTGGGCGAGGTCGGCGACGGCGGCGCCCTGCTCGATCACACGCTGGACGTCGCCCGCATCGCCGTCTCGGCCGAGATGCTGGGCATGTCGGTGCAGGCCTTCGAGACCACGCTCGACTATCTCAAGACCCGGGTCCAGTTCGGCCAGACCATCGGCAGTTTCCAGGCGCTGCAGCATCGGGCGGCGCGGATGTTCACCGAGTTGGAGCTGGCCCGATCCTGCGTCGAGGCGGCGCTGGCGGCCATCGACCAGGACGCGCCCAACCTCGCCGAACAGGCGGCGCTGGCCAAGGCGGTGGCCGGCGACACCCTCAACCTCGTTTCCCGCGAGATGGTCCAGATGCACGGCGGCATCGGCATGACCGACGCTCACGACGCCGGCCTCTACCTCAAGCGCGCCCGCGTGCTGGAGACGATGTTCGGCGGAACGGCCTGGCACCGCGACCGCTGGGGAAGGATGCAGGGGTATTGAGTTCCACCCCCGTTTCCCCCGGCGAACTGGATGAGGTTCCGGACACCGCCGCGGCCGCCGGCCAGGACCTGGCGGCCCGCGAGGCGGCGTTCGACGCCTTCATCTGGAGCAACCTGAGGCGGAACTATACCGGCAATTTCGTGCACGGCATGCTGGGCATGACGGGCTTCCGCCTGATCAACGCCCCGACCTTCATGCCGGCCTACCTGCACCTGGTGTCGGGTTCGAACACCATCGTCGGCCTGGGTCTGGCCCTGCAGCAGGTGGGCGGCGTGCTGTCCCCGCTGGCGGCCGGGACCCACCTGGAGCACCGCGTCAGGATCATGCCGGCCGCGGTGCTGCTGGGAAGCCTGGGCCGGCTGGCGATCCTGGGCATGGCGCTGGCCGGCTGGTTCCTGGCCGATCGCGTCCTGACCGCCACCCTGCTGCTGTTCCTGTTCCTGTTCGGCGTCTTCATGGGCGCCCAGCGGGTGGCCTTCACCCTGCTGATGTCCAAGGTCATCCCGCTGAGCCTGCGTGGGCGGCTCCAGGCCTGGCGCAACGCGGTGGGCGGGCTGATCGCGGCCGTCCTGGCCTATGTCTCGGGCCGGTACCTGATCGGCGGCGACGTGCTGGGCAACGGCTACGCCGCCACCTTCATCCTGGCCTTCATCCTGACCAGCGCGGGCCTGTGGTTCCTGCAGCACCAGATCCGCGAGCCGGAGCCGCCGACCGTCCGCGCGCCGGCCCGGGTGCGCGACCGCCTGCGCGACGTGCCCGCCCTGATCGCCGCCGACCCCGCCTACCGCGGGTTCCTGCTGGTGCAGATGCTGGCGGCCTCGGCCCGGATCGCGACGCCGTTCTACATCCTCTATGTCGGCGCCAGCATGCACCTCGACGGGGCGACGCTGGGGCTGCTGTCGCTGGCATTCCTGGGCGCCGACACGGTCTCGAACATCGTATGGGGCTACCTGGGCGACCGTTCCGGCTTCCGGCTGGTGCTGCTGCTGGCCGTGGCGCTGTGGATCGCCTCGACGGTGGGGCTCATGGTCCTGCACGCGCCGGCCACGGCCTTCCTGGCCTTCTTCGGCCTGGGGGCGGCCCAGGCCGGCTACATGATGGCGGTCAACACCATGATCCTCGAGTTCGGCCACCGCGACGACCTGCCGATGCGGATCGGCATCTCGGCGACGGCCGAGGGCGTCACCGCGACCATCGGGCCGCTGGTCGGCGGCGCGGTGGCGGACCTGCTGGGCTACGGCTTCGTCTTCGGCGCCTCGCTGGGCCTGCTGGGAGCCGCCCTGGCCCTGCTGGTGCTGGCGGTGCGCGATCCCCGCGCAGGCGCCGGCTAGAACGGGGCCGGATCGGCCCCGGACCGATCGCTCGGTCCGGGACCTGGAGGCGGCGGACGGGCGCGGCGGCTCGCCGCCGGGCCGCGAGGTTGCGCCGTCGAGCCGATTTTGCGATGCAGCCTCCGCTCATGACCCAGCCCGCCCCCAGCCTTCGCCGCGCGGACCTCGACTGGATCCGGGTCGCCGCCTTCGGCCTGCTGATCCTGTTCCACGTCAGCCTGGTCTACGCGCCCTGGGACTGGCACGTGCACAGCGAGCACAGCTTCGCCTTCCTGCGCGAGACGACGCTGATCACCGGCCCCTGGCGCCTGACCCTGCTGTTCCTGGTGTCCGGCGCGGCCCTGCGGTTCATGGCGCGGCGCCTGACCGCGCCGGAGGTGCTCAAGGCCCGGATGGCGCGCCTGGTCCCGCCCCTCCTGTTCGGGGTCCTGGTGCTGGTCCCGCCGCAGTCATGGATCGAGGCGCTGGAGAAGGGCTGGTGGTCGGCCGGCTTTACGTCTTGGTGGATCAGCGAGTTCAGCCTGTCGGGCCTCGCCGACGGGACGCCGCTCAACCATCTGTGGTTCGTGCTCTACATCGGCGTCTACAGCCTGGCCGCGGCGGCCCTGATGACCCGGCCGGCGCTTCTGGCGACTCTCGAGGGATGGCTGGAGCGGTCCCTGACCGGCTGGCGGCTGCTGGTCCTGCCCGTGCTCTACCTGGCGGTCGCCCGTCAGCTGCTGTTTCCCTGGTTCGGGATCAGCAACCAGCTGCAGGCCGACTGGTACAACCACGCCATGTCGCTGGCCGCCTTCCTGTTCGGATTCGCCGTCGCCGGCCGAGAGGGGGTCTGGGCCGCGCTGGAGCGCCAGCGCTGGCGCGCCCTCGTGCTGGCCCTCGCCGGCCTGGCGCTGCTGATCGGGCTCGACCTGCACCCCAACGGCCGCCTGCTGGCCGGCTCGCTGAAGAACGCCGCCTTCGCCATCGAGCAGTGGGCAACGATCGCCGCCGTGCTGGGCTTCGGCAGCCGACATCTGCGCGCGGCCGACGGCCCGCTGCTGCGCTATCTGACGGACGCGGTGTTCCCCTGCTACCTGATCCACCAGACGATCCTGGTCGCCGCCGCCCACCTGGCCAAGCCCTGGCGGCTGCCCGCGGCGGCGGAGGCGGCGCTGCTGGTCGCCGCGACCCTCGGCGGCAGCCTGCTGGTCTACGAGATCGTCCGCCGGTCGGGGCCCCTGCGCCCGCTGTGGGGCCTCAAGCGCCGGCCCGCGGCCCCCGCCCCGCCGCGCGCCGCGGCGCCCGGACCGGCGCCCGCGGAGATCGCGTGACCCGCTTCCGCCGCCGCCGGATCCTGCTCTGGATCGGGATCGCCGCGCCCGTGCTGGCGCTGGCCTCGACCCTGCTGGCGGTGGCCCTGTTCCCCGGCTTCGACCACGCCACCCAGTTCCTGAGCGAGCTGGGCGCCGACGGCGCGCGGACGCCCCAGGTGTTCAACGGCGGCGTCGCCCTCTCGGGGATCGGCGCCGGCCTGGCGGGCATCGGCTTCGCCCTGGCGATCCTGGCGCTGGGCGGCTCGCGCCTCGCCGCCGCGTTGACGGCCGCCGCCTTCGTGCTGGCCGCCGTCGGACTGGTGATCTCGAGCCTCTACCACTGGCCCGACCCGCGGCACCTGGCGATCAACCTGGGCCTGGGCATCCAGCTGGCGCCGCTGTTCCTGCTCTGGGGCCTGGCGAAGGCGGAAGGCGTGGCCCGCCTCCGCCGCTTCCTGGTCGCCGCCTTCGCCCTGATGGCGGTCCTGACGGTGATCACCAAGCACCTGGTCTTTCCCGGCACGGTGAATCCGCAGAATGTGGGCTGGTGGGAGCGCGCCTTCGCCGTGACCCTGGTCGGCTGGGTCGGCGTCGCCGCCTTCCTTCTTGAACGCCGGCTTGTCGCCCTGGCGCTGGCCGAGGCGGCCGAGGCCGCCGCGCCGACTTCACGCGACCTCCCGATTGCGTGAAGGGCGGTCATCGGGGGTTCGCCACGACCGAAATCGCGGCGCCCATGCGAAAAAGCACCGCGCCTGCACGGTTTCTGCGCAAAAGGACTTGCCCCGGTGCGGCGCAACATAACATAAGCGTGATCGCAAATCGGCGGCCCCTGGCCCCTCCGGTTCACACTCGATCACGGACCACCTGATGGACGGCGCGACCAATCTGGCGATCCCGTACGAGGCCGAGGGCTGCGCGCCGGCGTATGTCCCCGCGTCCCTCCCGGTCGCGCCCGTGCGCGAGCACCTGCCCGCCCCCGCGCCGCTCGACATGCCGCGCCAGACGCTCGGCCGCGACGGCGCCATGGCCGACCGCCGCCCCTCGACCGCCCCGGCCGACATCGGCCGGCGCCGCGCGATCCTCTTCGGCCTGGCGCTCGCCCTGACAGGCCTCGCCTCCTGGGCGCCGCTGGGCCTCTACCTCAAGGACGGCCTGCTGCCGCTGGAGGCGGCCGGTCTCGCCCTCTTCGAGGTGCTGATCTTCTCGATCTCCTGCTGGTTCGTCAGCGCCGCCATCGGCCTGACCGTCCTGCTCAGGCGCGGCGACCGGGACGAGCTGGGCTTCGCGGCCCGCCCCCCGCGCCCGACCGTGCGCACCGCCCTGCTTATGCCGCTCTACAACGAGGACGCCCGCGCCTCGTTCGCCCGGCTCGCCCGCATCGACCGGTCGCTGGCCCGCCTGGCCGTGACCCAGGCCTTTGACATCTTCGTCCTCAGCGACAGCACCGACGACCGGGTGGCGGCCGTCGAATGGACGGCCTTCCAGCAGTTCCGCCAGTCGGCCAGCTGCCGCGTCTACTACCGCCGCCGCCGCGAGAACACCGAGCGCAAGGTCGGCAACCTGTCCGACTGGATCCGGCGCTTCGGCGGCGCCTATCGCCACATGATCGTGCTCGACGCCGACAGCACCATGGCCGGCGAGACCATCCTGCACCTGGTCGACGCCATGGAGCGCCATCCGGACATCGGCCTGATCCAGACCACCCCCGCGATCGTCCGCGGCCAGACGCTGTTCGCCCGCGCCTCGCAGTTCGGCATCCGCCTGTACGGCCGCGTCGCCTCGGCGGGTCTGGCCTGGTGGTCGGGTTCGGAAGCCAGCTACTGGGGCCACAACGCGATCGTGCGCGTGCGCGCCTTCGCCGAGGCCGCCGGCCTGCCCACCCTGCCCGGCCGCAAGCCCTTCGGCGGCCATGTCATGAGCCACGACGTGGTCGAGGCCTCGCTCCTGCGCCGCGCCGGCTGGGGGGTTCACGTGGCCCCGACCCTGGGCGGAAGCTACGAGGAGACGCCGCCCAGCCTGCTGGAATTCATGAAGCGCGAGCGCCGCTGGTGCCAGGGCAACCTGCAGCACCTGGCCCTGATCGGCGCGCCCGGCCTGCATCCGATGAGCCGTTTCCACATGGCCGTGGGCCTGATGGGCTATCTGGCCTCGCCGATCTGGCTGATCTCGCTGGTCGTCGGCCTGGTCATCCAGGTGGGCAACAAGCCCGACTGGTCGAGCCTGCTGAATTTCCTGCACCCGGAGATCACGCCCCTGGTCTGGGCCACGGTGCTGACCACGACGCTGCTGATGGGCCCCAAGGTCATGGGCTTCATCCTGGCCATGGTCCGCCCCGAGGAGCGCAGGGCCTTCGGCGGCGCCGCGGCGCTGCTCAAGGGCATGGCGACCGAGATGGCGCTCTCGGCCCTGACCGCGCCCATCTACATGATCGGCAACACCCGCGCGGTGTTCCAGATCCTGCTCGGCAAGGACGCCGGCTGGACGGCCCAGAACCGCGACGCCGACCGCCTCAGCCGGGCCGACGCCCGGGCCAACTTCCGTTCCGAGTTCTTCGCCGGCCTGGTCTTCACCGTGTCGCTGGCCCTGCGTCCCGATCTCCTGATGTGGATCTGGCCGATCGTGCTGCCGCTGCTGTTCGCCCCACGCATCGCGGCCTGGACCTCGCGCCGGGAGATCGGCGACCGCGCCCGTCGCGCCGGCCTGATGCTGACGCCCGAGGAGCTGGAAGCCGAGGCCGAGACGGTCGGGGCCGAGGTCGTCCCCCTGCCCGTGCGCGGCCAGATCAACCCGCTGGCGATCGCCGCGGAGTAAACCGGACAGGCCCCTTGGGGGTCCGTGTCCGGATCGCCTCGATCCGGACCCGTCAGTTCAGGCGGCCACCGTCTCCGCCGCCGCGAGCCTGGCCGTCAGCGCCTCGTACTGCGCCCACAGCGCCGCCGGCAGCCGTTCGCCGAACCGGGCGTAGAAGGCCGGAATCAGAGCCGCTTCCTCGCGC
This sequence comes from Pseudomonadota bacterium, assembly GCA_049323695.1. Taxonomy (GTDB): domain Bacteria; phylum Pseudomonadota; class Alphaproteobacteria; order Caulobacterales; family Caulobacteraceae; genus Caulobacter. The sequence continues at coordinate 83,713 of JBMOOF010000023.1, forward strand.
CAGACCGCGACGTCGACGCTCTTGAGCAGCTTCAGCTGGCCCTCGCTGAGGCCGAGGCCGGCGGTGTCGAGCGACCCCGGCGCCGGCAGCCGGCCGATCGGCGTGTCGACGGCTGCGGACTCGCCCTCCAGCCGGTCGAAGATCCACTTCAGCACCCGGCTGTTCTCGCCGTAGCCCGGCCAGACGAAGCGGCCCTTCTCGTCCTTGCGGAACCAGTTGACCATGTAGATGCGCGGCAGCCTGGCGGGGTCCGCCCCCGCGCCGACCTTCAGCCAGTGGCCGAAGTAGTCGCCCATGTTGTAGCCGCAGAAGGGCAGCATGGCGAAGGGGTCGCGGCGCAGTTCGCCGACCTTGTTCTCCGCCGCGGCCGTGCCTTCCGAGGCCACCGTCGACCCCAGGAACACGCCGTGCGCCCAGTCGAAGGCCTCGGTGACCAGCGGCACGGCGCTCGCCCGGCGGCCGCCGAACAGGATGGCGCTGATCGGCACGCCCCGGGGATCGTCCCACTCCTCGGCGATGACCGGGCACTGGCCGGCGTAGACGGTGAAGCGGGCGTTCGGATGGGCGGCGGGCTCGGGGCTTTCCGGCGTCCAGGGTTGTCCGCGCCAGTCGATCAGCCGGGCGGGTTTCTCGTCGGTGAGGCCTTCCCACCAGACGTCCCCGCCGTCCTCGGTAAGGGCGACGTTCGTGAAGATGGTGTCGTGGCTCAGGGCCTCGACGGCGTTGCGATTGGTCGCCAGGCCGGTGCCGGGGGCGACCCCGAAGAACCCGGCCTCGGGGTTGATGGCGTAGAGCCGCCCGTCGTCGCCGAACCGCATCCAGCAGATGTCGTCGCCGATCGTCTCGGCTTTCCAGCCGGGGATGGTCGGCTGCAGCATGGCCAGGTTGGTCTTGCCGCAGGCGCTCGGGAAGGCGGCCGCCACGAAGCGCACCTTGCCGCGCGGCGAGGTCAGCTTGAGGATCAGCATGTGCTCGGCCAGCCAGCCCTCGTCGCGGGCCATGACGCTGGCGATGCGCAGGGCGTAGCATTTCTTGCCCAGCAGGGCGTTGCCGCCGTAGCCCGAGCCGTAGGACCAGATCTCCCGGCTTTCCGGGAAGTGGACGATGTACTTGATGTCGTTGCAGGGCCAGGGGACGTCGGCCTGGCCGGGCTCCAGCGGCGCGCCCAGCGAGTGCACGGCCGGCACGAAGAAGCCGTCCTCGCCCATGGCCTCGAGCGCCGCCTTGCCCATGCGGGTCATGATCCGCATCGAGACGGCGACATAGGCGCTGTCGGTGATCTCCACGCCCAGCGCGCTGATCGGCGACCCGATCGGCCCCATGCTGAAGGGCACGACATACATCGTCCGCCCCCGCATGCAGCCATCGAACAGCAGGCGCAGGTCGGCGCGCATCTCGGCGGGGTCCAGCCAGTTGTTGGTCGGACCCGCGTCGATCTCCTTCTCGGAGCAGATGAAGGTGCGGCTCTCCACCCGCGCGACATCGCGCGGATCGGAGGCGGCGTAGAAGCAGTTGGGCCGTTTCGCGGGGTCCAGCCGCCTGAGCGTGCCCGCCTCGACCAGCCGGTCGGTCAGGGCCGCGTACTCGGCGTCCGAGCCGTCGCACCAGTGAACGCTGTCGGGCTTGGTCAGCGCCGCGATCTCGGCCACCCAGGCGAGCAGCCGCGCGTGTCTGGTCGGAGCCTCGCCGAGGCCCGCCGTCGTGGTTTCGCCGCCCATCACCGGCGCCCTCCTATGTACCGGGCGTCTCGAGTTTCGGGCCGTCTTCGCGGCTCTTGGTCGACGCCTTGCGCGGGACTTGGGTAACCGACGGGGGGGCCATGGGGCAAGCCGAAACCGGCTCGCCCGGGGAGAGGCGCGGTCGCGGACTCGTTGCGCGCGGCGGCGGGCCGTCACAGGATCGTCCCTCCTGAGGGGGGAGTCGCATGCGCTGGCTGGCGAGGGGGCTGCTGGTCCTGCTGGGCCTGACGATCGGGGTGGCGGGCGCCGTCGCCGCGGTCGACCGCGCGACCGCGCCGCGCCCGCCCGACCTCGCTCCCCTGATCGAGAAGGCGCGCGACTACGATGTCGTCATCCGCCGTGACCGATGGGGCGTGCCGCACATCCTTGGCCGGACCGACGCCGACGCCGCGTTCGGCCTGGCCTGGGCCCACGCCGAGGACGACTTCGACACCATCCAGGATGTCGCCCTGGCGACGCGGGGGACCCTGGCGGCGAGCGAGGGCCCGGACGCGGCGCCGGGGGACTACCTGGTCAGCCTGCTCGGCGTCTGGCGCACGGTGAACGCGCGCTACGCGCGCGACCTGCCCCCCGATGTCCGGGCGGTGCTGGAGGCCTACGCCGACGGGGTGAACGCCTACGCCGCGCGTCACCCCGAGCGGGTGAAGCCGGGGCTGCTGCCGCTGACCGGCAAGGACATCGCCGCCGGCTTCGTCTTCAAGACGCCCTTTTTCTACGGCCTCGACGGGGAGCTGAGGCGCCTGGTCTCGGCGAAGGCCGATCCCCTGCCCAAGGGATCGCAGGGCGTCGCGGTGGCGCCGTCGCGCTCGTCGGACGGGGCGACGCGGCTGCTGGTCAACTCGCACCAGCCCTACAGCGGCCCGGTGGCCTGGTACGAGGCGGTGGTCGAGAGCGGCGAGGGCTGGCACGTGGCGGGCGGCTTCTTCCCCGGCTCGCCGTTCATGCTGCACGGCCACAACGCGCATCTGGCCTGGGCCAACACGGTCAACAACCCCGATCTGGTCGACGTCTACCGCCTGACGATCAATCCGCGGAATCCCGACGAGTACCGGCTGGACGGCCGCTGGCGCCGGTTCGAGCGATCGACGGCCCGGATCCGGGTGAAGCTCTGGGGACCGTTCAGCTGGACCGTCGCGCGGCCGGTCCTGCGCTCGGCCCACGGCCCGGTGCTGAAGACGAAGGCCGGCGTCTTCGCCATCCGCTACGCCGGCATGGGCGAGGTGCGCCAGCCGGTCCAGTACTGGCGGCTGAACCGGGCCGGGACCCTGGAGCAATGGCGCGCGGCCATGGCGCTCCAGGCCCTGCCCAGCATCAACTACGTCTACGCCGACGAGCGGGGAAACATCGGCTATGTCTACAACGGCCTCTTCCCCGACCGCCCGGCCGGCGTCGACTGGCGCGGCGTGCTGCCCGGCGACCGGAGCGACCTGATCTGGCGATCCTACCTGCCGTTCGACCGCACGCCCCAGGTCTGGAATCCGCGGGGCGGGCTGGTGTTCAACGCCAACAACACGCCCTGGCGGGCCACGGCGCCGGGCGACGGGCTCGACCCCTCCGCCTTTCCGGCGACGATGGGCGTGCAGACCAACATGACCAACCGCGCGCTGCGCCTGGTCGAGACCTTTGCGGCGGACAGCGCGATCACCCCCGAGGCCTTCCGGGCCTACAAGTTCGACCTCGCCTACAGCCCGCAATCGGAGGTGGCGGGGGTCGTGCGCGAGCTCCTGGCGCTCGACCCGGCCGGGGACCCGGACCTGGCCAGGGCGCAGGCCATCCTGAGGCGCTGGAACCTGCGCACCGACGCCGCCAACCGCGGCGCGGCCCTGGGCGTGCTGACCGCGACGGCGGTGATCGAGGGCCGCGCCGGCGCCCGTCCTGCCGTCACCCCGGAGGCGGCCCTGCGATCGACCATCGGAACCCTGAAGGTCCATTTCGGCCGCCTCGACCCCGCGTGGGGCGAGGTCAACCGCATCGTGCGCGGCGGGGTCGACCTGGCGATCGACGGCGGGCCGGACATCCTGCGCGCCGTTTACGGGACTCCGGCCGGGGACGGCCGCCTGATCGCCGCCGGCGGCGACACCCTGGTCATGTTCGTGACCTGGGACCGGCGGGGCCGGCTGTCCAGCCAGAGCATCCATCAGTTCGGCTCGGCGACGCTGGACGCGGGCTCGCCGCACTATGCCGACCAGGTCGCTCCGTTCGTGCGCATGCAGCTGAAGCCCGTCCTGTTCACCGAAAGCGAACTGGCTCCGGAGATCGTCGAGAGCTACCGCCCCGGGGCGCGGCGGCCCTGATCCGCGCCGGGCGTCATCCGCGGCCCTCGGCGGCGCGGCCGCTCACCTCTCGCGCGAGGTCAAATTCGCGACATTCCCGTCGTCGCCGTCATTGGCCCACAATGGGTGGTGAAAGGGGTGAATGACCGGTGCGAAAAGTCTCGCCCCGCCCGCGAGCGGGGTTGCGTCCGCAACCGGCGCCGTTAACCTTCGGGCAAGGGGAGTAGGTCGCGGGGAATTGCGCCGATGCGCGCACGGACGGCCATAGGAGTGTTCGTCACCGTCGTCCTTGGGACGGCGGGGTTGACGTCGGCGTCCAGCATCGGGGCGGCGACCGACGGCCTGACGTCGGATTCGATGCTCGCCGAGGCCCGGTTCGGCGACGCCTTCTCCGGCCGGGTTCCCGACGATCCCGACGCGCCCATCCGCACCGGCCGCTGGGCCGAGGACACCCCGGCCGCGGACGTCGCCCTCGCGGGCGGCCCGCCCGCGGCGACGCCCGAGGTCGAGACCGTGGCGGTTCAGGCCAAGCCCTCCGGCTCGCCCCTGCGCCTGGCGGCGATCGATCCCGACGATGTCCGGCTGGGACCGGCCGGCGCCATCCCCCTGGCCCGCGTCGCCTGGACGGCGCCGCGCCGGGCCGAGGCCCCCGCCCTGCAGCCGCGGTTCAGCCTCGTGGTCAGCGAGCCGGCGCCGGGGGCCCCCGGGTCCGGACTCGACGTCAGCACGACGGTGTTCGAGGAGCCCCTCGCCGCCGCCCGCCCCGCCCGCGCCTCGCCGGTCGCCCAGGCCAAGCGTCTGGTGGCCCGGCTCGGCGCGCCGCCGAGCGTGAAGTCCAAGGGCCGCTGGTTCGTCTTCGCCGCCGGTTCAGGCGAGGCGTTCGGCCTCAATCTGATCCGCGACCCGATCCGCGGCTGGAAGCCGGCGGGATGGTCCCTCGAGCAGCTGGCGGAATTCGGCAAGGCGCAACTCGGCATCGGATGGCGCAAGGGCCAGCGGCAGGTCTCCCTGAGCGCCGCCCGCCGCGAGATCGGCGCCTACGGCGTCAGCCGCGAGGACACTGTGGTCGGCGTCACCTTCTCAATGAGCGGCCGGCCAGGCCCCAAGCCCCGCTACGAACAGCGCCTGCCCAAGGCCCGGTAGATTCCGATGATCCGGACCGAGCCCGCGGGGCTCTGACCGCCCTCAGGCGGCCGCGCGATCTTCCTGCATCATCCCGAAGATGTTGCCCTCGGTGTCCTTGACGTAGGCCAGCCAGCCGACGCCGGGCACGGCCATCTTCGGCAGCGCGACGCGCCCGCCCGCCCTCTCGGCCCGGGCGACATAGGCGTCGACGTCGTCGACATCGACCGTGGTCACATGCGCGATCACCGGCGTCGGGGCGTCGATGTCGACGGTCCCCTGCCGCTTCAGAAGACCGCCGTTGATGCCGGGCGCGCTGTCGGGACCGGTGGTGACCAGCCGGTACGACCCATCGCCCCAGGCCGTGAACGTCCAGCCCAGCACGGCCTCGTAGAAGGCCTGGGCCCGGTCGAGAACTTCCGCGTGGATCTCGAAATGAATCGGTCTGGGCATGGTCTCCTCCCTGTCGTGGCGGAAGCCTATCGCCAGCGCGGACGACAGGCTAGGCGGCGGCGCGGGCCGCCTCGGCGCCGGCGATGCGGGCGCGGGCCATCTCGTCGGCGACCTCGTGCGAGGGGCGCCCCTCGGCGGCCGACCGCTCCAGGACCTCGCCCAGGGTGGTCATCAGCCGGGCCAGCTTGCCTTCGACCCAGGCCGGGTCGAACGTCCCGCCGGCCTCGAGCGCGGCGATCTCGGCCGCCACGTTGATGATGCCGCCGCCGTTGATCACATAGTCCGGCGCATAGAGCAGGCCGCGTTCGTAGAGGGCCGCGCCGACCTCGGGTCCCGCCAGCTGGTTGTTGGCGGCCCCGGCGATCACCCGCCCCTTCAAACGGCCCAGGGTCTCCAGGCTGACCGCGCCGCCGAGCGCGCAGGGCGCGAAGACCTCGGCCTCGGCGTCGAAGATGGCCGCCGGCGGCACGATGGTCGCCCCGGTGCGGGCGGCCACCTGGGCCAGGGTCGCCTCGTTGACGTCGGTGACGATCAGTTTCGCGCCGGCGGCGTGCAGCTTGTCGGCCAGGTAGCCGCCGACATGGCCAACGCCCTGGATGGCCACGGTGACGCCCTTAAGGTCGCGGCCGTAGGCGCGTTCGACGCACAGGCGCACGCCCCGGAAGACGCCCTCGGCGGTCACCGGGCTGGGATCGCCGGAGGCGGCCGGATGGCCTTCCAGGCCCGCGACATAGCGCGTGCGTCTGCGGGCGTGGACCAGGTCGGCCGGCGAGACGCCGACGTCCTCGGCCGTCCAGTAGCGACCGCCCAGGGTTTCGACGGCGCGGCCGAAGGCCTCGAACAGCGCCGGCGTCTTCTGGCTGCGGGCGTCGCCGATGATCACCGACTTGCCCCCGCCCAGCGGGATGTCGGCCATGGCGTTCTTGTAGGACATCGCCCGCGACAGCCGCAGGGCGTCGGTCAGGGCCGCCTCGGCGCCGGCGTACGGCCACATGCGGCACCCACCCGCCGCGGGCCCGCGCGCGGTGGAATGGACGGCGATGATCGCCCTCAGGCCAGTCTTTTCGTCAAAGAAGGCATGCACGCCCTCATGGTTCTCGAAGGCGGGAGAATCGAACAGGGTCATGCCGGTGTGCTGCGGATTCGTGGAAATTACGTGCGCGAGCCCTTACGCCCGGGTCGCCCGGATCACAAGCGGCAAACGCGCAGCCGACGGCCCGCGGCGGGCCGGCTAGCGCATTCCGGGCCTGGGGATCGGCGGCGGCGACGACGGCAGGGGCGCTGACGGATCGAGCAGGAAGGCGGCGACATCGTCGATCACCCGCGCCCGCTGATGATCGCGGATCAGCAGATGGTAGCCGTTCTCGTACCAGGCGGTCCGGTCGCTCGCCTTCAGCCGGGCGGCGGCCTCGACCGTCGGCGTCCTGGGGATGACATCGTCATTGGCGCCGTAGAACCAGCCGACGGGAACGGCGAGCCGGCCCGTCCCGCGCCAGGCCGTCTCCATCAGGCCCACCAGACCATAGAGGGTGTCGTTGCGCGCGCCCCAGATCATCAGGGGGTCGCGGCCCATGGCGATCAGCTCCTCGCGATTGTCGCTGGGATGGACACGGTCGGCGACCCAGGCGGGCGGTCTCAGCACTGTCTCGCCCGCGAGGTGCGCCGTGAACCAGAGGGCGGTGCGATAGGGCAGCGGCTGCCTCGACCAGCCCCACACCGCCGGCGCCAGCAGGGCCAGGCGATCGGCGGCCGGCGGGCGGTCCGAGGCGAAGGCGGCGATGGCGCAGGCCCCGCCCATGCTTTCGCCGACCACGGCCACGACGGCGTCCGGGTGGCGGGCTCGGACCAGGCCGACGCAGGTTCTCAGGTCCTCGGTCATCAGGGCCTCGCCCCCCCAGACTCCGCGGCCGGGCGAGCGACCGAAGCCGCGCTGGTCGAAGGCGTAGGTGGCGATCCCCCGCTCGGCCCAGACCGGAGCGGCGAAGTGGAAGGCGTTGGCGTAGTCGTTCATGCCGTGCAGGGCGACCAGGGCCGCCTTCGGCGTCCCGACGGTCGGCCAGCGGGTGAGGCCCAGCCGCGCGCCGTCGAAGCTGACGAAGACATCGTCCTCGAGCCGGGGCCCGGAGAATCCCGCCGCCGGCGCGCTCGCCAGCTGCACCGTGGGCGCGCAGGCGGTAAGCGCCGAGCCGGCGGCCGACAGCATGAAGGCGCGGCGATTCATCGGCCCAGAATGTCCGCCACACGATGGCGAAGGAAGGGCGCCGCCTGCGCCTCGAACCAGGGATTGCGTTTCAGCCAGGCGGCGTTTCGCCAGGACGGGTGCGGCGTCGGCAGGTAGCCGTCGGCCACATGGTCGCGCCAGGCCCGCACGGTCTCGGTCATGGTCGGCTTCATCCGGTCGCCCAGCGCCCACTTCTGCGCATGGCCGCCGACCAGCAGGGTCAGCTCGACCGCCGGCAGACGCGCCAGCAGCCGCTTGCGCCACAGGGTCGCGCAGCGTGGCGGCGGCGGATGGTCGCCGCCCTTGGGGTCCGTGCCCGGATAGCAGAAGGCCATGGCCGCCACGCCGATGGCCGGATGGCCGTAGAAGGTCTCGCGGTCGATCCCCAGCCAGTCCCGCAGGCGGTCGCCGGACGGATCGTCGAACGGCAGGCCGCTCTCGTGCACTCGCCGGCCCGGCGCCTGGCCGCAGATCAGCAGCCGGGTCGAGGCGGCGACCCGCACCACGGGCCGCGGCCCGTGCGGCAGTTCGCCCGCACAGGCGCGGCAGGCGCGGATTTCGGCGAGGAGGGCCTCGAGGCTCATGGCGTAGGTCTAACGCACGATCCGGCTAATCGCGGCGCGCCGTCCGGAACAGATAGACGAAGGTCAGCAACAGGGCTCCGATCCCGAGCACGCTCAGCAGCCATCGTACGTCGATGTCCAGCACCCAGACCGCCAGCAGGCAGATGTTGAACGCCCGCAGGACCAAGCCTTGGACGCGGTCGAAGTCGAAGCCGTTCATGAGCCTAGAGTGCTACGGCAGGCGCAGCCGGTAAACGCCCTTGAAACTGTCGGGATCGGCCGGCTTGCCATGGCGGGTGATGACGATCGCCCCGGCGCGGGCCATGCCAACCGCCGTCGACCGCACCTGGCCCAGCGCCCGTTGCCACCGTTCCGGTTGAATGACCTTTGCGACGTCGGAGGGATCGAGGCTCTTGCCGGGGGGCAGGGCCCTCAGCAGGTCGAGGATGGCGTCTTCGATGGGCGAACTCATGGCGCGGTTCTGAACCCGGGAAGCCGGGGCCGCAAGCCGTCAGGCGACCCGCGCCGTCTCGCCGGCTTCGTCCTCGTCGTCCGCCAGCGCCGCCTGCAGCGCCTCGATCAGCCGGGAAACCTCGATCGGCTTGGCCACATGTCCGTCCATGCCGGCGGCCAGGTACTCGGCGATCTGGTGCGACATGGCGTTGGCGGTCAGGGCCAGGATCGGCGTGCGGCGTCGGCCGCTGGCGGCCTCGCGGGCCCGGATCTCGCGCACGGCGTCCGGCCCGTCCATCACCGGCATCTGCACGTCCATCAGGATGACGTCCCAGGCCGCGGTCGCCCAGGCGTCGACCGCGGCGCGGCCGTCGCCCACCAGGGTCGGCTCGACGCCGATCTGATGCAGCAGGGTCTTGAGGACCAGCTGGTTGACGCTGTTGTCCTCGGCGGCCAGCACCCGGATGGACAGCGCGGGCGGAGGGGCGTCGGGGACCGGCGGCTGGACCTGCCCCCGTTCCTCGCCGATCCGCTCCAGCGGCAGGCGCACGGTGAAGGTCGAGCCGCGGCCGACGGCGCTCTCGACGCCGATCGAACCGCCCATCAGGTCGGCCAGCCGCCGGCAGATGGCCAGGCCCAGGCCCGTGCCGCCGAACCGCCGCGTGGTCGAGGCGTCGGCCTGGCTGAAGCTGTCGAACAGCCGGGCCGCCACCTCCGGCGCGATGCCCACCCCCGTGTCGGCGACCGCCAGCACCAGATCTCCGCCCTCGCGGGCGGCGGTCACGCGGATCTCGCCGGTCTCGGTGAACTTCAGGGCGTTGGAGACGAGGTTGTAGAGAATCTGCCGAACCCGCGTCGGATCGCCCCGGTAGGCGCCCTTGCCGGCCTCGATGTCGAGGGCGAACGAGACTCCCTTCTTGTTGGCCAGGGCGGTGAAGGCCGAATGGGCGCCTCTCGCCACCTCGCCGAGGTCGAAGGCGATCTCCTCCAGCTCCAGCTTGCCGGCTTCGATCTTGGAGAGGTCGAGGATGTCGTTGAGGATGGCCAGCAGGGCCTCGCCGGACTGGCGGATGACGTCGAGCCGTTCGCGCTGGATCGGCGACAGCGTGTCGGCGGCGATGGCCTGGGTCATGCCCAGCACCCCGTTCAGCGGGGTGCGGATCTCGTGGCTCATGGTCGCCAGGAAGGCGCTCTTGGCGGCGTTGGCGGCCTCGGCGGCGGCCCGCTCCTCGCGGGCCTGGGCGCGGGCCTCGCGCAGGCTTCGCCGCGAGCCGTCGAGCAGCCGCCGCGAGAGGTGGATGAAGTTGGTCACCAGCACCGCCCCGGCGACGAGGGCGGCCAGCACGGCGAGCGACCAGCCGGCGTCCCGCGCCAGGGTCCAGGCGAAATAGACTCCCGCCGCCACGGTCGGGCTCGCGTAGAGGCGGAACAGGCGCGGCTCGGCGTAGTAGTGGAGCAGCACATAGGTCGTGGAGACGAACAGCGAGGCCATGGCGAAGAACCGCGCGGCCGGATCGCCCGTGGTCCACAGCAGAACCGCCGCCGCCGCCCCGAGGACCGCCGAGCCGAAATTGACCGTCTCCAGCACCAGGTTCAGCGGGCCCGTCGCCGCGGCGCTCCCGCCGGCCTTGATGCGCTTCATCAGCCAGATGCCCGCCAGGATGGCCGACCAGGTGGCCGCGAACCAGGCCAGCGCCGAGGCCGGCGACAGGAAGCAGGCGACGGCGGTCGCCGTCGCCCCGCTGCTGATCAGCCTTGGCAGGATGTTGCGCGCCGAGGCCGCGAACAGGCGCACCCCGCTGTTCTCGCCGAGCGCGGCGTCTGTCGCCGGACGGGACTCCGCTGAGGCCACCGCCACGTCTCCCCCGTTTCAGCGGCATACTGAAACGTCGAAATTAATTCCAGCCTAACCGCGTTCGGCGAACGGGCCGCGCGCCGTTTCCCCGTCCGGAGCCTGCTTCGCGCCGCCTTCGACCAGGCACAACAGCCCCGCCAGAAGCTGCGCCGGGGTCGGGGGGCAGCCCGGGATGCGGAGGTCGACCGGGATCACCGCCTCGACGGCGCCGACGCAGGCGTAACCGCCGGCGAAGAGGCCGCCGGTGCAGGCGCAATCGCCGGCGGCGACCACCCATTTTGGATCGGGCGTCGCCCGCCAGGTGCGTTCGAGCGCCTCGCGCATGTTCTTCGTCACCGGCCCGGTGACCAGCAGAACGTCGGCGTGCCGGGGCGAGGCGACGAAGCGCAGGCCGAACCGCTCCAGGTCGTAGAAGGCGTTGCCCAGGGCGTTGATCTCGAGTTCGCAGCCGTTGCAGGAGCCGGCGTCGACCTCGCGGATCGACAGGCTGCGCCCCAGGCGGCGCTTGGCTGCGAGATCGAGCTTCTCGGCCAGGGCGGCCAGGTCGGCGGCGGCCTGCGGATCGGCCGCGGCCGGTTCGGTCAGCGGGGAGCGGAGGAGACCTTGCAGGAGCAGGTTGCGCATGGCCGCTACAGATCGTGTCCGGAATAGGAGCAGTTGAAGGACTTATTGCAGAGCGGGAAGTCGGCGATGATGTCGCCCTCGATCGCCGCCTCCAGCAGCGGCCACTGGAACCAGGACGGGTCGCGCAGGTGGCAGGCCGCGACCCGGCCGCCGGCGTCCAGGCGCAGCCAGGCGAAGATGTCGCCCCGGAAGCCCTCCACCAGGGCGTGGCCCTCGCCGCCCGCGCCGGCGGTCTCTGGCAGGTCCAGACGCACCGGGCCGTCCGGCAGGCGCGCCGCCATCGCCGCGACCAGCTTCAGGCTCTCCTGCACCTCGCGGATGCGCACCCAGACGCGGGCGTTGACGTCGCCCTCGACGAATACCGGCGTTTCGAACGTCAGGGCGTCATAAGGGGCGTAGCCCGGGTTCCGGCGGGCGTCGAAGTCCCGCCCGGAGGCCCGGCCGACGAAGCCGCCCGCCGCGAACGTCCGGACATGGTCGGCCGGGACGACGCCGGTCCCCACGGTGCGGTCCTGCAGGGAGTTGGTCTCGTCGTAGATCTCGACCAGGCCGGGGAACCGCGCCCCGATTTCGGCGAGCGCGCCGGCGATGGAGTCGGAACCGCCCGGCCGGATGTCGGCGGTCAGACCGCCGGGCGTGATCGCGTCCATCATCAGCCGGTGTCCGAAGGCGGCGGCCGAAGCCCTCAACACCCGCTCGCGCAGCACGCCGCAATGGGCGTGCATGATGGCGAACGAGGCGTCGTTGCACACCGCGCCGATGTCCCCCAGGTGATTGGCGAGGCGCTCCAGTTCCGCCATCATCCCGCGCAGCCACCGGGCGCGGGGCGGGGCCGCGACGCCCAGCGCCGCTTCCGCCGCCAGCGCGAAGGCCAGGGCGTAGGCCACGGTGCTGTCGCCCGACACCCGGCCGGCCAGCCGCGCGGCGTGGTCCAGCGTCGCCCCGGCCATCAGCGCCAGGGTTCCCTTGTGGGCGTAGCCCAGCCTCTCCTCCAGCCGGACCACCGTCTCGCCGTTGGCGGTGAAGCGGAAATGGCCGGGTTCGATGATCCCGGCATGGACGGGACCGACGGGAACCTGGTGCAGTCCCTCCCCTTCGACCGGCAGGAATCCATAGGCCGGCGGCCGGGGCTCGCCGGCCCAGCGGCCGTGGTCGAGCCAGGGGCGGCGGTCGGGCGCGCCCTCCGGCGTCAGGCCGGCGAGATCGGCGAGCGCCCGCTCGAGCCGCGCGGCGGGGGGATGAAGGCGGCTCAAGGCGGGATAAGCGCCGTCGGGACAGGGCAGGTCGTGAACGGCGACGGCGCTCGCGCCCGCGGGCCGTACGGCGAGGCGGACGACGCCCGCCTCGCCCCACAGCGAAACGAGTTCGAGCTCGCCCCGGCCGAGGGCCTCGCCGATCACCCGCCAGCCGCGGTCGTCCAGGCGTTTGGGCTCGGTCATCGGCTCATCCCAGGATCCTGGCCACGTTCTGGAACCACTCGACGATCGCCCGGGGCAGGAAGACGCCGGCGACCAGCACCAGCGCAAGGTGGATGAGCAGCGGCGCGTAGGAGGCCTCCACCGGATGGGTCTCACCCCTGGGCTCGCCGAACGCCACCTCCTGCAGCCGCAGCACCAGGGCGCCGAAGGCCAGCAGCAGGCCGAAGACCAGCGGGATGGCCAGCAGCGGTTCGCGGGCGAAGGTCGAGCTGACCACCAGGAACTCGCTCATGAACACGCCCATGGGCGGCATGCCGGCGATGGCCATGACCCCCAGCACCAGGCCCCAGCCCAGCGCCGGATGGGTGACGGTCAGCCCGCCCATGGCCTCGAGCTTCTGCGTGCCCTTGGCCTGGGCGACGTGGCCGACGGCGAAGAAGATCGCCGACTTGGTCAGGCTGTGCATGGTCATGTGCAGCAGGCCGGCGAAGTTGGCCAGCGGCCCGCCCATGCCGAAGGCGAAGGCGATGATCCCCATGTGCTCGATCGAGGAGTAGGCGAACAGCCTTTTGATGTCCCGCCGGCGGTAGAGCATGAAGGCGGCGAAGATCAGCGAGGTCAGGCCCATGACGATCAGAAGCGGTCCGGGCGCGATCGCCCCGCTGTTGGCGGCCATCACCACCTTGAACCGCAGCACCGCATAGAGGGCGACGTTGAGCAGCAGGCCCGAGAGCACGGCCGAGATCGGCGTCGGGCCCTCGGCGTGGGCGTCCGGCAGCCAGGCGTGCAGCGGCGCCAGCCCCACCTTGGTGCCGTAGCCGAGCAGCAGGAAGATGAAGGCCAGGTTGAGCAGGGCGGGGTCGAACTTCGCCGCGTGGGCCACCAGCTGGATCCAGGACATGGCGTCCAGGCCCTCGCCGATCACCGGCTGGGCGACCAGGTAGACGATGATGGTGCCGAACAGGGCCAGCGCGATGCCGACGCTGCCCAGGATGAAGTACTTCCAGGCCGCCTCGATGGCCTCGTGCGTGCGGTAGATGCCGACCATGACCACGGTCGTCAGGGTCGCCAGCTCGACCGCGACCCACATCACCCCGACGTTCTGCGCGGCCAGCGCCAGGTTCATGCCGAACAGCATGAACTGGTACATGGCGTGGTAGAACCGCAGGTAGGTCGGAGTCAGCCGGCCCGTCTCCAGCTCGTGCCGGATATAGCTGGCGCTGAACAGGCTGGTGGTCAGGCCGACGAAGGTGTTCAGCACCAGGAAGACGATGTTGAGGTCGTCGACGAACAGGAAGTCGCCGGGCGGCGGCCGGCGGTCGATCAGCGCCAGGGCCGCCAGGAACGACAGGGCCGAGGCGGCGATGTTGAGCCTGGACGACAGTCGGTAACCGGGCAGCAGCGCCAGCACGCCCGCCGCCGCCAGCGGCGCCGCCAGCACGCCCGCCAGGCCCAGGACGCCGGCATCGATCATCGGCGGTCTCCCCGGAAAGTGTCCAGGGCCTGGACGTCGACCGTGTCGAACCGCTCGCGGATGCGGAACAGGAAGATGCCGATGACGATGAAAGCGATCAGGATCGAGAAGGCGACGCTGATCTCGACCACCAGCGGCATGCCCCTGGCCCCGGTCGCGGCCAGCACGAGGCCGTTCTCCAGCGACATGAAGCCGACCACCTGGCTGACCGCGTTGCGGCGGGTGATCATCATCAGCAGGCCCAGCAGCACCACCGACAGGGCGAAGGCCAGGTCCTCGCGCGCCAGGGCCCCGGCGGCGACGGTCACCGGCAGCATGACCATGATCGACAGGGCGACCAGGCCGATGCCCACCAGCATGGTCAGGCCGATGCCGCCGACGGTCTCCACCTCGCGGTGGATGCCCATCCGGCGGATCAGCCTGTGCAGCGCGACGGGGATGACCACGCCCTTGAACAGCAGGGCGATGGCCGCGGTGACGAACAGGTGCGGCGCGGCCTGGATGCGGGCCTGCCAGCCGACCGCCAGAGCCAGCACCACCGCCTGCAGGGCGAAGGTGTTGAGCAGGCTGTAGAGCCGGTTCTGGTAGAGCATCAGGAAGCTGACCAGGACCATCGACCCGGCCAGCAGATGGGCGATGTCGAACGACAGCCGGTCCATCACAGGCCCCGCGACACGAAGAGCAGCAGGGTCGCGAGGAAGCCCAGCATCAGCGCCGCGCCGAGAAACTCGGGCGCCCGGAACACCCGCATCTTGGCGATGGCCACCTCGAAGGCGCCCAGCAAGACCCCGCCGGCGGCCAGCTTGGCCAGGTAGGCGCCGAGGCCGACCAGGTGGGCCCCCGCCCCCGCGCCGGGTCCGGCCATGCCGACCGGCAGGAACAGGGCGCCGATCAGCGAGACGTAGAGCAGCAGCTTCAGCGCCGCGCCGATCTCGATCATCGCCAGGTGCCGTCCGGAATATTCCAGCACCATGGCCTCGTGGACCATGGTCAGCTCCAGATGGGTGGCCGGGTTGTCGACCGGTATGCGCGCGTTCTCGGCCAGGGCCACCAGCACCAGGGCGATCAGCGACATGGCCAGCGACACCCGCAGGCCGACATGGGCGAAGTCCATGACCTCGGCGATGGTCGACAGCTGCGTCGACCGGGCGAGCAGCGACAGGGTGAAGACCACCATCAGCATCGCCGGCTCGGCCAGGGAGGCGATCATCGCCTCGCGGCTGGAGCCGATGCCCCCGAAGCTCGTGCCGACGTCCATCCCCGCCAGAGTCAGGGCGAACCGGGCGCTGCCCAGCAGGGCGACGATGGCGATGACGTCGGCGGACCAGCTGAACATCAGCCCCGAGGCGAAGGTCGGGACCAGGGCGGCGGCCACCCAGGTGGCGGCGAAGATGGCGTAGGGCGCGGCCCTGAACAGCCAGGACGCGTTCTCGGCGAGAACGGCCTCCTTGCGCATCAGTCGCAGGAGGTCGCGATAGGGCTGGAGCAGCGGCGGTCCCCGCCGGCGCAGCAGGCGGGCCTTGACCTTGCGGACCAGCCCCGTGAGCAGCGGCGCCAGGGCCAGGACCAGGACCATCTGCGCGCCCTGGATGAGATAGTCGGCGGTCAGCGCCATAGGCCGAGCACCATCAGCAGGACGACCAGCGCGGCGAAGACCAGGCTCAGATACTGGCGGATGGTCAGGAACTGCAGGCCGTTGAGCCGCTCGGCGGCCCATCGGACGGCCCGGACCAGCGGCGCGTAGAGGCTGTCCCAGACGGGATCGCGAAGGGTCACGGAGAACCGCGCCGGGCGCAGCTCGCCCGGCGCGGGCATGTCGACGGTCTCCCGGGCGCGGAAGGCGACGGTCGCGAACACGCGCCGCAGCGGCTGGGCGAAGCTGCTGGCGGTGTACTGGGTCGCCGGCCCGTCATCGGGGAACCCGCAGTCCCAGGCGGGCGCGCGGCGCACGGCGCGCGAGGCGAAGGTCCGGATCGCCCAGGCCGCGAGCAGGGCCGAGGAGGCGATGAACAGGAACACCATCAGGCCGTTGTAGGAGCTGCGGTCGGCCGAGACCGGGATCAGCGTCAGCCACGGCTGGGCCGCCTGCGCGGGCAGCCGCGCGCCCGGCGTCGTCAGCTGCACCGCCCCTTGCAGGGCGTCGATCACGACCCCCGGGAACAGGCCGACGACCAGGCAGGCCAGCGCCAGGGCCGCCATCGCCCCGGTCTGGAACCGGTCGACCTCCCTGGCGGCCTCGGCGGCGGCGGACCGGGCGCGGCCGAGGAAGGCGATCCCGAAGGCGCGCACGAAACAGGCGGCGGCCAGGGCCGCGGCCAGGGCCAGCATCGCGCCCAGCGCCGGGACAAGGAACTTCAGCGCCCACTGCGGCAGGTCGGGACTGGCCAGCACGGCCTGGAACATCAGCCATTCCGAGACGAACCCGTTGAGCGGCGGCAAGGCGGAGATCGCCGCCGCGCCGGTCAGGAAGGCCGCCGCCGTGACCGGCATGCGCCGGATCAGCCCGCCGAGGGCCTCGAGGCTGCGCGCGCCGGTGGCGATGAGCACCGCGCCGGCGCCGAAGAACAGCAGGCTCTTGAAGACGGCGTGGTTGACCGCGTGCAGCAGGGCGGCGGTCATCGCCAGCGCCGCCGCCAGCGGCATGGCGTTGGCCTTGAAGGCCAGGGCCAGGCCGAGCCCGAGGAAGACGACGCCCAGGTTCTCCACCGTGCTGTAGGCGAGCAGCCGCTTCAGGTCGTCCTGCATCAGGGCGTGGAGCAGCCCCAGCACGGCGGTGGCGGCGCCGGCGATCAGGACCGGCAGGCTCCACCACCACTGCGGCGGTCCGACCAGGTCGAAGGCGATCCGCACGAAGGCGTAGACCGCCACCTTGGTCATCACCCCGCTCATCAGGGCCGAGACGTGGCTGGGGGCGGCCGGGTGGGCCAGCGGCAGCCACACGTGCAGGGGAACCAGGCCCGCCTTGGAGCCGGCCCCGACCAGGGCCAGCAGCAGGACCAGGCCCGCCAGCGGCTCGCGGCCGGCGACCGCGCGCATGGCCTCGAAGTCGTAGAGCCCCTGCGGTCCGGCCAGCAGCCCGAACGCCAGCAGCAGCGCCAGCGTCCCGAAACTGGCCATCACCAGGTAGACGTAGCCGGCGAAGGCGTTGCCGGGGCTGCGATGGTGGGCCATCACCAGGGCCCAGGACATCAGCGACATGAACTCCCACGACGCCAGGAAGGTGAAGGCGTCGCCGGCGAGGATCACCAGGGTCATGCCGGCCAGGAAGGCGGCGTAGAACGGAGCCACCCGGGCCGGGGCCGGCTCGTGGCGGCCGTAGCCGACGGCGAAGACGCTGGCGGCGCACCCGCCCGCCCCGACCAGGCCGAGAAACAGGGCCGACAGGGCGTCGATGCGGAAGTGGGCGCCGATCCAGGGCACTCCCAGCGGCAGCACCAGGCGCTCGTCGAGCCCGCCCAGCAGCGCCAGCAGAGCCAGCCCGGCGACGCCGGCGCAGGCGAGCGCGCACAAGGGATAGACCGGAAGCGTCCCGGGCCTCGCGCGGGCCGCGACGCCGGCCGTCGCGCCCAGGGCCAGCAGGCCGGCGCAGACGACCAGGGCCGTCGCCAGCGGCCCCGCGGTCATGACCGTCCCCGCGGCCCGGGCGGCCCCTCGCCGGCGGCGACGGCGTCCGGCTCGGCCTGGCGGGGCCTGGGCGCCTCGCGCTCCAGCAGCCGGACGCCGCGCCCCGTCCCGTAGCTCGGGGCGCCGGCGGCGATCAGCTCGACTCCGGCGGCGTTGAGGGCGTTGACCACCTTCTCCAGGCTGTCGACGACCGCGCGGACGACTCCCTCGCTGGCCTCCATCCGCTGAATCGTCGGCACGGACAGGCCGGCCAGTTCGGCCAGCTGCCGCTGGTCGATCCCGAGCAAGGCCCGGGCCGCGCGAATCTGCGCAGAAGTGATCATTCGGCGATCTTCAGTGATGTTTCGCCCATCAGCAAGAGCGGCGACGCCCCGGGCCGCCCCGCGCCGGGGGCGTCGCCGGGCGCCCGGATGCTTGAAGCCCCGGCCGTTGGCGCCTATCAGCCTGCGGACGAGAGGGAGACAAGGCATGGACGGCGGCGGCGAGGTGTCCGGGGGACCCCGGCGGATCACCGAGGGCGAATGGGCCGGCTGGCTCTACTGGGGCGACCACGATCCGTTCGAGTCCCAGTCGGGGCCCTACTATTTCCGCAAGGAGGCCGACGGCGCCTATCGCTGCGCCTTCCGGGCCGAGAAGAAGCACATGAACGGCGGCGGCTTCATGCACGGCGGCTGCATGATGACCTTCGCCGACTACGCCCTGTTCTCGATCGCCTACGAAGAGCTGCGCGACCACCACGCGGTGACGGTCAGCCTCAACGGCGAGTTCGTCGGCCCGGCCCACGAAGGCGATCTGGTCGAATGCACCGGCGAGGTGGTCAAGGCCGGCAAGTCGATGATCTTCGTGCGCGGCCTCATCTTCACCGGCGACGCCCCGATGATGACCTTCTCCGGCGTCATCAAGAAGGTGCGGGCGAGGCTCTGAGGCGGCCCTCGCATCGACCGTGATGGCGGCGCCCACGAAGGCGCGGCGTGCGACGACCATTGCCGCGGCGACGGGGTCGACGACTCGCCCCCCTGTTCCCGGTGCTCGGGCGCGAGGGGAAGGCCCTGCCCCGCCACGCCGCGGGCCGAGCGCCGTCAGCCGCCCGCCGGTCGTTCCTGCCCCGCCGTCGCCGCCGGCCTGGCCATCATCGCCTCGTACCAGCGCCGGGCGTTGGCGAGCTCCTCCGGGATCCGGAACTTCGCCATGCGGGAGAAGTCGATCGCGGTGGCGGCCAGGATGTCGGCCATGGTGACGCGGTCGGCGGCGATGAACTCGCTTTCGCCAAGCCGCCGGTCGAAGAACGCGATGGTCTTCTCCGCCCCCGCCCTGTTGCTCTCGGCGATCTCGGGGACCTGCGTCTCCAGCGCCGCCAGCGCCGGGTGGCTGTGGCGGACGGCCAACATCAGCGGCGTCGCCAGCATCATCTCCACCCGGCGCGACCACATCTCGATGACGGCGACCTCGCGCGGGTCGCGGCCGAACAGGTTGGGCTCGGGGAAGACGCTCTCCAGATAGCGGCAGATGGCGACGGACTCGGTGATCGTCACGCCGTCCTCCATCTCCAGCGCCGGCACGTGGCGCAGGCCCGTCTTGGCGAGATACTCGGGCGTCCGGTGCTCGCCCTTGAAGACGTCCAGGGTGACGATCTCGACCCGGTCCTCGGCCCCCTTCTCCGCCAGGAACCAGCGCACCCGCCGCGGATTGGGCGCCCGGAAGCTGTCGTAGAGCCTCATCATCCGAACACCGACGCCGGCATCAGCCCAACCAGCGAGGCGGTCAGACAGGTGGCCAGGAAGCCGGCCAGCATGGCCTTCCAGACCATCCCCATCACCTCGCCGCGGCGGTTCGGGACGAGCACGCTGTAGCCGGCCACATTGATCCCCACCGAGGCGATGTTGGCGAAGCCGCACAGGGCGTAGGTCATGATCATCCGGCTGCGCTCGCCCAGCAGATCGGGCGGCAGCTCGCTCAGCCTGATGAAGGCGGTGAACTCGGTCAGCACCAGCTTGGCGCCGAGCAGCAGGCCGCCGGTCGCGGCCTCGCTCCACGGCAGGCCGATGGCGAAGGCGAGCGGGGCGAAGACGACGCCGAGGATGCGCTCGACGGTGAGCGGCGGCGCGTCGGGCGCCGGCAGGGCGTCGCGCACGCCGGCCATCCAGGGCGCCCAGCCGGCCGCCCAGTCTGAGGCCCGCCACAGGGCGTCGACGAGGCCGTCGAGCACGCCGTTGCCGATGGCCACGAAGGCGACGAAGACGATCAGGGTGGCCCCGACGTTGAGCACGATGGTCAGGCCGTCGCCGGTGCCCTTGATGACCGCGTCGATCGAGCTGTCGTACTTCTTGTCCTCGGCCTCGCTGAAGTCGTCGGCGGCCTCGTTCGGCGGGGCGGGAATGAGGATCCGGGCCAGCAGCACGCCGGCGGGCGCCGAGATGATCGAGGCGGTCAGCACATGGGCGGCGGCGTTGGGCAGCACGTCCTGCAGGATGGTGGCGTAGGCGACCATGGTCGATCCGCTGACGCAGGCCATGCCGACCGCGATGAGCATGAACAGCTCCGAGCGGCTCAGCTTGTCGAGATAGGCGCGGATGAAGATCGGGCCCTCGACCTGGCCCATGAAGATGGTCGCCGCCGTGGCCAGGCCGAGCGGCCCGCGCAGGCCGAGCGTCTTCTGGAACAGGAGGCCGAAGCCCTGGGTGATCCACTTGAGGATCTTCCAGTGCCACAGAAGGGCCGACAGGGCGCAGACGACCAGGATCACCGGCATGACCTGGAAGGCGAAGATGAACACCGCGCCGGGGTTGGCGACCGCAAAGGGCTGGTCGCCGCCGGCCAGGAAGCCGAACACGAACGCTGTGCCCGCGCGGGTGGCCGCGCCGAGCCCCTCGACCGCCCCGTTGGCCGACTGCAGCAGGAACTGGGCGCCCTGGCCGAGCCAGCGCAGCGGATTCCACGGGCTGAGCGTCGCCTCCAGCCGCGGCAGGCCGAACAGCAGCAGCACCAGCCCGACCTGGACGACGATCGAACCGGCGGCCAGCACCCAGGGAAACCGCCGGCGGTTCTCCGACAGCAGCCAGCACAGGCCGATGACGAAGACGACGCCGATCAGGCTCTGGGCGTTCTGCGGTTCGAAATACATCTCGGCCCCCTGCGAGTCCCCACTCGCGCACCGGGCCGATTGACTACGAAGCCGACGCGGGTGGCAAGGGTGCGTCCTTCGACACGGGCGCTGCGCGCCCTGCTCAGGATGACGTATTCAGCAACACGTCATGGTGAGCAGCGGCCGCAGGCCGCGTGTCGAACCACGCAGGGCCGCCTACTTCCCCAGCAGTTCCTTCACCAGCGCCTCGCGGCCGTAGACCTTGCCGAGCGCTTCGGTGATGGCGGCGGTGGAGACGACGACCGTGCGGTTGACGTCCCCGTCGTAGCCGTAGGCGCCGCCCAGACTGTGGATGTTGCCGTCGAAAGCGGCCCCGATCACCTCGCCCCGGGCGTTGATCACCGGCGATCCGGAGTTGCCGCCGATGATGTCGTTGGTGGTGACGAAGTTGAACACGGTGTCCGGGTTCAGCCGGTCCTTCGCCGCCAGCCAGGTCGGCGACAGGGCGTAGGGGTCGGCCCCGGTGGCGCGGGCGTAGAGGCCGCCGAAGGTGGTGAACGGCTCCACCGTCCGCCCCCGCCAGGTCCAGCCGGCGACCTGGCCGTAGGAGAGGCGCAGGGTGAAGGTGGCGTCCGGATAGACGCTCTCGCCATAGATGGCGAACCGGGCCCTGGCGATCCGTTCGGCGGCGCGGTCCGTCGGTCCGCCGACCTCGCCCTCCCAGGCCTTGCGCACCGCGCGGGCGGCGGCGTCCAGGCGCAGGGCGTAGCGGATCATCGGGTCCTCGGACGCCCTGACGGCGTCCAGGCCGCCGTCCCAAAGGGCCTTGCGGACCGCCGGATCGGCGAGACGGCTGCCCTTGACCAGACGTTCGGCCAGCCCCTCGGGGCTCTCGTCGCCGAGCACCACGTCCAGGATCGCCGCATCGGTTCCCAGGTACTCGCGGGTCTTCAGCAGCCAGTGCTCCAGCTGCAGCTGCTCCAGCTCGGGCTCGACCTTCGCCGCCGCGACCAGCCGGCGCTCGAGGAGCGGCAGGCGGCTGTCGGCGTACTCGGGCAGGCGTTCGGCGGCCGGCCGGGACCGTTCCTCCGCGGCGCGGACCAGCAGCCGGGCCCAGTCGAACAGCCGGGCGCCCCCGCCGGCGCCGGTCTCCAGCTGGCGCCAGGTCAGGAAATAGCGGGCGTAGGCCTGCTGGGCCGCGGCGATCTCGCCCCAGGGGTCGCCGATCTCGGCGGCCAGCGCCGGGTCGGCGGCGACCCGGGCGCGCAGCTCGGCCTCGGCCCGGCGCTTGGACTCCATGAACGCGGGGTCGGTCAGGGCGCCCTGGCGGCCGTAGTAGACCTTGAAGCCGTTCTCCAGGCCGAACAGCGGATCGGCGACGATCCGCTTCGCGTCTTCCCCGCGGCGGCCAAACTCGATGTAGCGGCCGCGCAGCTCGGACCGCTGCAGCTGGCCGACGGGGATGGTCAGGTCGCGGTAGGTCTCCAGCTGGCTGACGGTCAGCAGGCGCTCGGTCGATCCCGGATTGCCGGCCACGAAGGTGGCCTCGCCGGCCCTGGGCGGCGCCGGATTCCACTTCAGGAAGGCCGGCGTCCTGACCGGCTTGCCGCCCTCGTAGAGGCGCAGGAAGGCGGAATCGAGCGCGTAGCGCGGGAAGTTGAAATTGTCCGGATCGCCTCCGAAGAAGAAGGCCGCGAACTCGGGCGCGAACACCAGCCGCACGTCCGTGTAGCGGCGATACCGGTAGACCACGAACCGGCCGCCCCGATAGAGGGCGATGGTCTGGCAGCGCATGTTCGGCGCGCCGCCGCAGGTCTCGCCCTCGGCCGCCGCCGCGGCCGCCGCGCGGGCGGCGGCGTAGTCGCCTCCGGTCTTGCCCGCCGTCGCCGCCTTGATCCGGGCCGTGACGTCCAGCGTCGAGACGAGGATCTCGGCGCTCATCCCGGCGCAGGCCCGCTCCTCCTCGCGCGCGGCGGTCAGGAAGCCGGACTTCAGATGGTCCGCGCCGCCCTCCGACAGCTCCACCAGGCAGTCGGTGACGCAATGGTTGTTGGTCAGCACCAGGCCGTCCTTCGACACCAGCGAGGCCGAGCAGCCGGGAATGCGCACGGCCGCCGCCTGCACCCGGTCCAGCCAGGCCCGGTCGATGTCGACGCCGTAGGCCGCCTTCACCCGGGCGGTCGGAAAGCCGTCGAACGTCCACATGCCCTCGTCGGCGTGGGCCGTGGCGCCCAGGGCGAGAGCCGCGACCGCGGCGGCGACGGAGGGAAACGCGCGTTTCATGAATGACCTGACCTGTGGCACGGACGTGTCGCCGGTCCTGCGGCATTAGCGCGCGAACCCCGGCAAGACCAGTGCATCGCGCAAGGCCTTACCCCGATTTAACTTGGCCGCCGGGCGAGGGCTGAGGCAGAACGGCGTGCTTTCAGTCGGGCGGTCGGGAGTCCTCGCCAAATGTCGCTGGCCCTGGCCACGCTCATCTATGAATGGCGGCGCTACATGGCGGCGGTGATGGCGCTGGCGCTGTCGGGCCTGCTGGTGCTGGCCATGACCGGCGTGTTCATGGGCATCGGCAAGGGCTTCACGGCCCAGATCGAACGGTCGCGCGCCGACGTCATGATCCTGCAGCCGGGCGCCAAGAACATGATGAGCGGCCCCTCGGGCGTGCCGCGACGCTTCATCCCCCTGGTCTACAACCACAGCGAGGTGACCGAGGTCCGCCCCCTGGCGGGATCCTGGGGCCAGTTCCAGAACGTCAAGAACTACAACCCGACCATGTCGGCCGCCGAACGCGCCCGCGCCGGCGCTCCGCGCCAGCAGGGCGTCGCCGTCCGCATCATCGACACGATGCCGGATGCGGTCACCATTCCGGTCGACTTTTCAGACGAGCTGATCGAGGCCCTGCGCCAGCCCTATACCGTCGCCATCGACGAAACGGCGCTGATCACCCTGGGGGTGAAGCTGGGCGACAAGGCGCTGTTCAACGGGCAGACGGTGACCGTGGTCGGCATCACCCGCGGCTATCCAAACATGATGCAGCCGACCATCGTCATGTCGCGCGACACCTTGCGGATGCTGGGCCAGACCAGCGACAGCAGCGCCCAGGTCGGCCCGCTGATGGTGAAGCTGCGTGACCCGGCCCTCGCGGAGGCCGTCGCCGGCCAGCTGAACGCCATGGGCGACGGTCGCTGGAAAGCCTGGACGCGTCAGGAACTGGCCGAGGCCAACGCCGGCGCGATGTTCGAGGAAGGCCTGCTGGTCATCATCATCGGCGGCTGCGTGGTGCTGGGCGTCATCATCGGCGTGGCCATCACCTGGCAGACCCTGCGCGGGGCGATCATGGCCAACATCAAGGAGTTCGCCTCGCTCCGGGCCCTGGGCGTCAGCATGGGCTCGCTGCGTCGGGTCGTGCTGGAACTGAGCTTCTGGGTCGGGGTCGTGGGCGTCGGCGCCGCGATTCTGCTGACCTGGCTGGTGAAGCTCTTCGCCGCCGCCAACGCCATCATCATTGCCCTGCCCATCGGCCTGCTGGCCATGGTCGGCGGCGGCCTGATCGTGATCTCGATGGTGTCCGGCCTGCTGTCGCTCGGCGTCCTGAAAAACAGTCAACCGGCGGATCTGCTGCGATGAGCGTCCACACCAAGGTCCATGGCAAGCACGGCGACTTCGCCGTCGAGGCCAAGGCGCTGGTCAAGCGCTTCAAGTCCGGCAAGTCGTTCATCGAGGTGCTCAAGCAGGTCGATTTCGACGCCCGCCATGGCGACCTGACCATGGTCATGGGGCCGTCCGGCTCCGGAAAATCGACCCTCATCGCCGCGCTTTCGGGCCTGCTGAGACCCGAGGAGGGGCGCGTCGACGCCCTGGACGTCGACGACCTGTGGAAGCTGTCGCCCGGCCGCATCGACCGGTTCCGGCTCGATCACTGCGGCTTCATCTTCCAGGGATTCAACCTGTTCCCGGCGCTGACCGCCCTGCAGCAGGTCACCACGGTGCTGAAGTACCAGGGCCTGACGCCGGTCCAGGCCAGGAAGCGCGCGATCGCGGCGCTCGGCGAGGTCGGCCTTGGCCCGCGCCTGCACCAGCGCCCCTCGGAGCTTTCCGGCGGCGAGAAGCAGCGCGTGGCCATCGCCCGCGCCCTGGCCAAGGATCCGCACATCCTGTTCGCCGACGAGCCGACCTCGGCTCTCGACGGCGAGAACGGCCAGGTGGTCATCCGCCTGCTCCGACGCGCGGCCACCGAACACGGCGCGGCCGTCATCTGCGTCACCCACGACCCGCGACTGGAAGCCTGGGCGGACCGGGTGATCAAGCTCGAGGACGGCCAGATCATCGCCGACGAGCGTCGCACCCCCGACCCCAACGCCGCCCTGCCGACCCACTAGGACCGACCCATGCCCTCCTTCCTCAAGAACAAATGGCTGTGGATCGGCCTGGTGATCCTGATCGCCGGCCTGGCGGGATGGTCGATGATCTCCAGCGCCCGCGCCGAGAAGAAGACATCCGAGGCCAAGGCCGCCGCCACCCGGGTCGAGAGTCCCTACGCCGCGATCGCCAACGGCAAGGTCGACGTCGAGGGCGGCATCATCCAGGTGGCGGCCCGTCGCGGCGGCGTGGTCAAGGCCGTCTATGTCCAGGAGGGCGAGCGCGTCGTCGCCGGCCAGGTGCTGGCCCGCCAGGAAGACGACGAGGCCCGCCTCGCCGTCCAGCGCGCCAGCGCCCAGGTCGCCCAGGCGCAGGCCCAGATCACGGTCATGCAGGTCAAGCTGGACGCCGCCCGCCGCGAGCTGCGCCGCCTCGAGGCCCTCGCCGACAGCAACTTCGTCGCCAGGCAGCGCCTCGATCGCCAGGCCGACGAGATCCGCGATTGGGAAGCCCAGATCGGCGCCCAGAGGGCCGCCGTGGCCACCGCCCAGGCCGCCCTGCGCGAGGCCGAGTACAACCTCGAGCTCACCGTGATCCGCGCCCCGATGAACGGCCGCATCGCCCGCCGCTACGCCAACCCCGGCGCGGGCGCCTCGACGCTGAACGTCTCGACGATGTTCGACCTCGAGCCCGACGCCCCGCGCATCGCCCGCGCCGAAATCGTCGAGAGCGACATCCCCAACGTCCAGGTCGACCAGCAGGTGGAGATACAGCCCGAGGGCGACCCGACGAAAGTCTATGTCGGCAAGGTCCTGCGTCGCGCGGCCGTCTTCGGCGCGCGCAAGCTCGCCTCGGACGATCCCTCCCAGCGCTCCGACGAGCGGGTCATCGAGGTCGTCGTCACGGCGGACAACGCCCCGCTGCTGATCGGCCAGCGGGTGCTCGTCAAGTTCATGAAGCCCGGCAGGGCCGCCGGCCAACAGGCTGCCGCCGTGCGCGGCGTGCCGGCTGATCGGGCGATGAAGGTCCCGACCCGGAAGGACTAAGGGACGGGGTCACGGGACGGTCCGCGCGCGCGTTGACCGGCGCGATCGAGAATGATCTATTTTCCCGCACGGGTTGAGTCGCCCGCGATGAGGAAGATCAATATGCGCCGACACAGCATTCGACGTTTGATCACAGGGGGAGCCTGCGCTGTCCTGCTGGCCATCGCCGGGGGACAGCCGAGCGTCGCGTCGCCGACATGCCAGGACGAGAGTCTCTGCGAGTGGGGAGTTGAGTGCTTCTACCTCGACGAGGAGGGCGAACTCGTCCTGTCCTGCCGGGTTGTGAAGCACTGCTACTGCTAAGTCAGGACGCTTGACGCCTTCCCTGCTGCGCCGCAAAACGCCGCGGACTTTCAAACAGGCGTTCAGCGCAAGGGGAGCATGCACATGGCCGACATCCGTTTCGACGGCAAGGTCGCGATCGTCACCGGGGCCGGCGGGGGCCTGGGCCGCCAGCACGCGCTGGAACTGGCCCGGCGCGGGGCGAAGGTGGTCGTCAACGACCTGGGCGGCTCGATGGACGGCACGGGCGGCAATTCGGCGGCCGCCGAGGCGGTGGTGGCCGAGATCAAGGCCTTCGGCGGCGAGGCGATCGCCAACGGCAGCTCGGTGACCGACGACGCCGGCGTGGCGAAGATGGTCAAGGACGCCATGGACGCCTGGGGCCGCATCGACATCCTGATCGCCAACGCCGGCATCCTGCGCGACAAGTCGTTCTCCAAGATGGAGATCGCCGACTTCGAGCTGGTCCTGAACGTCCACCTGATGGGCACGGTCAAGCCGACCAAGGCGGTCTGGGAGATCATGAAGGCCCAGAACTACGGCCGCATCGTCGTGACGACCTCCTCGTCGGGCCTCTACGGCAACTTCGGCCAGTCCAACTACGGCGCCGCCAAGCTCGGCATCGTCGGCTTCATGAACACCATCAAGCTCGAAGGCCAGAAGAACAACATCCACATCAACGCCATCAGCCCGGTGGCGGCGACGCGGATGACCGAGGGCCTGATGCCGCCGGAGGTGCTTGAGAAGCTGAAGCCCGAATACGTCACCCCGGGCGTGGTGTTCCTGGCCTCGGACGAAGCCCCCACGGGCGCCATCCTGACCGCCGGCGCCGGCGCCTTCGCCCTGTCCCAGATCGTCGAGACCGAAGGCGTCTACCTCGGCGAAGGCGGCCTGTCGGTCGAGGAGGTCCGCGACAGCTGGGCCAGGATCACCGACTGCTCGGGCGCCAAGGCCTATTTCGCCGGCGGCGAGCAGGGCCAGAAGTTCTTCCGCAAGATGGCCGGCGGCTGACCGGCCAGGGACGGGCATCCGGCGCGCGCGCCCCGCGGTCCGAAGCGGGCGGGCGCGTCCGGGTTCCCGACCTGTCTCCTTTTTCATTTGCCCTTCCGCCGGGGCAACGTCTGATCCTGACCCACGACCGCGAGTCGGGGGGATCATCGTGAGCATGAAGCCCGTGGGCGAGAAGGTTCCGGCCCGGACCATCGCCGCCTTCTCCATGGCCGCCGTGCCGGTGGGGGCGCTGACGACGCCGTTGCTGGTCCACCTGCCGCCACACTACGCCGGACTCATGGGCCTGCCGCTGACCACGGTGGGGGCGATCTTCTTCGCGGTGAAGGCGCTCGACATCCTCTTCGATCCGGCCGCGGGCATGGTCATGGACCGCACCCGCACGCGGATCGGACGCTACCGCTTCTGGCTGCTGGTCTCCGCCCCGATCCTGATGCTGGCGACCTGGATGCTGTTCTCGGCGCAGCGGGGGGTGGGCAGCGCCTACCTCGCCGTCTGGCTGGTGGTGCTCTACCTGGGCTTCTCGTTGCTGGTCATCGCCCAGGTCTCCTGGGGCGCGGTGCTGGCGACCAACTACAACGAGCGATCGCGGGTCTACGCCTGGTCGCACGTCACCGGCACCCTGGGCGCCATCGCCGTGCTGGTCCTGCCCTCGCTGCTGGTCCGCGAGGAGAGCCGGGTCGTGCCGCTCATGGGCCTGCTGATCGTGGCCGCGATCCCCCTGGCCTGCCTCATCGTCGCCCGGGGCGTGCCCGAGCCGGTGACCCCGCCCCGGCCCAACGGCGACCGGGTCGCCTGGGGCGACATCCCGGGCCTGGTGGTCCGGCCGACCATGTGGCGGCTGCTGGCGGCCGACCTGCTGTTCACCCTCGGTCCGGCCATCACCTCGCCGCTGTATCTGTTCTTCGCCATGCAGGCGCGCGGCTACACCCTGGGCGAGGCCAACGTCCTCTTGTTGATCTTCACCGTGGCCGGCGTCTTCAGCGCGCCCCTGTGGGCGGCGATCTCGTTCCGGTTCGGAAAGCACCGCACGCTGATGGCGGCGGCGGCGGCCTACTCGATCATCCAGGCGGTGGTTGTCTTCATTCCCGCGAAGTCGTTCTTCGTGCTGGCGCCGGCCATGTTCGTCGCCGGCGGCATCCTAGCGGCGCTCGGTTTCCTGATCCGTTCGATGATCGCCGACGTCGGCGACGAGGTGCGGCTGGAGACCGGCAAGGACCGTATCGGCCTGCTCTACGCGATGATCACCAGCACCGCGAAGGTCGGCACGGCCAGCGCGGTGGTCGTGGCCTATCCGCTGCTCCAGGCCCTGGGCTTCGACCCCGCCCCCGGGGCGACCAACACGCCCGGCGCGCTGAAGGGGCTGGTCCTGATCTACTCGGTGGGTCCGGTGCTGCTGGTGATGGCCGGCGCCCTGGTCGTCACCGGCTATTCCCTCACCCGCGAGCGCCACGCCGGCATCCGCCGGCAGCTGGACGCCCTGGACGCCGCCGCCGCGGCGAGGCCCGTCGTCAGTTAGCCGGCGAGCCCGGTCCCGGCCGGCCGCCCCTGGGCCAGCGCGCCGGCCACGGAGTCGAACAGCGCCGCCACGGGACCCGTCGCCGGCGGCGTCCCGGCGTCCCCCGCCTCGCGCAGGGCGATGTCGAGGGGAATCTCGGCCAGCAGGGGCACACCCAGCCGCGCCGCCTCCGCCCGCCCGCCGCCGGCGCCGAAGATCGGGATCGGCGCCCCGGTCGCGGGATCGGGGAAGAAGGCCATGTTCTCGATCAGGCCCAGGATCGGCGCCCCGGTCCTGCGGAACATCGTCGCGGCCCGCCGGGCGTCGACCAGGGCCACCTCCTGGGGCGTGGAGACCAGCACCACCCCGTCCAGCTTCACCGTCTGCAGCACGGTCAGGTGGATGTCGCCGGTGCCGGGCGGCAGGTCGACGACCAGCACGTCCAGGGGTTCCGCCGCGCTCGCCCAGTCGACGCCCAGCGTCATCTGCCGGACAGCGCCCGAGGCCCTCGGGCCGCGGAAGATCATCGGCGCGTCGGCCTCGGCCACGAAGCCGATCGACATCACCCTGACGCCGTGGGCCTCGAAGGGCCGCAGCCGGTCGCCGTCGAACTCGGGTCGGCCCGACACGCCCAGCATGGTCGGCGCCGAGGGGCCGTAGATGTCGGCGTCGGCGAGGCCGACCCTCAGACCCCGGCGGGCCAGGGCGCAGGCGAGGTTCACCGCCACGGTGGACTTGCCGACCCCGCCCTTGCCGCTGGCCACCGCGATCACCCGGCGCACGTTCGGCGGCCGCTCGGCGGTCTCCTGGCTGCCCGGCTCGGCCCGCGGGTCGCGGTTCAGCCGTCCGCCCCGGGCGGGCGGCGGCGCGGCGGCGGCGGTGAGCACGACCTGGGCCTTCGAAACTCCGGCCAGGCCGGCCAGCGCCTTCTCCGCGGCGTCGCGCACGGGAGCGTAGCGGCGGGCGTCGGCGGCGGGAACTTCCAGCATGAATCCCGCCCGCCCGTCGCGAATCGTCAGCCCCTGCACCAGGCCGGCGGCCACCAGGCCCTTGCCGGTGCGGGGGTCGACGACGGCGTCGAGGGCGCGCAGGGCGGCGTCACGGTCTGCGGTGGTGTGGAAGGTCATGTGCGGATCGGCTTGCCTTGGCGGGCGCGGGGTCTCATATCCGCATGACAGCGCCGGCTTGCAAGCCCGCCGAACCACGACGGAAAAGCGACGCATCATCCATGCCCTGGAACGACAACGCCAATCCCGGTCCCTGGGGCTCGCCGCCCCCGTCCGGCGGCAAGGGCCCCTCCGACGACGGGCCCCGGCGCCCGCGCGGCGCGGGCGGCGGCGGACCCCGCCGGCCCGGCGGCCCGCCTCCTGACCTGGAAGCCTTCCTGCAACGCGTGATGGACCAGTTCCGCGACCTGCTGGGCGGCGGCGACATGACGCCCCGGCGCATGGCGCCCCTGGTCGGCGGCGTGCTCGTCGCCCTCTACCTGTTGTCGGGACTCATCGTCGTGGGCGCCAAGCAGGAGGCGGTGGTCACCACCTTCGGCGCCTGGACCCGCAGCTACGGCCCCGGCGTCGGCTACCACCTGCCGCTGCTCGAGCGGGCGCGGAAGATCGACGTGACCAGCCTGCAGAAGACCGAGATCGGCGGCGACACCGGCGGCGGCGACACCCTGATGCTGACCGGCGACGAGAACATCGTCGACCTCAGCTTCACGGTCACCTGGCGCGTCTCGAACCCGGGCTGGTTCCTGTTCAACATCGAAAAGCCGCAGGAGACGGTGAAGGCGGTCGCCGAAAGCGCCATGCGCGAGGTCGTCGGCCGCACGGCGCTCAATCCGATCATCAGCTCCGGGCGCGGCCAGATCCAGATCGAGGTCGCCCAGCTCATGCAGCGCATCCTCGACAGCTATGGCGCGGGCGTGATCATCGACGCCGTCCAGCTCAACGACCCCAGCCCGCCGCGCGAGGTCATCGACGCCTTCCGCGACGTGAACAACGCCAGCCAGAACGCCGAGTCCCGCGCCAACCAGGCCCGCGGCACGGCCGCCCAGGTGATCCAGCAGGCCAAGGGCTACCAGTCTCAGGTCGTGCGCGAGGCCGCCGGCGAGGCCGCGCGCTTCAACCAGGTCTACGAGCAGTACCGGCTCGCCCCGGGCGTCACCCGCGACCGGCTCTACATCGAGACCATGGAACGGGTGCTGTCGCGGACGAACAAGGTGGTCATCGACAGCAAGGGCGCCAGCGCGCCGATCATCCTGCCGCCCGACGCCTTCCGGCCCAGGGCCGCCGTCCCGGCGACCACCGCCGCCAGTCCGACCGCCCGGGGAGGCGTCCAATGAACGGCCGCCTGCCCCTCTACGGCCTCGTCGCCGCCGTCGCCCTGCTGCTGCTCAGCCAGACGGTCTACGTCGTCGACCAGACCCACCAGGCGATCGTCATCCGCCTCGGCGAGGTCGTGCGCACGGTCAACGCGACGGCGGACGACGGTCCCGGCCTAAAGCTGAAGGTCCCCTTCCTGGAAAGCCGGGTCCTGTTCCTCAAGATCAATCAGCCGCTCGAGCTGAACCGGCGCGAGATCATCACCGGCAACCAGGAGCGGCTGATGGTGGACGCCTTCGTCCGCTACCGCATCGACGATCCGGTGCGCTTCTACAAGCGCCTGGGATCGCAGTCGGTGGCCGCCGACCGGCTCAATCTGGTGGTCAACGCCTCCCTGCGCCAGGTCCTCGGGGGGGCCAGCTCCGAGGAGATCATCTCGATCCGGCGCGCCGCCCTGATGCGCCAGATGCGCACCGACCTCGCCGCGCGCGCGACCGCCTCGAAGCTCGGCATCAAGGTGCTGGACGTGCGCATCCGCAGCGCCGACCTGCCCGAGGCCAACCAGGACGCCGTCTTCGACCGCATGAAGACCGCCCGCCAGCAGGAGGCCGCGCGCATCCGCGCCGAGGGCGAGCAGCGACGCCTGGAGATCATCGCCACCGCCACCCAGGAGGCCGAGACCATCCGCGGCCAGGCCGACGCCGAACGCGCCAAGCTGTTCGCCGATAGCTTCGGGAAGGACCCGACGTTCGCGGCCTACTACCGCTCGCTGCAGGCCTACGAGGCTTCGCTGGGCCAGGACACGACCCTGGTCCTGTCCCCCGACAGCGCCTTCTTCCGCTACTTCCAGCGCGGCCCCGGCGGGCAGTAGCGCTGGCGGGGGCATGGGCTTGAGCACCTGTCCCCGACCGCCTCAAGCTGCGAGGGACGCGCCCTGAAGGGCATGTCCCTGTCAGCCCGTGAATTCCTCCCGCCGATAGCCCTGGAAGTAGAGCAGCGCGGTCAGGTCGGCGTGGTCGACGCGCGCATCCGCCTGCGCCGCCACGATCGGTTTGGCGCGGTAGGCGACGCCCAGGCCGGCGGCCTCGATCATGGCCAGGTCGTTGGCGCCGTCGCCGACCGCCAGGGTCGCCTCGGGCGCGAGGCCGAGGTCGGCGCGCGCCTCGAGCAGGGCCGCCAGCTTGGCCTCGCGGCCGAGGATAGGTTCGTCGACCAGGCCGGCCAGCGCGGACTCCGCCTCGATCAGGGTGTTGGCGCGATGGCCGTGGAACCCCGCCGCCTCGGCGACGCGGCCGGTGAAGAAGGTGAAGCCGCCGCTGACCAGCAGGCAGCGCGCGCCGTGCTCCGCCATGGTCCTCACCAGCGTCCGGGCCCCGGGGTTCAGCCGCACGCGCTCGTCGTAGCATCGCTGCAGGGCGTCGATGGATAGGCCCTTCAGCATCGCCACCCGCTCGCGCAGCGCGCCCTCGAAGGCCAGTTCGCCGGCCATGGCCCGCTCGGTGATCGCCGCCACCTGCGCCTTCACGCCCGCGAAGTCGGCCAGTTCGTCCAGGCATTCGACGGTGATGATTGTCGAATCCATGTCGGCCACCAGCAGCCCCTTGCGGCGGCCGGCCGCCGCCTGGACGCAGACGTCGACCGCCCGCCCCGCCAGCGCCTCTTCCGCGCGCTCCCGGATCAGGGCGGGATGGGGGCTTTCGACCCGCAGGTCGGCGGCGTTCGGCCCCAGCAGGTCGGCCTCGCTCACCGGCGCGCCGGTGCGCCCAAGGGCGATCTCCACCGCCTCAAGGGCGGCCGGCAGGGCCAGGGGGTCGGCGGCGACGAGGGTGACGGCGAGAACCATGGCCGCCGCCTAGCGTGGTTTACCGACATGGGAAAGGCCGTGCGTGGTTCGACGCACGCCGGCGGCGCTGTTCGCCATGGCGTATTGGGCTACACGTCATCCTGAGCAGCTCCGGCGCAGGCCGGGGCGTGTCGAAGGACCCAGGGCTTGTCCCCCACCCTCCTGATCGCCGGACCGACCGCCAGCGGCAAGACCGCCTTGGCGCTGCGCGCGGCGGAGGCGTTGGGGGGCGAGATCGTCAACGCCGACGCCCTGCAACTCTACGCCGACCTGCGCGTCCTCAGCGCCCGGCCGACAGCGGAGGAGGAGGCCCGCGTGCCTCACCACCTGTTCGGAGTCGCCGACGGCGCCGACGGCTGGTCGGTCGGCCGCTGGCTGCGGGCGGCCATGGCGGTCATCGTCGACATCCGCGCGCGCGGCCGCACGCCGATCCTCGCGGGAGGCACGGGACTGTACTTCAAGGCGCTGACCGAGGGGCTCGCCGACATTCCCGCCGTGCCCGGTTCGGTAAGGGCGGAGATCGCCGCCGAATTCGACCGGCTCGGAGAGGCCGCCTTCCGGGCCGCCCTGCGCGCGGTCGATCCCGCCGCGGAGGCCCGCATCGCGCCGGGCGACCGCCTGCGCCTGACCCGGGCCATGGACGTCCACCGGGCCAGCGGCCGCGCCCTGTCGGACTGGCAAGCCGACACCGTCCCCGCCCTGGCCGCCGGCGACTGGCGCGCCGTCGCCCTCGAGCCGCCCCGCGAAGCCCTCTACGCCCGCTGCGACGCCCGGTTCGGCGTCATGGTCGAGCAGGGAGCCCTCGACGAGGTCCGCGCCCTCACAGCCCGGGGCCTGGACCCGAACCTCCCCGTCATGAAGGCCGTCGGCGTGCGCGAACTGGCCGCCCATCTGCGCGGCGAGACCTCGCTCGAGGAGGCCATCGCCCTCGCCCGCCAGGAAACCCGCCGCTACGCCAAGCGCCAGCTGACCTGGCTGCGAAACCAGACCCCGGACTGGCCGCGCGTCGCCGAAAGCGACCCTGACGCGGCGTGGGGGCAATTCCTTGCGCTCAACCCGTCCTTGACGCCCCCGTCGTAGCGTGGCATCTGCATATGGAGCGATCTGGAGCAATCATCGTGCGCAGCGCGATCATCGTACTTCCCGAGCGGCCGACAGCGGCGTGACCTGACCCGTCACCCCGTCGCCGGTCGCGCGCGCCAAGCCCCTTCCGGGGCTTTTTTGTTGCCCTCCTCGACCCCCACGAGCCCGAAGATGACCGCCCCGATCACCACCTCCCCGACCCGCCAGACCGCCGCCCGCGAGATGACCGGCGCCGAGATCGTGGTTCAGGCGCTCATCGACCAGGGCGTCGACACCCTGTTCGGCTATCCGGGCGGCGCGGTCCTGCCGATCTACGACGCCCTGTTCCAGGAGGACGAGCGCCGTCCGGGGCGGCTGCGCCACATCCTGGTCCGCCACGAACAGGGCGCGACCCACGCGGCCGAGGGCTACGCCCGCTCGACGGGCAGGCCGGGGGTCGTCCTGGTCACCTCCGGCCCGGGCGCCACCAACGCCATCACCGGCATCGTCGACGCCCTGATGGACTCGATTCCGATGGTCGTGTTCACCGGCCAGGTGCCCACCCACCTGATCGGCACCGACGCCTTTCAGGAGGCCGACACCGTCGGCATCACGAGGGCCTGCACCAAGCACAACTACCTGGTGAAGGACGCCGCCGACCTGCCCCGGGTCATCCACGAGGCCTTCCACATCGCCACCAGCGGCCGACCCGGCCCGGTGCTGATCGACATCCCCAAGGACGTCCAGTTCGCCCGCGCCCCCTATCACGCGCCGGACGAGGTGACGTTCAGCCACGCCTACGCCCCCCGGACCCGGGGCGAGCCGGCCCGCATCGCCGAGGCGGCCCGGCTGATCGCGCGGGCGAAGCGGCCGGTGTTCTACACCGGCGGCGGCGTGATCAACGCCGGCCCCGCCGCCAGCGAGAGCCTGCGCGCCTTCGCGGCCATGACCGGCGCGCCGGTCACCTCGACCCTGATGGGCCTGGGCGCGTTCCCGGCGGCGGATCCGGCGTGGCTGGGCATGCTGGGCATGCACGGGACGCTCGAGGCCAACCACGCCATGCACGACTGCGACGTGATGATCTGCGTCGGCGCCCGCTTCGACGACCGGGTGACCGGCCGCCTCGACGCCTTCTCGCCGAACAGCAAGAAGATCCACATCGACATCGACCCCAGCTCGATCAACAAGAACGTGCGGGTCGACATTCCCATCGTCGGCGACGCCGGATCGGTGCTGGACGACCTGATCGCGGCCTGGAAGGCCCAGGGCCTGGAACCCAACCGCCAGGCGCTCGACGACTGGTGGCGGCAGATCGACGGCTGGCGGGCCCGCCAGTGCCTGCGCTACCGCCCGTCCGAGACCTCGATCAAGCCGCAGCAGGCGATCGAACGGCTCTACGCCCTGACCCGGGACCGGGACGTCTACATCACCACCGAGGTCGGTCAGCACCAGATGTGGGCGGCCCAGTTCTACCGCTTCCAGGCGCCCAACCGGTGGATGACCTCCGGGGGCCTGGGCACCATGGGCTACGGCCTGCCCGCCGCGGTCGGCGTCCAGCTGGCCCATCCCGGGAGCCTGGTCATCGACATCGCCGGCGACGCCAGCGTCCAGATGACCATGCAGGAGATCTCCACGGCGGTGCAGTACGGCCTGCCGGTCAAGATCTTCATCCTCAACAACGCCTGGATGGGCATGGTCCGCCAGTGGCAGCAGCTGCTGCACGGCGAGCGCTATTCGCACAGCTACTCCGAGAGCCTGCCGGACTTCGTGAAGCTGGCCGAGGCCTACGGCGCCACGGGCGTTCGCGCCGACCATCCGGACGAGCTCGACGACGCCATCCGCCGGATGATCGATACGCCCGGCCCGGTGATCTTCGACTGCCGCGTCGAGAAGGCGGAGAACTGCCTCCCCATGATCCCCTCGGGCAAGGCCCACAACGAGATGATCCTGCCCGAGGAGGTCGAGGACCTGGGTTCGGTGATCGACGAGGCAGGACGGAGACTCGTGTGATCCAGATGCCGCTCATCCCGGCGAAGGCCGGGACCCAGGTTTTTTTCCTGACGGCGCGGCGTTGAGAGCTAAAACACCTGGGTCCCGGCCTTCGCCGGGATGAGCGGATTTATTGGAACTCATGACCACCGACCCCCAGCCCGCCTCGGCCTACGACCTCTCCCACGAGGACGAGGCCGAGAGCCTCGCCACCTTCGCCCTGCTCGTGGACAACGAGGCGGGCGTCCTGCACCGGGTGGTCGGCCTGTTCGCCGCCCGGGGCTACAACATCGAGAGCCTGACCGTCGCCGAGACCGACCGGCGGGCCCACACCAGCCGCATCACCGTGGTCACCCGCGGCGCCCCGCACGTGCTGGAGCAGATCGAGGCCCAGCTGGAGAAGGTGGTCAGCGTCCGCCGCGTGCACGACGTCACCCGCGACCCGCGCGGCATCGAGCGCGAACTGGCCCTGGTCAAGGTGCGCGGCAGCGGCGCCGAGCGGGTCGAGGCCCTGCGCGTCTCGGAGATCTTCCGGGCCAAGGTGGTCGACACCACCTCCGAGAGCTTCGTCTTCGAGATCACCGGCGCGCCGTCCAAGATCGACAGCTTCGTGGAACTGATGCGCCCGCTCGGACTTGTGGAGCTGTCCCGCACCGGCGTCCTCTCCATCGAAAGGGGCGCGGAGGGCATGTAGGGAGGCGCCCCTGCCGTCCACGCTCCTCGCCCTGACGCTGCTGGCGGCCCCGCCGCCCCCGCCGCCGCCCGACACCTTCCCGCCGCCCGATCCCGCCGCCTGGTGGACCGACGCCTGGCCCGCCCCGCCGGAGGCGCGCGACCCCCTGGGCGGTCGCCGGGCCGGCCGGAGCGAGCGCCATCCGCCGATCGACAACGGCGTCTCCCCCCTGCTCTATCGCCTCTGGGACCTGCCGCCGCTGCAGACGCTGTTCGTCCGCCGCGGCGAGCTGGTCGTCGAGGTCTGGGCCCGCCCCGCCCGGGGCGTGCGCCAGGCGATCGTGCGCGTCACCCTGCGGGGCGACGGCCGGGCCTTCGTCCAGGGCCGCGCCGGCCTCGGCTGCTGCGAGCCGCGCATCGGCCGGATGGTCGCCTTTGACCTGCCGCTGGCCGAGGAGCGGATCGCCGCCTTCCGGGCCCTCGCCGAACATCCGATGTGGCGCCAGCCGCGGCTGGTCGAGATCGAGGAGCCGGACGGCTCGGCCTCGGCCCTGTGCATCGACGGCGTCGCCTGGGACCTCACCCTGGTGCTGCCGGACCGCGGCCGTCACCTGCATCGCGCCTGCCTCGACGAGGAGACCGGCTCGGTGGCCGACGCCCTGTCGCCGGCCCTGGCCGCGGCCCTGGGCGTCGATCCCCGCTTCGACGTCGTGTTTCCGCGCGGCGCCGACTTCAGCCGCGACAAGGCGGCCTACGAGGCCCTGCTCGCCCGCGGCGGCCGGCTACGCGCCAACATCGCCGATCGGCCCCAGCCGCTCGCCATCCCGCCCGACGCGCCCGCGCCGGCGGATGAGACTTCCTCGCGATAGCGGGGATGAGCGGCGTGGAGGTCCGTTCTTCCCCCGGCAAGGTTTCGTCCCTATATTGGCGGCGTCCGGGTTCGCCCGGGCTATGGACATAAACGCGCGTGAAATAAGCGGACTGGACCCGGGTGCGATTCCCGGCGGCTCCACCAATCCTTCCCGGGTTATCGCCGGCAGGCATGGGGCCGATCAGCATCGACAGACGTCTAAAGACGTTGCCTTGTCCCGGCGTGGCTCACCGTTTCGGGCCGCTAAACTAACTGCGAACGATAACTTCGCTGAAGAGTACGCGATCGCCGCGTAATGCGGTGCGAGTGAACTCGACCTGAACTCCTGGGGATTCAGACCCCCAGGCGGGGCCCGGCGGGGGCCTGCCAACAGAACCCCGCCACCTCTTCCGCCGGTCAGCAAACAGGCGCTCATTGCGCCAGCCGCCCCTGTCGGCCGCCGCGCCGGGCGCGCCGTGAGCCGCCGCCCCTGAACGGCCCTTGCGCTCTTCCTTGTTTTTCGCATCGCCTCCGGCCGCGCCCGATCCGGCAATCCGGCGGGAACATGATCCGGCGCCGCCCCCGCGTGTCCTCGCGCGCGGCGCCGGGTCACGTGGCTGAAGCGCGCTTGTCTTCGTGGCGAGGAGTCACACTTCGTCGCCGAGCCCCGGAGAACGGGCCTCGCCGGCGGGACGAGATCCACCTCGCCAGCGGAAAGGAATGCCGGAACCGCGAACCAGCGTGGCCGACAGGAGCAGGGAAATCAGGACCATGATGCCGAATGCCGGGTTCGTACCGGCGACCAGGAGCTCGCTGCCGTCGGCATGCTTCATCGAGCCGCCATAGGCGCCGCGCAGGGCAAAGGCGACAAGAAACGAGCCAGTGGACGCCAGCAGGATCGCGCTGGCCAGGCGCTCCGCGGACCGACCCCACGCTAACCAAAGGCAAATCAGGGACAGCGCGCTGTTCGTCAGCAGCTGCCAGGCTTCGTGCAAGCGCGCGTGGGCCGGCCACTGGCTGTTGAAGAGGTGCGTTCCGTTGACCTCGAGGAGCGGAATCAGGACTCCCAGAACGAAGGCGGCGCACGACACCGAGACTCTTCCGAACACGACGCGAGCTCCTGTGGAATTGATATTGACGGCGCCAACATACGCGTGATATTGACATCGTCAACATGAAGAACGCGACCCGGGCGGGTTATCATCACGGCGCTCTGCGTGAGGCGCTGCTGGACCAGGCGATCACGCTGCTCGACGCCGAAGGGGTCGAGGCGGTCACGATTCGCGCGGTCGCCCGGGCGACGGGAGTCAGCCATGCGGCGCCGGTCAATCATTTCGAGAGCCGGAATGCGCTGCTGACCGCAATGGCGACCGGCTTTTTCAACGATCTCGCGCACGAGGTCGCTCGCAGGCTGCGGCCAGACGCCGGCGGCCGCGATCGTGTCCGGGCCTTCGCGGAAGCCCTGTTTGCATACGGTCTAGGTCACCCGCACCGATACCGCCTCCTGTGGCGGCGCGACCTCCTGATCGAGGACGAGGCGCTCAGGACTTCGATGGACGGAATCTATGACCGACTGATCGTCGAACTCGAGGCCCTGCCGCTGCCCGGCGGCAAGAGCCCGCACACCGTGGCGACGGCGCTGTGGTCCCTGACCCATGGCTACCTGGTCATGCGCATGGACGACGTCTTTGAGGCTCGGGACGATGAAATCACCAGCCAGACTCGCCTGGAGGCGATG
The DNA here is from genome assembly GCA_049323695.1 of Pseudomonadota bacterium. Taxonomy (GTDB): domain Bacteria; phylum Pseudomonadota; class Alphaproteobacteria; order Caulobacterales; family Caulobacteraceae; genus Caulobacter. The sequence goes on from JBMOOF010000023.1 coordinate 123,285, forward strand.
CTGGACCTGATCCTCGGACCGCGCCCCTGACCCAGCGTGTCACGGCAACTGGAACACCACGCGCATCCTTGTCGCGGTGGGCGGCCGCCCCCTGCACGGCCAGCGCCAAGCCTTGAAATCCAACAGGAAAACCCATGTCCAGACTCAAGATATCCAGCCGCCTCTTCGGCGCCGGCATCCTCGCCGGCTTCGCCCTCGACATCGCCTCGAACTTCTGGCTGCAGTCGAGCATTCGCACCGGACCGGGCGCACTGGGCCTGCTGGAAGGCGCAGTCGCTCAACCGGAGAAGATCGCTGCGATTGTGGTGATGGGCTTGGCTTCCGGAGTGATCGCGCTGCTGATGGCCGCCTGGCTATGCAGCGTCACGGCCGCCCGGCCCGTCTATTGGCTGGCTCTCGCCTACCTTGGAGCCAAGGTCGCCTCCTTGGGAATGGATGGCCTCGAACTCGCGACCTTCCAGATGATGCGCTCGGTCGGCGAAACGGTCCTCCAGGCGAGTGACGGCCCGATCACGAACGCGGCCGAACCTCTTCAACTGGTGGTCCGCGCCCTTCGCAACGGAATCCACTTCCCGCACATGCTTGTCGGCGGCTTCAGCGCGTTTCTGCTCTATCTAATTCTCACTGTCGCCGGCTATATTCCGCGTCTGCTCGGAGGTCTCGGCCTGGTTGCTGTCTGTTCGCAGATGGCCGGCGTCTTCACCGGCATCTTGGGCGCCGAGGTGCATATGGGCTTTCTGCTGCCGCTCTTCGTCGTACATCTCCTGCTCGCGTTGTGGCTTATCGCCCTGGGCTTTCGCGAAACGCGAGCGTGAAACGCGACGAGGGGGTGGGAAAGCGCGAGTTTCACTTCGCGGACGAATGCGCTCCTCGCCGTCACGCATCGCCGGGCAACAGGCCTCCCGTGGCGGCGAGGACAACGGTCCCTGTTTTCATGCGCCCCCTCTCCGCCACCGCTTTGCGCGCGCCCTGCGACAGGCTACCCTTTTCCCATCGCCGAGCGTTATCCCCCAAGTCCATGGCCCAGCAGAAACCGCCGCAAGACCTGATGAACTACGAGGCGCTGGCCCAGGACGCCCTGCGCGGCGTGGTCAAGGCCGCCCTCAAGACCGCCGCCGCCCCGGGGGGCATTCCCGGCGACCACCATTTCTACATCAGCTTCCGCACCCGGGCGCCCGGCGTCTCGGGCCCGCCGGAGCTGCTGGGCAAGTATCCGGACGAGATGACCATCGTCCTGCAGCACCAGTACTGGGACCTGGCGCCCGGCGAGACCTTCTTCTCGGTGACCCTGAAGTTCGGCGGCTCGCCCAAGCGGCTGTCGGTGCCCTACGCGGCGGTGACGCGCTTCTTCGACCCGCATGTGCAATTCGGCCTGCAGTTCGAGGCGCCGGGCGTCGAGGCCGAGCCCGCCGGGGTCGAGGAGCCGCCCGCCGAGACCCCCGAGCCGCCCCCCGCCGGCGACGACGGGCCCAAGGTCGTCTCCCTCGACCAGTTCCGCAAGAAGTGAGGCGGGGGTGACCGACGTCGCATCCGAAGAGCCGGCGGCCCTGACCGACGAGGCCATCCTGGCCCGCTTCCAGAACACCAGCCGCCGGCCGCCGGGCTCGGAGCTGCTCGGCTTCCGGATGGTCCGCGTCAGCCAGGCCGACCGCGAGGTCGAGGTGGCCTTCGAGGCGAGCGGCCAGCTGACCAACCCGATGAGGCAGATCCAGGGCGGCTACCTCTGCGCCATGCTGGACGAGGTGATGAGCGTGGCCTGCATGGTCGCCTCGGGCATGACCAGCGTGGCGCCGACGCTGGAGATGAAGACCAGCTTCTTCCGCCCCGCCCTGCCCGGGCCGGTCCGCGGAGTCGGCCGGGTGGTGCGCTGGGGCAAGACCATCGCCTTCACCGAGGGCGAGCTCTTCGACGGCGAGGGCCGGCTGCTGGCCAAGGCCACGGGCACGGCCATGCCCACGCCCTTCGCCCGCTACAAGGGCTAGGCGGATGGGCGGGCGGACGCTGGCGATCCTGGCCCTTGTCGCGGCGCTGGCGACCGGGCCCGCCGCCGCCGAACCGCCCCGGGGGCCGTTCGCGGACTGGGCGGCGATCGTCGTGGCCGGCGACTGGCGCGCCCACGACGGCGGCCCGACGGAGGCCTTCGACAACGCCCGCCGCGACGTCGCCGCCACCCTGGTCGCCTTGGGCTTCCGGCGCGAGAACCTGGTCCAGCTGTCGACGCGGCCCGAGCGCTACCCGGACACCCGGCCTGAGCGCCTGACGTCGGCCTCGATGGCCGCCGCGCTCAGCGCCTCCGCCGCCCGCGCCCGGAGCGGCTGCCTGGTCTACTACACCTCCCACGGCGGGCCGCCGGGCGTCGTCCTCGACGTCGAGGGCGAGATGTCGCTGCTCTCGCCCGCCGAGATGGCGGCGATGGTGGACCAGGCCTGTCCGGGGCGGCCGACCATCGTCGTCGTCTCGGCCTGTTTCTCGGGCGTCTTCCTGCCTCATCTCCAGGGACCGCAGCGGATGGTGATGACCGCCGCCCGCCCCGACCGCAGCTCGTTCGGCTGCAGCGCCGAGGACAAGTATCCCTACTTCGACGCCTGCTTCATGGAGTCCGTCGGGACCGTGCGCAACTTCGCGGCCCTGGCCACGGCGGTGCAGGGCTGCGTCGGCCGCCGGGAGGCCGAGAAGCGGCTGTCGCCGCCCTCCGAGCCGCAGGTCTCGATCGACCCCGGCCTGCGCTTCCGGCTGGGCATGATGCCCTTCCCCGCCGACGCCAGGGCCGTTCAGCAGCCATGAGGCCTTGCCCTCGCGGGCGGCGGAGGTAGAACGCCGGTATCTGCTTGATCTGGGGGTCTCCTTTGGTGCGCGCCTCGAGGACCGCCGTCGCGGCCGTGCTGTCCGTCCTGCTCGGCCTGGCTCCGGCGGCCAGCCCGGCCCAGGTCGCCGCGCCGCCGTCCCGGTCCGCGTCGCCGCCGCCCTCCGGAATCGCATCTCCGCCGGCGCCAGCCGTCAGGCCGGCCGTCCCGGCGCCGCCCGCGGCCGAGCTCGAGGCCTTCGTCGACGGCGTAGTGCGCGACGCGATGAGCGCCGACCACATCCCGGGGGTGACCGTCTCGATCGTCCAGAACGGCCAGACCACGCTGAAGAAGGGCTACGGCTTCGCGCGCCTGGCCCCCGCCCGTCCGGTCGATCCGGACCGGACCCTGTTCCGCATCGCCTCCATCTCCAAGACCTTCACCTGGATCGCGGTGATGAAGGAGGTCGAGGCCGGCCGCCTGCGCCTCGACGCGCCGGTCAACCTCTACCTGCCCGAACGGGTCCAGGTCCGCGACCAGGGCTACGACCGCCCGGTCACCCTGCGCCACCTGATGAGCCACACCCCGGGCTTCGAGGACCGGGCGCTGGGCCAGCTGTTCGAACGCGACCCCGAGCGGGTGCGGCCGCTGCTGGTCTACCTGAAGCAGGAACGGCCGCGGCGGGTGCGGGCGCCCGGGCGCCTTCCCGCCTATTCCAACTATGGGGTCGCCCTGGCCGGGGCGGCGGTCGCCTGGGTCTCGGGCCGCCCCTTCGAGCGGGCGATCGAGACCGGCGTCACCGGGCCGCTGGGCATGACCCGGACCACCTTCCGCGACCCCTACCCGGCTCGCGGAGACCTGCCGGCCCCGATGCCGGCCCGGCTGGCGGCCGATCTCGCCGACGGCTACCGCTGGACGCCGGAGGGCTGGCGCCGGCAGCCCCACGAGTTCACGGCCCAGGTCGCCCCGGCGGGCGGCGCCTCGACCACGGCCGGCGACATGGCCCGCTACATGGCCATGATCCTGGGCGGCGGAACGCTGGACGGGGTCACGATCTACGGACCGACGACGGCGGCGGGCTTCCTGTCCGCGCCGTCGCGGCCGGCGCCGGGGGTGGCGGGCCTGGCCAACGGCTTCCGCGAGTTCCAGCTGCCCGGCGGCCGCTCGGGCTGGGGCCACGACGGCCAGCTGCTGTCGTTCCGGTCGACGATGATCCTGGTTCCGGAGCTGAACCTGGGCGTCTTCGTCGCGGCCAATTCGGAAAGCGGCGAGCGGCTGACGACCGAACTGGCCGGCCGCCTCGTGGAGCGCTTCTACGGCCCCTCGCCCGGCCTGCCGCCGGCGGGCTCGGCCTGGCTGAAGGCCAACGCCCGCGCCTTCGCGGGCCAGTATCTCGGCGACCGCCGCGCCTATGGCGGCCTCGAGAAGTTCATCGGCCTGATCAACGCCCGCACGGTCGTGTCGGTGACTGACGAGGGCTTCCTGCGGATCAAAGGGTTCGATTCGACCTCCACCTGGGTCCCGCTCGACCGCCAGGGTCGCTTCCGCGAGCTCGGCGGCTGGCGGCGGCTGACCTTCGTCATGCGCGAGGGCCGGGCCGCCGGCTACTTCCCCCCATCCGGCGTGGTCTATTTCGAGCGCGCCGGCGTGTTCGCCGGCCAGGGCTGGCTGACCGTCCTGGCCCTGCTCGCCTTCGTGGCGGCGCTGGCGACGCTCGCCGGCCTCTTCCTGCGCGACCGCAAGGACCACCGCGAGACGCCGACCCAGATGCGCGCCAGCCTGATACAGACCACCCAGGCCCTGCTCTGGCTGCTCGCCTTCCTGAGCTTCGGCGTCTGGGGCCTGAAGGCGGCCGACGTCACGGCGATCTTCTTCGACTGGCCGGGCGGCTGGCTGCTGACGGCCTCGTCCTGCGCCCTGGTGGCGGCCCTGCTGTCGCTGGCGGCGCTGGCGCTCACGCTCTTCGTCTGGCGGGGCGGGCGGCGGGTCGACAGCTGGACCATGGGGCGCAAGATGCGCTTCACGGCCACCGCCCTGATCTACGCCGCCTTCTCCCTGGTGCTGTTCTTGCGCGGCGCCCTCGCGCCCTGGGCGAGCTGACTTTCCACGGCCTGCGACATCGCGTCAGCTTCTGGCGCCGCCCTCGCATCGGAAGGATCGAAACTGGCGGCGTGGGGTGCTTGTCGTGTCAAAAGAGGACGGTCTGGCGTTCGGACTGGCGGGCCTGGCGGCGTTCGTCGTCTCGACCACCTGGTACGCCGCCTTCGGGGCGGGGCTGCTGGAGCAGGCCTTCTGGTTCTACGCGGTGAACGCGGTGCTGGTCGGCGGGGCGGCGGTGTTCCTGTTCCACGTCGCGACACGGCTGCGCCGCCTTCCCCGCCGCAAGCGCCTCCTGGCGGCGGCCATCTTCGCCGCCCCCGGCCTGATCGGCGGAACCGTGATGCTGGCGAAGTTCCGCGACATCTTCCCGGACTGGGCGCCGGTCAGCCTCGGCCGCTACGGCGCCTTCTTGCTGTTCGGCTACGCCCTGCTGGCCCTGGCGGCCCTGCAGACTAGGCCAGCCGCGTCACGCGCACGGTGATCCGCTCGCGGCCGCCCGGCCGCCGCTCGACCAGCAGCCGCGCCACCTGGGCGTCGTCATGGAAGGCGTAGCCCTTGATGGCGTCGAGGATCGCCTTGGCCAGGTTGTCCAGGTCCATCCACGGCGGGTCGCCCTCGTAGTCCATGGCGATCTCGACGCCGAAGTCGCCCCAGGCCGGCCGCGCGCCGCGCCAGGCCTTGCGGAAGAACTCGTGGATCAGGGGCTTGTAGTACTTCGCCTGGGTGGTCAGCCCGTCGACGACGATCTCCAGCACCCCGCCCGCCTCGCGCGCCCGCACCTTGCCATGGGATGTCCAGTCGTCGGCCATGGATGCGATGTAAGGGACGGACGCCCCGGTGTCTGCGCCTGATGCAGCCCGGCGGCGCGGAAGGGTCTTGCCCGCTTGCCCGGCGGACCGCCCGTGCTACACCCGCCCGCGCAAGCCGACGCCCGGAAGAGACCATGACCGCCACGCGCACCGAAACCGACACCTTCGGCCCCATCGAGGTCGACGCCAGCCGCTACTGGGGCGCGCAGTCGCAGCGGTCGCTGGGCAACTTCAGGATCGGCTGGGAGAAGCAGCCCCTGCCCGTCGTCCGGGCCCTGGGCGTCGTCAAGCGCGCCGCCGCCGAGACCAACATGGCGCTGGGCAAGCTGGACAAGACCCTCGGCGAGACGATCGTCGCCGCCGCCCAGGAGGTCATCGACGGCAAACTCAATGACCACTTCCCGCTGGTGGTCTGGCAGACCGGCTCGGGCACCCAGTCGAACATGAACGCCAACGAGGTGATCTCGAACCGCGCCATCGAGATGCTGGGCGGGGCGATGGGCTCCAAGACGCCTGTCCATCCCAACGACCACGTCAATATGAGCCAGTCGTCGAACGACACCTATCCGACGGCCATGCACGTGGCCTGCGCCGAACAGGTGGTCCACGACCTGCTGCCGGCGCTCAAACACCTGCACGCGGCGCTGAAGGCCAAGAGCGAGGCCTGGGGCCACATCATCAAGATCGGCCGCACCCACACCCAGGACGCCACCCCGCTGACCCTGGGCCAGGAGTTCGGCGGCTACGCCCAGCAGGTCGAGAACGGCGTCAGGCGCATCGAGCAGACCCTCCCCGCCCTGATGGAGCTGGCCCAGGGCGGCACCGCGGTCGGCACCGGCCTCAACGCCCCTGTAGGCTTCGCCGAAAAGGTCGCCGAGCGCATCGCGGCGATCACCGGCCTTCCCTTCACCACCGCCCCCGACAAGTTCGAGGCCCTGGCCGCCCACGACGCCATGGTCTTCAGCCACGGCGCCATCAACACGGTGGCCGCCAGCCTGTTCAAGATCGCCAACGACATCCGCTTCCTGGGCTCGGGCCCACGCTCGGGCCTGGGCGAACTCAGCCTGCCGGAAAACGAGCCGGGCAGCTCGATCATGCCGGGCAAGGTCAACCCGACCCAGTGCGAGGCCCTGACCATGGTCTGCGCCCAGGTCTTCGGCAACCACGCCGCCCTGACCTTCGCCGGCGCCAGCGGTCATTTCGAGCTGAACGTCTTCAACCCGGTGATGGCCTACAACTTCCTGCAGTCGGTGCGCCTGCTGGCCGACGCGGCCGTCAGCTTCACCGACAACTGCGTGGTCGGCATCGAGCCGCGCGAGGACAACATCAAGCGGGCCCTCGAGAACAGCCTGATGCTGGTCACCGCCCTCAGCGGCAAGCTCGGCTACGACGCCTGCGCCAAGATCGCCAAGACGGCCCACAGGAACGGCACCACCCTGCGCGAGGAAGCCGTCGGCGGCGGCTACCTGACGAACGAGGAGTTCGACGAATGGGTGCGGCCGGAGAAGATGATCTCGCCGGGGTGAGGATGGATTTCGGTCGTCTGCCCGAAAGCACCTACGATGCCTTGCGTCGATGGCTGAGTGGGAACAGCGATCCTGTCTCCGCGGCTGCTTGGGCGGCCGATCTCTTGGGAGCTGGTTTTGACGCTGATGCGATAGTTCGACTGGCGGTGCTTGATCGCGACGACCGCGAAGATGTTCGCAGGCTTGTGCCAATAGTCATCTCCGAAGTCGGGTTTGACACTGGTGATCCCTATTCGGTGGCCGTCCTCCTTGAGGAGCGAATCCTCCGGTCGTTCCTCAAGGGCCACATTGACGAAGACTATGCGCTCTCCGCCGGCAAGGAGCTGTGGGGCTGCATCGATCATGACTTCCAATGGCAGTACGACTGCATCCGCGACGAACTGGGCGTCATAGGCGGAGGCGATCTGTCCTTTCCGGAGACCAGTCCCCCTAAGAGCAATCGCGAGTACGCCCGTATTCGACTGGCGGAAGAAGGCGTGTTCGAGCGCGCCGGACTCGCGGCAGAGGCGGGACAACCGCTATGGCAGCAGTCCCCGCCCCTGCAGGATTAAGATCCACTTCGACGCGTGCGTGGGGAGGACGAGTGCGGCTAGGGCTTTGCCACCACCGTCTTGCCGATCGGCGCCAGCGCCACGAGGGCCAGCTGGAAGTCCTTGAAGGCGAAGGGCAGGCCGATGATGGTGATGGCTTCGGCGAAGGCGACCAGGATGTGCGACAGGGCGATGTACCAGCCGCCGAAGATGAACCAGACGACATTGAGCACGAAGCCCAGCGGGCCGGTGCCGATGTCCTCCTGGCCGGTGACCAGGTCGCGGGCGACGATCTCCTTGCCGAACGGGAAGAAGGCGAAACCGGCGATGCGCCAGGCGGCGCCGGTGTAGGGCAGGCCGACGATGGTGATCGCCAGGACGAGACCGCCCAGCAGCCACAGCAGGCCGGTCAGCCAGCCGCCGAACACGAACCAGAGCAGGTTGAGCAAGAGCGTCATCGGCCCCTCTCCTCGATCTCGAGGTCAGAGGTGGTGAGACTCGTGCGGCTCGTCGAGGCCATGCCCCGTGAATTCGACGTCATCATCGCCGAGGCGGCGGCCGAGGGCGTACGCAACATGGCCCTGCTGGCGGCCGAGGTCGGCGGGCCAGGCGATCCCTTCCGCGAGCCCGGCGCGCTGTTCTCGGCCTGGGTGGATGGCGACCTGGCCGGCGTGGGAGGCGTCACGGTCGAGACGGGCCTTGGCGAGCCCGCCATGCGCATGCGCCGCCTCTACGTGCGCCCGCCCTTCCGTCGCGCCGGCGTCGCGAGGGCGCTGGCCGGCGCCATGATGCAGCAGGGCTTTCAGGCCGCGCCGCTGCTGACGTTGAACGCCCGGGCGTCCCCGGCCGCGCCGCCCTTCTGGGAAGCCATGGGCTTCGGGCGGGTGGACTGGCCGGGGATCACGCACGCGCTGAGATTGTAGTTGCCATTTTGTTCACGTCAGCATAGCGTTCGTGGATGGACCTTCCCGAGCCGCCCGCGACCGATATCGACCCCGAGTTGCTCAAGCAGGCGGCGAGGCTCGGCGTCGATGTGGGCGGGATGAGCGAAGTTCAGCTCAGGCTCTATCTGCAGAAGGTCGATCCCGCCGGCGGCGAGGCCCGCGCAAGGCGCTGGGCAGAGGAAAACGCCGAGGCGATCCGGCGAAACAACAGCGCCATCGCCCGGAGAGGCTGCTTCGGCGAAGATCTGCGGCGCTGGTAGTTTGCGGCAGTTTGACGTCTTCCGGAATCCTTCGGTCGCATCCCGGTCGTTCGCGCCCTACGTGGCCGCCATCCAGTCTCACTTCGTCGAACTCGACACCGTGCTTGTCGCTCCGCTGGTGACGGACAAGTCAGGCAACGCGATCGACATCTCGGTCGACCATGCCAAAGAGAGCTTCACGTTGGCTCTCTCCGAACTCGGCGCCGTGGCCCGCCGCGCCCTTGGCCGCGCTCGCGGTTCGTTGACCGACCATGAGGACGACATCCGCCGGGCCCTCGACAGGCTGTTCAGCGGATTTTGAGCGTCGCCGCCGCCTCCAGGACAGCCTCGACGGACAGGTCCGCCAGATCCGGTTCGCGCAGAACGGCGACCGTCTGATCGGGCCGCACCGGGCGGGGCGCGCTGAGATCGGGGTCGCTGTCGCGGGAGAACAGCACCACCGCCGGGCAGCCGGTCGCCACGACGACGTGCATCGGTCCGGTGTCGTTGCCGACGGCGAAGGCCGCGCCGCGCGCCGCCGCCGCGATGTCGCCAAGCGAGGTGGCGCCGACCAGGCTGACCGTCCCCGGGGCGGCGGCGGCGATGACCCCCGCCAGCGCCGACTCCTCCGCCCCGTGGCCGAGCACGACCGGCGTCACGCCGCCCGCCTGCAGCCTGGCCGCCAGCGCGCCGAAGGCGCTCGCCGGCCATCGCTTGGCCGGCCGGTGCGGCGCGCCGCCGGGCGCCAGCAGGACGTAGGGCGCCGGCAGGCCGAAGCGCGCGGCGTCTCCGGTCAGCCAGCCGACGTCCGGCGGGCCGACCTCGGCGATGCCGGCGAGGCGCAGCTGTTCGCGCTGGGAATCCTGGATGTGCAGCCGGTCGCGGGCCTCGCCCGAGTACTCGAACGCCGCGCCCGGCGCGTTGCCGGACCACAGGGGCCGTCTCGGCCACATCAGCTGGAAGTAGCGGATCGTCCGGTTCTGGGTCTGCAAGTCGTAGACCCGGTCGAACCGCGCCCGCCGCAGCCGCGAGATCAGCCGCCAGACGGCCGTCAGGTTCGACCAGTCCGGGCGCCCGCCGTCCCACACCTCGTCGAACCAGCCCGTGGCCTCGCCCATGGCCGCGTAGGGCGTGGTGGTCAGCAGGGTGATGCGGGCGTCCGGATGGGCGGCGCGGATGGCCTTCATCGACCCGGTCGCCTGGACGAAGTCGCCCAGGGCCGACAGCTTGATCACCAGGATTCGCGCGCTCATCCGGCGATGATACGCTCCGACAGCGGCGCGCGCAGGTCATACCGCAGGCCTTCGGGATCGAAGGCCAGTTCAGCCTTGCCGCCGACGTCGCGCGGCAGCCCCCGTTCGATGAGGCGCAGGCCGAACCCCCGGTGTCGCGGCGGCGCGATCGGCGGCCCGCCGGTCTCCCGCCAGGCCAGCGACAGGGCGCCGTCGGCCAGGGTCCAGTCGATCCGCACCCGCCCCGGCGGCGCGCTGAGGGCGCCGTGGCGCAGGGCGTTGACGGCCAGTTCGTGGAACACGACCAGGAAGCTGACGGCCGTCTCCGGCGCCAGCCGCACCCGCGGCCCGGCCAGGCTGACGCGGTCGGCGGCGGCGTAGTCGACGGCCTGGCGCAGCACCTCCTCGAGATCGGCCGTCCGCCATTCCTCGCGGGCCATCAGCTCGTGGGCGCGCGAGAGGGCCATCAGCCGGCCGGTGAAGGCCTCGGTGAAGGCCTGCGGCGAGCCGGCCGAGCCCAGGGTCTGGTTGGCGATCGCCAGCGCCGCCGCCAGGGTGTTCTTGACCCGGTGGTCCAGCTCGCGGATCAGGCGGTCGCGATGCTGCACGCCGTCCTCGAGCGAGCGCAGCAGGCTGACGTTCTCCAGCGCCGTCGCCGTGGCGCGGGCGATCACCGACAGGGCCGTCACCTCCTCGATCGAGGGGTCGCGCACCTGCGACCAGTAGGCGCCGATGGCGGCGATGGGATCGGCCGGCCGCACCGGCGTCATCACCAGGCTCTTCACGAAGGTCGGGCGGTAGGCGTCGTGCGGAATGCGGTCGTCCAGATAGATGTCGCGGATCACCGCGGTCTGGCCGTTGAGCATGGCCCAGCCGGAAATGCAGCTGCTCATCGGGAAGCGATGACCCTTCCACAGCGGGCCGATCGCGTCCTCGTCGAGGTAGTGGCAAAGATCGCCCTCGCGGAGCACGAAGGTGACGCCGTCGGCCCCCGAGATCTGCCGGGCGCGTCCCCGGATGACGGCGGCGACGTCCTCGACGGCGCGCGCGGCCGACAGCGCCTCGATGGTCTCGACCAGCGCCACGAGCGGTTCGGAGCCTTCGCCCGTCCGCACTGTCTTCGCCAGAGCGTTCACCGCGTTTCCCGCGAATCCTGACGCCGAATCTACCACCACGGGCGAAATACCCAAATCGGGCAGTTCAGGCCCGGCGGCTGACGGCGAAATCGGCAAGATCCTCCAGCGCGGGACGCCAGCTGTTGGAGTCCATGCGAGCGAGAGCCGCCTTGGCCTCACCCGCGAACGCGGCGGCCAGGTCGAGCGTGGCCTCCGCCGCGCCGCTGCGGACGACCAGGTCCCGGGCGCGGACGAAATCGGCGTCGGTCTGGTCCCGACGGCCGATGGTGCGCTCCCAGAAGGCCGCCTCGGCCTCGCCGGTGCGGGCGATGGCCAGCAGCAGCGGCAGGGTCGCCTTGCCCTCCCGGAAGTCGTCGCCGGCGTTCTTGCCGAGGGCCTCGGTGGCGCCGTCGTAGTCGAGGGCGTCGTCGACCAGCTGGAAGGCGAGACCCAGGTTCAGGCCATAGGCGCGCATGGCCCGTCGACGGTCGTCCGAGGCGCCGGCGACGACGGCTCCGGCCTCGGCGGCCGCGGCGAACAGCTCGGCGGTCTTGGCCCGGATGATCTCCAGATAGACGTCCTGCGACAGGTTGAGGTCGTGGGCGCGGGTCAGCTGCAGGACCTCGCCCTCGGAGATGACCCCCGAAGCCTTGGCCAGGATGTCCAGCGCCTCGAGCGAGCCGGCCTCGACCATCAGCTCGAAGGCGCGGGCGAACAGGTAGTCGCCGACCAGGACGCTGGAAGGCGCGCCCCAGATCAGATGGGCGGCGACCTTGCCCCGGCGCAGCTGCGAGGAATCGACGACGTCGTCGTGCAGCAAGGTGGCGGTGTGGATGAACTCCACCGCCGCGGCCAGCTTCTGGCAGCGGTCGTCGCTCGCCCCGGCGAGGCGGGCGCTGGCCACCGTGAGCAGCGGCCGCAGCCGCTTGCCGCCGGCGGCGATCAGGTGGTCGGCCAGGGCCGGGATCACCGACACCGGGCTCTGCATGCGGGCCAGGATCAGGGCGTTGACGCCCGCCATGTCGCCGGACGCCAGCTCGATCAGCATGTCGACCGAGCCCTTAGGGCGGACCGCGGTCGCGTTGGCGACGTCCAAGGCTTCGGCTCCCACGCGCCCCCGCACCGGCCCGACGCCGTTGCGGGAAGCGTCCTTGGCGGGATAGGTCAGGCGACGGACGAGGGCAAGGCGAAGATGAGCCGGGACGGCGGGGTCACGGAAGATCGGCTGCTGGACGGGCGGATCCGCCTGCGCCAGCCGGCCCGCGGCTACCGCGCCGGAGCCGACGCGGCGCTGCTGGCCGCCGCCTGCGACGCCAGGCCCGGCGAGCGGGTGATCGAGGCCGGTTGCGGTCCCGGCGCGGCGCTGCTGGCGGCGGCCCGGCGGCGGCCCCAGGCCCGGTTCGTGGGGGTCGAGCGCGACCCGGCCGCCGCGGCCCTGGCGCGGGACAACGCCGTCCTCAACGCCCTGGAGGACCGGGTCGAGATTCGGGAGGGCGACGTCGGCGAGGGGTTTCGCGCCCTCGGCCTGCCGGTGTTCGACGCGGCGCTGGCCAATCCGCCCTTCTTCGACGACCCGGCCGAACTGCGGGCCCCGGCGCCGGAGAAGACCGGCGCCTGGATGGCCGAGGGCGGTCTCGAGGCCTGGACGGGCTTCCTGCTCAAGGCCGTGCGCGAGGGCGGGACGATCACCGTCATCCACCGCGCCGACCGGCTGGACGACCTGCTGGCCGGGCTGGGCGCCAAGGCGGGCTCCTTCCAGGTCCGCCCCGTCCATCCCTTCGCCGACGCGCCCGCCAAGCGCGTGCTGCTCCGCGCGGTGAAGACCGGCAAGGCGCCGCTGCGCCTGCTGCCGCCCCTGGTGCTGCACGACCGCGCCGGCGGCAAGCACGCGCCGGCGGCCGAATCGATCCTGCGGGGGGAAGCCGATCTGGGCTGGCTGTAGGGACAGGCCGGCATCGTGGCCGGACCGCGGCGAAGGCGGCGCCGATTGCACGCGACTGCGCTGGAATTGGTCCCAGGATCCCTTACTTTCCATCGTCATGGCCCGCCTTGTGCGGGCCACCCAAGCGTGGGAAGCCCCCGGCAAGCGCGCCGG
>JBMOOF010000024.1:0-18470 GCA_049323695.1 Pseudomonadota bacterium
GGGTGTGGGGGGGGGGGCGTGGGGCGAGGGAATAGCGAATAGGGCGTAGCGAATGGGGCGTAGCGAATAGCGAGTGGAAGGCCACGAGTGTCTTCCCGCCAGCCGCACCCCCTGTCCCCCTATTCGCTACGCCCTATTCGCTACGCGCTGCTTCCTCGCCTCTCGCCCCTCGCTTCTCGCCCTCGCGGCCAATGAAGAAGGACGCCCGGCGGCTGGGCCGGGCGTCCTTCGATCGCGGCGGGCCCCGCGGGGCCGCGCGGGGCGGTCGGGGTGGGCGAACGCCGGGCGCGAGAGGCCGCGCCGCGAACCCGTCAGTCGTCCTCGCCCTCGTCGTGGCCGACCAGCAGCTCTTCCTCGATGACCTCGGACTTGCCGCGCACCTGGTCCTCGATCTGGCGGGCGATGTCGGGGTTCTGCTTGAGGAACTCGCGGACGTTGTCGCGGCCCTGGCCGATGCGCTGGTCGCCGAAGGAGAACCACGAGCCCGACTTGTCGATCACCCCGGCCTTGACGCCCAGATCGATGATCTCGCCCAGCTTGGAGATGCCCTCGCCGTACATGATGTCGAACTCGACCTCGCGGAACGGCGGGGCCACCTTGTTCTTGACCACCTTCACCCGGACGTTGTTGCCGACGATTTCGTCGCGCACCTTGACCGAGCCCGTGCGGCGGATGTCGAGCCGCACCGAGGCGTAGAATTTCAGGGCGTTGCCGCCCGTCGTCGTCTCCGGGCTGCCGTACATCACACCGATCTTCATGCGGATCTGGTTGATGAAGATGACCAGGGTGCCGGCCTTGGAGATCGAGGCCGTCAGCTTGCGCAGGGCCTGGCTCATCAGCCGGGCCTGCAGGCCGGGCAGCGAATCGCCCATCTCGCCCTCGATCTCCGCCCGCGGCGTCAGGGCGGCGACCGAGTCGATGACGATGATGTCGATGGCCCCCGAGCGGACCAGGGTGTCGGTGATCTCCAGCGCCTGTTCGCCGGTGTCCGGCTGGGAGACCAGAAGATCGTCGAGATTGACCCCCAGCTTGCGGGCGTACTGCGGATCCAGCGCATGTTCGGCGTCGACGAAGGCGGCCGTGCCGCCGGCCTTCTGGACCTCGGCCACCACGTGCAGGGCCAGCGTCGTCTTGCCCGAGCTCTCCGGCCCGTAGACCTCGATCACCCGTCCCTTGGGCAGGCCGCCGATGCCGAGCGCGATGTCCAGTCCCAACGAGCCGGTGGACACCGCCTCGACCTCGATCTTGCTCTTCGAGCCCAGTTTCATCACCGAGCCCTTGCCGAAAGCCCGGTCGATCTGCGCCAGCGCCGCTTCCAGCGCGCGCTGCTTGTCACCTTCGTCGCGTGTCACGAGTCTCAAAGCCGCCTGGTTCATGGACGCCGTCCTTATGTCACGATTCTGCCGGCCCGCCGGGGACGACGCCGTGACTATGTGCACGGTTTGTTCCTGTTCGCAATATGTTCTTTTTCAATTTTTGCGAGAATTTTTGTCCGCCTCAATCCCCGTTCGGCCTACCCATTTCGCGCCGGTTGCGACGGCTGGACGCAGGCCGCGGGCAACCAGGATTTAAGGCTCCGTCGCGCAGAATGGCGGCGTCTGGGGAGGACAGCCTTGACCATCGCCGCCCGCCGTCTGCTCGGCCTGGCCTTCGCCAACGCCGATCTCCTGCTCGAACTGTCGCCGGAAGGCGCCGTCGCCTTCGCCCTCGGCGCCGGCCAGGCGACGCTCGGCGCCGACGAGACCGCCCTGCTCGGACGCGCCTGGCGCGACCTGGTCGTCAAGGCCGACCGCGACATGGTCGAGGCCTATCTCGACGGCCTGCCCGAAGGCGGCCGGCGACCGCCGCTGGTGGTGCGCATCGCCGGCCAGCCCGGCCGCGCCGTGCATTTCGCGGCCCGCCGCCTGCCCGACAACGACCGGCGCGTGTCGTGCGCCCTGACCGCCGCCCCGCCGCCGCCCGCCGCCGATTCGCCCGACGGCCTGCTGCCGCGCGAGAGCTTCGAGGCCGTCTCCCGCTCGCTGGTCGAGTCGGCCAAGGCCACCGGCCAGCAGCTCGAACTGGCGATGATCGAGATGAGCGGCCTGGCCGCCGCCAGCGAGGCCCTGGGCGGCGGCGCGGGCGAGGCCCTGACCCGCCGCGTCGCCGGCGCCCTGCGGGCCGAGTCGCACCTGGGCTCGGCCGCCGCCCGCCTGGGCGAGGAGCGGTTCGCCATCCTGCGCGAACAGGGCGACAGTCCGGCGGCCCTGATGAAGCGGCTGACGCGGGTGGTCGCCGCCTGCGCCGGCGGCCAGTCGCTGGGCGCGGCGGCCCATGCCGTGCCGCTCGAGGCCGGCGCCCCTTCCCGCCTCGCCAAGGCCATGCGCTACGCCCTGGACGATTTCGTCGCCGAAGGGCTGAAGGACTGCGCGCCCGAGACCATGGCCCAGGCCATGGACCGGTCGGTGCGCCGCACCCTGGCGCGGGCCGGCGAGCTGGGCGCGGCGGTCAGCCAGCGGCGGTTCACCCTGGCCTACCAGCCGATCGTCGATCTGCGCACGGGCCTGGCCCACCATCACGAGGCCCTGGTCCGCTTCGAGAACGCCGCCAGCCCCTTCCCGATGGTGCGGCTGGCCGAGGAGTTCGACCTCATCGAGGAGCTCGACCGGGCGGTCGTCGAGCAGGTCGTGCGCCAGATCCGCGGCGACAAGACCGGCAAGCTGAAACTGGCGGCCAATGTCTCGGGCCGGACGATCGGCAGCGAGCTGTTCGTGGCCGGGCTGGAGCGGCTGATCGGCGCGGACGGCCGGATGAAGGGCCGGCTGCTGATCGAGGTCACCGAGAGCGCCGCCATCGACGACCTTGAGACCGCCGACCGCCACATCCAGGCCCTGCGGGCCATGGGCTGCACCGTCTGCCTCGACGACTTCGGGGCCGGCGCGGCCTCGTTCGCCTACCTGCAGCGCCTGACCGTCCACGTGGTGAAGATCGACGGCCGCTATGTGCGCGACCTCGCCGGCGACGGCCGCGACGCGGCCCTGGTCAAGCACCTGGTCCAGCTGTGCAAGGAACTCCAGGTCAAGACCGTGGCCGAGATGGTCGAGTCCGCCGAGGTCGAGGACGTCGTGCGCAAGGCCGGCGTCGACTACGGCCAGGGCTGGTACTACGGCCGCCCCGCCGACCGGCCCGAACAGGCGATCAACCACGAGGCCCAGACCCCCATCGTCGCCCGCCGCACCGGGATGACGAAGGAGTGGCGATAGCCGGCGCCGGGGCGCGGCGACCGGGATGCGGGCGTCGCGCCTGAATGCCGCGTTAACCCTGTCCGCCCCAGGGTGGGCGCATGACGATCAGCCGCAACGCCGTGATTCTGCTCGCCGCCTGGGTCGCGACCGGAGGCGCGCTGGCCTTCATGGCGCAGCCGCCGGCGGCGATGACCTTCGCCTTCGTGTTCCTGGGCTGGATCGTGGGGCTGACCGCGCACGAGTTCGGCCACGCTTTCGTCGCCTGGCAGGCCGGTGACCACACCGTCGCCGACAAGGGCTACCTGAGCCTCGATCCGCTGCGCTACGCCGACCCCCTGACCAGCATCGCCCTGCCGGCCCTGATCCTTGTGATCGGGGGCATCGCCTTTCCCGGCGGCGCCGTCTACCTGCGGCCCGACCTGATGCGCGGTCCGGCCTGGCGCGCGGCGGCCTCGCTGGCCGGGCCGGCCGGGACCCTGGTCGTGCTGCTGGCGCTCGCCCTTCTGCTGGCCCTGGGCGACGCCATGGCCGCGACCAGCGCCCTTTGGCCGGCGCTGGCGGTGCTGGCGCTGTTCCAGGCCATGGCGCTGATCCTCAACCTGCTGCCGGTTCCCGGTCTCGACGGCTACGGCGCGCTGCGGTCGTTCCTGCCCGAGGGGCTGGAGCGACGGCTGCGCCCGATCGAGCCGCTGGCCATGTTCGGGCTGCTGGCGCTGCTGATCCTCGTCCCCGGCGTGTTCGACGCCATCTTCCGGGGCGCGGTGACGATCGTCCGCGGGCTGGGCGTGCGCGGCGACCTGATGCTCGAGGGCTGGAACGCCTTCCGCTTCTGGGACTGACCCTACCGCGCCGAGGCGATGTAGCCGTCGATGACCTTCTCGAGCACGGTCAGGGGCACGCCGCCCGACAGCAGGCCCACGTCGTGGAACCGGCGGATGTCGAACCTGCGTCCCAGCGCCTTCCTGGCCTTGGCCCGCAGGCGCAGCCAGTCGATCTTGCCGACCATGTAGCTGCAGGCCTGGCCGGGCCAGACGACGTAGCGCTCGATCTCGGTGACGGCGCTGGCCTCCTGGTCGCCGATGGTGTCGACGAAGTATTTCACCGCCTGCTCGCGGCTCCACTTCCTGGCGTGCATGCCGCTGTCGACCACCAGCCGCACGGCGCGGAACATGGCGTCGTGGATCATGCCGATGTGGCCGTTCACGTCGTCGTCGTACATGCCCATCTCGACGGCCAGCTCCTCGGCGTAGAGGGCCCAGCCCTCGCTGTAGCCCGAGAAGCCGATCATCTTGCGGATCAGCGGCAGGTCGCCGGCCTCGTTGTTGAGCGCCAGCTGCAGATGGTGGCCGGGAATGGCCTCGTGGTAGGTCAGCGTCGGCAGGGTGAAGCGCGGCTGCTCGGCCGAGTCGCGCAGGTTGATCCAGTAGATGCCGGGCCGCGAGCCGTCGAGCGTCGGCGAATTGTAGTAGCCGCCCGGGGCGCCGGCCTCGATGGCCTTGGGCACGCGGCGGATTTCCAGCGGGGCCCTGGGCAGCTGGCCGAAGTACTTCGGCAGCCGGGGCATGATGGCCTTCACCTTCTCGTTGAGGTCGGCGATCAGCTGTTCCTTGCCCTCGTCGGTGTTCGGATAGTGCTGCCGGGGATCGGCGTACATCTGGCGGAAGCGCTCGCCGACCGTGCCCGAGGCGTAGCCGGCCTTGCGCATCAGCCTGTCGGCCTGGGCGCCCAGCGAGCCGACCATCTCCAGGCCGATGCGATGCACCTCGTCCGGCGTGATCCGCGAGGTCGTGTAGTTCTCCAGCGAGGTCAGATAGTAGTCCTCGCCCTTGGGCAGGCGCCAGCAGCCGGCGTCGTGCACGGCGTTCGGCCGCCAGCTCTCCAGCAGCGCCGCCTGGCGCATCAGGGCGGGCTTCACCTTCTCGGCGTAGAGGGCCCGGGCCCGGCCGGCGTAGTCGCCCTCGATCCCCTTCTCCCTGGCCCGGCGGGCCACCGAGACGACCAGCGGCGCGGCTTCGTCGGCGACGGCGAGCATCGTCCGGAACTGGATCAGGGCCTTGTCGATCGTGAAGTCGGCGGGAACGACGCCCAGGCCGGCGTCGCGACGGGCGATCTCGACCTCCTGGTCGAGCATGCGGCCGAAGCCCTCGACCCGCGCCAGATAGGCGTCGGCGTCGGCCTTGGTCTCGATGACGTGCTGGGAGTCGAGGAAGTCGGGAATCTGCTGATAGGCGCCGGTGAGCTGCGACAGCACGTAGGGCGCGCCCCCGTAGGCGCCGTCGTAGTCGAACTTGCGGGTGAAGGCGTCGCCGATGTCGAGCACGAACTCGACGGTGTCGTAGTTCACCCGGTCCAGACCGGCGAGCTTGTCGCGGTCGATCCTGCGCAGGTCGGCCAGGGCGGCGCGGCCCATAGCCGCGTTCTCCCGGCGGGCGGTCAGGGAGACGTCCGAGAGCATGGACTTGGTCCAGGCCAGGTCGCCCCTGTCCACGCCAAGGCCGGTGGCGATCTCCGGCGTGCGGCGGATCTGCGTCTCGACCAGGGCGTCGTAGAGGGCGTTGGCCCTGGCCGCCTCGGCCGGATCGCTGGCCGGCGTCGCCGCCAGGGCGCCCCGGGCCGTGGCCGTGGCCGCCAGGGCGGTCGCCGCGGCGGCGGAAAAGAGAAGTTCGCGTCGGTTCTGCACGGCCGGACTCCCTGGCGCGTTGGGACGCGCAAGGGTTAGGCCGCCGGCGGGCGGGCGGCAACGCGGCGGGCGTTAATTCGACGTAATGCGCCGCGCCGGAGAACCGCTCAGGCCGCCTGCTGCAGCTGCTGCTTGACCCGTTCGGCCAGGGTCTTGATGTCCAGCGGCTTGGGCAGGAAGGAGACCCCCGTCTCGCCTTCCAGCAGGTCGGAGAACTCCGCCTCGGCGTAGCCGCTGATGAACATCACCGGCGCGCCGGCCAGGTGCGCCCGGGCCTTCTTGAGCAGGGTCGGACCGTCCATGCCCGGCATCATGACGTCGCTGATCAGCAGGTCGATGGCCCCGGCGTTCTCCTCGGCGAGCGCCAGCGCCTGTTCGCCGTCGGCGGCCTCCAGCACCTCGTAGCCCCGGCGTCGCAGCAGGTTCGCCGCGATGCCGCGAACGTCCGCCTCGTCCTCGACGAACAGGATGCGGCCGTTGCCGGACAGGTCGCGGGCGGGGCGCGGCCGGGCGACGCTGGCCGCCGGCGCGGGCGCGGGCCGGGCCGCGGCGCCCGCGTGGACCGGCAGGAAGATGCGGAAGGTCGCCCCCTCGCCCGGCGGGCTCTCGACGTGGATCCAGCCCTCGGACTGCTTGACGATGCCATAGACCTGGGCGAGGCCCAGGCCCGTCCCCTCGCCCACCGGCTTGGTGGTGAAGAAGGGGTCGAAGATCTTGCTCAGCACGTCGGCCGGGATGCCGGGGCCGTCGTCCCGGACCTCGATCATGGCCAGTTCGCCGAGCGGCGCGCCGGCGTAGCCGAGGGCCGCCGCGTCCGCCGCGCCGACCCGGGCGGTGCGGATGCGGATCAGCCCCCCGCCCTTGGCCGCCACCAGCGCGTCCTGGGCGTTGAGGGTGAGGTTCATCACCGCGATCTCGAGCTGGCCCTTGTCGACCCTGACCAGCGGCAGGTCGCGGCCGTAGTCGGTCTCCAGCCGCACGGTCTCGCGCATCAGCCGGCGCAGGAGCACCTCGAAGTCGCTGATCGTCTCGCCCAGGTCGAGCACCTCGCGCTGGACCGTTTCCTGGCGGGAATAGGTCTTCAGCTTGCGCACCAGGTCGGCGGCGCGGGCGGCGGTGCCCTTGATCGAGGTCAGGCTCTCGTAGCTGGGATCGCCCAGGGGATGACGCTCGAGGAGCTCGTCCAGGCGCAGCTGGATGGCGGTCAGCAGGTTGTTGAAGTCGTGGGCGATGCCGGCGGCCATCTGGCCGATCGCCTGCATCTTCATGCTCTGGGCGAGCTGCAGCTCGATCTGCTTCTGCTCGGTGACGTCGACCAGATAGGCCACCAGCCGGCCGTCGGCGCGGGCCAGGTAGAGGTGGGCGATCTGCTTGGGGTCGTGGGCCAGGCGCACTTCCACCGGCCCGGCCCGGCCCTCGGCGGCCCCCAGCCCGGCGTCGATCCGTGAATTGGCGTCGATCAGCTCGCCGAAGGCGATCCCCGCCGCGGCCTTGCCGCCCGTCATCCCGGCGAGGGCCGGATTGGCCTCGAGAATGACTGCGCCGAAGACGTCCGATCCCTGCAGCAGCGCCGCTCCGAACGGCGAGGCGGCGGCGAACGGGTCGAGCGTGGCGGGCCCGGCCGGCGCGACGACCGCGGGGGCCGGCTCGCCCGCCGCCGGGATGAACGGGATCTCGGCGGTCAGCCGCAGGGGCTCGCCGCCGGCCGGATCCAGCCGAAGCAGGTAGCGGCCGACGCCCAGCGGCGCCACCGAGACCGGCCATTCCGCGACGCCGACCTTGACCGCGGCGCGGGCGATCTCGCCCTTGCGGGCCCGGGCGAGGGCCGCGAACAGGCCCGGCGCCGCGTGACCGGCGCGCGGCAGGCGGCGCAGCTCGCCCAGCGCCGCCCGCCAGGGGGCGTTGGCCGCGTGGATGCGCCCGTCCGGCCCGGCGACCGCGGCCGCCTCGCCCAGGGCGTCGATGAAGGTCTCGGGCCCCTCGTCCTCGACGTCCACCGGCCGGTTGGCGTTGCGGAAGAACAGCATGCCCAGGAAGGCCACGCCGGCCAGGCCGATCAGCAGCAGGATGCCGGCCACGGTCTCGGGGCCGGCCTTGAAGGCCGGCACGGCGCCGAACCCGACGGCGGCCAGGAAGAAGCCGCCCGCCGCCCAGGTCAGCGGGTCGATGCGCCGCTCTCGCGGCTCGGTCGGCGCTGGTTCGGCCATCAGTCCCGCCGGGGCAGCCGTCGAATCACTCATTCATCTTACTCGCTAAAGCGGCCGCGCGCCCGCGGGGCGATTCTTCGCCTTGCGGCGTTGCGCCTCGCCAAGAATGAACCCGATGATCCTGGCCACCGCCTCGAAGTGGGCCTCGGGAATCTGCTGGTCGATCTCGACCGAGGCGTAGAGGGCGCGGGCCAGGGGCGGATCCTCGACGACGGGGATGTCGTTCTCCTCGGCCACCGCGCGGATGCGCAGGGCCAGCTCGTCCAGCCCCTTGGCGACGCACTCGGGGGCCTCGGTCTCGCCCTGCTCGTAGCGCAGCGCCACGGCGTAGTGGGTCGGGTTCATCACCACCACGGTCGCCGTCTTCAGGTTCTGCATCATCCGCCGGCGGGCGCGCTCGTTGCGGATCTGCTTCTGGCGCGCCTTGACGTGGGGGTCGCCGTCGGTCTGCTTGAACTCTTCCTTGAGCTCCTCGCGGCTCATCCGCATGCGGGCCATGAACCGTTGGCGCTGCCACAGCCAGTCGGCGGCGGCGGTGACCGTCAGGAAGGCCAGCACCGCGTAGAACAGGGCCTTCAGCAGGTCGAAGCCGAGCGGCAGGATGGCCGCCGGGTCCATCGTGGCCAGCCGTTCGAGTTCGGTGGCGCGCGGCCTCAGGGCGATCCAGGCGACCGCCCCGGTGACCAGGATCTTGATCGCCGACTTGAGGAACTGCACCAGGCCGTCGACCCCGAACAGCCGCTTGAAGCCCTCCATCGGCGAGATCTTCCGCAGCTCGGGCTTCATCTTCTCGGTGGTCCAGAGCAGGCCGGTCTGGAAGACGTTGCCCGCGATCCCGGCCACGGCGGCGCCCGCCAGCACGAAGGCCAGGGTGGGGGCGGCCGCCAGCGCCGCCTGCTCCGCCACCAGGCCTACGCCGCCGCTGGAGAGGTCGATGGCCTCGGGATGGTCGATGAAGGGCGTCAGCCGCCGCGCCAGGTCCTGCGCCAGCCAGCCGCCGCCCACCGCCAGCACTCCGAAGGCGCCCACCAGCGAGGCCAGCTGGGCGATGTCCTGCGAGCGGGCGATGTCGCCCTTCCTGCGGGCCTCGTCGAGCTTGCGCGGTGTCGGCTCTTCGGTTTTCGAGGCGGCTTCGTTCTCGGCCATCTAGGCGAAGACCTCGAGCAGCTCGCGGTAGCGGCCGACCCAGACCATGCCCACCGTCCCCAGGCTGAGGGCGAACACCGACAGGCCGAGCATCACCGACAACGGCGTGGCCACGAAGAAGATCTGGAACTGCGGCATGGCCCGGCCGACCAGGCCGGCGGCGATGTTGAACACCAGCGAGAAGACGATCACCGGCGCCGCCAGCTGGAGTCCCAGGGCGAACGAGCCGGCGACCGTCTGCACGGCCAGGGATCCGGCGTCGGCGACGGGCATGACCCGGCCGAAGGGGAACAGTTCGTAGGAACGGACCATCGCCCCGAAGAACAGGTGGTGCAGGTCGGTGGTCATGATCAGCACCGTCCCGAGCAGGGTCAGGAAGGTCGACAGGGTGGCGCTGGGCTGGGCCTGGGTCGGGTTGGCGGTCTGGGCGAAGCCGAGGGTGGTCTGGATCGAGACCACCTCGCCGGCCGTCGCCAGGGCGCTCATCACCAGCCGCAGGATGGCCCCCATCATCAGGCCGATCAGGGTCTCGCCGATCACCGCGCCGGAAGCCGCCCCGACCGTGGTCGGCACCGCCAGACCCGGCGCCGTCAGCGGCGCCAGGATCAGCGCCATCAGCAGGGCGAAGGCCAGGCGGATGCGCGGCGGCACGCTGGCGTCGCCCAGCCCCGGCACGAGCATGACCAGCGCCCCGACCCGGGCGAAGACCAGGCCGGCGGCATAGACCTGGGCGGCGGTGGCGTAGGCCTCCACGCCGTCACATGGCCGCGATGCGGGCGGCGATGTGGTTCATGAAGCCGCCCATCAGGGCGCCCATCAGCGGCAGGAAGACCAGCAGCGAGATGAAGATCGCCACGATCTTGGGCGCATAGACCAGCGTCGCCTCCTGGATCTGGGTCAGGGCCTGCATCAGGCCGATCCCGACCCCGACGATCAGGCCGACGATCAGCACCGGGGCGGAAAGCTGCAGGGTCAGCCAGATGGCGTCCCGGCCGACGTCCAGGACTTCGGCGCCGCTCATGGAAAGCCTCACTGAGGAATCGGTGGAACCAGCGCCCACAGTGGCCGGATCATGGTTAACGGGTGTTTAGGGGCGGCGGTTTCGGGCGGCCGTCGGGCCATGGCCGGCGCGTCCCCGCCCCCGTTTGCGCCGCTTCGGCCGCGTCGTTACAGATGCGATCCGTCGGGAACTCAAGGCCGCCCTGCTCGCCGGGGCGGCGCGAAGCGCGGGGCGGACATGAAACGCAGGGTCTTCCTGATCGGCGGCGTCGCGGCCACCGCGGCCGCGGGGGCCGCCGTCGTCGGCCCGCGCCTGCTGGGCTCCGGATCCGCGCCCCAGGGCTTCGAGCCGGACGCCGGGTCGGTCGAACGGGCGCGCGCGCTGCTGCGGCGCGCCCCGGCCATCGACCTTCACGCCCACCCGGGCCGGACCTTCGTGCGCGGCGCCACCGGGCTGAGCCTGCCGTTGATGGCCTATGC
The DNA here is from genome assembly GCA_049323695.1 of Pseudomonadota bacterium. Lineage (GTDB taxonomy): Bacteria > Pseudomonadota > Alphaproteobacteria > Caulobacterales > Caulobacteraceae > Caulobacter. The sequence goes on from JBMOOF010000024.1 coordinate 10,737, forward strand.
GGCGCGCGGAACCTTCGAGGCCCGCGCCCTCGAGGACATGCGCGCCGGTCTGGTCGCCGGCGGCGGGTTCTCGCTCGTCGCCGATTTCCAGACGCTCGACCTGCAGGGCGAGGGACTTGCCTCCACGCGGGCGTTCGCGCCCGGCGAGGCGCGGGCCAGCTACGCCCGGCAGCTCGCCAACCTGCGCGCCGCGGCGGAGGCGGGCGGGGCCGGCTTCGTCGACCGCCCCGGCGACTTCGAGCGCCTTCGACGGGAAGGCCGGATCGCCGTGATGGCGACGGTGGAGGGCGCCGACTTCCTCGACGGCGACATCGCCAACGTCGCCCGCGCGTTCGAGGACGGCGTCCGGTCGATCGCGCTGGTCCACTATCGCCCGAACGAGGCGGGGGACATCCAGACCGCGCCCGCGGCGCGCGGCGGCCTGACCCCCTTCGGCGCCGAGGTCATCGGCGAGATGGATCGTCTCGGCATGGTGGTGGACCTCGCCCACGCGGCGGAACCCGCCGTTTCCAGGGCCCTCGCGGTCGGCGAGCGCCCCATGATGTGCTCGCACACGCACCTGCAGGGGCATGGCGCGACCCACCCGCGGTTCCTGGGCCAGGCCCTGGCGCGGGCCATCGCCGAACGCGGCGGCGTGATCGGCGCCTGGCCGGCCGGAATCGGCGCGGCGACCCTGGGCGACTATGTCGATCGCATCTTCGAGCTCGCCCGGGTGCTTGGACCCGACCACGTCGCCATGGGCACCGACATGGACGCCAACTACAGGCCCGTGTTCACCAGCTATCGCCAGATGCCGCTGCTGGTGTCGGAGCTGCTGCGCCGCGGCTACGGCGAGGACAACGTGGTGAAGTTCGTGGGCGGGAACTTCCTGCGCGTGTTCGAGGCGGTCTGGGCGGGACGGCGGGGCTGAGGCCGCCCGGCCCGTCGACGGCGATTTACGGACGCGCCGGCGCGGCCCACCCTTTCGACATGATCTCCGCCGCCCTCCTCGACCTCGTCCGCGACCTGGCCGCCGCCCACGCCGCGTCGGACCGGCCGCCCCTGATCGGGATCGCCGGGGCGCAGGGATCGGGCAAGACGACCCTGGCGAGGGCCGCCGCGGAGCGGCTGGGGGGAGCGGCCTTTTCGCTCGACGACGTCTATCTGACCCGCGCCGAACGGGCGGCGCTGGCCCGGGATGTCCACCCGCTGCTGGCCGTCCGGGGCCCGCCCGGAACCCACGACCTGGCGCTGGCGCGGCGAACGACGGCGGCGCTGCGCGCGGCGGCGCCGGGCGACCGCACGCCCCTGCCCGCCTTCGACAAGCTGGCCGACGAGCGGCGCCCCGCCGACGACTGGCCGGCGTTCGCGGGGCGGCCGGCGGCGATCCTGGTCGAGGGCTGGTGCCTCGGCGCCCGGCCGGAGCCGGCCGGGAGCCTGGCCCGGCCGGTCAACGCCCTGGAGCGCGAGGCGGACCCCGGCGGCGTCTGGCGGTCATGGACCAACGCCCGCCTGGCCGGTCCCTACCAGGCCTTCTTCGGCGGCTTCGACGCCATCCTGCTGCTGGCGGCGCCCGACTTCGAGACGGTGCTCGACTGGCGCTGCGAACAGGAGGCCGGCCTGCTGGGGATGCCGCCCGGCGAACTGCCGGCCGGCCGCCGGGCGGAACTGGCGCGCTTCATCCAGCACTTCGAGCGCGTCACCCGGCGCATGCTGGCCGGCGAAACCCGGGCCGAGGCCGTGGTCAGCCTCGACCGGGATCGCCGGCCCCTGCGGATCGTCGCCCGGCCCTACCAGCCGCGGTAGCGATCGCCGTAGCCGTAGCGGCGGCCGTCGCGCATCTCGGCCACGATCCGGTATCCGAGCCGGTCGAGGCGCGCCGAGAGGATGGCGTATTCGCGCCGGTCGATGCCGCCGGTGTAGCGGAACTGGCGCTCCAGTCGCTCGATGTGGTCCAGCTCGTGGCGGAGGTCGCGGGCTTCGTACCGGCTGAGCCGGCCCGAGCGCTCGCCGCGCTCGATCCGCCAGGCCAGTTCGGCCTCCCTGGCGTTGATGGAGCCCGGGCCCTGGATGGGGCCGTGGCGGTAGCCATAGCCATAGTCATAGCCATGGCCGTAGCCGTAGCCGTAGCCCTGGGCCGAGGCGGCCCCGGCCGCGCCCAGCGCGGCGACGGCGGCGACGACGGGAATCAGGAACGTCTTCATGGTCATTCACTCCTACGCGGGTCTCCCGGACCGGTCCGCCGGCGCGGGAGAGGTACTGCGAGGGTGACGATGAACCTGACGGCCTGAGCCGCCCCTGAATGCGCCGTTGTCAACGGTTCAGGCAGCTGAACGGCCCGCCGCGGCCGGTCAGATCGGCATGCGCATGATTTCCTGGTAGGCGGAGATCACCTGGTCGCGAACGGCCATGACCGTCTCGAGGCTGGCCTCGGCGGAGGAGATGGCGGTGACCACGTCGATCAGCTCCGCCTTGCCGGCGACCTGGGCGGCGATCTGGGTCTCGGCGGTCTTCGAGGCCTGCACCGCGTCGGTCATCACCGACTTGAGCAGGTCGCCGAAGTCCTGGCCGCCGGCCGCGGCGCCGGACGCCTGCGGGGCGAGGCCCGCCGAGGCGGCGCCGTAGGCCTTGGCGGCGGCGAGCGGGGTCATCATCGGTCAGCCCTACTTCTTGAGCAGGTCGAGCGTGCGCATCTCCATGGCGCGCGCCGTCTCGATGACGTTGAGGTTGGCCTCGTAGGCCCGCTGGGCCTCCTTCATGTCGATCGCCTCGATCAGCGGGTCGACGTTGGGCAGCTTGACGTAGCCCTCCGCGTCCGCCGCCGGGTTGCCCGGATCGTAGGTGGAGCGGAACGGCTTCTGGTCCGGCTCGACGCCGCGAAGGCTGACGCCCTGGCCGCCGTCGACGGCCTTGGGCTCGAACACCGGCACCTGGCGGCGATAGGGGTCGCCGCCGGCCGTGCGGGCCGTCGAATTGGCGTTGGCGAGGTTCTCGGCGATGATCCGCATCCGCGCCTGCTGGGCGCGCATGCCCGAGGCCGCCACCCGCATCGCCAGGTCGGACTGGGAACTGATCTCGGCCATCTAGCCCTCGCTCAACGCCCCGGCGGCCGCGCGGCGAGCCGCAGCAGCCCCATGGATTTCTGGTAGAAGCCGATGGCCGCCTCGTAGTCCATGCGGGCCTCGGCCATCTTGATCATCTGGTCCTCGAGCACCACGGCGTTGCCGTCGAGGGTGGTCTCGGAATCGGCCGCCTTGACCGTCCGCCCGTCGCCCGCGCCGCCGCCCGGACGGCGGAATCCGCCGGGCAGATGGCCGGGCGCGGTCCGCGCCTGTTCCACCAGGGTCCCGGGCTGGGACTGCAGGCGGGCGGTGAAGCTGAACGGCTTCAGATCGCGGCCGACGTAGCCCGGCGTGTCGGCGTTGGCCACGTTCTGGGCGATCAGCTGCTGCCGCTCGCCGAGATAGCCCAGGCGCTGGCGGAGCATGGCGAACAGCGGAATGGAGGCGATGTCCATCGGCCCGATGGTGAACAAACAGGGTTAATCGCGCCTTAAGGGTTGCCGGTCAGAGAGAAGGGACGGTCTCCTTCGAGTGCGCGTTCCATGGATCCAGGCGAGCTCTTCCGCGCGGTCTTCGCCCTGCTGCTGACGCTCGGCCTGATCGGCCTGGGGGCCGTGGCCATGCGCCGCCTCGGGCCCGACGCCCTCGCCCGGCTGCAGGCGGGACGGCGCGAACGCCGGCTGACCCTGGTCGAGACCCTGGTGCTCGATCCGGCGCGGCGGCTGGTGCTGGTTCGGCTCGACGACGAGGAGCGGCTGATCCTGCTGGGCGAGGGCCGCACGCTGGAGACGCTGAAGCCGGCCGCCCGCCGGCGCAGGGCCCCGGGAGCCGGCGCATGATGCGCGCCGCCTTCTCCCGCCTGTGCAAGGCCCTGCTCGGGGTCGACCGGGCCGACCTGAAGCGGGCCGCGATCCTCGCCCTGTTCGCCACCGGCGCCAGCCTGCTGCTGCAGGGGCCGGCCATGGCCCAGGCGGTCAACATCGACCTCGGCTCCGGCGCCGGCCTGACCGAGCGCGTCGTGCAGCTGATCGGCCTGCTGACGGTGCTGTCGCTGGCGCCGTCGATCGTCATCATGACCACCAGCTTCGTGCGCATCGTGGTCGTGCTCAGCCTGCTGCGCACGGCGCTGGGCCTGCAGCAGAGCCCGCCCAACGCCGTGATCGTCAGCCTGGCGCTGTTCCTCACGGCCATCGTCATGGGCCCGACCTTCCAGCGCAGCTACGACGAGGGGGTGCGCCCCCTGCTCGACCAGCAGATGGAGCTGCCCCAGGCCTTCGAGGCCGCCGGCGAGCCGGTGAAGGCCTTCATGCTCAGCCAGGTGGACCGCGGCGACCTGGCCCTGTTCGTGCGTCTTTCGCGCATCGAGCGGCCGGCCACGGCCATGGACACGCCCCTGCGGGTGGTGACCCCCGCCTTCATGATCAGCGAGCTGAAGCGGGCCTTCGAGATCGGCTTCCTGCTGTTCGTGCCCTTCCTGGTCATCGACCTGGTGGTGGCCAGCGTGCTGATGAGCATGGGCATGATGATGCTGCCCCCGGTGGTGGTCAGCCTGCCGTTCAAGCTGATCTTCTTCGTGCTGGTCGACGGCTGGCGACTGGTGGCCGGGAGCCTGGTCGAGAGTTTCCAGCGCGGGGCCGCGGGCGGATGAAGCGCGGACCTGGCCCGGCTGCGCCGGGTCTCAGCCGCCCGAGGCGGCGGCGGGCGCGGCGGCGGTCCGGGTCGGCGCGGGGCCGACGGGCGCGGGCTTGTCGCGGAAACGCTGCTTCATCTTCGCCACCCAGCCGGTGAAGCCCTCGTTGTCGGCCACGGCGCGGCTGAAGTCGTTGGCCGTCAGGGTCCCGCCGTCGACCCCGGCGAAGGCGACGCGCAGGGCCTCCGGATTGCGGGCCAGCTCGAAATAGCCGCTGAACCGCTCGCGAAGGCGGCCGAGCGTGGCGTCGTCGCCGGCCAGGCTGTAGGCGACGCCGGCGCGGAGCAGCCTGGACTCCTCGTCGGGACGCAGCGGCAGGGGCGACTTCCAGCGGTCGCCCAGGGATTTTTCGAACAGTTCGCCGGCCAGCGCCCAGTTCCGCGCCTTCCAGGCGATCTCGGCGCGGATGTCCTGGGCGTCGGCGGAGGCGTCCGGCTCGATGATCTCGGCCGCCGCGTCCAGGCGGCCCAGGGCCATCAGGGCGCGGGCGGTGATCATCCGCCGCTCGGCGTTGAGGGGCCCGGGCAGCACGGTGGTGCGCGAGCCGTTGATCGCCTGCAGCGCCTGCTCGGGCTTGCGGTCCATCAGGTAGATGAGCGCCAGATCGGTGGCGACCTGGGCCTTGGGCGCCCCGTCCAGGCGGTTCTCCACCTGCCATTCCAGCATCCGCTCGGCCTCGCCGAGAAGGTCGACGTCGACCAGCCGGCGGACGAGCTTGCGGACCATCAGGTCGCCTTCGGCCCCCAGCGGCGTCAGCTCCTGGAAGTCCTTGAACAGGGCCAGCGACTGGATCGGCTGGAGGCCGTCGGCCATGCCGTCCAGGAACAGCGCCTTGAAGGCGTTGCTGAGATCGGCCTGCAGCTGCACCGACTGCGGCAGGTCCTGCTGGCGCGTGCCGGCCGAGCGCAGGGCCTCGAGCGCCTCGCGGTAGCGGCCCTGGTTCAGGTAGAGCTGGCCGAGGGTGCGGATGGTCTCCAGCTCGGTGGCGTCGCCGCGCCAGCGGTAGCGCAGGCCGTCGTAGGCGGCGGCGGCCTGGACCGGGGTGATCTCGCCCAGCTCCTGCCGGATGCGCGTGGCCCTGAGCAGGGCCGGCGCCGACAGGGAGTCCTGCGGCGCCCTGGCGATGGCGAGATAGACGCCGAGCGCGCCCTTCTTGCGGCCCTGGGCTTCGAACAGGCGGGCCTGGATCAGGCGGACCTTCAGCTGCTCGATGGCCGGCAGGCTTTCGCCCAGCGCCTCCTCCAGCCGGGTCTCGGCGGCGGCGAGATCGCCCAGTTCGAGCGCGGCCTCGGCGTCGGCGGCGAGGAAGCGGGCCTTCCACACCGGCGAGAACTGGTTGATGGCGATGACCCCGGCCGCGAACCGGGTGCGGGCGTCGGCCCATTGCCCGGCCCGCGCCGCCAGATAGCCGCGCCAGACGGCCGAGGAGGGGTCATCGCCGAGAATGAGCACGCCGAAGTCGTTCTCGGCCTCCTTGTCCCGCCCGACCATGACCCGCGCGATGCCGCGCAGGCCGCGGAATTCGGCCTCGCCCTGGATCGTCTCCCGCTGGCGGGCGGCGGCGTTGAGGACGCCGATGGCCTCGTAGCCGAGCTCGGCGCCGACCAGGAAGCGGGCCAGCGCCAGGCGCGCCTCCGTCGGGGCGTCGTCGCCCCGGGCGGTCTCGGCGGCGGCGGCCTCGGTGAGGGCGGCGTAGCGGGCCAGGAAGCCGCCCGGCTCCGTCGTCGCCCAGCTCTCGTCGATGAGGCCGGGCATGCCCGCCGGCTGCGGCGCGCCCGCCGCGACGGCGACCTTGCGGCCGGCGGCAGAGACCGGCGACAGCGCCAGCCCCTCCGGCCGGCCGATGTGGACCAGATCGCCGTCGGCGGCCACCGTCAGGTCGGTGGCGTAGGGCTCGATGGCCAGGCCGTGGAAGGTGGGCAGGATGGCCAGTTCGGCGAAGTCGCGCCGGCCGGGCAGGCCCTTGGCCGGGGCCAGGGCGGTGACCACGGCGATGCGGTCGCCGACGGCCGGGTCGTCCAGCCAGACGCTGGCCGTGGCCCCGGCCAGCACCGCGGTCAGGGCCGCCTCGGCGGACTCCTCGTCGCGCTTGACCTCGATGCGGTCGGACTCGGTCTTCTGGCCGGCCCCGAGGGCCAGGGTCCAGCTGGACCCCTCGCCCGTCACCGTCAGCGGCGTCGCCCGGGGCGAGACGATGCGGACGGCCGAATAGTCGGCCCCGCGGAAGGCCTGCACCTTGCCGAACTGCGAGACGCCGCGCGGCGCCTTCGAGACGTCGATGGTCGCGGGCGCGTCGAAGACGATCCAGATCGCCTCGCCGCGCCGGAACACGGCCGCCCCGGCCGGATTGGCCCAGTCGAAGCGCAGCTTGACCTGGGCCCCGACGATCTCGGCGCCCATCCGCACCACCCCGCCGGCCGGCAGCGGGCTGGACCGGGCCGGGCGCGACGCGGGCTCCGCCGGAGCCGCCGCCTCGGCCGGCGCCGACGCCGGGGCGGCGGGCGGCGCCTCCTGCCGCTTGAACAGCCGCACATAGATCGCCCCGTCGGCCGATCCGACCTTGGCGTCGGCGTCCTCGCTGAGGATGAGGTCGATCTCGAGCCCGCCGCCGACATGCCGGGCTTCGGCGCCCTTGAGGAACTTCGGCGGCAGGATGCGCAGGTTGGACAGGTCCGGCCTGGCGTCGCGGCTGAAGCGCAGCGTCAGGGTCTGGCCGTCGCGGCGGGTCGAGACCTTCGCGCCGCCGGCCCAGTGGAACTCGATGCGCGAGAAGTCGCGGGCCTGGGCGGTGCGCACCTCCAGCGGCGGGCGCGCCGCGACCGCGACCGTCGGGACGACGGCCGGCGCCGCGACCGCGGCGATGCAGGCCGCGGCGACGCCCGAACGCAGGATGGCGCGAAGGGCCACCTACCCCCCCTTGGCCGGGGGCGGCGGCGCGGCGGGGGCGCCGGAGGCCGGCGCGGCGGTCGGCGCGGCGGTCGTGGCCGCCGGGGCCGCCGGGGC
>JBMOOF010000025.1:0-2014 GCA_049323695.1 Pseudomonadota bacterium
GGGCGCTGGTCGCCTCGTCGAGGATCACGACGTCGGGGAGACGCAGCACCGCCGCGGCGATCGCCAGCCGCTGGCGCTCGCCGCCCGACAGCTGGGAGCCGCGTTCGCCGATGACCGTGTCCAGCCCGTGGGGCATGCGCCGGACCAGATCATCGGCTCCGGCGACGGCGAGGGCGTCCGAGATCCGGTCCGGCGTCGCCCCCGGGGCGCCCCAGAGGAGATTGGCGCGCAGGGTGTCGTGAAACAGGAACGGGTCCTGGGGGACATAGGCGATCCGGTCTCTCCAGGCCCGCAGGACCGCGCCGGTCAGGGAGCGGCCGCCGACGGTCACCCGGCCGTTGTCCGGCGGAAACAGTCCGGCCAGGAGGTCGGCGAACGTCGTCTTGCCGGCGCCGGACGGGCCGGTCAGGCCGACGAACTCGCCCGCCTCGAGGGCGAGGCCGATGTCCCGGAGGCCGCGGTCCGGCGCGTCGCCGGCGTCGGCGACATGGCTGAAGCCGACCTGCTCGAAGACCACGGGCGTCCACCGGTCGGGCGCGTCCGGTTCGTCGACGCCCTCGACGGGGCGCCGGGCGGCCGCCAGCTCGGCCTCCAGCGCCGTGATCTCCTCGTAGGCCGGCAGCGCCGTCGCCAGCTGCAGGACGCCCTGCTGGATCTGGGTCGCCGGTCCGCTCGTCCGGGCCAGGACCACGATCACGGCGATCAGCACCGCCGGCGCCAGATGCAGGACGCCGTGGCCGACCAGCAGTGTCGCGCCGCCGACGGCGGCGATCACGGCGGCGAGGATCATCCGGGCGCCGGTCCGGCGTCGCACGTCCGCGATCTGCAGTCGCCTCAGATCCTCGAGGGTTCGTCCGGTCCGCTCGACGAAGAGGCCTTCGCGGTTGTGGCTGAAGGCCTGCTTCAGGCCGCCCAGGAACCAGGCGGTGTCGCGGGTCAGCCGGTAGGCGCCGGCCGACGCCTCGCCGCCGGCCGCGTGGGACCGCCTCGCCAGGGGGATCATGATCGCCGCCAGGGCCGCCAGCATCGCCAGGCTGAACGCGGCCAGCAGCGGAGACAGCACGAAGGCCAGGGCGACCTGGAAGGCCAGCAGCGCCAGCGCGACGCCGCACTGCACCACGAAATGGGCGGCGATCGCGCATCGCTGGATGTCGGCGCCCAGCAGGTGCGCCACGCGGGCGTGGCGCAGCCGGTTGACCGTCTGCCATGACGTGGCCGCCAGCTGGCGGGCGAGGCTCAGTCGGCGGGCGTCCACGAAGCCGGTTTCCAGCCGCTTCAGGGCGATGTCCCGCCTGAGGATGACGAGCGACCGCATCGCCATCAGCGCCGCGAACAGGGCGAGCAGCCAGGCCAGGCGCCCGGTCGGCGTTCCGGCGGGAAGCCAGGAGAACAGCGCGCCCGCCAGTCCGCCGCTCAGGCCGTCTGCATCCGGGGCGTCGATGATGATCGCCATGAGCGGCGCCAGCATCAGCAGGCCGATGCTCTCGGCGAACGCGCCCAGGCCGACGAGGACCGCCGCGGCCGCCGCCTGGCGGCGGTCGTGGCGCGCGAAGTCCCCGACGAACCGCCGGGCCTGACGGCCGATCGTACGCAGGGAAGCGATGACGCGGGCTCCGTGAACGACGGTTTCGGCCGAACCTTCGTCCGGTCCCTCGACCGACTACACGATGGTCAGGCCTGGGGCGTCAATGTCGCGTACCGCCGGGCCCGGCGGTCAACCGGACTCAGACTGGTCCGACCCGACCCGTCGGACTCCGGAGGAAGGCGGGGCGGCCTCCGGAAATAGGCTCCGGTCAGGCTTCCGCGGCGAGCATGGCGCGCAGTTCGGCCTTGGCGACCTTCTCGAGGGTTGATCGGGGGAGGGCGTGGACGAGTCGGATCTCGCGGGGCTGCTTGAAGCTGGCGAGGGCGGCGGCGCAGGCGGCCATGGCGCGGTCGGGCAGGCCGGCGTCGGCGGGGTCGAGGGGGATCACGAAGGCGACGGGGACCTCGTCCAGCATCGGATGTCTCCGGC
>JBMOOF010000026.1:0-17359 GCA_049323695.1 Pseudomonadota bacterium
ATCCGAATCCACTGCGCATCGCTCAGTTCGTAGCGCTTCACACCCATCACCGACCTCCGCCAAAGCGGAGACCTATGAATCACGCATCCCGCGAACCGTGAATCCCTGAATGTCGATTGGACCTAGTCTCCTGAATCGAGTGTACGATTCGACGGTCGGACGGCTCGGCCCGGCCGCGCCGCTCCGACATCCGCCGAACCCGGAGGCCCGGCATGCGCAAGGCGACCAGACCGACCCAGGAAGGCCGGCGCTCGGCCGTGCAGGCGCGGGCGGCCTGCGTCTGCGGCGCGGTGCGGCTGGAGATCGATGTTCCGGCGGTCTGGGCCTGGCACGACCACGGCGAAGCCAGCCGCCGCGCCCAGGGCTGCGCCTACGCCACCTATGTCGGCAGCTGGAAGAAGCGGTTCCGGTTCCTGGAAGGCGAGGACCAGCTGACGCGCTACGAGGATTCCGAACTCGGCACGGCGCGCAGCTTCTGCCGCCGCTGCGGGACGCCCGTGCTCTACGAACGGCGGCGGTCCTCGACGATGGTCAACATTCCCCGGGCGCTGTTTGAAACCCGCACCGGCCGCGAGCCGCGCTATCACCTCAACCTCGTCCAGCAGGCCGACTGGACCTGGGCCGGCGAGGCCCTGGAGCCGCTGAAGGGCTATCCGGGCGTGATGTTCGCGCGGCCGAGGAAGAAGAAGCGCCCGCTCGACGCCCCGGTCTAGCGCCGCTCCGACGCCGTCAGGGCCTTACCGCAGGATCGCCCTCAGGAACCCCGGCGGCTGGACCTGGGCGCGGTTGAAGAAGACGCCGGCGACGCGGCCGCCCGCCCCGGCGATGCCGTCGCGCAGGCGGGTGGGGGCGGCCACGTCGGGCTGGTCGGCGGCGACCACCAGCACGGTCTGGTCCATGAACGGGGCGATGGTCAGCGCCGCCTGAGAGCGGTCGGCCGGAGGGCAGTCGACCACCACCAGGTCGGCGTGTCGCTTGAGGGCGTTCCAGTAGTCGGCGCTCGGCAGGATGTGGACGCCCTGGCGGCCGCGCAGGGCGTCGGCGCGGAAGCGGGTCACCCACCAGCGATGGCGGCCGACCTGATGGGCGGCGAGGAAGCGGGCGTCGGGGGCGGTCGAGCCGTCGGGCATCACGGTCGGCGGCTGGACCGTGAAGAAGACGCCGCCGTCGGGCGTGGCGGCGACCGGGGCCCCCAGGGCGCCGTGGACGTCCGGCTCGGCCACGAAGGCCTGGTGCTGGGGCGAGGTGAACAGGTCCAGGTCGACCAGCCAGACGCTGCGACCGGCGCGACGGGCGGCGAAGGCGGCGAACTCGCGCGCGACGGTCGACGTCCCCTCCCCGGCCCGGGCCGACACGAACTGGACGGCGCGCGCGCGACCGGGCTGGGCGCAGCCCAGCGAGGCCCACAGCTCGGCCATCTCCGCGCTCAAATCCACCATCGCTCGAATCGCGCGCCCATTCGGTCAGGCTAGACCATACACAAGCCCGTGCGCGCTATCGCGCCTTGACTGTGGCGGCTCCGAGGACCGGAAGATCGAGCGTGCGCTGGGCCGAGGCGCGCGTCGGCAGCCCGGGACGCAGGTACATGCGCAGCAGTCCCGCGCACAGGGCCGAGAACAGGCCGAACAGGACCGCGCCGGCGAGGACCGGCTTGCGCAGGCTCTTGCCCCGGGCGGCGGGAACGGCGCGGTCGACGATGCGGATGTTGTCGTTGCTCTCCGAGGCGATCTGCCGCGCCGCCTCGTCCTGGCGCTCCTTCACGGTGTAGTCGCGGACGCTCGACTGCAGGACGTCCCGGTCCATGCTGAGGGCCTGGAATTCGGGCTCCAGGGCGGCCAGCCGTTGCAGCTGGTCCGTCGCCTTCACGGCCTGGGTCTCGTAGGCGGCCAGCGACTGCTGCAGGGCGGCGACCTCGGCCGCGGTCTGGATGCGGTCGGTCTGCAGGGTCTGGTGCACCGGATTGACCCCGATCCGGCGGCCGGCGATCCCGGCCGTCCGGCCGGCGGCGACGGCCGCCTCCAGCTGGACGATCTGGGCCTCGACATCCTTCACGGGCTGGGAGTCGGGGAAATAGCGCGACATCAGCTCCTCGCGCTGCAGCTTCAGCGCCGCCAGGCGCTGCGACGCCGCCGGGTCGATGTCCTGGTAGAGGCCGATCTCCGGGGAGACCTGGGCCAGCTGGGCGTCGAGCATGCCCAGCCGCGCCTGGCGGTCGCGCAACTGCACCTCGGCGGCGGCGCGCTGCGCCTCGATCTGGCCGATCAGCTGGGTGAGGCCCGACTTCTGGGCGGCGAAGTCGCCGATCTCGTTGCTCGCCAGGAACGCCTGGTAGGCGCTGTCGGCCTGCTCCAGCTGCGCCTCGAACAGCACCCGCTGGCGCTCGAACACCGGCGAGGACGGCTGGATCAGCACCGAGCGGCGGTAGGCCAGGTATTCCTCGAGCAGGGTGTTGACGACGCGGGCGGCCATCACCGGATCCGGGTGCTCGAATCCGACCCGGACCACCGGATTGTCGGGCGCCGACCCGACCGAGAGCTTGCGGCCCATGGCCTCGTTGGCCTTGGTCATCAGCACCGCCTTTTCCGCCGGGGCGGCGGCGGCGAACTTCGCGCCGAGGTCGGGATAGATGGCGGCCAGGCCGATGCGCCGGATCACCCGTTCGCGCAGTTCGCCGCTCTGCAGGATCTCGACTTCAGACTGCACCAGGGAGTCGGTGTCGGGCACGGCGCCGCGGCCCGCGTCGCCGGCCCGGGGCTCGTAGACGTACTCCTGGCCGAGCTGGATCAGGATGCTGGCCCCGGCCGGAAACGCCTTCTTCAGCGTGAAGGCGAACCCGAGGCCCGCGCCGACGATGATCAGGAAGACCAGCAGCATCAGGCCGCGTTCGCGCCACAGCAGGGTGACGAAGTCCGACGGAGCGTAGCGGGGCCGGGCCGCCCAGTCGCCGCCGGCGGTCGCGCCGAAAGGCGGATCGTGCGGAACCGTCCTCCAGGCGCTCTGGCTGCTCATGCGAATCCCAAGGACCTCTTCTGGCCTGCCCCGGGACCCTCGCGCGGGCGCGATTAACACTCCGTTACCCATTCTCCTTAACGGTTGGGTCATGCGCGCCGCCGCCCCGATCCGCCTGATCGTCGCCGTCAGCCTCGCCGCCCTGCCGGCCGGTCCGGCGCGGGCGCAGCTGTGGTGGCCCTGGAACGGCGGCGCCGGCGCCGAGCGGGCGGCCCCCAAGCCGCCCAGGTCCGGCCCCCGCGACTCGCGCGAGACCTTTCCCGACATCGGCTACGCCGACTGGTCGGACCGCGAGCCCGACTACCGCTTCTATCCCGGCGACCAGATCGACATCACCGTGCCCTCGGCGCCGGAGCTCTCGAAACAGGGAATCGTGGTCCAGCCCGACGGCCGCATCGCCATGCCCCTGATCGCCCCGCTGATGGCCGCCGACCTGACCGTGCCGGAACTGGAGGCGGCCCTGACGCGGGCCTACGCCGGCCAGCTGCTGCGGCCGCAGGTCCAGGTGACGGTGAAGTCGACGACGCCGCTCAAGGTGATGGTCGGGGGCGAGGTGGGCAATCCGGGCGTCTACGACATGCCCGGCGATATCAACAGCCTGCAGGCCATCATCCAGGCCGGCGGCTTCAAGGTCGGCGCCAGGACCGACCAGGTGGTGATCCTGCGCCGCGGTCCGGGCGGCAAGGTGCTGTCGCGGACGGTGAATCTCAAGGGAGCGCTCAAGGGCCGCCCCGGCGCGGACCTGGCGCCGCTGCGCCGGTTCGACATCGTCTATGTGCCGCGCAGCAGCGTCGCGGAGGCCGGCCTCTTCGTCCAGCAGTGGTTCCGCGACCTGTCGCCGATCAACTTCGGCTTCAGCTACGCGATCAACGGCCAGAACCCGTAGCGGCGGCGGTCAGCCCGCCGCCAGCCACTGGCGCGCCTGGCGCTGGGCCTCGGCGACGTCCATGGGATCCATCTCGGTGCTGAGCTCCTTGCGGTAGACCTTGGCCTCCATCGAGCCGCGCATGGCCGCCAGGTTGAACAGCATATGGGCCGAGACGTAGTCGAGCGGCGCGCCGCCCTGACCGGTCGAGTAGAGCAGCCCCATGCGGAACAGTTCGTCCCCCGTGGAGTCCGGGCCCGGCAGCGGGATGGTCGCCGGAGCTTCGCTTTCGACGCTCGCAAGCATGGTCTTCTTCCCTTCAAAACCGCCTCCGCGCGCTTCTCGCCGGAGCCGTCGGGACCTAGGAGAATACCTCGCTGCTGAACATGGGGTTAATCGCGCGAATCCTTTGTATTCAAGGGAGAATACAGGATTTGTTCACCCCGATTACTGGCCGTAAAGACCTCTCGCCGGCAGGTTAAATTCGGCCGTCTTGCCATGTCGCCCCGACTCCCCGCCGGCGTTCCCAGGACATGGCCGGGATGAAGGTTCAGCCGTTGGCCGCCTGAAGCCGGTCGAGGGTCTTGGTCTCGAAGTCGCCCGCGTCGTGGCGTTCGGGCAGGCAGCTGGCCGGATCGCCCATCACGCGGTTGACCATGCGACCGCGCTTCACCGCCGGGCGGGCGGCGATCTGGTCGGTCCAGCGCTGGACGTTGCGGTAGTCTTGAACCTGCAGGAACTCGCCCGCCTCGTAGACCAGGCCCTTGGCGAGCGCCCCGTACCAGGGCCAGACGGCCATGTCGGCGATCGTATAGTCCGGGCCGGCCAGATATTCGCTCTCGGCCAGGCGGCGGTCGAGCACGTCCAGCTGACGCTTCACCTCCATGGCGAAACGGTCGATGGCGTACTCGATCTTGAAGGGCGCATAGGCGTAGAAGTGGCCGAAGCCGCCGCCGAGGTAGGGCGCGCTGCCCATCTGCCAGAACAGCCAGGATAGGCATTCGGCCCGCGTCCGGTCGGTCGGCAGGAAGGCCCCGAACGTCTCGGCCAGGTGCAGGAGGATGGCGCCGGATTCGAAGATGCGGACCGGTTCGGGACCGCTGCGGTCGAGCAGGGCCGGAATCTTGGAGTTCGGGTTCACCGACACGAAGCCGCTGGAGAACTGGTCGCCCTCGTTGATGCGGATCAGCCAGGCGTCGTACTCGGCCCCGGCGTGGCCGGCCGCCAGCAGTTCCTCGAACATGACCGTCACCTTCACCCCGTTGGGCGTCGCCAGCGAATAGAGCTGGAACGGATGCCGGCCGACCGGCAGCGCCTTGTCGTGGGTCGGGCCGGCGACCGGTCGGTTGATGTTGGCGAAGCGGCCGCCGTTGGCCTTGTTCCAGGTCCAGACACTGGGCGGGGTGTAGACGGTTTCCTCGGTCATGCCCGGACGCTCCTTGCGATGGCGTTTCGATTGTGGACGCAACATGGGCGCTGGGGCGGCGGCGGCGCAAGGGGCGCGGAACCACAATCCTGACGCGGCTGTTCAGGTCGGGTTCAGACCCGGCGATTCACCCTGATCGCAGTCGAGGGCAGACCCCGCGGCCACGGGGTGGCCGCCACAGAACAGGAGACCTTCGAATGAAGCGTCTGATCATGACCGCCGCCGCCGTCGCCTGCGTGGCCGGCCCGATGGTCGCCATGGCCACCGACGCCTCGGCGCAGGACCGCGGCCGCTGGGACCGCCGCGACGACCGCTGGGACGACCGGCGCGACGATCGCCGGGACGACCGCTGGGACCGCCGTGACGATCGCCGCGACGGCCGTTGGGATCGCCGCGACGACCGGCGCTGGGACAGCCGCACCCGCTGGGACCGCGGCCGCCACAACGGCTACTACTGGAACAACCGCTGGTATTACGGCCCGCCTCCGGGCGCCTACTACGGCCGGCCGGGCTATCGTCCGGGCTACGCCGCGTGGCGCCGCGGCGCCTATCTGCCGCCCTACTACCGGTCGCGCGCCTACGTGGTCTACGACTACCACCACCACCACCTGCGACCGCCGCCCCGCGGCTACTACTGGTATCGCAGCGGCGACGACTACCTGCTGGCGGCCATCGCCACCGGCCTGATCCTGGAAGTCATCGCGAACAACTAGGGTTCGGAAGGGGCCGACCGAACGCCGCTCCGGAGGAGACTCCGGAGCGGTTTTCGTTGACGCCCGGCGCGCCGGAGACCCCTACAGGCCCAGTTTCGCCTTTAGGATCTCGTTGACGGCGGCCGGATTGGCCTTGCCGCCGGTCTCCTTCATCACCTGGCCGACGAACCAGCCGATGGCCTGGGGCTTGTCCTTCACCGCCGCGGCTTTGTCGGGGTTGGCGGCGATCAGGGCGTCGACCGCCGCCTCGATGGCGCCGGTGTCGGTGATCTGGACCAGGCCGCGCGCCTCGACGATGGCGCCCGGCGCCCCCTCGCCCGCCCACATGTGCTCGAACACCGTCCGGGCGATCTTCGAGGAGATGGTCCCCTTCTCGATCAGCTCCACGAGGGCGCCGATGTCGGCGGCGGCGATGGGACTGTCGGCGATTTCCAGCCCGTCCCTGGCCAGACGGCCCAGCAGGTCGTTCAGCGTCCAGTTGGCGACCAGCTTGGCGTCCCGGCCCCGGGCGGCCGCCTCGAAGAAGGCGGCCACCGCCCCGTCGCTGGTCAGCACCCCGGCGTCATAGGCCGACAGGCCGTAGGCGCTCATCAGCCTGGCCTTCTTCGCGTCCGGCAGCTCGGGCAGCGTCGCCTCGATCGCCTTCACCCAGGCCGGATCGATCTCCAGCGGCAGCAGGTCGGGGTCGGGGAAGTAGCGGTAGTCGTGCGCCTCTTCCTTGGACCGCATCGAGCGGGTCTCGCCCCTGCCGGGATCGAACAGTCGGGTCTCCTGGTCGACGGTCCCGCCGTCCTCGAGGATCTCGATCTGACGCCGCGCCTCGTAGGCGATGGCCTGCTGGATGAACCGGTACGAGTTGACGTTCTTGATCTCGCAGCGCGTGCCCAGGTGGCTGAAGTCGCCGCTCGCCCGGTACTTCTCGTACTGGCCGGGACGGCAGACCGAGACGTTGACGTCCGCCCGCAGGTTGCCCTTCTCCATGTCGCCGTCGCAGGTTCCCAGCGTCACCAGGATCGCCCGCAGCTTCTTGACATAGGCCGCGGCTTCCTCGGGGGAGCGCATGTCCGGCCGGCTGACGATCTCCATCAGCGCCGTGCCCGAGCGGTTGAGGTCGACATAGGTCTCGCTGGGCGACAGGTCGTGGATCGACTTGCCGGCGTCCTGTTCCAGGTGCAGCCGCTCGATGCGCACGGTGAAGGCGGTCCCGTCGTCGCGGTCGACCGTGACCTCGCCCTCGCCGACGATGGGCTGCTGGAACTGGCTGATCTGGTAGCCCTGCGGCAGGTCCGGATAGAAGTAGTTCTTCCGGTCGAAGCGGCTCTTCAGGTTGATCTTCGCTTTCAGGCCGAGACCCGTGCGGATCGCCTGTTCCACGCAGCGGCGGTTGAGCACCGGCAGCATGCCGGGCATGGCGGCGTCGACCAGGCTGACCTGCTCGTTCGGCCCCGCGCCGAAGCCGACGGCCGCCCCGCTGAACAGCTTGGCGTTGGAGGCGACCTGGGCGTGCACCTCCAGGCCCAGGACCATCTCCCAGTCGCCGGTGCGACCCTTGAGCTTGAGCACTTCGGTCATGGCCGCCACCACTTCTCCGCCTTGGTCCGGAAGCCGGCGGCCTTCTCGATCGCGCCGGCGACGCTGAACACGGTCGCCTCGTCCAGGGCCCGGCCGATGACCTGCAGGCCCAGCGGCAGCCCCTGGGCGTCGAGGCCGGCGGGGACGCTGATCGAGGGCAGGCCCGCCAGGTTGGTCGTCACCGTGAAGACGTCGTTCAGGTACATGGCGATGGGGTCGGCGTTGCGCTCGCCCAGCGCGAAGGCCGCCGAGGGCGCCGTCGGAGTCAGCAGGGCGTCGCAGGTCGCCCAGGCCTGGTCGAAGTCGTCGGCGATCCGCCGGCGCACCTTCTGGGCCTTGAGGTAGTAGGCGTCGTAGTAGCCGGCGCTGAGCACATAGGCGCCGATCAGGATGCGGCGCTTGACCTCGTCGCCGAAACCCTGGGCCCGGGTGTTCTCGTAGACCTCGGTCAGGTTGGCCCCCGCGGCGCGCAGGCCGTAGCGCATGCCGTCGTAGCGGGCGAGGTTCGACGAGGCCTCGGCCGGGGCGACGATGTAGTAGGCCGGCAGGGCGTATTTCGTATGCGGCAGCGAGACCTCGACGATCTCGGCGCCGGCGTCCTTCAGCCAGTCGACGCCATCCTGCCAGAGCTTCTCGATCTCGGCGGGCATGCCCTCGACGCGGTATTCCTTCGGCACGCCGATGCGCAGGCCCTTAACCGACCGGCCGACCGACGGCGCCCAGTCGGGCGTCTCGACGTCGAGGCTGGTGGAGTCCTTGGGATCGTGGCCGGCCATTGAGGTCAGCAGGATGGCGGCGTCCTCGACGGTCTTGGCGATCGGGCCGGCCTGGTCGAGCGATGAGGCGAAGGCGACGATGCCCCAGCGCGAGCAGCGGCCGTAGGTCGGCTTGATGCCCACGGTGCCGGTGAAGGCGGCCGGCTGGCGGATCGAGCCGCCGGTGTCGGTCGCCGTGGCGCCCAGGCAGATGTCCGCCGCCACCGCCGCCGCCGAGCCGCCCGAGCTGCCGCCGGGGGTCAGGGTCTGGTTGCCGCCCCGGACCCTCCACGGGTTGGCCACCGGGCCGAACGCGCTGGTCTCGTTGGACGAACCCATGGCGAACTCGTCCATGTTCAGCTTGCCCAGCATCACCGCCCCGTCGCGGAACAGGTTGCCGCTGACGGTGGACTCGTAAGTTGGGACGAAGTTGCCGAGGATCTTCGAACAGGCCGTCGAGCGGACGCCCTCGGTGCAGAACAGGTCCTTGATGCCCAGCGGCGCGCCTTCCAGCCGGCCGGCCTCGCCGCGGGCGATGCGGGCGTCGGAGGCCGCGGCCATCTCCAGGGCCTTTTCGGGGGTCTCGAGCACGAAGGCGTTCAGCGGCCGCGCGGCCTCGACGGCCTCGATATGCGCCCGGGCGATCTCGACCGACGAGAACTGCTTGCTGCGCAGCCCGTCGAGCGCGGCCTTCAGCGTGAGCGACGTGAGTTCAGACATCTAGCCAATACCCCCAATCGTCATGGCCCGACTCGTTCGGGCCACCCATGCGTGATGGGCAAGACGGCTGGCGCCATGTTCATGGGTGGCCCGGACAAGCCGGGCCATGACGGAAAAAGGGGAAGCGCGGCGCATCTACTCCACCACCTTCGGCACCACGAAGAAGCCGTCGGCGCTCTTGGGCGCGTTGGCCAGCACCCGGGCGGCGTCGCCGCCGTCGGTGACGACGTCCTCGCGCAGGGGCAGTTTCGCATGCACGACCGAGGTCAGCGGCTCGACGCCGTCGGTGTCGACCTCGCCCAGTTGCTCGATCCAGCCCAGGATGCCGTTCAGCTCCTGGGTCAGCGCCTCCAGGCGCTCCTCGGGTTCGGCGATGCGGGCGAGCCGGGCGACCTTGCGCACGGTCGCGGCGTCGATGGCCATCGTGGCCTCCTTTCGTTCGGAGGTGCGGGTTAGCCGCGACTGGCCGCCGATTCAACAGTAATGGGGGACAATGCCCGTCCTCTCCATCGAAGACTTCGCGGCCGCCCTGCCGGCCCAGGCGCCCGTCGTCGGGCTGGATCCCGGCGAGAAGACCATCGGCGTGGCGGTGTCGGACGTGACCCGCACGGTGGCCAGCCCGCTGGAGACGATCGAACGGGTCAAGTTCACCAAGGACGCCGAGGCGCTGTTCCGGCTGATGGACAGCCGCGAGGCGAAGGGAATCGTCATCGGCCTGCCGGTGAACATGGACGGGACCGAGGGGGTGCGCTGTCAGTCCAACCGCGCCCTCGCCCGCAACCTCCTGCGCCTGCGCGACCTGCCCATCGCCTTCTGGGACGAGCGGCTGTCCACCGCGGCGGTGAACCGCGTCCTGATCGACGAGCACGACATCACCCGCAAGCGCCGCGCCGAGGTCGTCGACAAGATGGCCGCCGCCTGGATCCTCCAGGGCGCGCTGGAGCGCATGCGGAACTTCTAGGCCACCTTCACCATCCGCTTGCCGACGTTCTCGCCGGCCAGCAGGCCGATGAGGGCGCCGGGGAGGCTTTCCAGGCCGGTGAGGATGTCCTCCCTCACCTTCAGCTGGCCGCTCTCCACCCAGCCCTTCAGCTCCGCCAGGGCCTGGTCGCGCCGGTCGTCGAAGTCGCTGACGATGAAGCCGCGCACGGTCAGCCGCTTGGTGACGATCAGGCCCGGCACGCCGCGCGGGCCGTGCGGCGGCGGGGCGCCGTCGTAGCCGCTGACCGCGCCGCAGCAGGCGATGCGGCCGAAGGTGTTCATGTTGAACAGGCAGGCTTCGAAGATGTCGCCGCCGACGTTGTCGAAATAGACGTCGATCCCGTTGGGGGCCTGTTCGCGCAGGGCCTTGAAGACCGGCGCGGCCTTGTAGTCGATCACCGCGTCGAACCCGAGCTCGCTGACCAGCAGGTCGCCCTTGGCCTGGCCGCCGGCGATGCCGATCACGCGGCAGTCCTTGATCCTGGCGATCTGGCCGACGATCGAACCCACCGAGCCGGCGGCGGCCGAGACCACCACCGTCTCCCCGGCCTTGGGCCGCCCGCACTCCAGCAGGCCGAAATAGGCCGTCAGGCCGGCGACGCCGTAGACGCTGAGGAGATGGGTCAGCGGCTCGGTCCGCGCGATCTTCGCCAGCCGCTTGGCCGGCAGCACGGCGTACTCGCGCCAGCCGGTGTCGGCGAACACCAGGTCGCCGGGCTTGAGGTGGTCGGCCCGGCTCTCCACCACTTCGGCCAGCGCCCCGCCGGCCATCACGTCGCCCGCCTGAATGGCCGAGCGGTAGGTGGCGCCCTGCATCCAGGCGCGGTTGGCGGCGTCGAGGCTGACGTAGAGGATCTTGAGCAGCACCTCCCCCTCCCCCGGCCCGCCGACGGTCGCCTCCTCCAGCCGGAAATGCCCGGGCGACAGATTGCCGCTTCCCGGCAGCTCGGCGAGCACGATCTGGCGCGTGGCGGTCATGGCGGAGGCTCCCTTCCCCGGCAGCCACTGAACACCGGCGGTCGAAGCTTGTCATGCCCCGCGTGGTTCAACACGCGTCGCTTCGCGCCGCTGCTCGCCAAGACGTGGAAGCCACACGTCATCCTGAGCAGGCCCTCACGGGTCCGGCGCGGCCGGCCCGAGGGTAAACTTCGGGCCGTGTCGAAGGACGCACGGTCTGCTACCAGCGACCCATGAACGTCATCCTGCTGGGCGTGCTGCCCGTCTTCGCCGTGATCGCGCTCGGCTGGGGGCTGAAGGCGACGCGTTTCATTCCGGAAGCCGGCTGGCCGTCGATCGAGCGGCTGACCTACTTCGTCTTCTACCCCGGTTTCCTGCTGCCGGCGGTGTGGAAGGCCGACTTCGGAGCGCTGGCCGCCGGGCCGCTGGCCCTGGCGACCATCGGCGCGATCCTGATCGTGGCGGCCGGCGCCCTGCTGGTCCGGCCCCTGTTGCGCCTCGACGGGCCCAGCTTCACCAGCGTCTTCCAGGGCTGCCTGCGCTGGAACACCTTCGTCTTCCTGCCGCTGGCGGCCTCGGTCTACGGCGAGGAAGGGGCCGGGCTCGCCGCCATGATCATGGGCGCGCTCATCCCGGCCATCAACGTCGTCTGCGTGCTGGTGCTGGCGAAATGGGGCGAGGGCCAGGGCGGCGGGCCGCGAACCGCGCTCGTCGGCCTCGCCCGTAATCCGGTGCTCTGGGGCTGCGGCGCGGGCGCGGTGCTCAACCTGCTGGGCGTCCCGCAATGGCCGGCGGCGATGAGCCTGCTGGAGCTGATCTCCGACGCCGCCCTGGCGATGGGGCTGATCGTGGCGGGCGCCGGCCTGGCCTTCGGCTACCTGAAGGGCCGCCGGCGGCTGATCGTCATGACCAGCGCCGTCAAGCTGCTGGCGCTGCCGGTGCTGATGTGGGGCCTCTGCCGCCTGTTCGGGGGCGACCAGACGGCGCAGGGCGTCGCCCTGCTGGCCGGCTCGGCCCCCGGCGCCGCCGCCTCCTACGTCCTCGCCCGCCAGATGGGCGGAGACGCCCCGCTGATGGCGGGGATCGTGGCGTTCACCACGGCGGCCAGCCTGGCGACCATTCCGGCGCTGCTGGCGGTGTTTCACCTGGCCTAGAAACCCCTCTCCCTCCGGGAGAGGGGCAGGGGTGAGGGCTTACGGACGGGCCAGTCGAAGCTCCGCCAGAATGGCCTCCGAAACGCCGCTGAGATCGTCCAGCACCTGATCGTTTGGGAACCGGACCACCTGCCAGCCGAACTGTTCAAGCTCGCCGTTTCGCTCGAGATCCTGCAGGGCGCGATCCTCGTGCGCCGCGCCGTCGAGCTCGACGATCAGCCGGGCGTCGCAGCAGGCGAAGTCGGCAATGTAGCGGCCGACCGGAACCTGGCGGCGGAACTTCCAGCCGTCGAGGCGCCGACCGCGGAGAATGGTCCACAGCTTCTGCTCGGCAAGCGTTGCGCGCTGTCGAAGGTCGCGGGCGACATCTATTCTCGTCATGGTGGCAATATGACAAGTCACGCGCATTGAGACAATCGTCGGCGCCGAAAACCCTCACCCCGATCGCCGTGGCCGGCGATCGTCCCTCTCCCTCGCGGGAGAGGGTTGGCGCCGTCCTTCGGCTCCCCTATGACGCCCGCTCATGACGGCTTTGCCCCCGGGTATCGATGAGGTCCGCGCCCGGACCTTTCCATTCCCGCGCCGCCATTTCCTGTCCGCCCTGGACCTGAACGTCGTCGAGGCCGGCGACCTGCTCGACCTGGCCGACGGGTTCGTGGCGCTGAACCGCCAGACCACCAAGAAGCTGGACCTGCTCAAGGGCCGCACCCTGGTGAACCTGTTCTTCGAGAACTCCACCCGCACCCAGGCCAGCTTCGAGCTGGCCGGCAAGCGGCTGGGCGCCGACACCATGAACATGAGCGTGCGCACCTCGTCGGTGGCCAAGGGCGAGACGCTGATCGACACGGCCGTCACGCTGAACGCCATGCAGCCGGATCTCCTGGTGGTGCGCCACGCCTCGTCCGGCGCCGCGGCGCTGCTGGCCCAGAAGGTCGGCTGCAGCGTGATCAACGCCGGCGACGGCCAGCACGAGCATCCGACCCAGGCCCTGCTCGACGCCCTGTCGATCCGGCGGGCCTTCGGCAAGATCGCCGGACTGACGGTGGCCATCTGCGGCGATGTCGCCCACAGCCGGGTCGCGCGCTCGAACGTCAATCTTCTCAACATTCTGGGCGCGGATGTTCGACTGGTCGGCCCGCCGACCCTGATGCCCGCCGGAGCCGACCGCTGGGGGGCCGAGGTGTTCCACGACCTGGAATCCGGCATCGCCGGCGCCGACGTGGTGATGATGCTGCGCCTGCAGCTCGAGCGGATGCAGGGGGCGCTGGTCCCCTCCTCCCGCGAGTATTTCCGCTTCTGGGGCCTGGACCGCGAGAAGCTCAAGGCCGCTGGCGAGGGCGTGCGGGTGATGCATCCGGGGCCGATGAACCGGGGCGTCGAGATCGACTCCGACGTCGCCGACGACCCGGACGTCAGCCTGATCCAGGACCAGGTGGAGATGGGCGTCGCCGCCCGGATGGCGGTGCTGGCCTCGCTGGCCCGGCGGCTGGACAACGACTGATGTCGCGCAGCCGCCCCACCGCCTACCTCAACGCCCGGCTGGTCGACCCGGAAAGCCTCTACGACGGCCCCGGGGCCCTGATCGTCGCCGACGGGGTCATCGCCGACGTCTCCAAAGGCAAGGATTTCAAGGACCTGTCGGACGACATCAATGTCGTTGACTGCGCCGGCGCGACCCTGGCGCCGGGCCTGATCGACCTGCGGGCCCGGACCGGCGAGCCGGGGGCCGAGACGCGCGAGACCCTGCGCAGCGCCGCCCAGGCGGCGGCGGCCGGCGGCGTGACCAGTTTCGTGGTCCAGCCGGACACCGACCCGGCGATCGACGATCCCTCGGTGGTCGACTTCATCCTGCGCCGGGCCCGCGACATCGAGGCGGCCCGCATTCTCTGCGCGGCGGCGGCCACCAAGGGCCTGCGGGGCGAGCAGATCGCCGAGATCGGCCTGATGCGCGAGGCCGGCTGCGTCTACGTCACCGATGTCGACCGGCCGATCGTCGACTCCCGCGTCCTGCGCCGGGTGATGGCCTATGCGACCGCCTTCGACATGCCGCTGGCCCACCGGCCGCTGGACCCCTGGCTGGCCCGGGGAACGGTGGCGACCGAGGGCGAGTTCGCCGCGCGCCTGGGCCTGCCCGCCCAGCCGGCGGCGGCCGAGCGCATCGGCCTGGAGCGCGACATCGCCCTGGCCGAGCTGACCGGCGCGCGGTTGCTGGTCGACCAGGTCACCTGCGCCGCTGGGCTCGAGGCCCTGGCGCGGGGCAAGGCGGCCGGGGTCCGCGTCACGGCCACGGCCTCGATCAACCATCTGGCGTTCAACGAGCTGGACATCGGCGACTATCGCACCTTCGCCAGGCTCGATCCGCCCCTGCGCAGCGAGGACGACCGCCAGGCGCTGGTCGAGGCCCTGGCCGGCGGCCTGGTCGAGATCGTCGTCTCCGCCCACGCCCCGGCTCCGGCCGAGGACAAGCGCCTGCCCTTCGACGAGGCCGCGCCCGGCGGCGTGGGCCTCGAGACCCTGCTCCCCGCCCTGCTGTCGTTCCATCACGAGGGCCGCGTGCCGCTGATCGACCTGTTCCGCACGGTGACGCTGGCGCCGGCGCAGTTCCT
This sequence comes from Pseudomonadota bacterium, assembly GCA_049323695.1. GTDB lineage: Bacteria > Pseudomonadota > Alphaproteobacteria > Caulobacterales > Caulobacteraceae > Caulobacter. The sequence continues at coordinate 14,759 of JBMOOF010000026.1, forward strand.
GGGCTTGCCGGGCGGCCGCCTGGCCCCCGGAGCGCCCGCCGACCTGGTGCTCTGCGATCTCGGCGCCCCGGTGGTGGTCGACGCCGACCGGCTGGTCTCCAAGTCGAAGAACTCCCCCTTCGACGGCCGCCGTCTGCAGGGCCAGGTCCTGCGCACCCTGGTGGCGGGCAAGGTGGTCTACCGGGCGGAGGAGTAGACCGGTGTCCAGATCCCTCGGCCTGGCGCTGACGATCACTGACTGGCTGTTCCTCGCCTACTGGACCGTTTCGGCGCTCGACAGGCTCGGCCTGGCGCCCATTCCGGCGGACCTCCTCTACGCCAACGCCCATGACCCGCGCGTGATCGCTTGGAACTGGTCGTTCTTCCCGCTCGACATCGCCTTTTCGCTCACCGGCCTCGCGGCGGTCCGCGCCAGCCGCCGCGGCCAGGCGGCCTGGCGGCCGCTGGCGCTCATATCGCTCGTGCTGACCATGGTCGCCGGGGGCATGGCCGTGGGCTACTGGACCCTGCTGGGAGAGTTCGAACCGTCCTGGTTCCTGCCCAATCTGGCCCTGTTGCTCTGGCCGATGGCCTTCCTTCCCGGACTCGTCCGGGCGCTGGCTTCGGACCATGACAGAGACGCCGACGCGATCTAGCGTCTGGACACCGGATCATCCGCAACTATAACGTGCAACAGAGGCCGATATGGAATCGTTGGCGCAAACCGTCTGGCTGACCCTCGGACTGATCGTGGCGGGAGGCTACCTCCTGGGCTCGATCCCGTTCGGCCTGATCGCGACCCGGCTCGGCGGCGCGGGCGACATCCGCAAGATCGGCTCGGGCAATATCGGGGCGACCAACGTCCTGCGCTCGGGCCGCAAGGACCTGGCGGCCATCACCCTGGTCGGCGACGCCGGCAAGGGCGCCGCCGCGGTGCTCGCCGCCCACCTGCTCACCCACGGCGATCCGGCCGCGGTGGCCCTGGCCGGCGGCGCGGCCTTCGTCGGCCACCTGTTTCCGGTCTGGCTGAAATTCAACGGCGGCAAGGGCGTGGCGACCTTCTACGGCGTGTTGCTGTCGGCGGCCTTCCCGGTCGGCGCGCTCGCGGGTCTCACCTGGCTGGCGGCGGCCTTCCTGTTCCGCATCTCCTCGCTGGCCGCCCTGACCGCGGCGGCGTTGGCCCCGCTGTTCGCCTTCGCCACCGACCAGCCGCGGCCGATGGTCGTGCTGGCGGCCTTCATGGCGGCGCTGATCTACCTGCGCCACCACGAGAACATCCGCCGGCTGCTGAAGGGCGAGGAGCCGCGCATCGGCGCCGGGAAGGCGGCCGCGCCGCCTCCGACGGACATCCCTTGAGGACCGGGCCGCTCGCCCACGCGGAGCGGGTCGCCTGGCTGCGTCTGGCCAGGACCGCCAACGTCGGGCCGGTGGCCTTCGAACATCTGCTGCAACGCTTCGGCGCCGCAGAGGCGGCGCTGGAGGCCTTGCCCCGCCTGGCCCGGCGGGAAACGCCCGTTCATGGGCGGGAGGCGGCGGAGGCCGAGCTGGAGGCCGGCGAGCGGCTCGGGGCGCGGCTCCTCTGCGCCTGCGAGCCGGATTTCCCCGCCCTGCTGGCCGCCGTCGACCCGCCGCCGCCGCTGATCTGGGTGCTGGGGCGCGCGGACCTCTTCGCCCGGCCGGCCGTCGCCGTGGTCGGCGCCCGGGTCGCCTCCGCCGCCGGACAGCGCTTCGCCCGGGGCCTGGCGGGCGAGCTGGGCGCGGCCGGCGTGCTGGTCGTCTCGGGCCTGGCGCGCGGCATCGACGGGGCGGCGCACGAAGGATCGCTGGCGACGGGAACGGTCGCGGTGCTCGGCGGCGGCATCGGCGACATCTATCCGCCGGAGCACGAGGATCTCCGCAACCGCATCGCCGCCGCCGGGGCGATCGTCTCCGAAAGCCCGCCCGGCCATCGGGCCCAGGCGAAGGACTTCCCCCGCCGCAACCGGCTGATCAGCGGCCTGTCGCTGGCCGTGGTGGTCGTCGAGGCGGAACTGAAGTCGGGCTCGCTGATCACCGCCCGGCTTGCCGCCGAACAGGGGCGCGAGGTGTTGGCCGTGCCCGGTTCGCCCCTCGATCCCCGGGCGCGGGGAACCAACGACCTGATCCGCCAGGGCGCGGCGGTCTGCGAGGGCGCGGAGGATGTGATGCGCGTGCTGCAAGGCCTCGGCCGCGGCCTGGGCGAACGGGAGCGGCGCCGCTGGAGCGGTCCGGCCGCCGAGCCGCCGGCGGGTCTTGTCGAGGCGGTCGCCGGCCTGCTCTCGCCGACGGCGGTGACGGTCGATGAACTGGTCCGGGCCACCGGGGCGCCGGCGCCGGCGGTGTTCGCGGCCCTGGTCGAACTGTCCTTGGCCGGTCGCGCCGAGTTCGGGCCGGGCGGCGCGGTCACGGCGACCTGACGAAGGACCTCGCCAGGACCGCCAGGGCGCCGACCGGAGGCGGGATGTCGGCCCGGGCCCGGCGCCCGACGCCGATCCGCCTCAGGTCCCGTCCCCGCGCAGGGTGATCGGGGCGTCGGGGTCGGCCTGCGGCGGCGGCGGCGCGGGCGTCGAGGCGGCCGGCGCCGGGCGCGGCGGCGGGGCGATC
>JBMOOF010000027.1:0-124394 GCA_049323695.1 Pseudomonadota bacterium
CCACTGCGCATCGCTCAGTTCGTAGCGCTTCACACCCATCACCGACCTCCGCCAAAGCGGAGACCTATGAATCACGCATCCCGCGAACCGTGAATCCCTGAATGTCGATTGGACCTAGCTGCCCGTTGGCAAGCGGCAAATCGAGGACGAGGAGCAGAGCCGGCGCTTCACCGAAGCAGCCGAGGCCGCTCAAGCCGATGGCGGACGAAACCCCACCGGAGCCCAAGAAGTGTTCGAATGGCTGTTTAGCAAGGCCGCGCCAGTCAGACCAAAAAAAAGGGGCCACCGGGATTCCCGGTGGCCAAGGCGTTGATCCGAACTCCGACCGCCAGCGCCAGCCGGAGCAATCCGCTTAGGGCCCTAGGTCCTAGTTAGCGGGGCCAGCGGCGCGTATGGCGCACAACGTGCTCCATACGGCCCCGGCGCGAGCGGATATAGGCACGGACGCGGACACGCGGTTCCATAGCCATCACCTTCACGATGAAGGGTTGAATGGAGGCTCCGGAAGTGCGACCCTTTCGGCGCTTGGTGCTTTGGGGGCCGCCCTTCCGGGCCGGTTTTATCTTTGCCACCTCAAGAAGGGCCGCCCTGCCAGGCGGCCCTTCTCAATTGCCCCCACATCTGGCGATCGGAAGAGATCGCTCGGGACGCCGGTGTCCGCGTCAGGGCTGCTTGGGTGTCTTCATCATCGAATCCTCGGCGCACTCGGTCGCGCTTCGTCATTATGAGAGCAGATTCAGCAACCGGCGCCAAGCACAAGCTGTGCGACGCTCTGTGGACCGCTTCGACATTTATGTTATGCTCCGCTGGCGTTTTCGGCAATCGTCGTGATGGAGAGCAGCAATGGCCCGCCTTAGGAGCCCCGGATACCCCAGCTTTCCGCTGGCACATGTTATTGAATTGGCGAAGAAAATTCACGACGCGGACCGGCAGCATCCGGTTCCCAGAGAAGTTGCTGCCCAGCACATGGGTTTTAGCGGTCTGACCGGAGCGTCTGATAGAGCGCTCTCCGCGCTGATGCACTACGGATTGGCCGATAAGGCCGCAAAGGGCGAGATTCGGGTGACTGACCTCGCTCTAAGGATCATCCATCCTGAATCGGGTTCGGAGCGCCGCGAGGCCCTTCACCGAGCGGGCTTCATGCCTGATCTGTTTTCTGAACTGCGAAGCCGTTATCCCGGCCAGCCGCCTTCCTCGGGGGTGTTAGCTTCGTATCTCTCGCGAGAAAACTTTGCACCAGCGGCAATCCCGCCAGCGGCAAGGGCCTACCTTGAAACTTGCGATTTTCTGCTGAGGGAGGGCGCTTACGAAAGTGACTTGAGTGGGGACGAACTGGGGGAAGATTCTCTTCCGTTGTCCCGGAGTGAGCCAATGATGAATGCACCGCCGCCCACCCCAGCCCCGACTATGGTGGCTCCGCCAATGGCGCCCGCGCGCTCGGTTCCGGCCGAACGCTCCGACGTCTTTACCATCGGAGACGATGGGGAGGTGATCGTAACCCTCCCGAAGTCGCTAACCCAGGAGGCCTACGACGACCTCAAGGATTGGCTTGAGCTCATAATCCGCAAGGCGCGCCGTCGCGTTCGTCAGCCGACGGTGGATGAATTGCTGAGCTAGACCTAGTATGGCGAAACCCCGCGGGGACCGTTCGGCTGCCGCGGGGCTCTATCCGTCCGAGACAGTATGCGAATGCAGTGACGAGATCGGCTCACAGGACACGCATAATGTATGGAAGACGGTGGCGACGATAACGTGATCGCTGGCGCGGCGGCTAAGTTCGTTGCGTGCGCGAAGTATAATAACGGTTCGCATCTTGACGAACAAAACCAGAACACGCAGAACGGGGCTATCCGAACGGGAGCCCGCCATGTCCGCCATCGAGAGGTTCCGCGCCCTGCACGCCGCGCCGCGGGGGTTCGTGATGCCCAACGCCTGGGACGCGGGCACGGCGATCATCCTGGCGCAGGCCGGGTTCCCGGCCATCGCCACCACCAGCGCCGGGATCGCCTTCTCCATGGGCCGGCCGGACTACGCCATCGGGGCCACGGGCGCGGGGGTCGGGCGCGCGGCGATGTTCGAGCGCATGCGCGAGATCGTCGAGGCGGTCGACGTGCCGGTGAACGGCGACCTGGAGGCCGGCTGGGGCGACGCGCCCGAGGCGGTGGCCGACACCATCCGTCTGGCGGTCGAGGCGGGCCTGGCGGGCGGCAACATCGAGGACGCCGACCCGGTGGGAGGGCGGCTCTATGACGAGAAACTGGCGGTCGAGCGGATCGCCGCGGCGGCGGCGGCGGCGCGCGCCAGCGGCTTCGTGCTCTGCGCCCGCACCGACGCCCTGATGGCGCCCGGCGGCGGCGGCCTGGCCGAGGCCATCCGCCGGGCCAACCTCTACCGCGCCGCCGGGGCCGACTGTCTCTACGCGCCCGGCGCGGCCGACCCGGCCGACATCGCCCGGCTGGCGGCCGAGATCGACGGGCCGATCAATGTGGTCATGGGCCTGGGCAACGCCGCCAACACCACGCGGGCCCTGCTCGACGCCGGGGTCCAGCGGATCAGCCTGGGCGGCAGCATCGCCCGCTCGGCCCTGGGCTTCGTCCGGGCCTGCGCGGAGGAACTGGGCGCGCGGGGGACCATAGGATTCGCCGCCGGCCAGATCCCGCAGGGCGAGCTCAACAGCCTGTTCAGCGCGGCGCGGGCTTCGTGACGACCATCATGTAGTTGACGTCGCTGTCGGCCGACCGGACCCACTGGCCGGTGAGCGGGTTGTAGGCGACGCCGTAGGGACCGGCGATGTCGTAGGGATGGCCCTCGAGGAAGGACCGCAGCTCCTCCGGCGTCAGGAACCTCCGCCAGTCGTGGGTTCCGGCCGGCACCCAGCGCAGCACGTATTCGGCGCCGACCTTGGCCAGCGCCAGGGCCTTCAGCGTCCGGTTCAGCGTCGCGACGATCATCAGGCCGCCGGGCGCCAGCAGCCTGGCGGTGGTTCGCAGGAACTCGCCGGGGTCGGCCACGTGCTCGATGACTTCCATGTTGAGCACCACGTCGAACGGCCCGGCGCCCTCGGCCAGCAGCTGTTCGGCCGTCGTCGCCCGGTAGTCGATCTCCAACCCCTGCTCCGCCGCGTGGGTGGAAGCCGTGCCGATGTTGCGCTCCGACGCGTCCGCCCCGGTCACCGCAAAGCCCAGCCGGCTCATCGGCTCGCTGAGCAGCCCGCCGCCGCAGCCGATGTCGAGCAGCCGCAGGCCTTCGAACGGCCGCCGCGCCGCCGGATCCCGCCCGAACCGCGCCAGCGCCTGCTCGCGGACGAAGGCCAGCCGGACCGGATTGAATTTGTGCAGCGGCGCGAACTTGCCCTTCGGGTCCCACCATTCGGCGGCGATCCGCGAAAAGCGCTCGACCTCCTCGGGGTCTACGGAGTGGTTCAGGGCGGCGGCCATGGCCGGGAATCAGCACGATGCGCCGGCCCCGTCCAGCGGCGAAGCGGTTCCCATTCGGGGCGCGACGTCCGAAGCGGATTGTCGGCGGGCGCACCCGCCGCTAATAGGTCGCGTCTTGCCGTCGAACGCGCCATTGCGGCGCGCCCGGGCAAGAATTAACCGCCAAACCAAGGGGGCGAGCGGCCTGACGTGTCACGGCTGGTGATGAAATTCGGCGGCACGTCGGTGGCCGATCTCGAGCGCATCCGCCGGGTCGGACGTCTGGTCGCCTCCGAGCTGGCGGCCGGCCGCCAGGTGGCGGTCGTCGTTTCGGCCATGGCCGGCAAGACCAACGAGCTGGTCGCCTGGACCGACGGCGCCGGCGCGGCCGCCCAGGGGATCGAGGCCAGCGACGACGAATACGACACGGTCGTCGCCAGCGGCGAGCAGGTCACCGCCGGCCTGCTGGCCATGACCCTGCGCAACATGGGCGTGCGGGCCCGCTCGTGGCTGGGTTGGCAGGTGCCGATCATCACCGACGACGCCCACGGCAAGGCCCGCATCGAGGACATACCGCCGGAGAAACTGTCGGCCGCCATGGACGCCGGCGAGGTGGCGGTGATCGGCGGATTCCAGGGCGTGACCCGCGCCGGCCGCATCTCGACGCTCGGCCGCGGGGGTTCGGACACCAGCGCCGTCGCCATCGCCGCCGCCCTCGGCGCGGCCTGCGACATCTACACCGACGTCGACGGGGTCTACACCACCGACCCCCGCATCGAATCGAAGGCCCGCAAGCTGGCCCGCATCTCCTACGAGGAGATGCTCGAAATGGCTTCGCTCGGGGCGAAGGTCCTGCAGACCCGGTCCGTCGAGATGGCCATGGCCCATCACGTGCCGCTGCGGGTGCTGTCGAGTTTCGTCGAGCCGGGCGAAGCCCCCGGACAAGGCACCATCGTCTGCGACGAGGAGGAGATCGTGGAAAAGCGCATCGTGAGCGGCGTGGCCTACAGCCGCGACGAGGCCAAGATCAGCCTGTTCGGCCTGCCCGACACGCCTGGCGTCTCCTCGAAGATCTTCGGCCGGCTGGCCGACGCCAACGTCAATGTCGACATGATCGTCCAGAGCCACGCGCGCAGCGCCGGGGCGGCCAACATGGAGTTCACGGTCGGGAAACGCGACGCCGCCCGCGCCGTGGAGATCGTCCGCGCGGCCCAGGCCGAGATCGGCTTCGAGGACGTGCAGCTGAACGAGGACGTGGCCAAGGTCTCGGTCATCGGCGTGGGCATGCGCAGCCACGCCGGCGTCGCCAAGACCATGTTCACCGCCCTGGCCGAGAAGGGCGTCAACATCCAGGTGATCTCCACCAGCGAGATCAAGATCAGCGTGCTGATCGACGCCGCCTACACCGAGCTGGCCGTCCGCGCCCTGCACGCCGCCTACGGTCTGGACCAGCTGTAGGCGGGCCCCCGCCGAAAGAACCCGCAATGCAGTGTGATCGCTCCGGCGACGCGGGGCGTGCGATGTTCCGTTACGGAAATCTGCTATAGGCGCCGTGATCACGGAGAGAACATGGTCGCCCCCGGCATCGCCCTTCGCGGACCGCGCACGCTGCTCAAGCAGATCCGCGAGGCCATGGCCGGTCAGGCCCCCGCCCAGGCCAAGCTGGACATGGTCGCGCGCATCGTCGCCCGGTCGATGGTCGCCGAGGTCTGCTCCCTCTACCTGCGCCGGGCGGGCGGCGAGATGGAGCTGTTCGCCACCGAGGGCCTGTCGCCCGGCGCCGTCCACGTCACGCGTCTGAAGTCCGGCGAAGGCCTGGTCGGCGAGATCGTCCGCCTCGGCGGGCCGCTCAACCTCAGCGACGCCCCGAACCACCCGGCCTTCTCCTACCGTCCGGAGACGGGCGAGGATCCCTACCACTCGTTCCTGGGCGTGCCCCTGTTGCGGGGCGGGCGGGCGATCGGGGTCCTGGTCGTCCAGAACCGCACCGAGCGCACCTACGCCGACGAGGAGGTCGAGGACCTGCAGATCATCGCCATGGTGCTGGCCGAAATGGTCGGCGCCGGCGAGCTGCAGCGCCAGGAGGCCCTCAAGGACGTCGAGATCGCGCCGCACCGGCCCGACCGGCTGAAGGGCGCCCGGTTCGCCGACGGCCTGGCCCTGGGCGTGGCGGTCCTGCACGATCACCCGGTGGCGCCCGAACAGCTGCTGTCCGACGACGCCCAGGCCGAAGAGCTGCGCCTGCGCCAGGCGGTGAAGGCGCTGCAGGACCAGATCGACGAGATGCTGGAAGGTCACCACGGCCTCGTCGGCGCGCCCTACGAGGTGCTGGAGACCTATCGCCTGTTCGCCCACGATCGGGGCTGGAACCGATCGCTCGAGGAGGCCGTGCGCTCGGGCCTCACCGCGGAGGCGGCCGTCGAGCGGGTGCGCAGCGAGCATCGCGCGCGCCTCGGCCAGGCCCGCGACCCCTACCTGCGCGAGCGGCTGCACGATCTGGAAGACCTCAACGACCGCCTCCTGCGGCACCTGTCGGGCGACGGCCACGCGACCCGCGAACTGCCCGAGGACGCCATCCTGGTGGCGCGCAATCTCGGTCCGGCGGACCTGCTGGAATACGATCGCACCCGCCTGAAGGGCCTGCTGCTCGAGGAGGGCTCGCCGGCCAGCCACGCCGCCATCGTCGCCCGGGCGCTGGACATTCCCTGCGTCGGACGCCTGGCCGGGCTGCGCGACCGGGTTTCGGAAGGCGACCCGGTGATCGTCGACGCCGAGACCGGCGAGGCGTTTCTTCGGCCGCGGCCGGATGTGGTCAAGGCCCTGGCCTCGCGCCTGGGCGTCCGCGCCCAGCGGAAGGCGGAGTTCGCCCGGCTGCGCGACACCCCCGCTTTCACCAAGGACGGCGCCAAGATCACCCTGCTGATGAACGCCGGGCTGGACGTCGACCTCGACATCCTGGGCCAGACCGGGGCCGAGGGCATCGGCCTGTTCCGCACCGAGTTCCAGTTCATGGTCGCCGAGGAGATGCCCCGCCTCGACGCCCAGCGGGCACTTTACGAACGGGTGCTGGACGCGGCCGGCGACCAGCCGGTGACCTTCCGCACCCTCGACCTCGGCGGCGACAAGCTGCTGCCCTACATGGAGCTGGAGCGGGAGGAAAATCCCGCCCTCGGCTGGCGCGCCGTGCGCATGGGCCTGGACCGCCCGGCCCTCCTGCGCCTGCAGTTGCGGGCGCTGATCTGGGCCGCGCGGGGACGGCCCCTGCGGATCATGTTCCCCCTTGTCGCCAGCGTCGACGAGTTCCGGGCCGCCCGCGCCTTCGTCGACAGCGAGGTCGCCTGGGCCCAGCGCCGCGGCCGCCCGGCCCCCGCGCGGCTGGACGTCGGGGCGATGATCGAGGCGCCCGCCCTGGTGTGGCACCTGGACGCCCTGCTGCCGATGACGGACTTCGTGTCGGTGGGCACCAACGACCTGACCCAGTACCTGTTCGCCGCCGACCGCGGCAATCCGCGGGTGGCCGACCGCTACGACCCGCTCTCGCCGCCGTTCCTGCGGGCGTTGAGGCAGATCCAGGAGGGCTGTGCCGAAACGGGAACGCCCGTCTCGGTCTGTGGCGAAATGGCCGGACGGCCGCTCGAGGCCTTCACCCTGGTCGCCCTGGGGTTCGACCGGCTGTCCATGCCCCCGGCGGGCATCGGACCCGTGAAGCAGATGGTGCTGTCCTGCGACCGCGAGGCGGCCGGCCGCGGCGTGGCCACCCTTCTGAAGGGGACCTCCGGCTCGGTCCGCAACGAGATTGAGACGCTGGCCCGGAAATTGTATGTGGCCGTTTGAGGTTAACGGTCAGCGACGGATTAGCACATTGAATTCCGGACGTTATTTTGTTATCCACAAGACCGCGTTAACCGTTCCCGCGGTAAGGGAGCTGGAATGCGTGGCGCTCGCGCGTCGCGCGAATACTTGGGGGCGTCGGTAGCCATGCCGCTTGATTCTGGCGGGGTTACGCAACTGTACCGTTCGGGGGACATGGATCCGTCGGAGACGCTTGCGCCGGTCGAGGAGCCGTCGCTGCACTACGGGCCCGACATCGGCGCGGCCCTGAAGGCCGCGCGCGAATTCCGCGGCCTGTCGCTGCAGGATGTCTCCGACGCCACCCGTATCCGCCGGACCTACCTGGCCGCGCTCGAGGACATGATCCTCGACGAACTGCCGTCGCGGCCGTTCACCCTGGGCTACATCAAGGCCTATGCGCGCCACCTGGGGCTCGACGCGGAAGAGGCGGTCAACCGCTTCAAGGACGTGTCGCCCGATCCCGACGAGCCGCTGCGGCCGCCGGTCGGCGTGCGCCGCGAGCGCGACCCGCGCATGGGCGCGATCGTCGCCGGCGGCGTGCTGATCGTTTCGGCCATCGTGCTGTGGAACATCGCCCAGCGGGCCATCTCTGAGGATGCGCCGGCGCCGCAGACCGCGCCGGACGTCGCCTTCGCGTCCCCCGCCGGCGGCGCCGCGACGTCGGGTCCCGCCGCGCCGGTGGGCATCGGCGCGCCGCTGCCCGCGCCGGTCGAGGCTTCGACGCCGGAGGTCTACAAGACGCCCGGGATGGAAGAGGCCGCCGCCGCGGGCGGGTCGGCCGACGCCGCCATCGCCGCCGCCAAGGCCCGCCAGGCCGAGGCCCAGGGCCAGGCCGCCGCCGAGCCGCCGCCCGCGACCGGAACGCCGTTCGTGGCCAGGGGCCAGGTCCACGGCGCCGACGCCGCCGCCTCGACCGTCACCTTCCAGGCCCGCAAGTCGACCACCCTGATCGTGCGCGGCCCTGACGGGTCGGTCTATTTCGCCCGCGCGCTGGCGGCGGGCGAGGCCTACCGCGCGCCCAATATCAAGGGCCTGGCCGTCGAGGTCGCCGATCCGGCGGCGATGGACGTCTTCGTCGGCGGCCGGCTGAAGGGCCCGCTGCCCACGGCGACGGCGACGGTGTCTTCGCTGATCGGCTGACGAAGTCCGGGCGGCGGGCTTGGGAAACGGCGCCGCCGGGCTTACCTTGGCGCACAGATGAGCCACGACGACCATACCCATGTCCGCCCCTGGCGGCGGATCGACCGCCGCCGCTCGCGCCAGATCCACGTCGGCCGCGTGCCGGTCGGCGGCGACGCGCCGATCACCGTCCAGTCGATGACCAACACGCTGACCGCGGACGCGGCGGCGACCATCGACCAGATCCGCCGGCTGGAGGAGGCCGGGGCCGACATCGTCCGCGTCTCCTGCCCCGACGAGGACTCGACCGCGGCGTTCCGGACCATCGCGAAGGCCGTGAAGGTCCCGCTCGTCGCCGACATCCACTTCCACTACCGGCGCGGCATCGAGGCGGCGCGGGCCGGCGCGGCCTGCCTGCGCATCAATCCCGGCAACATCGGCAGCCCCGACCGCGTGCGCGAGGTGATCCAGGCCGCCCGTGACCACGGGTGCTCGATCCGCATCGGCGTCAACGCCGGCTCGCTGGAGCGCGACCTGCTGGAGAAGTACGGGGAGCCCTGCCCCGACGCGATGGTGGAAAGCGCCCTGAACCACGCCCGCATCCTGCAGGACCACGACTTTCACGAGTTCAAGATCAGCGTGAAGGCGTCGGACGTGTTCATGACCGTCGCCGCCTACCAGGCCCTGGCCGAGGCCGTCGACTGCCCGCTGCACCTGGGCGTCACCGAGGCCGGCGCGCTCAGGACCGGCACCGTCAAGTCGGCCATCGGCATGGGCGGGCTGCTGTGGGCCGGCGTCGGCGACACCATCCGCGTCAGCCTGGCCGCCGACCCGGTGGAAGAGGTCAAGGTCGGCTTCGACCTCCTGAAGTCGCTCGGCCTGCGCCATCGCGGCGTGAACATCATCGCCTGCCCGTCCTGCGCCCGGCAGGGTTTCGAGGTCATCAGGACGGTCGAGGCGCTGGAGCAGCGCCTGGCCCACATCTCCACGCCGATCAGCCTGTCGATCATCGGCTGCGTCGTGAACGGGCCGGGCGAGGCGCTGATGACGGACCTGGGCTTCACCGGCGGCGGCAAGGGCGCGGGCATGGTCTATGTCGCCGGCAAGCCCGACCACAAGACCGACAACGACGGCATGGTCGACCACATCGTCGCTCTCGTCGAGGCGCGCGCCGCCGAGATCGAAGCCGCCGCGGCGTCGGCGCTGCAGGCCGCCGAGTAGCCCGCCGCCCCTCTCCTCCGCCGGCCGAATCGGCGGCGAGCGGCCCCGCCGGCGCGGCCTCCGCGTCACGAGGTCGCGGCCGAAATCCTCGTTTCGGGTAGGTCACCCCCTTGGAACAAAGGGCTCCGCGTACGAACAATCGTCTCCGTTACTCGAATCGGGGGCGAGGAGACGTAACGTGCAGAACCGTACCGACAAGCGCCGCGACAGGCTCGCGTTGCGCGCATCGACGACCTATTTCCTGCATTCGGTCGATCTGATGTCGCGCATCGTGGGGGGCGACATCCTGCGCGGCGTGATCTTCACCGCCGTGGTGGACGCCAATGTCCGGCACCTGCGTCCGGGGGACATCGTCTCCCAGACCTATTCCGAGGCCAGCGACCAGGTGCCTGACGAACTGCGCCGGCCGATCAGCGTGCACGCCCTCGCGCTGGAGCTGGACATCCCCTACGAGACGACCCGGCGCCACGTGAACGCCCTGATCGACGAAGGATACTGCGTGCGGACCGAAGCGGGCATCATGGTTCCCGGCCAGGTGCTGGCCCGCGACCAGATCACCGTGGCGCTCAAGAAGAACTTCGACAATCTCAAGCGGCTGGTCAGGGACCTTCGCGAAGGCGGCGTCGAATTCGCGTTCTAGCCAGGCCTTTCGGGTGAGCTTCGGCGTGATTCGGGGCGAGCCGCAGATGCGACCTCATGTCGCCCGCAGATATTCACGCGTGCGATGACAGCATCTTTACCAACCTCGACGATAGTAGCTCCAGACGACGTAAATTGCGGTCACCCGTTCAACCTGGGGATTCGAATTGTACGGCGCGGAAGACAACGAAAGACGGCTGTCGGCGTCCAGGCGGGACGCGGCGGACTACGGGCAGGACGCGGCGTCGCCCGCCCCCCTCATCGGCGCCAACGTCGCCGAGGCGGTCCGGCTGGCGGGCGAGTTCTTCATCCGGGGCGTCGAGATATGCGCCCGCGCCCATGCCGGCGACCTGTTGCGGGGGATCATCTTCACGGCGATCGCGGTCGCCAACGGCGAGGCCTCGGCCGGCGGCCGGCGACGCCCGGTCAGCGTCATGGCCATCTCGCATTCGATCGGCGTGCCGTACGAGACCACGCGCCGCTACGTGAACCTGCTGGTCGCCGACGGCCTCTGCCGCCGCGAGGGCCGGGCCGGCATCCTGGTGCTCGATGAGGCGTTCGAGCGGCCCGAACTGCTCGTCGCCTACCGCGAGACCTTCGCCAGCTTCAACCGTCTGGCCGCGGCCCTGAGGCGGGTGAGCGCGGCTCCCGCCTGAGCCCCGCGAGGTCGCATCCAGCCGGGCCCGGGCGTCGCCCGGACTCAGTCGTCGAAGACGATGACCGAGCGGGCGAGCTCGCCGCGCTTGAGCTCGTCGAGGGCGTCGTTGACGCCGTCCAGCCCGATCCGCTGCGCGATCAGCTCGTCCAGCTTCAGCTTGCCCGACATGTAGAAGTCGACGAAGCGCGGCATGTCGACCGGGAAGCGGTTTGAGCCCATCAGGCTGCCCTGGATGCGCTTCTCGCCGAGGAAGTCGGCGCCGTGCAGCTCGATCATCGTGCCGACCGGGATCATGCCGATGATGTTCGCCGTGCCGCCCCGACGCAGCATGCGGAAGGCCTGTTCGGCGGTCTGCTTCAGGCCGATGGCCTCGAAACTGTGATGCACCCCGCCGCCGGTCATTTCCAGCACCTGGGCGACGGCGTCGCCGTCGCTGGCGTCGACCACGTCCGTGGCGCCGAAATGCCTGGCGAGGTTCAGCTTCGAACCGACCCGGTCGACAGCGATGATGCGGCCGGCGCCGGCGATCGCCGCGCCGTTGACCGCCGCCAGTCCGACGCCGCCGCAGCCGATCACGGCGACGGTCTCGCCGGGCCTGACGTTCGAGGTGTGGATCACCGCCCCGATGCCCGTGGTGACCGAACAGCCGATCAGCGCCGCCCGGTCGAGCGGCATGTCCTTGCGGATGGCCGTGCAGGCATGCTCGTGGATCAGCATCTGCTCGGCGAAGGACGACAGGTTGAGGAACTGGTTCATCGCCGGGGCGTCGCCCTCGCGGAACAGGCGCGGCTCGTCGCCCTTGCCGCGCTTGGTGTCGGGCGAGACGCACAGGCTCATGTGGCCGGTCAGGCAGCTCTCGCAGTGGCCGCAGAAGGCCGACAGGCAGGTGATCACATGGTCGCCGACCTTGACCGTGCGCACTTCGCTGCCCACGGCCTCGACGACGCCGGCGCTCTCGTGGCCGAGCACCGCCGGCAGCGGATAGGGGTACTTGCCCTCGACGAAATGCAGATCGGAGTGACAGACGCCGGCGGCCTTTGTGCGGATCAGCACCTCGTGCGGGCCGGGCTTGCCGATCTTCACGTCCTCGATCTGAAGCGGCTTGCCCACCTCGCGCAGCACTGCGGCCTTCATCGGCGTCTCTCCCTGACCTGGTCGCCGCGACGTTATCGCCGTTCACCCGCCGCGCGAAAGGGTTCCCGTGGGGAAGGCCGGCAAGATTCTCGACGTCGCGCCGCCCCTGAGATACCCATGTTTCGAAACCGGGAGGAGACGTCATGACGCCGTGGATCGGTCGCAGACAGTTTCTGGGGGGCACGGCCGTCGCCGGCCTCGGCCTGGCCGCCGCGCGAAGCGCCAACGCCGAGGCGCTTCACCATCCCGTCGTGGCGACGCGCAGCGGCCCCGTCGCGGGACAACGGCTGGAGGGCGTCGTCGCCTTCAAGGGCATTCCCTACGCCGCGCCGCCGACCGGCGACCTGCGCTTCGCCCCGCCGCGGCCGCCGGCGCCCTGGACCGAGGTGCGCGACGCCGCCGCCCTGGGCCATCCGGCCGTGCAGATGCCCTCGGCCTCGGCCGCCAGCCCCACCTCGGACCTCGGCAGGGCGCTGCAGGCGGTCTTCCCGGTCGCCGCGGACGTCGCCGCCCAGAGCGAGGACTGCCTGGTCCTGAACGTCTGGACCCCGAAGCCGGACCGCGGGAAGCGGCCGGTGATGGTCTGGCTGCACGGCGGCGGCTTCGCCTACGGGTCCGCCGGCTGGCCGATGTACGACGGGGCCAATCTGGCCGCGCGGGGCGAGGTGGTCGTGGTGGGCGTCAACCACCGGCTTAACGTGTTCGGCTACGTTCAGCTCGACGCGGCGCCGGGGTCGGGCAACGCCGGCATGCTGGACCTGGTCGCGGCGCTGGAGTGGGTGCGCGACAACATCGCCGCCTTCGGGGGCGACCCGGACAACGTCACCCTCTTCGGCGAGAGCGGCGGCGGGGCCAAGGTCAGCTACCTGCTGGCCATGCCGCGGGCCAGGGGCCTGTTCCACAAGGCGATCGTCCAGAGCGGGCCGGGCGTTCGGGCGGTCCCCATCGACCGCGCCCGGGCCCTGGCGGCCGACCTCTTCGCCGAACTGGGCCTGGCGGCGGGGGACGTCGCCGCCCTCAGGGCCGTCCCGGCCGACCGCCTGATCCGGGCCGCCTATGCGGCGGAGGCGAAGCAGCCGGGCGCCGGCTTCGACCGCAGCGGCTTCTCGCCGGTGGTCGACGGCGACATCCTGCCCCGCCACCCCTGGGACCCGGACGCGCCCGACACCGCCCGCGACGTGCCGGTGCTGATCGGCATCAACAAGGACGAAATGACCCTGTTCATGGCCTCGGCGCCCTGGTTTGGACGGCTGGACGAGGCCGGCCTCGACGCGATGGCCCAGGCGACGTTCGGCGCCCGCGCCCCGGCGGTGCTGGCCGCGCTCAGGCGCGACTTCCCCGGGGATTCGCCGACCTACCTCGCCACCCATCTGACCACCTACGGCCGGATGTTCGCCGGATCGGTGCAGATCGCCGAGCGCAAGGCCGGCCAGGGCGGGGCCAGGGCCTGGATGTACCTGCTGGAGTGGGAGACGCCGGTCGGCCCCTTCCGCGCGCCGCACACGCTCGAGATCCCGCTGGTGTTCGACACCGTCGAGACCAGCCGGCCGCTGCTCGGACCGGGACCGGAGCCGCAGGTCATGGCCGCCCAGATGAGCGCCGCCTGGCTCGCCTTCGCCCGCAACGGCGACCCGAACACCCCCCTGCTGCCGAGATGGCCGGCCTACGACGCCGCGGACCGGCCCGTGATGGTGTTCAACCTGACCAGCCGCGTGGTGAACGATCCCTACGCGGCGACCCGGGCGGCGGTGACGCAGCGGATCGTGACCGCGGTCCCGTGACGGGATAGAGGGCGGGAATGACCAGCCGCGCCCTCTTCGTCACCCGCCTGTTCGAAGCCAGCCTCGCCGGCCAGCGGGGATTCGAGGCCCTGCACGCCGACCTCGAGGACGCCTGCCGCATGCTCGAGGCGGAGGATGCGGCCGGCAGGGCCTGGTGCAGGACCAACGCCTACCCCGGCTACACCTCCTACGCCTCGCTGGACGACCTGCCCCGGCGGGTCACGGCCTTCGGCGAACTGAGGAAGCGGCTGGACCGGCTGGCGGCGGCCTTCGCCGGCGAGCTGGCCTTCGACCTCAAGGGCCGCCGCCTGACGATGGACAGCCTGTGGGTCAACATCCTGAAGCCCGGCGGCGCGCACACGGGCCATATCCACCCGCACAGCGTCCTGTCGGGAACCTACTACGTGGCGACGCCGCCCGGGGCCTCGGCCCTGAAGCTCGAGGATCCCCGGCTGCCGATGATGATGGCCGCGCCATCGCGCATGGCCGAAGCGCCGGAGGACCTGCAGACCTTCGTCTACGTCGCTCCGGCGCCCGGTTCGGTGCTGATGTGGGAGAGCTGGCTGCGGCACGAGGTTCCCGCCAACGGCGCGAAGCGCGACCGCATCTCCATCAGCTTCAACTACGCCTGGGCCTGACCTCAGAAGCCCGCGGCGCGCTTGCGCTCCTTGGCCGCCAGCGCCCCCGGCATCGCCAGGAAGGCGGGCAGCAGCCACAGGGTGGTGGCGACGATCAGGCCCAGATGCCACGCCCCCGCGAAGGCCGGCTTGACCAGGTCGAACCCGCCGACGTTCTTGACCAGCGCCACGCCCGCCGCGGCGGCGAGGAAGCTGACCACCGCAAGGGTCTTGGCGCCGGAAAGCTCGCTGCGGTCGCCCATGGCCAGGAAACCCAGCAGCGGCGCGACGACGCCGGCGTAGCCGAGGTTGTAGGCCTGGTGCATGGCGTCGGGCGTCGGATGCAGCCCGGCGATCACGAACGACGCGCCGAACACCGCCACGGCCGCCGCCGCGAGCAGCGGCATGATGATCCCCCCGCCCAGGCGTCGCAGGGCGAGGAGCATCGCCAGGCCGCCGACGGCGATGGCCGCGCCCCCGGCGATCAGCCCGTAGTTGAAGATCGAGGCCTGGGGCGCCCCCGCCTTGCCCAGCTCGCTGACCTGACCGGTCATGAAATCATATCCTGGCGTCAGCAGGCCGGCGGCGGCGATGACCCCATAAAGCACCAGGGGGCCGAGGGCCCCGATACGCAAAAGCAACGAGGCGAACATCCCGGCCTCCCCTTCTATTTCTCCCGGCGCGGACGCTCGCAGTCCCCCGGCGCGGCGTCAACGCCATGCCCGTCAAGGGTGAACATTCGCTGACGGACGTGCTCCCGGCCCGTTCAGGGAGAACGGCGTCATCTCACGGCCGAGGGACCGAGATCCCCGATGGGAGGCTGTGATGAACAAGGTTTCGCTTGGTATCGCCGGGGCGGCCGTCGCCGCCCTCTTCTCCGCCGCGCCGGCCCTGGCCCACGCCGTGGAAATCAACTGTCCCGCCGCGCAGGTTCGCCGCGAGATCACCACCCCGCTGCCCGGCGGCTGGTGGAACACGCCGATCGTCAACGCCCTGACCGACACGGCGGTCGTCACGATCGGCGGCGCTCCCGCCCTGCAATGCCGCTATGGCCCGGCCGGGAGCATCCAGCGCAACGCGCCGGCCGGCATGGCCTGCACGGCGAGGCCCGGCGGCTTCAGCTGCCATTCGCCGACGCCCCCGACCCCGCCGACCTACTCCACCGGCCTGGTCGATCTGCCCCAGACCTATCTGGTCAACCTGGACAACGGCGCGATCGCCTCGGGCGCCGGCGCCGACCTCTGGTTCCAGGCGGCGACCCCGACGTCGATGTTCCTGACGCCGCGAAACGGGGCCCGGATCGCCGTCGGCGACGGCAGCAACCGGGGCTACCACGGCTGTCGCGTCGCCGCGTTCAGCGCCGCGCCGGTTCCGCTGGCCGCCGCGCCGGTGGGAACCTACGTCTGCATGCGGACCAACACCGGCCGCATCGCCCAGTTCAGGGTCAACGCCCTGTCGCCCGGCTACCCGAAGACGCTGCAGCTCGGCTACACGACCTGGAGCCATCCTTAGGCCTTCGGCCCGCGCCGGCTGAACCATCGGCCGGCGCGGACGCTTTCCCGGACATGTGCATCAGGAGGCGATCATGCCCGAGCAACATTCCGGCGAGTCCATCAGCATCATGCGCGTCCAGCCCCGCGAGCCGGCGGGGGTCATCCTGCGAAGCGAGAGCCAGGGGGTCGACGGCCGCCTCGACGAGCGCCATTCGGCCCTCGGCGGCAACCTCTCCCCGCCGCTCGAATGGGACCCGGTGATCGACGCCCGCGCCTGGGCGATCATCGTCGAGGATCCCGACGCGCCGCGCGACCTGCCCTTCCTGCACTGGATGGCCTGGGACATTCCGGGCGAGGTCACGACCCTGCCCCAGGGCCTGTCGAACGACGCCCATCCCCTGTCGGTCCACGGCATGATCCAGGGCCGGAACGACAACGGCAGCTACGGCTGGTTCGGACCCAAGCCGCCGCCCGGGCACGGCGTACACCACTACCACTTCCAGATCTTCGCCCTCGACGGGCCGCTGGGCCTGGGCGCCGACAGCCCCCTCGAGGCGCTGATCGGCGCTTTGAAGGGCCACACCCTGGCCGAGGGCCAGCTGGTCGCGACCTTCGAGGCGCCGGCGACCCAGTAGCCGTTCAGCCCTGTCGCGGCGCGACGCACATCGGCCGACCCTCGAAGAGATCGCCGACCAGCGAGCCGTCCTTCGCGGCGGCCCGGCGGGCGTTCTCGAAGGCGCGGGTCTCCGGCTGCGGCCGCTCGTCCGGAGCGCAGACGGGCGCCTGCACCCGCCGGCCCATGGGACAGATGCAGATGTCGTAGCGCTGGTCGATCCGCGAGGCCGGAGCCTGGCAATAGACCGGCAGGGTCTGGCCGCCGACGTCGAGGCAGATGTCCTGGACTGCCGGCGACAGCGGATTCGAACCGGGCTGGGCGGCGGCCGCGGTCAGCAGGCCGGCGGCGGCGAGGACGGGCGCGATGAGCAGGGAACGCATGTTTTCTCCTCCGGCGCGAACGCTAGCACGGGAACGGGCCTGGGCTGAGGCGGTTCATGCCTGCGCTTCGCGCGCGCCCAGCAGCCGCAGCAGCCGGGGCCAGACCTGGAAGAAGGCCGAGAAGAAGCCGACGATGGTCGCCAGCCCCTGGAACAGGGTCCAGACGGTGTCCAGGCCGAGATCGTCGAACGCCAGGCCCGCCAGCCAGGCCAGCGCCTGGCTGACCCGGATGCGGAACTGGGCGTAGGCGGTCGAGTATTCGATCGAGACGTCGCCGATCCAGGCCGCGCCGACGGCGCCCAGCACCGGGGCCCACAACAGCGGCAAGGCCAGAAGCAGGGCGAGGATGACAATCGTCAACCGCGTGGCCACCGTCTGGCGACCCGCGAGCAGGGTCGCGGTGACGGCGCCGAGACTGAGCAGACCCAGCAACGCCAGCATCGGCGGCAGCACCAGGTCGGCCATGCGAACCATGGGGACGTGACCCAGCCAGGTTCCGGCGAGGATGGCGACCAGCGCGGCGGCGAAGGCCGCCAGCCAGGCCGCGCCATACTGTGAAAGACGGGTGCGGATCAGCGCGAAATTGAACATCGCGGCCCCTTCCTGCTCGGTCCCTCGCCGCAGACTCTACAGGTCCGCCGCCGCACAGGCCACGCCCCCGTCGACGGCGATGGTGATCCCGACGCAATAGTCGCCGGCCCGCGAGGCCAGGTAGATCGCCACCCCCTGCATGTCTTCGTCGGTCCCGATCCGCCTGGCCGGGATGCGGCGGGCGACCTCGTCGCCCTGGTCGCGGGCGACGATGTTCATGTCCGAGGCGAAGGCTCCCGGCGCGATGGCGGTGACGCAGATGCCGTCCTTGATCAGCCTGCCGGCCATGCGCCGGGTCAGGTGGATCAGCCCCGACTTGCTGGCCTGGTAGCTGTAGGTCTCCTGCGGGTTGGGGCGGATGCCGTCGATGGAGGCGACGTTGATCACCTTGGCCGGCCTATCGGGCGAGGCCGCCGCGCGCAGGGCCGGGGCCATCGCCTGGGTCAGGAAGAAGGGCGACTTGAGGTTCAGGTTCATGACCTTGTCCCAGCCGGCTTCCGGGAAGGCGTCGAACTCGGCCAGCCAGGCGGCGCCGGCGTTGTTGACCAAGATGTCGAGGCTGGTCTCGTACTTGCCGTAGGCCTGGGCCAGCAGGCGGCAGCCCTCCACGGTCGAGACGTCCTGCGGCAGCGAGATGCAGACGCCGCCCCCGGCCGACAGCTCCGCCGCCGCCGCGTCGCAGGCCGCCGCCTTGCGCGAGGAGATGTAGACCCGCGCTCCGGCGGCGATGAATCCGGCCGCGATCATCTTGCCGATGCCGCGCGAGCCGCCGGTGATCAGGGCCGTCCTGCCGGCGAGCGAGAAGAGTTCGGTGGACATGGCGGCTCCCTGATTTCGGATTGTCGGGCCGATGCTAGCGACGCGGATCAGGGTTGTCGCCCGTTCACCACGCTTCCACGCGATGCGTTAAGCGCGCCGGTCCAGGATAGGGCATCGTCACCGGGAGGTCCGCGCCATGCAGGCCTTCGCCATCGCCGCCTCCGGCCTTCTCGCCGCGACCGCGCGCCTTGACGTCGCGGCGCAGAAGATCGTCGCCGACCCGCTCGCGCGGCCCGAACAGGACGTCCTCGCCCTGGCCCAGGCGCGCACCCAGCTGAAGGCCCAGCAGACCGTCATCCGCACCGCCGATGTCATGGTCGGCCGGGCGCTGGACCTGCTCGTCTGACCGGGGGGAGGGTCGTGAGCCGTGATACGTGATGCGTGATACGTGATTGGGAAGCAGCGCGCCCGCGCCCGCGCCCCCCGATCCCCAACCCCTCACGACTCACGTATCACGAATCACGATTCACCCGTCACGTCCGGGCGACCTCCTCCCCCAGGCGGACCATCAGCTGCTCGGTCCCCTCGATCCGACCATCGACATTGCCGTCGAGGTAGACGCCCTGTTCGGTGAAGATCAGCCGCGTCCCCCCGCCCTCGGGCCGGAACTCGACGGTCGACAGCGACGACGACAGCGGCGCCCCGCCCAGCGTCATGGCGTAGGCGAAGATCACCCGCTCGTCGGGGACGACGTCCAGGTAGATGCTGTCGTTGGTGATGATCACCGTCGCCCCCGGCGGACTGAAGCGGCTGGACTCCGCCTTGCCGACGCCGAGTTCGCCGCCGCTGTGCGCGTGCAGGGTCCAGGCGTCGACCTGGAAGAACCAGCGCATGCGGGCCTCGGGATCGGTGAAGGCGTGGAACACGCGCGTCGGCGAGGCGTCGTAGACCCGCTCGACGCAGAAGGTGGCGTGGCAGAGGGAGGAGGGCATGGGGGAGGCTCCGGTTTTCGGGGCGGGGCTGAGTCGTGAATCGTGATTCGTGATTGGGGGAGCGGGGATCGGGCATCGGCGCGCATCACGCATCACGATTCACGCCCGCCCTCCGCCAGGTACTGGCCCAGCCGGTCCAGGGCGCGTTCCACGGCGGTGCGGCGGGCGGCGATCCAGCGCTCGGCGGCGGTCAGGGCGGCGGCGTCCAGCGAGCAGGTCCGCACCCGCCCTGCCTTCTCCGTCCGCACCAGACCGGCCGCCTCCAGCACCGCCAGGTGCTGGACCACCGCCGACAGGCTCATCGGCAGCGGCTCGGCCAGCTGGCTGACCGACGCCGGTCCGATGGTCAGCCGTTCCAGCATGCCCCGTCGCGCCGGATCGGCCAGCGCATGGAACACGGCGTCGAGCGGCGGCGGAGTGGATTGGTGAAGCATGTGCTTAAGTATATGCCGGCGACCGCCCCGGGGCAAGTCAAGACTTCAGGAAATGCTTCAGCGACAGCCGATCGTCCGGCCCTGGAAGGCGCGCCGGGCCCGCCCCGCGCCTCAGCCGAAGTCCCTCGCCAGTTCCGCGCGCGTGGCCGGGCTGAGCATGGCCAGATGGGCGTAGTGTTCGTGGTCGCAGCCGATGGCGATGGCGACCCCGGGGTCGCGGAAGACGGCCTTGTGCGGCCCGTCGAGCGGGAACCGCAGGAAGTGCACCGAAGAGGTCTTGCCGTCCTCGCGCGTGCGCTCGACGTCGCCCTCGGGCGCGCCGGGCGCGCGGAAGTCGGCCCCGAACTGCAGGAAGAAGCAATGCTCCACGCCGCCCAGCCGCGCCAGGGCGGCGGCGCGGCGGACCGGATCGTCGATCTCGAACATCACCGTGGCGACCAGCTCCGACCCCTGAGGGATCAGGGGATTGTAGGCCGCCAGCTCATCGGGGACCTGGTCGGCGCCGCCGCGCTCGGTCAGCAGCATCTCCTGCACCTGGAAGAGCATGGTCTCGTAGCTCTCGAAGATCGCCGTGCAGAACGGCCCCAGCGCCACCCGGCGCAACCGCTTGACGGGCAGCAGGGCGGCCCGCCGCTCGCGCCGCTCGCGGGCGTAGACCTCGTCCGGGACGAGGTCGGCGGGCGTGATGACGCGATCCTTGGCCGGCATCTATCGTTCTCCGTTCACCCCGGCGAACGCCGGGGCCCAGGTGTCATCCACGATCCGCTCGGGTCGGACCCGGGTCGCGGCATTCGCCGGGGCCAGCGGAAATCGGGAAATCACAGCCCATACGCCTTCGCCAGCATCTCGATCGGATGACCCTGGCGGAGGATGGGGCCATCGGCCTCCGCGGCGACCATCTGGCCCAGGTGCCTGCAGGCCAGCGGGCAGTCGGAGCAGAGCTCCTCCGTGGTCTTCTGCGCGACCTGGCGGGCGGCGGCCTTGCCGACCTTGAGAGCGACGGGCCGGGTCTCCTTCATCACCCCGAACGTGCCGCCATGGCCCGAGCAGCGCTCGACCAGTTCCACCCGCGTGTCGGGGATCAGCTTCAGCATCTCCGCCGACCTGGCGCCCATGTTCTGGGCCCGGGCGTGGCAGGCGTGGTGCACCGTGACCCCGCCCGCCAGGGGCGTCAGCCCCGGCGCCAGGCCGAACGCCTTCGACAGGCCGACGACATACTCGCTGACGTCCCGGGTCGCCGCCGACAGGGCCTTCACCGCCGCGCTCTCGGGTATCAGCAAGGGCCATTCGAACTTCATCATCAGCCCGCAGGAGGCCGTCAGCGCCACCACGTCCCAGCCGTCGGCGATGAACGGCGCGAAGGCCGCGGCGACCCGCTCGGCCCGGCCGGCGACGTCGGCGAGGTCGCCGGCCTCCAGCTGGGGCATGCCGCAGCACTCGGGGTAGAACAGCCTGACCTCGACCCCCTGCTTCGCCAGAACGGCGGCGGCGGCGGTCGCGGTGTCCGGCTGGTTGTAGTTGGCGAAGCAGGTCGCGTAGAGCAGCGCCCTGCGCCGGCCGAAGGCGGGGCCCGCGGGATCGGGCGCCGGGGGCGTCTTCAGCCGGTCCTGCGCGGTCCTGGCGTGATAGGCCGGCAGCTCGGCCTCGCGGTCAATGCCGGCGATCGCCTCCAGCAGCCCGCGCAGCGGGGTGTTCTTACGCGCCGTCGCCCAGTTCGCCAGCCCGGCCACCGGCTTGGCCAGCCGGCCGTTGCGATCGGTCTTGCCGAGCTGCTCGCGCACGGCGTCGCCGCCCTCATGCCGCCGCTTCGCCGCCCGGTAGCGCAGGATCAGGTGCGGGAAGTCCAGATTGAACGCGTGCGGCGGCACATAGGGGCACTTGGTCATGAAGCACATGTCGCAGAGAGTGCAGGCCTCGGCGACGTCGGCGTACTTCTCCTTCGGAACCCCGTCGATCTCGCCGGTCGCGCCCTCGTCGACCAGGTCGAACAGCCGCGGGAAGCTGTCGCACAGATTGAAGCAGCGCCGGCATCCGTGACAGATGTCGAACACCCGCTCCATCTCCGCCTCGATGGCTTCAAGGTCGTAGAAGGCCTCGTCCCGCCAGGCGAGCGGGTGACGCGTGGGGGCGTCAAGGGAGCCTTCGCGGGCGGCGGGCGGCGGGGTGTCGGACATGGCGCTGCGCGCAGGGGTGAGGGATTAGGGACGAGGGGCGAGAGCGCTCGTCTCGCCCCTCGCCCCTCGCCTCTCGACCCTAGTCCAGCGAATCCAGCGCCCGCTGGAACCGCCCGGCGTGGGACTTCTCGGCCTTGGCGAGAGTCTCGAACCAGTCGGCGATCTCGTCGAAGCCCTCGTCGCGGGCGGTGCGGGCCATGCCCGGATACATGTCGGTGTACTCGTGGGTCTCGCCGGCGATGGCGGCCTTGAGATTGTCCGAGGTGCCGCCGATCGGCAGGCCGGTGGCCGGATCGCCGACGGCCTCCATGAACTCCAGGTGGCCGTGGGCGTGGCCGGTCTCGCCCTCGGCGGTCGAGCGGAACACGGCGGCGACGTCGTTGTAGCCCTCCACGTCGGCCTTCTGGGCGAAATACAGGTAACGGCGGTTGGCCTGGCTTTCGCCGGCGAAGGCGGCCTTCAGGTTGTCGAGGGTCTTGCTGGCGGCGAGCGACATGGCGCGGGTCTCCGATGGGTCGGGCGGAACGATCGGGGTCCGCGCGGCTGGGCCCGCGGACCCCGATCGCAGGCGAAGTCGCAAGATAGGCGCCCGGCGGCAAGTGGCCCAATCGATTGTTTCTTCCGATGGGATAGAGTTCGTCAGTATTCAGAATGCGAATTGTTTGCGACTGAGCATCGACACGGCGCCGGTGGCCTCGCACGCCTCCTGACGCGAGGCCGCGGATGGCGCATGGTCGCCGGACGCGAAGGGAACAGGCGATGGTCCGGCGGACGACAGCGACGGCGGCGCGGCGACTGGCCGGGGCGGCGCCCGGAGGCCTGGCGGCCCTGGCGCTGGTGGGCCTCGTCACCGCCGCGGCCTGGACAGCCGGACCCGCCCTGACCGGCGCGAACCTCGCCATGCTGTTCCTGGCGCCGGTCCTGGTCAGCGCCGTGGGCTTCGGCCTCGGACCGGCGCTGGTCGCGGCCCTGGCGGCGGCGATCGCCTTCAATTTCCTGTTCATCGAGCCCCGCTTCACCTTCCGCATCGGCCACGCGGCGGACCTGGTGACGTTCAGCATGTTCTTCGCCGTCGCCCTGGCGACCGGCTGGCTGGCCGGCCGGGCGCGCGACCAGGCGCGGGCGGCGGAGCGCCACGCCCGCCGGCTCGGCGCGATGCTCGACGCCAGCCGCGCGCTGGCCGCGGCCACGACCGCCGAGGACACGGCCAGGACGCTGGTCGACCGCCTGGCCGAGACCGGGGCCGGAGCGGCCGTGGTCCTGTCGCCGGCGCCCGACGGCCTGCGCCTGGCCGCCGGGCCCGTCGGGCTCGACCAGCTGGGCGAGGCGACCATGGGCCTCGCCCGCGCGGCGCTGGCGACGGGCGAGGCCGCGGCGGCGGGCGGCGACGGCCCGCCCGACTGGCGGTTCGAGCCCCTGCCCGGCGCCGGCGGCGCCGTCGCCGTCGTCGGCCTTCGCGGCGAGCCCCCGGCGCCCGGCTCCGAGGCGGCGGTGCTGATCGCCGCGCTGCTGCGGCAGGGGGCGGTGGCGCTGGAGCGGGCCGGCCTGGCCGCCGCGGCGGCCGACAACCAGGCCCTGCGCCGGGCCGACGAGCTGCGCTCGACCCTGCTGAACTCGATCAGCCACGACTTCCGCACGCCGCTGTCGACGGTGCTGGGCTCGGCTACCACCCTGCTCGACTACGGCGACCAGCTGAAGCCCGCGGTGCGCCGCGACCTGCTGGAGAGCATCGGCGAGGAGGCCCGCCGCCTGAACCGCTACGTCGGCGACCTGCTCGACATGGCCCGGCTGGAGGCGGGCGCGCTGAAGCCCCGGCGGGAATGGATCGACCTGCGGGAGACCGCGTCCTCGGCGATCGCGCGACTGGGCGAGCGGATCGGCGACCGGCGGGTCGAGCGCGACTTCGCCCGCGATCTCTCCCGCGTGCGCAGCGACCGGACCCTGGTCGAGCAGGCCCTGCTGAACGTCCTCGAGAACGCCGTCGCCTACAGTCCGGCGGGCTCGCGGATCGAGATCGCCGCCTACGAGGACTCGGGACAGGTGGTGGTCGCCATCGAGGACGAGGGACCCGGAATCGCCGGCGAGGCGCTGGAGACCGTGTTCGACCGGTTCCGCCGGCTGGACGGCGCTGCCGACCGCCGCGACGGCCTGGGCCTGGGCCTGTCGATCGCCAAGGGCTTCATCGAAGCGCTCGGCGGGCGTATCGCGGCGAGAAGCCCGGTCGCCGACGGCCGGGGAACCCGCATCCTGGTCTCCCTGCCGAAGGCGACCCGCACCCCGAGGGATCTGCTTTGACCCAGCGCCGGCCCCGCATCCTGGTCATCGACGACGAGCCCCAGATCCACCGGTTCCTGACGCCGGCGCTGGAGGCCGCGGGCTACGATCCGCTGCGGGCGGACACCGGCGAGGCGGGCCTGCGCGAACTGGCGACGCGAACGCCGGACGCCGTCGTGCTCGACCTGGGCCTTCCCGACATGGACGGCAAGGATGCGCTCGAGCGGGCGCGGCGCTCCTACGAGGGCCCGATCGTCATTCTCTCGGCCCGCCACCGCGAGATGGAGAAGATCGACGCCCTCGACCTGGGCGCCGACGACTACGTCGAAAAGCCGTTCAGCGTCGGCGAACTGCTGGCCCGGCTGCGCGCCGTGCTGCGCCGGGGGCCGCATGTGGAGCCGGCGCCGGGCGCGGTGGTCGCCGGCGACCTGGAGATCGACCTCGCCATGCGGCTGGTCCGGCGCGACGGCCGGCCGGTGCGGCTGTCGCGCAAGGAGTTCGAGCTGCTGGCGACCCTGCTGGAGGGCGGCGGCCGGGTGGTGACCCATCGCCAGCTGCTGACCGCCGTCTGGGGGCCCGCGCACGAACAGGACGTGCAGTACCTGCGGGTGTTCGTCGGCCAGCTGCGCCAGAAGCTCGAGGCCGAGCCGTCGGCGCCGCGCCGGATCGTGACCGAACCGGGCGTGGGCTACCGCTTCCTCCGGGATCCGGAGGCGTAGGCGGCCGGCGCAGGCGGGCGGCGACCGCGGCGAAGAAGGCCTCGGCGAAGGTCGGCGCCGCGCCCGGCGGGGTCGAGAGCGCGGCGACCAGCTCGACCGCCGCGATCACCGCGGCCAGGTCGCCCGGCCGACCGCGGACCTCGCGCACGAAGGCGTCGACCTCGCCGGCGACGTCCGCGCCCGCCTCCGCCGCGACGAGCAGGCGCTCGAGCCGGACGACGCGGGCGGCGGCGACGCCGGGGGCGGCCATCGGTCCGGGTCCCCTACACCGAGACCTGGGTCCCCATCTCGACCACGCGGCCGGGCGGGATCTGGAAGAAGTCGGTGGGGTTGGCGGCGTTCCTCATCAGCAGGATGAACAGCCTGTCCTGCCAGAGCGGCATGCCCGAGCGGGCCGAGGCCACGACCGACCGCCGCCCCAGGAAGAACGACGTCGCCATGATGTCGAACTTCAGTCCCTTCTGGCGGAGCAGGCCGAGCGCCTTGGGCACGTTGGGCGTCTCCATGAAGCCGTAGTTGAGCGTCACCCGCCGGAAGTCGTCGTTCACCGCGGCCAGCTCGACGCGCTCGGCCTCCGGCACGCGCGGCGCGTCGGCGGTGCGCACGGTCAGGATGATGTTCTGCCGGTGGAGCACGCGGTTGTGCTTGAGGTTGTGGGTCAGGGCGACCGGGGCGACCGCCGGGTCCGAGGTCAGGAACACCGCCGTGCCGTCGCTGCGGTGGGGCGGACGGGCCTGCAGCGCCGCGGCGAGGTCGGCCAGGGGCACCGAGTCGCGATGGGCCTTGTCGGCCAGGATCCGGGCGCCGCGGGTCCAGGTCCACATCAGCACCATCAGGCCGGCCCCGAGCGCCACCGGGAACCAGCCGCCCTGGGCGAACTTGAGGGTGTTGGCGCCGAAGAAGGTCAAGTCGATGAGCAGGAAGGGCGCGACCAGGGCCGCCGCGCCCAGGAACGGCCAGCGCCACTGGCGGCGGGCGATGACGAACAGCAGCAGCACGGTCGTCACCATGGTCGCGGTGATGGCGATGCCGTAGGCGGCGGCGAGGTTGGAGGAATTGCGGAAGATCGCCAGCAGGGCCAGGACGCCGACCATCAGCATCCCGTTGATGGCCGGGACGTAGATCTGGCCGGCGACGGTCTCGCTGGTCCGGCGGATCGTCATCCGCGGCAGCAGGCCCAGCTGCACCGCCTGCTGGGTGACCGAGAAGGCGCCGGTGATGACCGCCTGGCTGGCGATGACCGTGGCGGCCGTGGTCAGCAGCAGCACCGGCCAGTAGGCGAAGCCGGGGATCATCCGGAAGAAGGGATCCGCCGCCGCCGAAGGGTCGGCCAGCACCAGCGCCCCCTGGCCCAGGTAGTTGAGCATCAGGCAGGGGAAGGCCACGGCCAGCCAGGCGGTGCGGATGGGTCCCTTGCCGAAGTGGCCGACGTCGGCGTAGAGGGCCTCCGCGCCGGTGACGACCAGGAAGACGCTGCCCAGCACCGCCAGCCCCAGCACCCAGTTCTCGACGAACAGCCGCGCGCCGTAATGCGGGCTGAGACCGAGCAGGATCGCCGGCTCCCGGGCGATGTGGCCAAGGCCCATGGCCGCCAGTACGGCGAACCAGACCAGCGTGATCGGGCCGAAGTAGCGTCCGACCTGGGCCGTGCCCTTCGACTGCACCAGGAACAGGGCGACCAGGATGGCCGCGGCGGTGGGCAGGACGAAGGGCTGGAACCGCTCGCCGACCCCCGGCGCCGCCACGATCCCCTCCGCCGCCGACAGCACTGAGATCGCCGGCGTGATCAGGCCGTCGCCGTAGAACAGCGCCGCCCCGACGAGGCCCAGCAGGAAGACCAGCGCCGACCGGCGGCCCATGGCGTGCTGGGCCAGCGCCATCATCGCCAGGGTGCCGCCCTCGCCCTTGTTGTCGGCCCGCAGGACGACGATCAGGTACTTGACGGTGACGATCAGGGTCAGGGCCCAGAACACCAGCGAGACCACGCCCATCGCCGCCGCCTCGGGCGGCAGCCCCCGGGTGTGGGCCAGCGCCTCGCGCATCGCGTAGAGCGGGCTGGTGCCGATGTCGCCGAACACCACCCCCACCGAGGCGAGCGTCAGGGCCCAGAAGCCATGGCCGCGGCCCGCTTTCGTCGCGGCGGCGGGGGATTCGGCGGTCGGCGTCGCGGACATGGCGGTCTCCGTCCGCCCGGCGCGGGCGGGGAGACGGACCTAGCGCGGCCGCGCATCGCCTTTCGATCAGGAAGGCGGCCCGCCGGCGTAAGGATGGAATAAGGATAGCGCCCGGCGCGGGCGGCGGTCCCTAGGTCGCGGCGCCCATCTCCAGAAAGCTCACAAAGCCGCCGAAGATCATCCGCTTGGCGTCGAAGGGGCTGGTCTCGGCGTCGAACTTCATGCGCGGGTCGGCCATGACCCTGGCGTTGATTTCGTCGCGCTTCTCGCGGCTCTCGTAAGTGATCCAGGAGAAGACCACGACCTCGTCGTCGGTCGTCTGCACGGCGCGCGGGAAGGAGGTGAGCTCGCCATAGGGAACGTCGTCGGCCAGGCATTCGACGTAGCAGAGCGCGCCGAACTCCATCCACACCTCGCCGGCCTTGCGGGCGAGGTCCTTGTAGGCCTCGATGTTCTTCTTCGGCACCGGCACGACGAAGCCGTCGACGTAGGGCATGGCGCTTCTCCTCTGTTGCGGCCGCTCCTCAGGACCGAATGAGCGGCCGGCGCGCCGACATGGTTCCCCGGCGCGCGCCGGCCTATCGATCCCAGCCTTCGAAGAAGGGATACCGGCGGGTCCAGAAGTCCGCCAGCCGCGGATCGGCGTCGACGCGCTCGACCACCGGCTTCAGCTTCGGCGCCGCGGCGTAGAACCGGGCGCGGCGGGGGCGGAAGCGGGAGACCACGGCGACATAGAGGTCGAGGACGGTCGGCCCCTCGCCCAGGATATGGTCGCCCGGCTCGACCTGGTCGTTCATGCCCCGCCAGAGTTCGAGGATGCGCGCCTCGGCCCGCTCGACCAGCGCCGGCCGGGCCGAGGGCTCGGGCGCCAGGCGCGACGGGTCGTCCTTGACCCAGTAGAAGCCGTAGATTCCCGCCACGTAGGTCATCCAGCGCAGGAACCGGCCGCGCCGGGGATCGCCGGGCGGCGGGCCGAGACGCGCCTCCGGGTGGCGCTCGGCCAGCCAGATCAGGATGGCGGCGCTTTCGGTCAGGATCTCCCCGTCCGGCAGCACCAGGGCCGGAACCTGGCGCAGGGGATTGACGGCTTTCACGCGGGCCAGGACCTCCGGATCCTGCTCCCAGGTCGCCGCCTCGACGACCTCGAAAGGGCGACCGATCAGCGTCAGGGCCGCCTCGACGGCCACGCCGCCCGATCCGGCGGCGCTATAAAGGGTCAATGGTCCGTTCATGGTCTCCACAGACATACTCACAACATCTTGTGGTCCGCGTCAGCATGGCCACTAGATGCGCCCGGCGTGTTTGATACGGTAGCCCCAGCCTAGCGCACCGCCACGATTCCCGCCCGCCACCCGGAGCTTCCTGTCGTCATGGCCCCGTCCAAGTCCCTGCCCGGTCTGCTCACACCGTCCGCCGCCTACAAGCCGTTCCGCTATCCGTGGGCGTTCGACATGTGGAAGAAGCAGCAGCAGGTCCACTGGATGCCGGAAGAGGTGCCGCTGGGCGAGGACTGCAAGGACTGGGCGGCCAACCTCAACGACGCCGAGCGCAACCTGCTGACCCAGATCTTCCGCTTCTTCACCCAGGCGGACATCGAGGTGCAGGACAACTACATGGAGCGCTACGGCCGGGTCTTCAAACCGACCGAAGTGAAGATGATGCTGGCCTCCTTCGCCAACATGGAGACCATCCACATCGCCGCCTACGCCCTGCTGCTCGAGACCATCGGCATGCCCGAGAGCGAGTTCGGGGCCTTCATGGAATACGAGGCCCTCAAGGCCAAGCACGACTACATGGGCCAGTTCGGCGTCGACACCCACGCCGACGTCTGCCGCACCCTGGCGATGTTCGGCGGCTTCTCGGAAGGCCTGCAGCTGTTCGCCAGCTTCGCCATGCTGATGAACTTCCCCCGCTTCAACAAGATGAAGGGCATGGGCCAGATCGTCAGCTGGTCGGTGCGCGACGAGAGCCTGCACTGCGAGGGGATCATCAAGCTCTACCACGCCTTCAACAAGGAGACCCACGCGGTCACGAGGAGCGTGGCGGACGACATCGTCGACTGCTGCAAGACCGTGGTCGACATGGAGGACCGGTTCATCGACCTGGCCTTCGAGATGGGGCCGGTGGTCGGCATGACGGCCGAGGACATCAAGGCCTACATCCGCTTCATCGCCGACTGGCGGCTGCGCCAGCTGAAGCTGCCCGAGGTCTACGGGGTGAAGGAGAACCCCTTGCCCTGGCTGCAGCCGCTGATCAGCGGCGTCGAGCACGCCAACTTCTTCGAGGCCCGCGCCACCGAATACTCCAAGGCCGCCACCCGGGGCCAATGGCATGGCGAAGACGGCGTCTGGACCGAATTCGACCGCCTGATGGCCCGCCGCCAGGAGAACCTGCTGCCGGCGGAGTAGGGCTTCCTCTCCCGTCAGGGAGAGGGGGACCATCCGCAGGATGGGGGAGAGGGGGGCGCTGGGCTCAGGCCAGCAGCCGTCGAAGCCTGGTCCGGATGGAGGACAACGCCGCCTCCATATCTTCGGTCACCGTCAGCGAGGACAGCCGAAGCGTCGTGACGCCCAGCGCCGCGAGCCAGGCGTCCCGTTCCGCGTCCGTGAACCGCCTTTCTTCGTCGTCATGCGATGCGCCGTCGACCTCGATGGCCAACTTCGCCCGCGCGCAGAAGAAGTCCAGGACATATGGGCCGATGGGATGTTGCCGGCGAAAGTGGACGCCATCCAGCCGGTTGGCTCTCAGACGACTCCAAAGGCGGACCTCCGGTCCGTTCATCCGGCGCCGCAGGCGCTTCGCGAGATTTCGTGTGGCCTCGGTCGTTTGCATGGGATTCGCGACGATTGTGATACGGTGAATTGCAATCTATAGTGTCTATTCCATATCGGTCAACTGCGGAGTCTCCCTCTCCACCATCCTTCGGATGGTCCCCCTCCCCCTCGCGGGGGAGGATGCTAATGTCGCCCATGCTCCTCGCCCTGCTCCTCGCCGTCTACGTTCCGCAGCCGCAGCCGATCCCGCGGCCGGCGACGGTGGCCGGGTTCCTCGCCCTCTGCGACGCCGACGCCAAGGCTTGCGAGGACCGCATCTTCGACTTGATCTGGGAACGCTCCGTGGGCGACCAGAAGCTGCCCTTCTGCGTGCCGGAGGAAACCGCCGGGCCGAAGGTGGTCGCCTGGCTCAAGGCGCGCCCGGCGCTGGCCGCGCAGCCCGCCGATCCGGCGCTGATGAAGGCGCTGGAGGCGAGCTTTCCGTGCCGATAAGCTGACCGTCCGACCGGAGGCCCGCCATGATGCTCGCCCGCCTGCTGCTGCGCACCCTGTTCGGCATGGCCGGGCTGTGGCTGGCCCAGGAGTTCGTGCCCGGGGTCGAGGTCGCGGACGGGCAGGCGCTGCTGATCGCCGCGCTGGTGCTGGGGGTGGTCAACGCCATCGTCCGGCCGGTGGTGTTCTTCTTCACCCTGCCGCTGACCCTGGTGACGCTGGGGCTGTTCCTGCTGGTGGTCAACGCCGGCATGCTGGCCCTGGCCGGCTGGCTGGTTCCCGGCTTCGACGTCAACGGCTGGTGGCCCGCCTTCTGGGGCGCGATCGTCGTCGGCCTGGTCAGCTGGTTCGGCCACATGCTGATCGGCCCGAACGAGGGCGACGAGTAGTCGCGACGTGGCGCGGTCGCCCAGCCAGATCATCGCCGACATCCTGCGGGTCAATCACGCCGGCGAGTCGGGCGCGATCTTCATCTATCGGGCCCAGCTGTGGGTTGCCCGCCTGAGCCGGTCGCCCGACACTGCGACCCTTCGGGACATCCTTGGCCACGAAAAGCGCCACCGTGAGCGGTTCCGCGACCTGATGCGGGCCCGCGGGATCATTCCCTGCGGCGCCCTGCCGGCCTGGGGCCTGGGCGGCTTCGCCCTGGGTCTGATGACGGCTTTGCTCGGCCGTGAAGCCATACTGGCCAGCACCGCCGCCGTGGAGCGCACCGTCCACCGCCACTTGGAGGACCAACTCCGCTGGCTCGCCGATCGCGACCCGGAAGTCTCCGCTGTGGTCACGGACATCCAGGCCGAGGAACTCGGCCACCTCGCCTGGGCCGAGAGCGGCCGTGCCAAGCCCGTCGGCCTGCTCGACACCCTGATCGCCTTCGCCACGGACCTGCTGATCTGGCTGTCGACCTATGGGGCGTCCGCGCGAATGGCGAAAATTGTCGCGCCCCCTCCCCTGAAGGGGAGGAAAGAAAAAGGGCGGCCCCGTTGCTGGAGCCGCCCTTCATCTCACTCAGCCGAGCGCGTGGACTAGAAGTCCATGTCGCCGTGCGGGAGGGGGCGCGCCCAGATCCGGCCACTCTTCGTGATGGGCGACTTTATGGACTTCCCTAGAAGTCCATGTCGCCCATGCCGCCCATGCCGCCGCCGGGCATGCCGGCGGGGGGAGCGTTCTTCTTGGGGGCCTCGACGATCGCCGCTTCCGTGGTGATCAGCAGGCCGGCGACCGAGGCCGCGTCCTGCAGGGCCGTTCGCACGACCTTGGCCGGGTCGATGACGCCGGCCTGCACCAGGTCGACGTACTCTTCCGTCTGGGCGTTGAAGCCGAAGGTGGCCGACTTGTTGTCGAGCACCTTGCCGACCACGATCGACCCCTCGACGCCGGCGTTCTCGGCGATCTGACGGATCGGCGCCTGCAGGGCGCGGCGCACGATGGCGACGCCGGCGGTCTGGTCGTCGTTCTCGCCGACCAGGCTGTCGAGCACCTTGGAGGCCTTCAGCAGGGCGACGCCGCCGCCCGGGACGATGCCTTCCTCGACGGCCGCGCGGGTCGCGTTGAGGGCGTCGTCGACGCGGTCCTTCTTTTCCTTCACCTCGACTTCCGTGGCGCCGCCGACGCGGACCACCGCAACGCCGCCGGCCAGCTTGGCCAGGCGTTCCTGCAGCTTCTCCTTGTCGTAGTCGCTGGTGGTGTCCTCGATCTGCTTCTTGATCTGGGCGATGCGGGCCTCGATGCCGCCCTTGTCGCCAGAGCCGTCGACGATCGTGGTGTCGTCCTTGGTGATGGTGACCTTCTTGGCCCGGCCGAGCATGTCGAGGGTGACGTTCTCGAGCTTGATGCCGAGGTCTTCGCTGATCACCTGACCGCCGGTCAGGATGGCGATGTCCTCCAGCATGGCCTTGCGGCGGTCGCCGAAGCCCGGCGCCTTGACGGCGGCGACGCGCAGGCCGCCGCGCAGCTTGTTGACCACCAGGGTGGCCAGGGCCTCGCCTTCGATGTCCTCGGCGATGATCAGCAGCGGACGGCCCGACTGCACGACGGCTTCCAGCACCGGCAGCAGCGGCTGCAGACCCGACAGCTTCTTCTCGAACAGCAGGATGAGCGGCTCTTCGAGCTGGGCCTCCATCTTGTCGGCGTTGGTGATGAAGTAGGGCGACAGGTAACCGCGGTCGAACTGCATGCCCTCGACGACGTCGAGTTCGGTCTCGGCGGTCTTGGCTTCCTCGACGGTGATGACGCCTTCGTTGCCGACCTTGTCCATGGCCTTGGCGATCATGTCGCCGATTTCCTGGTCGCCGTTGGCCGAGATGGCGCCGACCTGGGCGATCTCGTTGTTGGTGGTGACCTTCTTGGAGGTCGCCTTGATCTCCTCGACGACCTTGGCGACCGCCTTGTCGACGCCGCGCTTGAGATCCATCGGGTTCATGCCGGCCGCGACCGACTTGAGGCCTTCGGTGACGATGGCCTGGGCCAGCACCGTGGCGGTGGTGGTGCCGTCGCCGGCCTTGTCATTGGTCTTGGAGGCGACCTCGCGGATCAGCTGGGCGCCCAGGTTCTCGAACTTGTCGGCCAGTTCGATTTCCTTGGCGACGGAGACGCCGTCCTTGGTTGAGCGCGGGGCGCCGAAGGACTTCTCGATGACCACGTTGCGGCCCTTGGGGCCGAGGGTCACCTTGACGGCGTTGGCGAGGATGTTGACGCCGCGGAGCATCTTGTCGCGCGCGTCGGAGGAGAAATAGACGTCTTTGGCGGCCATTTCGGTTTCCTTCTGAGGTTCCGGTCCTTGCCCTCCGATCGTCCCGGCGATGGCCGGGATCCAGGTCAGGGGGTGCGGGACTTCGGGTTAAATTCTGAGTTCGGCGGCTACGTCCGGGTCGCGGAGTTCGCCGGGAAGATCGGGAAGCGGATTACTTCTCGACCACGCCCAGAACGTCGCTTTCCTTCATGATCAGCAGGTCTTCGCCGTCGATCTTCACTTCGGTGCCCGACCACTTGCCGAACAGGATGCGGTCGCCGGCCTTGACGTCCAGGGCGTGGACCTTGCCGGAGTCGTCGCGGGCGCCGGGCCCGACGGCGATCACTTCGCCTTCCTGCGGCTTTTCCTTGGCGGTGTCGGGGATGATGATCCCGCCCTTGGTCTTCTCTTCTTCCTCGACGCGCTTCACCAGGACGCGGTCGCCAAGAGGACGAAACTTCATCGGGTCGTCTCCGTGGGTACGGTGGTTGAACGGTTTCGCGGGCGGACGGGCGGAGACTGTTAGCAGTCACTCGGCCCGAGTGCCAACGACCGCGGGGAGGTAGGTGGAGGCCAGTCCGGAGTCAAGGGAATCGGATCGAGCTAAAGCGCGCCGGCGTGCTAGTCAGTTCCGGACGACGCGGGAGCAGCGGCATGATCGACCACATCGGACTGGGAGTTTCCGACCTCGACCGCTCGGCGGCCTTCTACGACCAGGCGCTGGCGCCGCTCGGCCTGCGCCGGGTGATGGCCGTGACGCCCGAGATGACCGGCGGCGCCGGCGCGATCGGCTTCGGCGACGCCCGGCCGTTCTTCTGGATCCAGGGGACCGGGCCGGTCACCGGACGGCTGCACATCGCCCTGGCGGCGGAAACCCGCGCGGCGGTCGCGGCCTTCCATGCCGCGGCGCTGGCCGCCGGCGGGCGCGACAACGGCGGGCCGGGCCTGCGGCCGCACTATCATCCGGCCTATTACGGCGCCTTCGTCCTCGATCCCGACGGCCACAATATCGAGGCCGTCTGCCACGCCCCGGAGTGAAGCCTTGATCCCCTACGTCCTGGCCGTCCTCGCCTGTTCGATCGCCGGCGCCATGGGCGGCTACATCCTGGCCCGGCCCGATGCGGCGCTGGCCCTGCGCGGCCTGGCGCCCGCGCCCGACGGCCGGGGCGGGCTGGCGGCGGCGCGCGGCTACGGAGCCATGCTGCTGGTCGCGCACGCGGGCGTGGCGGGCCTGCTGGGCTACTACCCGGCCCTGGGCGCCGGCATGGCCCTGGCGCTCGGCCTGCTCTGGGCCGGGGCGGCGCTCGGCCGGATCGCGTCGGGCGTGCTCGACGGCCCGGCCGACGGCGCGGGCGTGCAGACCCTGCTGCTCGAGGTGCTGATGGCCCTCACCCTCTCCCTGCCGATGTGGACCGGCCGGCAGATCCAGGGCGGGCCGTTGCTGACCGTCTGAGCCGGCCGGGTCCGCGCCGTCGCCGCCGGCCGTTCCCCCTCCGCGACCGCACGCCTCCCTCAGAGTAATCGCCGACCCGATGACAGTCCGCGCGCCGTTTGGGCCATGGTGAATTCCGGTTACCCCTACCGGCATGGTAGTCACGACGGACAAGTTAACTCACTATTATCAATTTCCTTTAGGACGACAGCAATAAAACCAGGCGCGTGATGGTCCGGTCGGAGGGAGTTCGTCATGTCGTCAGTCAATCGTGCGGCCCGACGGGCCGCGGCCGTCCTGTGCGCGGTCCCCGTGCTCTGGAGCGGGGCCGCCGCCTCGCAGGAGGGGTGGGAGGCGCCGCCCGCGGCGCGCCTGCCGGAGGAGGCGCGGTCGGCCCTGGTCCGTTTCGAGTCGTTCCTCGGCGGGGTCTCGGACCTCTCGCCCCGGCTGCGCAGCGGCCTGGAGGTCGCCGACGCGGTCCGCAAGGGCGGCGCCTATGAACCCCAGCAGTTCAGCGAGGGGATGATCCTCTACGCCGCCCTCGCCGCCGCCGAGGCCCCGGACTTCGTGGACGCGGCGCGGCGGCGCGCCCGGGCGGTCGGCCGCGAGGCGATGATCGCCGAACTGGTCGAGGCGCCGCAGACCGCCGCCCGGCTCGCCGGCGCCCGGGAGGCCGAGGCCCGCGCGGCCGCGGCCCTGCGCCGCGAGGCCGAGCGTCTGGCCGCCGGCGGCCGGGCGATGAAGCAGGCCTCCTACGACGTGCAGGCCCAGGCCTGGTCGCGCGCCTTCACCCCCGAAGCGGCCCGGCTGCTGGCCGAGGTCAAACGCCTGGGCGACGCGCCCCGCCCGGCCCCGGCGGTCGCCACTCCGGCCGGCTATGGCGGCGGACCCTGGCTGATCGGCGCCGGCGCCGTGACGCGGGCGGTCGCCCTGGCGGCGGCCATGGCGATCGGCGAACCGGCCGACAGCGAAGCCGTGCGCCCCCTGGCCGGCGATCCGGCCGCGGGCCAGTGCCTGCGCATGGCCAAGCTGAACTATCACATGTGCCTGTCGGCCGCCGGCCCCTACTACGAGGGGGTCTACTGCCTGGCTCAGCACGCCATGCTCGAGCCCGCCCAGTGCCTGACCCGGGCGGCCGGCGCGTCCTGACCGCGCCCCCTTCGCGACGAACCCCGCCGGCGTTTCCGCCGACGGGGTCCTCC
Source organism: Pseudomonadota bacterium (assembly GCA_049323695.1). GTDB lineage: Bacteria > Pseudomonadota > Alphaproteobacteria > Caulobacterales > Caulobacteraceae > Caulobacter. The sequence goes on from JBMOOF010000027.1 coordinate 35,675, forward strand.
TTGCGCGGACTGGTCTGAACGCCAGTGACGCGACACTCTGCTAGCGGATGCCGGCCACCTCAAGCGCGCGTTCCCGCTCGGCCCGTTGCTGCATCTTCAGATCGCCGTACTTGCCGAACTCGTTCTGGGCGATGGTGCGGCAGTGGACCTCGTCCGGCCCGTCCGCCAGGCGCAGGGTGCGCTGGTGGGCGTAGGCCGAGGCCAGGCCGAAGTCCGTGGTCACCCCCGCGCCGCCGTGAGCCTGGATGGCGTCGTCGATGATCTTCAGGGCGATCCGCGGCGCGGCCACCTTGATCATGGCGATCTCCAGCCGCGCCGACTTGTTGCCGGCCTTGTCCATCATGTCGGCGGCCTTGAGGCAGAGCAGGCGGCACATCTCGATGTCGATGCGGGCCTCGGCGACTCGCTGCTCCCAGACCGAATGGTCGGAGAGGTACTTGCCGAACGCCTTCCGGCTCATCAGTCGCTTGACCATCTTCTCGAGGGCCACTTCCGCCGTGCCGATGGTGCGCATGCAGTGGTGGATGCGGCCCGGGCCAAGGCGGCCCTGGGCGATCTCGAAGCCGCGGCCCTCGCCCAGCAGCAGGGCGTCCTCGACCGGCACGCGGACGTCCTTGAGGACGACCTCGGCGTGGCCGTGCGGAGCGTCGTCGTAGCCGAACACCGGCAGCATGCGCACGATCTCGATGCCGGGGCTGTCGAGCGGCACCAGAACCTGCGACTGCTGCTGGTGGCGGCTGGCGTTGTCCGGGTCGGTCTTGCCCATGACGATGGCGACCTTGCAGCGCGGATCGCCCACGCCCGAGGACCACCATTTGCGGCCGTTGATGACGTAGTGGTCGCCGTCACGCTCGATGCGGGTCTCGATGTTGGTGGCGTCGGAGCTGGCGACCGCCGGCTCGGTCATCAGGAAGGCCGAGCGGATCTCGCCGTTCATCAGCGGCCGCAGCCAGCGCTCCTTCTGCTCCAGCGTGCCGTAGCGCATCAGCACTTCCATGTTGCCGGTGTCCGGCGCCGAGCAGTTGAACACCTCCGAGGCGAAGCCGATCTTGCCCATCTGCTCGGCGATCAGGCTGTACTCGAGGTTGGTCAGCTGGACGCCCTCGAACTCGAAGGTGTCGTCGACGTGGGTCTGGCCGCTGTGCGGCGGCATGAAGAAGTTCCACAGGCCGGCGGCCTTGGCCTTTCCCTTCAGCTCCTCGACGACCTGCACGACCTTCCAGCGTTCGGCGCCCAGGACGTTCATTTCCTCGTTGTAGCGGGGCACGGCCGGCGCGATGTGCTCGTCCATGAACGCCACGATGCGGTCGAGGAACTGGCGCTGTTTCGGAGAGATGTCGAAGTCCATGATCGGCCCTGCCCTTGTTTCAAACGATTGTTTGAATAAGGTAGCAGAGGCTTTCCGTCCGGGGCAAGTGCGAAAGGCTTGGGTGCGGTGCAGCGGAAGGCGAATCCTCCCCGGCTTGCCGGGAGGGGGACCGGCGAAGCCGGTGGAGGGTCAGCGCATGAGATGACGGCTCCGTCCCCTCCCCCTCGCTGCGCTCCGGGGAGGATTACTCGTCCGGCGCCGCCGTCAGGTCCGCCGGGTCGTAGGCGTACTCCAGCAACTCCCCCGGCGAGCACTCCAGTACGGCGCAGAGCTTGGCCAGGGTCTCGAAGCGCACGCCCCTCACCTTGCCGGTCCGCAGCAGGGAGAGCTGGGTCTCCGACAGGCCGATGCGCTGCGCCAGGTCCCGGGCCTTCATCTTCCGGCGCGCCAGCATGACGTCCAGGGTCACGATCACCGGCACGGTCAGACGTTCGAATCGAGCTCGGTCTGCAGGCCCGTCGCGTGGGTCATGATGCGCCCCAGAACCATGAGCGCGCCGCCGATCACGAAGAGGATCGCGGTCTCGAGCGTCAGGTCCAGGCCGCCGAATCCGTAGTCCCGGTCGATCCAGGACTGGATCCAGGGAACCATGACCGCGCCGGCGGCGGCGCCCCACATCAGCGAGGAGCCGACGTCGGCGAGGCCTGCGGCGTTGGTCCGCGACAGCAGTTCGCCGTTGGCCACCCGGCCGAACATGCGCGCGAGGGAGATCACACCGCCCAGGTAGAAGAAGACGGGCATCAGCTCGACCAGCCGGCGCCCCACCGGGGCGATCGCCGGACCGAGCCCCTCCCAGGCGCCGTGCGCGAAGGCGGCGGTCACCGGTTCGATCAGGGTCAGCACCCGCAGGAGCGCGAGGAAGTTGAGGGCGAGGACGACCACGGCGATCCAGGCGACGACCTCGAACGTCCTCGCCTGTTCCGCCAGCCTCGAATCGATGGCGCGAGACAGGTTCATGATCCACGTCCCCTTTCAGTTAACCTCAAGTCTTTTAATTTATATCTAAAGTTTTCTAGCCCTGGCAAGAGACTTTCCAAGCCGGCGCCGCTTTGCGAAGCTGGCGGGCATGAACCTCAAGCCCAAACGCCTCAAGGGCCGCCACGTGCGGCTCGAGCCGGTCACGCCCGATCACCGCGAAGAGCTGCGCGCGGCGATCGACTGCGATCCTGAGTCCTGGGAGATCATGTCGGTGAACGGCTGCGGCGAGGGGTTCGCCGACTGGTGGGCCGCCGCCATGGACGGCATGGAGCGCGGCGCCCGCATCACCTACGCCATCCGTCGGCTCAAGGACGGGCGGGTGGTGGGAACCTCCAGTTTCCTCAACATCCGCCGGCTCGACCGCGGCGTGGAGATCGGCTCGACCTTCATCCACCCCGACGCGCGATCCGGGCCGGTGAACCCGGAGTCCAAGCGGCTGCTGCTCGCCCAGGCCTTCGACGCCGGCGCCATCCGCGTGGAGTTCATGATCGACGAACGCAACGCCCGGAGCCAGGCGGCCGTGCTGAAGCTGGGCGCGACCCGCGAGGGCTCGCTGCGCAATCACAAGATCACCTGGACCGGCCACGTACGCGACACCGTGGTGCTGTCGATCTGCGACTTCGACTGGCCCGCCGTGCGCGACCGTCTGGATTTCCGCCTGCAGGAGACGTTCGCGTAGGCCGAGACGGCGGCGTTGAGCCTTCGCTATCTTCGGTATAAGGGGCGGCAACGGTCGGCAGTTCACCGAGGCGTCGCTGTCCCGCGAGGGAAGCTAGACCTGCCATAGTCTCCCCGACAGGCCCTTGTCCTTGCGCCGTGTCGAAAGTCAGCGACCGTCGACCCCGAAGGCGCAACGAGGACAGGTGATGACCCGTACCGTCTTTCCCTTCGCCGTGAGCGACGTCTCCGCGCTCGCCAGGGCGCTGCGGCGCGAGCTGGCCGCCGCCGGCGGCCCGCCCGGCCACGTCCAGCTGCTCAACATCCTGGCCCGCGCCGCGGGCTTTCGGAACTTCCAGCATTTCCGCGCCCAGGGCGACGTCCCCGCGCCGGCCGCGCCTTCGGCCGCGCCGGCGGACCAGGCCCGGGTCGAGCGGGTGGCCCGCTGCTTCGACGCGGAGGGCCGGCTCGAGCGCTGGCCCGCCCGCACCGGCGACCAGCGACTCAGCCTGTGGGTCCTCTGGTCGCGGATCCCGCCGGACGAGGTGATGACCGAGCAGCAGGTCAGCGCCCGGATCGAGGCGCTGCACCGGTTCGGCGACCGCGCCCTGCTGCGCCGCGAGCTGGTCGAGACGGGCCTGGTCTCGCGGACGCCCGACTGCCGCCAGTATCGCCGTGTGGAACAGCGGCCGCCGGCCGAGGCGCTGGCCCTGATCCGCGAGGTCGCGTCCGGCGAGCGCCGAGCGCCGCCGGGCCGGAGTTGAGCCGGCCCGATCGGGCGCGCCGCCTGTCGCGGCGGATCGACTTAACCCCCCGTTGTGCGACGTCATGGCGCAAACTGGGTTAGGATCGCGGAAAGGCGCTCGGGCGCAGTGTGGGAGCATGACCGCCCTCGCCTGCCTTCGCATCCTGATCGACGCCGATCGCGCCGCCGCCGGCGGCGAGGCCCTCGCCGCCCTCGTCGGCAAGGTCGCCTCGGCCTACCTCGAGACCCGCTGGCGCTGGCCGAGGCGGCACGGCGAGATCGCGCCCTACGCCTTTCTGCTGGCCGATCCGCGGGCGACCCAGCTGGACGCCGGGGAGCTGACCCTGCTGTCCGACGAGCTGCATCGAAAGCTGTTCGGGGAGAGCGCCCAGGGCCACGTCGATCTGGTCCTGCTGGAAGGCGAACAGAACGCCGTCACCTGCTTTGCGGCCATCGACGCCGGCGTCCTGCGCAAAGTCGTCGCCGAGGGCGGCGAGATCGAGGGCGTGCCGGGGCGCATCACCCAGGTCACCCGCGACGGCTTCCGCGTCGTCTCGCCGGAAAAGGAGGCGGGGCCTCACGTGCCGGTCGACCCCGCCGCCGTCGCCCGACGCGCCCTGCCGACCGCCGAAGCCGCCCATGAAGTCGCCTTCCGCGCCGTCTGGTGCGCCCTGAAGGACTCCTTCATCGGCAGCGGCCTGAGCGCGCGGCGCAAGGGCGCGCGCGTGTTCATGAGCATCATCGACAGCCCCGCCGAAGCGCCGCCCGCCACGGCGGTCGTCGAGTTCGACACCAGCACCCTGAAGGCCGCCGGTCCGGTCCTCGGCGGCGTCCGCGGCCTGCTCTTCCTGCCGGTGAGCTTCTCCTCGGCCATCCACCGCCAGACCCGCGACAGCTATGTCGAGGCGCTGGAGAGCCTGCCCGCCGAGGCCCGCCCCCGCCTGGCGGCGGCGGTTTACGACGTGCCCCGGGCGCCCAGCTTCGCCGCCGTGAAGCAGCTGACCGAGTTCCTGAGCCCCTATTTCAGCTTCGTCGACCTGCAGACCGCCGACCCGGCCTTCGCGATCGAGGCGCTGGCGGCGGAAGCGGTCAACAGCGTGACCCTGAAGCTGCCGGAGGGCGACGAGGGCGCGCGGCTGGCGGCGGCCGCCCGGTTCCTGGCGAACCGGGACGCCTACCAGCGCCGCCGCATCTGGCCCGCCATCACCAACGTCCGCACCAGGCGCGAGCTCGACTACTGCGTCCAGCAGAAGACCCCCTTCCTGTCCGGCAAGGCCGTCAGCGACCACCTGCATTCGCCGGTCGAGCCGGCCCGGTTCGCGGCCAGCCAGCTGCCGGTGCGCGACGGCGCCCGGACCGGAACCGAGCGGGACGCCGTTCTGGTCTAGTCAGGAGCCACCGAACCCAGGCCGCGGCGCAAGGGTCGGGCGATCCCGCCTGACCGCGTCGTGACCCGGGGAATGCGCCGAAGCCGAAGGCCGGCTTCCGGGCGGGCGCCGGCGAAGGGCCCTGCCTTCCCCCCGCCGCCCCGGCTGATAGGGTCAGCCGAACGGAGGAACCCGACATGGCCTACATCGACGCCACCGTGATCGCCGTGCCCACGGCCGGCAAGGACGCCTACCTCGCCTTCGCGCGGGCGGTCGACCCGGTCTTCCGGGAGGCCGGGGCGCTGCGGGTGGTCGACGCCTGGGGCGATGCCGTTCCCGACGGCCAGGTCACCGACTTCAAGCGCGCCGTCCAGGCCAGGCCCGACGAGACGGTCGTCCTGGGCTGGATCACCTGGCCCGACAAGGCGACGCGGGACGCCGGCTGGGAGACGGCGATGAAGGACCCGCGCATGCAGGGCCTGGCTCAGCCCTTCGACGGCAAACGCATGATCTTCGGCGGCTTCGAGGTGGTGGTCGACGTCTAGCCGGGAGGTCAGACGCCAAGGGCGCCCGACCCCACGGGCCGATCACGAATCCAGGAAGCTCCGCAGCTTCCGGCTGCGGCTGGGGTGCTTCAGCTTGCGCAGGGCCTTGGCCTCGATCTGGCGGATGCGTTCGCGGGTCACCGAGAACTGCTGGCCGACCTCCTCGAGGGTGTGGTCGGTGTTCATGCCGATGCCGAAGCGCATGCGCAGGACCCGCTCCTCGCGCGGGGTCAGCGAGGCCAGTACGCGGGTCGTGGTCTCGCGCAGATTCGACTGGATCGCCGCGTCGATGGGCAGGACCGCGTTCTTGTCCTCGATGAAGTCGCCCAGGTGGCTGTCCTCCTCGTCGCCGATGGGCGTTTCGAGGCTGATCGGCTCCTTGGCGATCTTGAGCACCTTGCGCACCTTCTCCAGCGGCATGGCCAGCTTCTCGGCCAGCTCCTCCGGCGTCGGCTCGCGGCCGATCTCGTGCAGCATCTGGCGGGACGTGCGGACGATCTTGTTGATCGTCTCGATCATGTGCACCGGGATGCGGATGGTGCGCGCCTGGTCGGCGATCGAGCGGGTGATCGCCTGGCGGATCCACCAGGTGGCGTAGGTCGAGAACTTGTAGCCGCGGCGGTACTCGAACTTGTCCACCGCCTTCATCAGGCCGATGTTGCCCTCCTGGATCAGGTCCAGGAACTGCAGGCCGCGGTTGGTGTACTTCTTGGCGATCGAGATCACCAGGCGCAGGTTGGCCTCGACCATCTCCTTCTTGGCCTGACGGGCCTCGCGCTCGCCCTTCTGCACGGTCTGGACGATGCGGCGGTAGTCGTCGATCGGCACGCCGGTTTCGGTGGCCAGGGCCGCGATCTCCTGGCGGATGTCGGCGATGGAGCCGCCCTCGTTTTCGCTGAACTTGGTCCAGCGCACGCCCAGCGCCTTGACCGAGTCCTGCCAGCCGGGGTTCAGCTCCTGGCCGAAATAGGCCTTGAGGAATTCACCGCGGTTGATGCCGTAGCTGTCGGCCAGGCGCAGCAGGCGACCTTCCAGGGCGATCAGTCGGCGGTTGATCGCGTAGAGCTGGTCGACCAGCGCCTCGATGCGGTTGTTGTTGAGCTTGAGGGTCTTGAGCCGGCCGACGATGGCGCCGGATGCGGCCTCGTAGGCCTTGCGGTCGTCCTCCTTGAGGTCGCCGCCCTTCAGCCGGCGCTCGACCAGCTTCTCCTGCAGGCGGCGGAAGGCGTCGAACTCGGCGGCGATGGCGTCCAGCGTCTCCATGACGCTCTCGCGCAGCTCGCCCTCCATGGCGCTGACCGTGGGGCCGGCGCCGTCGTCGAAGTCCTCCTCGTCCTCGCCGCCCTCGGCCCCCTCCTCGCCCTCGGCCTTGGGCTCGGCCGGCTCGGCGGCGGGGGCGCCCTCGCTGGGCACGACCGGCGCGGCGGTCGGGAACATGACGCCGTAGGTGCCTTCCAGGTCGATGACCTCGCGCAGAAGGATGCGGCCGGTGCCGAGCTCCTCGCGCCAGACCATGATGGCCTCGAAGGTCAGCGCGCTCTCGCAGAGGCCGCGGATCATGGTGTCGCGGCCGGCCTCGATGCGCTTGGCGATGGCGATCTCGCCCTCGCGGCTGAGCAGTTCGACGCTGCCCATCTCGCGCAGGTACATGCGCACCGGATCGTCGGTGCGGTCGTAGGCGGGCTTGGACTCGGTCTCGGCGACGACCGACGCGTCCTCGCGCACGGCCACCTCGCCGCCCTCGCCCTCGGCCACGTCCTCCTCGGCCTCGACGACGTTGACGCCCATCTCGCTGAGCATCGCCAGCGTGTCCTCGATGGCCTCGGACGTGACCTCTTCCGAAGGCAGCACCTTGTTCAGCTCGTCCATGGTGACGTAGCCGCGGGCCTTGGCCTGCTTGATGAACTTCTTGACCCCGGCGTCGGTGAGGTCGAGGAGCGGGCCGTCCTTCTCGGGAGTCTCGGGGGCTTCTGCCGGTTCGGCGGTCGTCGTGCTCATTGCGGTCTCCGGCGGGCCGCGATCGGGCGGGCCGCCAAGGTGAAATCGGTTCGACGCGATAAGGCTGCGTCCCTCGGAAGACGGATCACCGTCGCCATCGTGTCCCTGGCCGGACGTTTCGCCCGATATCCGCCGCGCGCGCCCCCGCCCGCCATGACGCAGCGTCCCCCGGGGCCGTGCCCTGGCGGACGTCGAAGCGGTAGCGGGCGCAGTCCATCGGCTCGACACCTCGGAAGCATGCGTCCAGCGGGACCTGGCGGAGGCGAGGGTGACATCCTGTTTCAGGAAGGGCGCGCCCGCATGGCGGCGGCCCGGTCGATGTCAGTCAGCAGCCCGGCAAATCCACGCCTGCGCAGATGGCGTGCGGGGGCCCCGGTGTCAAGGTTCGTGCAGATCGTGGATGCGAGTCGGAGGCGCCGAAATGGGGGGACAGCTTACTCATTTCAGCCGCGCGGGCCGTTCGAACCGCCTCGGCTGAAATGAGTAAGCTGTCCCTCCATTTCCCTCCATTTCGCTAGTGCAGCTCGTGCAGGGCGAGGGCGGGGTTCTCCCAGTCGCCGGTCTCCAGCGCCCGCTTGAAGGCGTCGCGCTCGGTCTTCAGCCGGCCCAGGGTCGAGGCGTCGTTGTCGCGCTCGATGTCCTGCTTGGCGGCGGCGACGGCGCGCTCCAGGGCTTCCAGCCGCATCAGCAGGTCGAAGGCGCGCGACCAAAGGGCGCGGGCCTGCTCGGGCGGGATGTCGTTGGCCAGGAAGGCGGCGCCGGCGTTGCGCGCGGCCCGGGCCAGTTCGTCGAAGACGCTGTCGTCGTAGCCGCGGGCGACGAGGCGGCGGCGCACGGCGCCGGCGTCGATGGCCTCGGAATCGAAGTGCATGGCGACCAGCTCTCCGGCCAGGCCGGCCAGCTTCTCGTCGCCGAAGCCGCTGACCGCCACCGTCTCGACCTTGTCGTCGAGCACGTGCGGGTCCTGCAGCGCCGCCCAGGCCAGCGCCGCCGACAGCGGCCGGGGCGAGGCGCGCAGCCGGCCGACGGCGGCCTTGGTCTCCGGCAGGGCCTGGGTCGGAACGAAGGCGCGCGGCCGGTCCCAGCGCCGGCGGGACATCTCCCGCGCCGCCGCCCCCACGGTGTAGACGGGCCGGCTGGTCGGCCACAGGGCCTCGAAGCGGGCCAGCAGGTCCTCGCGGTAGGCGGCCGCCAGGTCCGGATCGGCGATGGTGGCGGCGGCCTTGCGCAGGGCGGCCTTGAGGCCCGCGCGCTGCTCGGGCGTCTCCAGCGGCTGGGCGCCGTCGCGCTCGCGGGCGAACAGCGCCTCGACGAAGGGCCGGGTGTCCGCCAGCTGCGCCCGCAGGGCGCCCGGGCCCTGTTCGCGCAAGACGTCGTCGGGGTCCTTGCCGCCGGTGACGATGGCGAAGCGGAAGCTGCGGCTGGGCCTGAGCAGCGGCAAGGCGCGGTCGATCGCGCGCGAGGCCGCCCGCTGGCCGGCCGCGTCGCCGTCGAAGCACAGCGTCGGCTCGGGGTGCAGGCGCCAGAGCAGGTCCATCTGCTCCTCGGTCAGGGCGGTGCCCAGCGGCGCCACGGCCGGGACGTTCGCCCGCTGGCAGGCGATGACGTCCATGTAGCCTTCGACCACGACCAGCTGCTCCTCGCCGCCGTGGGCGCCGGCCGCGTGCAGCAAGCGGCGCGCCTCGGACAGGCCGTAGAGCAGCCGTCCCTTGGAGAAGAGGCCGGTCTCGGGCCCGTTCAGATACTTGGCGCGGGCCTCGGGATCCATCGCCCGGCCGCCGAAGCTGACGATCCGGCCGCGGGCGTCGGCAATGGGGAAGATGATCCGGTCCCGGAAGCGGTCATAGGGCGCGCCGCCGTCCTCGGGCGCGATCAGCAGGCCGGCCTCGACCAGATCGCCGACCCTGGCGCCCTTGGCGACCAGATAGTCCTTGAGCGCGGTGCGGCCGGGCGGCGAGAAGCCCAGGCGGAACCGCTTCCAGTCCGGTTCGGGCAGGCCCCGGCGGGTCAGGTAGTCGCGGGCGGCGCGGCCGGCGGGGCGATGCAGCTCGCCCTCGAACCAGGCGGCGGCCAGCTCCATCCAGTCGCCCAGGCCCTGGCGCTTCTTCTCCTGCTCGGCGGCGTGGGGGTCGGGGGCGGGCAGCGGCACGCCGGCTTCCGCCGCCAGCCGCTCGACCGCCTCCACGAAGCTGAGCCGCTCGGTCTCCTGCAGGAAGCTGATCAGGTCGCCGTGCTTGCCCGACGAGAAGTCGTGGAAGAACCCCTTGTCGTCGTTGACGAAGAAGCTCGGCGACCGCTCCTTGGTGAAGGGCGAGAGACCGACGTATTCCCGGCCCTGGCGCTTGAGCTTCACGGTCTTGCCGATCACGTCCGACAGTCGGACGCGGGACTTGATCTCCTCCAGGAAGCGGTCGTCGAAGCGCAAGGCGGGACTCGGGGATGTGTCGGGAACGTAGCACGAACGCGGCCCGGGCGCAGCCGCGCCGGGCCCGACCGTCGACACAGCGCGCCCGGCCCTGTCCGCACAAGGGCCGCGATGTCGCGGGGGCGGCGGGGACTGTGCAAAACGCGCGATTCCGGTGGACGCCGCCGCCGCCGCGGGCGGAACATGCGGCGATGACCTACGCCATGACCCGACGGACAGCCCTGGCCGCCGCCGGCGCCGCCCTGGCCGGGCCGGCTCCCGCCGCCGCGATCGGCGCGCCCGGCCCCTGGACCGCGAAGGCGTCCCTGCCCTGGCGCGTGCAGGAGATCTACGCCGCCGTCTGGAAGGGCCAGATCGTCGTCGCGGGCGGCCTCTCGCCCGACGCGCCGGGTTGGGTTCAGGACCGGACCGCCCTCTACGACCCGGCGACCGACGCCTGGCGGGAAGGTCCGAGGCTGCCCGCGCCGCGCCACCATCCCAATCTGGTCGCCTTCGACGACCAGGTGTTCGCCTTCGGCGGCTACGCGGCCGGGGACGGCGGGCTGTGGACCGCCCGGACCGAGATCTACGCCTTCGACGGGACCGCCTGGCGCGAGATCGGCCGCATGCCGGGGCCCCAGGGCGAGGCCGTCGGCGCCCGGCTGGGCGGCCATATCCACCTGGTCACGGGACGGGCCCCGAAGGGCGAGGCCAACCGCCTGTGGGGCGACCACGCCGACGTCGCCCTCCACCGCCGGTTCGATCCGGCGACGGGCCGGTGGAGCGAGGCCCGGCCGGCGCCCCAGGCGCTGAACAGCGCCGCCGGGGCGGTGATCGACGGGCGGCTTCACCTTGTCGGCGGCCGCACGGTGGACGGCGGCAATCTGGGCGGACTTCATCGCTACGACCCCGAGGCCGATCACTGGCAGGCCCTGGCCCCGATGCCCTGGACGTCCGGCGGCCTCGCGGCGGCGGCGATGGACGGCCGGCTCTTCGCCTTCGGCGGCGAGTGGTTCGAGGGATCGAAGGCGGGCGTCTATCCCTACGTCTACGCCTACGAGACGGCCGCCAACCGCTGGCGCGAGGCACCGCGCATGAAGACCGCCCGCCACGGCCTGGGCGGGGCGGCGGTCGGCGGACTGGTCTACGCCGTCGCCGGCGCCGCCGGTCCGAGCGGCACGGGGACCAGCGCCATCCTCGAGGCGTTCGACCCGGCGGCAATGACGCCTGGAGCCTGACGGGCCCGGGTCGAGCCGATCCGGACCCGGCGTCTACCGCACGTGGCCCAGCTTCTCCGGATTGCGCATGATGTAGACGGCGGCGAGCCGGTCGCCGGTCTCGTCGGGCTCGAAGGCCATGATCGTCGGACCGTCGGGTTCGCTGAGCACCAGCCCCGGCAGGCCGTTGATGCGGGCGGGCCGCATGTCGCCCTTGACCGGGAAGGCGCCGCGATAGGCGAGGCCCTTGAGCAGCAGCAGCACGTCGTCGCGACCGATCAGCGGCCGCAGGGCCGACTTGCGCTTGCCGCCGCCGTCGGAGATCAGCACCGCGTCCTCGGCGAGCAGAGCGGTCAGCGCCGCCGCATCGTGGCGATTGGCGGCGTCGAGGAAGGCGGCGGCCAGCCGCATCGCCTTCTCCTGCGGCACCGCGAAGCGGGGGCGAGCCTGGCGAACATGGGCGCGGGCGCGGCCGGCCAGCTGACGCACCGCCGCCTCGCTGCGCCCAAGCGCCGAGGCCACGCCGGCGTAGTCCTGGTCGAAGACGTCGTGCAGCAGGAAGACCGCCCGCTCCAGCGGCGAAAGCCGTTCCAGCGCCAGCAGAAAGGCGACCGAGACGTCCTCCGCCCGCTCGACAGGGTCGGCGACGATCTCCTCGATCAGGGGCTCGGGCAGCCAGGGACCGACGTAGGCCTCGCGCCGGCGGCGGGCGGATTTCAGCCGGTCGAGGCAGAGCCGCGTCGTCGTCTGGACCAGCCAGGCCTGGGGATTGTCGGCCGCCTCGCCCGCCCGGTCCCAGCGCAGCCAGGCGTCCTGCACCACGTCCTCCGCCTCGCTGACCGAGCCCAGCATGCGATAGGCGAGCCGCTGCAGGCGGGGCCGCTCGCGCTCGAACGCGGCCGTGCGGTCGGTCATGCGGCCAGCAATTCGGGGCGGTTGAACGGCGCGGCCTCACCGGCCACCACCACGCGCGAACAGGTCTTCCCGTGGCCCAGGCCGTACTTCAGCGTCGGATACATCCGCGCCGTGGTCAGGCAGAGGCTCAGCGCCACCACCGCCTTCCGGCCCCATCGCCGCACGATCTCGTCGCGCGCCGCGTCCGACCGCTCCAGATCCCGGTCGAGCACCGCGCGGGCGAAGCGATAGCCCAGCGCGGCCTCCTCGCCCATAGCCGCCTCGTCGCCGGCCAGGATGGCGCGCAGCACGTCCGGCTTCACCCGGTTGGCCGTGGCGATGTCGACGCTGATCTGGGTGCAGGGACCGCAGTCCTCGGCCAGCGTTCCGGCGATCCCGGCCGCCGCCATGGCCGCCGCCGGGGCGTCCTTCGAATGGCCCAGCGCCGGCACGAAGCTGAACCGGAAGAAGGTCCCGGTCCCGGCGTCGAGCAGGTCGTGCATGTAGCCGGCGTCGTAGTTCCACTGCCGCTCGAACCTGCGGATCTGGGCGCGGAAGAGGGCTTTCAGCATGGTCAGGCTCCCGTTTGTCCCGGACGCGACCGCCAGGCGATCCAGGCCGTCAGCAGGGCCGGCAGGAAGACGCCCGGAAAGTCGCGGATGAAGTCGCTCAGGGGACTGGAGCCGCAGACGCCGTCGCCGACATGGATCGCCGCGTGCAGCAGCTGGAACACCGCCGCGCAGACCAGGGCCGGCCAGCCCTGGACCGGCCGCCAGGCGAACCAGCCGAGCCCCAGACCGACCGTCAGATAGGCCATGCCGATGTCGCGCACGAAGTGCGGGTTGAAGGCGCCCGTCTGGGGAACCCCCGGCACGGCGTCGTACCAGCCGAGCGGCGCGGCCAGCATGACGAGGCCGTTGCCGCCCAGCAGGCCGGCGAGAAGGATGGCGATCCCGCGGTTCATGAGGTCGAACTCCGTATCCTGACGCCAAGACGAGACAGGTGAGGCGACTGTGACATCGTCTCGTCGGGACAGACAGCCGATGACACCCGCGGCTCCGTTTCCGTTTGACCTCGCGCCGATACGGGCCAAGGCTCGACGGATGACGGGGGCGGCGAGCGGCGGGAGACGCATCGGGCCTGTGCTGGCCACGGTGCTGGTGGCCGGCAACATGGTCGGGTCGGGCGTCTATCTGTTGCCGGCCACGCTGGCGGCGATCGGCTCCTCGACCCTGATCGGCTGGGCCCTCGCCTCGGCCGGCGCGCTTCTGCTGGCGGGAGTCTTCGCGCTGCTGGCGACGCTGAAGCCGACGACGGAGGGGCTGGTGGACTACCCCGCCGGCCTGCATCCTTTCTTCGGCTTCGCCAACTGGTTCCTCTACTGGCTGAGCTGCTGGGTCGGATCGCCGGCCATCGCCCTGGCGGTCACCGGCTACCTGAGCTTCTTCTTCCCGGTCCTGACCGATCCCGTGCTCTCGGTCTGGACCACCATCGGGGTGATCTGGCTGATGACCCTGGCCAACCTCGTCGGGGCGCGGGTGGTGGCGGGGCTCGGCGGCGCGACGCTGCTGATCGGCCTCGCCCCCATCGTGGTCGCCACGGCGCTTGGCCTGCTGGCGTTCGATCCCCAGCTGTTCGCGGCCGGCTGGAACGTCAGCGGCAGGCCGCTGGTTCAGGCGGTGGGAGGGTCGCTGGCGCCGATCTTCTGGGCCTTCCTGGGCCTTGAGAGCGCCACCGTGGCCGCCGCCGTTGTCCGCGACCCGGAACGCAACGTCGCCCGCGCGGCGATCGGCGGCGTGGCGCTGGCCGCGATCGTCTACATCGCCGCGAGCGTGGCCCTGCTGGGGGCGATCCCGGCCGCGACGCTGGCGGCCTCGTCCGCGCCGTTCGCCGACGCCATCCGCATCCTGGCCGGACCGACGGTGGCCGGCGCGATCGCCGTCTGCGCCATGCTCAAGGCGGCCGGCACGATGGGCGGCTGGCTGCTGCTGGCGGCCGAGGCCGGACGCAGCGGCGCCGCCCGGGGCTTCGTGCCGCGGGTCCTTTCCGACCGCGAGCCGGACCGCACGCCGGTGCGCGACCTGCTGGTCGCGGCGGTGCTGATGACGGTCGTCGTCGCCTCGAGCATGTCGCCGACGCTCGGCCGCCAGTTCGGCGTGCTGATCGCCATCGCCGTCAATCTGTCTATGATCGCCTACGCCCTCTGCGCCTTGGCCCTGGTGCGGCTGGCGGGGGCGATCGCCGACCCCGGACGGCGGCTGGCGGCGCGGGTCATGGCCCTGGCCGGCGCGGCCTTCTCGGTCTGGGTCGTGGCGGCCTCGGACCCGACGCTGCTGGCGCCAAGCCTGTGGGCGTTCGCGGCGACGGTTCCGCTGTATGGCGTGCGGCTGGTCTGGAAGCGCGTGTTTCCGGAGTAGTGTTGCGTGGTTCGACACGCACCCTGCGGGTGCTGCTCACCATGACGTGTTGCTGATTACGTCATCCTGAGCAGCGCGAAGCGCGTGTCGAAGGACGCGCCTACCACGCCCAGGTCCAGTCCTTCGCGCTCGCGCGGCAGCCGCCGTCTGGCCAGCCCTTCCAGGCGCGGCCGCGCACCGCCCGGCCGGTCGCCAGGCCCGTGGGCTCGCCGTTCTTGAGGGCCACGCCGCCGTTGACCAGCACCCAGCGCATCCCGGCGGCGAACTGGCGCGGCGTTTCATACGTGGCCGTATCGGAAACCGTCGCCGGGTCGAAGACCGCCACGTCGGCGAAATTCCCCGCCTTCAGCGATCCCCGATCGCGCAGCCCGAGGTTCCCGGCCGGGAAGGCCGAAAGACGCCGGACCGCGTCCGCGAGGGTCAGGGCCTTCTCCTCGCGAACATACTTGCCGAGCAGCCGGGCGACGTTGCCGTACGCCCGCGGGTGGGTGGACGACTGCAGGAAGACGCCCTCGGGCGCCAGGGCCGCCGCGTCGGAGCCGAAGCTCATCCAGGGCAGGGCCGTCTGGCGGCGGACGTTGTCCTCGCTCATCAGGAAATAGACCACCTGCACCCGGCTGCCGTCCTCGATGACCAGGTCGATGGCCGCGTCCTCGGGGCTGACCCCGCGCATCCTGGCCACCTCGGCCAGGGTCTTGCCGGTCAGCGGCTTGAGACTGGGATTGCGGAACCCGACCAGCAGCGTCCCCTCGGCCCCGGCGAAGCGGTAGAGGTTCTCGAAGGCCGGGCTGTCGGTGCGCATTTCGGCGATCACCTCGCGGCGGGTGGCCGGGTCCTTCAGCCGCTTGATCCAGGCCTCGCGCCCGCCCGCCTGCACCCAGGGCGGCATGGCCGCGTCCAGGCCGGTGGAGCCGGCGGTGTAGGTGTACATGTCGGCGGTGATGCGCAGGCCGTCCTTGCGGGCCGCCTCGATCCTGGCGATGGCCGCGTCCAGCTTGCCCCAGTTCTGCCGGCCGGCCGCCTTGAGGTGGTAGATCTCGGCCGGCGCGCCGGACCGGCGGGAGATCTCGATCAGCTCGTCGGTGGCCTCCAGCAGCCGGTTCCCCTCGCTGCGCATATGGCTGATGTAGATGCCGCCGCAGCGCCCGGCCTCGGTGGTCAGGGCGACCAGTTCGTCGGTGTCGGCGTAGCTGCCCGGCGCGTAGATCAGCGACGAGCCGACGCCCAGCGCGCCCTCCTCCATGGCCTGGACGACCAGGCCGCGCATCCTCGCCAGCTCCTCGGGCGTGGGATCGACGTCCTCCTCGCCCAGGACGTGGGTGCGCACCGTCTCGGCCCCCACGAAGGAGGCGACGTTGAGGGCGATGCCCTTCTTCTCAAGGTAGTCGAGGTATTCGCCGAGCGTGGTCCAGGCGATGTCGTACCTGATGTCGCCCTGCCTCGCGCGCTCCAGGCGCTTCATAGCCTCGTTCCAGGGGCCCATCGAGCTGCCTTCGCCCATGACCTCGAGGGTGATTCCCTGCCGCAGGTCGGACAGGCCCCGGCCGTCGGCGATCAGGCTCTCAGTGGCCCAGCTCAGCATGTTGATGAAGCCGGGCGCGACGGCCAGGCCCGTGGCGTCGATTTCCGTCAGCCGCTCGCCCTTCACCGCCTTGCCGACGGCGGCGATGCGGTCGCCGCGGATGGCCACGTCGCCGACGAAGGGCGTCCCGCCCGAGCCGTCGTAGATCGTCCCGCCCCGGATCACGATGTCGAAGGGGGCGCCGGTCCGCGTCCCGGACAGCTCGGGCAGCGAGGAGCAGGAAAGGAGGAACAGGCTCAGGACCAGCCCGACGAGTGCGCGCATCTCTTCACTCCGATCGTCCCCGCGAAGCCGGGGACCCGAGCTTAAGATCAATCGGACGCGCGGACGCCGGACGCAAGCTCGGCTTGGGTCCCCGCCCTCGCGGGGGTGATCGGGGTCATGGGAGCGAGGCCACCCATTCCGGCAGCTCCCGGATCGAGCCCAGCTCCACATAGCGCTCATGCCCCGTCGGGGCCTCGGCCGCCTCGTGGGCCCAGACCAGCGGATAGGGGATCAGGGCGCCCCAGCACCCCGCGTCCAGGGCGGGGAGGATGTCCGAGCGCATGGAGTTCCCGGCCATCACGGCCTGATCCGCGCCGGAGCCATGGCGTTCGAACACCCGGCGGTAGGTATCGGCGTCCTTCTCGCTGACGATCTCGACGGCGGCGAACAGGTCGCCAAGGCCGCTGGCGGCCAGCTTCTGCTCCTGGTGCAGCAGGTCGCCCTTGGTGATCAGCACCAGACGGTAGCGCTCGGCCAGGGCGTTCAGCGCCCGGTCGACGCCGGGCAGCGGCTCCACCGGCTCGCTGAGCATCTCGCGGCCGGCGGCCAGGATCTGCTTGACGACCCCCACCGAGACCCGGTCCTGGGTCAGCTCCATCGCCGTCTCGATCATCGACAGGGTGAAGCCCTTCACCCCGTAGCCGTAGAGCCGCAGGTTGCGCTGCTCGACCTCGGCCAGCCGGGCCTCCAGCGTCGCGGCGTCGGCGTAGGGCGACAGCAGATCCACGAACCGCGCGTGGGTCAGGCGGAACAGGCTCTCGGTGTGCCAGAGGGTGTCGTCGGCGTCGAGGCCGACCGTGGTGACGGGCATGGCCGGCTTCCTAAAGCAGGACGCGGCCCGACGGAAAGCCCTCCGTTGTAAGGCGGCCGGGCGCCGGAGGCCGGGCCCGCGCGGCCTCAGACGCCTTCGGGCGGCGCGCCGAGGTGGGCGCCCGCCCGATCCACCGCGGCCCGGGCGTCCGGGCCGTTCAGCTCGGCCGAGATGGCGCGCCAGGAATCGCGGATCGATTTCGGCAGGGAATCCTGGACGTTGCGGATCTGGCCCTCGGGAATATGGCGGGTGAGGACGCTGAACACGGTCCGCACGGCGACCTGCGGATCGACGGGGCGGATGTCGCCCAGCCACTGGGCGACCTCGGCGTGGAACTCCTCGAGCGTGTTGCACTTCACCGGCATCTTCGCCGGCTGGTACTGGTCGTAATAGACCCCCCGAACAAGCAGCGGCAGCTCGGCGCCGAGATGGGCCGCCAGTTCAACCGGCAGCCGGTCGCGCAGCTTGTGCAGCACGGTGCTCAGCACCTTCCAGGCGACCTGCCGGTCAGGCCCCACCTCGTTCATGATCTCGTCGAGCCAGATGTGGGTGGTCTGCAGGGTCCGGTCGAAGACCGTCAGGCCGTTGGTGCTCATGGCGCGCTCCTCCGTTCAACGAGCGGGCAATCCACTCGGGGCCGGGCGCGTTCCACGCCTCTCCGGATTGTGACGCGCGAGGCGTCAGGCGCAGGCCGCGTGCGCCTTGAGGACCCGCTCCGCGCTCGCCGGGAACTTCGCCAGCAGGGTCGCCGGACGGGCGGGACGGACCACCAGCCCTCCGCCGCAGTTGGGACAGCGGCCGTCGAACTTCGACTCCGCGCAATCGGCGCAGAAGGTGCATTCGAAGCTGCAGATGCGGGCGTCGTCGCCGTTCGGCGCGAGGTCGCGGTCGCAGCATTCGCAGTTGGGACGCAGCTGGAGCATGGGCTTCACCGATAGCGTTTGACCCGGAAGGCCCGACTCACTACCTACGCGGCCGTTTGTCCACCCGCCGGGAGCCCAGATCATGACGCAGACCCTGCTCCCCGGCGTCACCGGCGTGCTGGCACTGGCCGACGGCGCGATCCTGCAGGGGATCGGCGTCGGCGCCGCGGGCGAGGCGGTGGGCGAGGTCTGCTTCAACACCGCCATGACCGGCTACCAGGAGATCCTGACGGACCCCTCCTACATGGCCCAGATCGTGGCCTTCACCTTTCCGCACATGGGCAATGTCGGGACCAACGTCGAGGACCTCGAGCAGGTCGCCGGCGGCGCCGAGACGGCGGCCCGCGGCGCGATCTTCCGCGACGCGCCGACCGACCCGGCCAACTGGCGGGCCGACAGCGACCTGGCCAGCTGGATGGCCCGGCGGGGCGTCATCGGCCTGGCCGGCGTCGACACCCGCGCCCTGACCCGGAGGATCCGCGAGAAGGGCATGCCGCACGCGGTGATCGCCCACAGCCCGGACGGACGCTTCGACCTCGACGCCCTGGTCGCCCGGGCCCGCGAGTGGTCCGGCCTGGTCGGCCTCGATCTCGCCAGGGACGCCACCACCCGCCAGACCTTCGTCTGGGACGAGGGTCTCTGGTCCTGGCCCGAGGGCTACGCGAAGCCCGCGAACCCGAAGTACGAAGTCGTGGTCCTGGACTACGGCGTCAAGCGCAACATCCTGCGCTCGCTGGCCTCGATCGGGGCCCGGGCGACCGTGGTGCCGGCCGACACTTCCGCCGAGGACATCCTGGCCCGCAGGCCGGACGGGGTGCTGCTCTCCAACGGTCCGGGCGATCCCGCCGCCACAGGCCAATACGCCGTGCCCGAAATCCGCAAGCTGGTCGACAGCGGCACGCCGGTGTTCGGCATCTGCCTGGGCCACCAGATGCTGGCCCTCGCCCTCGGCGCCAGGACCGTCAAGATGGACCAGGGCCACCACGGGGCGAACCATCCCGTGAAGGACCTGACCACCGGCAAGGTCGAGATCGTTTCGATGAACCACGGATTCACCGTCGATCGCGACAGCCTGCCCGCGCCGGTCACCGAGACCCACGTCAGCCTGTTCGACGGCACGAACGCCGGCCTCGCCCTGAAGGACAGGCCGGTGTTCAGCGTCCAGCATCACCCGGAAGCCTCGCCCGGCCCGACCGACAGCCTCTATCTGTTCGAGCGCTTCGCCGGCCTGATGGACGACCGCAAGAGCGCGTAGCGGCGCGGGGACGGGCCTTTCAGCTCCGCCCCGCGGTCGCCTACTGGCGCCCCTCGACCAGCTGGATCGTGTAAGGACCCGCCGTCCAGGTGTCGCCGACGTTGTGGTTGCCCACCGGCAGGCACACGGGGTTGGGCGTGCCCGGAGGGGCCTCGCCGTTGAAGGACAGGCAGACCTGGCCGCCCTTCACTTCCCAGGCGCCGCTGAACTGCATGTCGCCCTGCACGCCGGTGAAGGTGTGGTCGGCCTCGTAGTAGATCTTCGAGGACATGCCGCTGGCGTCGGTGCTGATCGTGGTGTTGCCGATCCGCGAGGCCATGACCTCGTCGCCGGCCATCGCCGCCGTGGCGGAAAGCGCGAGCGCCGCGACGGCGCCGAGCAGGATACGCATGTGAACCTCCCCTTGTTTTCGTCCCTTGCGCGAAGTCGTAGCGGGCCGGGCGAGGGGCGGTCAACGGCGGGGTTGCCCTTGCCTGACTCCCCCTCTAAACGGGCGGCTTAACCTGCAGTTTGACCGGGGCCGGGCGCGCGGAACATGCGCGACCGCCCTTGCGCGCGAGAAGCCATGCCCAAGCGGACCGACATCTCCTCGATCCTGATCATCGGCGCGGGGCCCATCGTCATCGGCCAGGCCTGCGAGTTCGACTATTCCGGCGTCCAGGCCTGCAAGGCCCTGCGCGCCGAGGGCTATCGCATCGTGCTGGTCAATTCGAACCCGGCCACGATCATGACCGATCCGGACGTGGCCGACGCCACCTACATCGAGCCGATCACGCCGGAGATGGTCGCCCGCATCATCGAGAAGGAGCGGCCGGACGCCCTGCTGCCCACCATGGGCGGCCAGACGGCGCTGAACACCGCCCTGGCCCTCGAGGCCAGCGGCGTGCTGGCGAAGTACGGCGTCGAGATGATCGGCGCCCGGGCCGAGGTCATCGACAAGGCCGAGGACCGCCAGAAGTTCCGCGACGCCATGGACCGGCTGGGCCTGGAGAGCCCGCGCTCGCGCGCCGCCCATACGCTGGACGAGGCCATGGAGGGGCTGGAGTTCGTCGGCCTGCCCGCCATCATCCGCCCCAGCTTCACCCTGGCCGGCACCGGCGGCGGCATCGCCTACAACGTCGAGGAGTTCCGCGAGATCGTCGAACGCGGCCTGGACCTGTCGCCCACCACCGAGGTGCTGATCGAGGAGAGCGTGCTCGGCTGGAAGGAGTTCGAGATGGAGGTCGTCCGCGACAGGGCGGACAACTGCATCATCGTCTGCTCCATCGAGAACATCGACCCGATGGGAGTCCATACCGGGGATTCCATCACCGTCGCCCCGGCCCTGACCCTGACCGACAAGGAATACCAGCGCATGCGGGCGGCGAGCATCGCCGTTCTGCGCGAAATCGGGGTGGAGACCGGCGGCTCCAACGTTCAGTTCGCGGTCAATCCGCGCGACGGCCGCATGGTGGTCATCGAGATGAACCCGCGGGTGTCGCGCAGCTCGGCCCTGGCGTCCAAGGCCACCGGCTTCCCGATCGCCAAGGTCGCCGCGCGCCTCGCCGTCGGCTACACCCTGGACGAGCTGGCCAACGACATCACCGGCGGCGCCATGCCGGCCTCGTTCGAGCCCTCCATCGACTACGTCGTCACCAAGATTCCCCGCTTCGCCTTCGAGAAGTACCCGGGCAGCGAGCCCTACCTGACCACCTCGATGAAGTCGGTGGGCGAGGTCATGGCCATCGGCCGCACCTTCGCCGAGAGCCTGCAGAAGGCCCTGCGCGGGCTGGAGACCGGCCTCTCCGGCCTCGACGAGATCGACATCCCCGGCGCCGAGGATCCCGACAACGCCCGCGCCGCCGTGCTGCGGGCGCTGACCATCCCGACGCCCGACCGCCTGCGGGTCATCGCCCAGGCCTTCCGCCACGGCCTGACGGTGGAGGAGATCGCCGAGGCCTGCGCCTACGAGGCCTGGTTCCTGCGCCAGATCGCCGAGATCGTGCGGCATGAGGGCCTGGTCCGGGCCGGCGGCCTGCCCGCCGCCGACGGCCTGCGCCGGCTGAAGGCCCTGGGCTTCTCCGACGCCCGGCTGGCCAGGCTGGCCGACCTGACCGAGGGCGAGGTCCGCGCGCGCCGCCACGCCATGGACATCCGGCCCGTGTTCAAGCGCATCGACACCTGCGCCGGCGAGTTCGCCGCCACCACGCCCTACATGTACTCGACCTACGAGACCGGCGCGCTGGGCCAGGCGCCCGACTGCGAGGCCGAGCCCTCGGACCGCAGGAAGGCGATCATCCTGGGCGGCGGCCCCAACCGCATCGGCCAGGGCATCGAGTTCGACTACTGCTGCTGCCACGCGGCCTTCGCGCTCGACGCCATCGGCATCGAGTCGATCATGGTCAACTGCAACCCCGAGACCGTCTCCACCGACTACGACACCTCCGACCGCCTCTACTTCGAGCCCCTGACGGCCGAGGACGTGCTGGAGCTGATCCATGTCGAGGCCTCGAAGGGGTCGCTGGCCGGGGTCATCGTCCAGTTCGGCGGCCAGACGCCGCTGAAGCTGGCCCACCCGCTGGAGCAGGCCGGGGTGCCGATCCTGGGCACCAGCGTCGATTCCATCGACCTGGCCGAGGACCGCGAGCGCTTCCAGCAGATGCTGCACAGGCTGGGAATCGCCCAGCCGGTCAACGCCCTGGCCCGCACCGCCGAGGAATGTTTCGAGGCGGCGCACCAGGTCGGCTACCCGATCGTCATCCGCCCGTCCTACGTCCTGGGCGGCCGGGGCATGGAGATCGTCCGCGACGATGAGCAGCTGGAGCGCTACGTGCGCACGGCGGTCGAGGTCAGCGGCGACGCCCCGGTGCTGATCGACCAGTACCTCTCCCGCGCCACCGAGGTGGACGTCGACGCCCTCTGCGACGGCGAGACGGTGTTCGTCGCGGGGGTCATGGAGCACATCGAGGAGGCCGGGGTGCATTCGGGCGACAGCGCCTGCTCCCTGCCCCCCTTCTCCCTGCGCGAGGAGACCATCGCGGAGCTGAAGCGGCAGACGGAGGCCATGGCCTTCGCCCTCGAGGTCCGCGGCCTGATGAACGTGCAGTTCGCCATCGAGGAGCCGCAGTCGGCCCATCCGCGAATCTATGTGCTGGAGGTGAATCCCCGCGCCAGCCGCACGGTGCCCTTCGTGGCCAAGACCATCGGCCGGCCGCTGGCCGCCATCGCCGCGCGCGTGATGGCCGGCGAGACGCTGGCCAGCTTCGGTCTGACCGACAGGCCCTACGACCATATTTCGGTGAAGGAGGCCGTCTTCCCCTTCGCCCGCTTCGCCGGCGTCGACACGGTTCTGGGTCCGGAGATGCGCTCCACCGGCGAGGTGATGGGTCTGGACTGGCGGCGCGAGGGCGAAAGCCTGCTGCCGGCTTTCGCCCGCGCCTTCGCCAAGAGCCAGCTGGGCGGCGGCGTCGCCCTGCCGACGGCCGGGACCGCGTTCGTCTCGGTGAAGGACAGCGACAAGCCCTGGATCGTCGAGCCGGTGAAGTTGCTGCAGGCGGCCGGCTTCCGGGTGCTGACCACCGGCGGAACCGGCGCCTGGCTGCGCGAGCAGGGCGTCGAGACCGAGCATGTCCGCAAGGTCCTCGAGGGACGGCCGCACATCGTCGACGCCATGAAGAACGGCGAGGTCCAGCTGGTCTTCAACACCACCGAGGGCAAGCAGTCCCTGGCCGACAGCTTCGAGCTGCGCCGCACCGCCCTGATGATGAAGATCCCCTACTACACCACCTCGGCGGGGGCCCTGGCGGCCGCCCAGGCGATCAGCTCGGCGCCGCTCGAGGCCCTGGAGGTCCGCCCGCTGCAGAGCTACGGCTGAGTCCCGGCCCCGCATCCCGGGAATTGGAGGGACAGCTTACTCAATTCCTCGCCGGCGCGGCCCGGGCGGCCCGCAAGGGCTGAATTGAGTAAGCTGTCCCTCCAATTCCGCCGCCAGGTCCCAGGAGCCCGCCATGCTGACCGTTCACCATCTCAACAACTCGCGGTCGCAGCGGGTGCTGTGGCTGCTGGAGGAGCTGGCGGTTCCCTACGAGATCCGGTTCTACCAGCGCGATCCGAAGACGCAGCTGGCGCCGGCGGAGCTGAAGGCGATCCATCCGCTCGGCAAGTCGCCGGTCATCACCGACGGCGGGGTGGCGCTGGCCGAGACCGGGGCGATCGTCGAGACCGTCGTCGAGGCCTACGGCGGCGGACGGCTGCGGCCGGCGGCCGGGACGCCCGAGCGCCTGCGCTGGCTCTACTGGCTGCACTACGCCGAGGGCTCGGCCATGCCGCCATTGCTCCTGCGGCTGATCTTCGGCGTCCTGCCGCGTCGGGCGCCCTTCTTCCTCAGGCCGATCGTCGGCGGCATCTCGGCCCAGGCCAACAAGGCCTTCATCGAGCCGCAGATGACCCTGCACTTCGACTACTGGGAGAGCGAGCTGGGCAAGGCCGAGTGGTTCGCCGGCCCGGAGTTCAGCGCCGCCGACATCATGATGAGCTTCCCCGTCGAAGCCGCCGCCGAGCGGGGCGGCGCGCTGGAGGGCCGCCCGCGCCTGGCCGCCTTCCTCGGGAAGATCCACGCCCGCCCCGCCTACCAGGCGGCGCTCAGGAAGGGCGGTCCGTACGCCTACGCCTAGGGCGTCCTTCGACACGCGCCTCCGGCGCTGCTCGGGATGACGCATTCAGCGCCACATCATGGTGAGCAGGCCCCCACGGGCCCGGCACAGCTGGCCCGCGGGAAAATTCCGGGTCGTGTCGAACCACGCATCGCGCTGGACGACTCCCTCGCCCTCCCTCAAAGTTATCGTCGATAACCAAGACAACGGGAGGACGGCATGGCGGGGCGGGTCGAGGGCAAGGTGGCGCTGGTTACGGGCGGGGCGAGCGGAATCGGCAAGGGTTGCGCCGAGTTGCTGGCGGCCGAAGGGGCCAGGGTCGTGGCGACCGATCTTCAGGACGAGAAGGGCGAGGCCGTCGCCCGCGACATCGGCGGCCTCTATCTGAGCCACGACGTGACCGTCGAGGACGCCTGGATCGCGGTCGTCGGCGAGGTGCGCAGGCGGTTCGGCCGGCTCGACATCCTGGTCAACAACGCCGGCATCGCCATCGGCGGCCCGATCGCCGAGTTCAGCCTCGCCGACTGGCGCCGCCAGCAGGCGGTGAACGTCGACGGCGTCTTCCTTGGAACCAAGCACTGCCTGCCGCTGATGCGCGAGAGCGGCGGCGGCAGCATCGTCAACATCTCCTCGGTGGCCGGACTCAAGGGCTCGGGCAATCTCGCCGGCTATTGCGCCACCAAGGGCGCGGTGCGGCTGTTCACCAAGGCAGTGGCCCTGGAGTGCGCCGCCGCCCGCGACGGCGTGCGGGTGAATTCGGTGCATCCGGGCATCATCGAGACCCCGATCTGGGGCGGCATCATGAACGCTCCCGCAGCCGAGGGCGCCAACGCCGGCCCGGCCCGGCCCGCCAGCGTCGACGACATCGCCGCCCTCGCCGCGCCGCTCGGCGTCAAGGGCCTGCCGGCCGACATCGCCGCCGGCGTGCTCTATCTGGCCTCCGACGAGAGCCGCTATGTGACCGGCAGCGAACTGGTCATCGACGGAGGCCTCGTCGCGCGCTAGAGCCCCGGCCGTCGGACGGTCGGGGACAGATGAAGTACAGGGCGGATATCGACGGACTGCGGGCGATCGCGGTGCTGACGGTGGTCGGATTCCACGCCGGCGTCCCCTTCCTGAAGGGCGGCTTCGTCGGGGTCGACGTCTTCTTCGTCATCTCGGGCTTCCTGATCGCCGGCATCGTCGCCGAGCGCCAGGCCGCCGGCGACTTCTCGCTGGTCTGGTTCTGGGAGCGACGCGTCCGGCGCATCTTCCCGGCCCTGATGACGGTGCTGGCCGCGACCTCGCTGCTGGCCTGGATCTTCCTGCTCCCGCGCGACTTCCTGGCCTTCGCGAGGTCCCTGGCCGCGACCCTGGTCTCGGGGTCGAACATCTATTTCTGGCGGACGTCCGACTATTTCGACGACGCCGCCTTTTCAAAGCCGCTGCTCCACACCTGGTCGCTGGGGGTCGAGGAGCAGTTCTACATCGCCTTTCCGGTCGTCATGCTGCTGGCGGCCCGGTTCGCCGGGACGCGGCTCAAGACGCTGCTGGCGGCGGCGGCGGCCGGATCCCTGGCCCTGTGCCTGTGGCAGACGGACCAGCATCCGGTGTCGGCCTTCTACCTGCCCTTCGCGCGGGCCTGGGAGCTGCTGGCCGGCGTGCTGCTGGCGCTCTGGCGGCCCGTCCTGCCGCGCCCCTGGATGGCGCACGCCGCCGGCGGCGCGGGTCTGGTCGCCGTCGTCGCCTCGGCCGCGGCGTTCAGCGAGCGCACCGACTGGCCCGGCTACGCGGCCCTGCTGCCCTGCCTGGGGACCGTGCTGGTGATCCTGGGCGAAGGCGGCCTGCCGAACCGGCTGCTGACGGTCCGGCCGCTCGTCTGGACGGGCCTGATCTCCTATTCGCTCTACCTCTGGCACTGGCCCCTGCTGGTGTTCCAGCGGCTGCTGGCGCCGGGACCCTGGCAGGCCGCCGCCGCCGTGGCGCTGGCGACGCTGCTGGCGGCGCTGTCGTTCCGCTACGTCGAGCGGCCGTTCCGCCACAACCGCCTGCCCGGCCGCGCGCGCGTCTTCGCCGCCGCCGCCGCCGCGGTCGCGACCCTGGGCGCCTTCGCCGGGGCGGTGACGCTCGCCGGCGGCGCGCCGCAGCGGTTCGACGCAAAAGCCCTGAAAATGGCCGAGTTCCAGCTGCGCCGCTCCCGGGGCAGCTACCGGATCGACACCTGCTTCGTCTCCGGCGAGACGCCGGCCAGGCGCTTCGACCGCAACGCCTGCGCCCGCCGCGACCCGACGAAGCCCGACTGGCTTCTGGTCGGCGACAGCCACGCCGCCCACCTCTGGCACGGCCTGGCCCGCGCCAATCCCGACCTCAACATCATGCAGGCGACGGCGGCCGGCTGCTCGCTGGCGCGGGGCCGCGACGACGGCGAGCGCGCCGGCTGCCGGCCGATGGTCGAGCTGGTCTACGACGATCTGCTGGCCGGCGCGCCGCCCGACGGAGTCGTCCTGGCCGGCCGCTGGCGGGAGAAGGACGTCCCGCGAGTCAGCGAGACGCTGGCCTGGCTCCGGGCGCGAAACATCCCGGTGGTGCTGGTCGGGCCGGCCCCGCAGTACGACGACGACCTGCCCCGCCTGATGGTGCTGTCATGGCGGCTGCGCGACCCGGACCTGCCCGCCAGGCGGCTGACCGCCTGGCCCCGGCGGGTCGAGGCCGATCTCAGGCGCGTCGCCGCCGCGCAGGGCGCGCCCTATGTCTCGCTGTTCGACCTGCTGTGCGACGCGCGCGGCTGCGAGACCCTGGTCGACCCGACGACGCCGCTGGCCTGGGACTATGGCCACCTGACGCCCGAGGGCTCGGTGTTCGTCGCCGCCCGGCTGCGGGCCGCCGGCCTGTTTCCTCAGAGATCGAGCGCCAGCACCCAGTCGAGGTAGTCGTTGGCGCCGACGTGGAAGAGCCGCGTCCCGATCTTCCGGAACCCCTGCTTCTCGTAGAAGGCGCAGGCGCGGGCGTTGCGGCTGTAGACCGCCAGCAGCAGCCGGCGCGCGCCCCGCGCCCGCGCCGCATCGACCGCCGTCCGCATCATCCTGGGGCCCAGTCCCGAGCCGTGCAGTCGGCTCAGGGCGTAGATGCGGACCAGTTCGTAGTCGTCCGGACCCGTCTCCACCGGCAGGTCCGGCGGTCCCATCAGCATGAAGCCGACCGGCGCGGCGCCCGGCTCGATCGTGGCCAGGAACAGCTGTCGCGCCGGATCGGCCAGCAGGGCGGCGTAGGCCTCCGGCGCGTGCGTGGTCGCGCAGTGGCGGACGATGTCCTCGCCGTCGACGATGCCGGCGTAGGTTTCCAGGAAGGTGGCCGCCGCGACGACGGACAGCCGTCCGGCGTCGGCGGCCGTGCAGGGGCGAAGGGCGACCTCGGTGCTCATGCCGAACCTGTAGCCGGGTTCGGGCCCCGGATGACAGCCCGGGGGGCCGGCGCCGGTCCGGTCATGTCGCCATGAGGGCCGCGGCGCCGGCGGCGATGGCGAGGGTCCCGGCGATGCGGCCCGGGGTCATCCGCTCGCGCAGGACGACCACCGCGATGGCCACCCCGAAGAGGATCGAGGTTTCGCGCAGGGCCGCCAGGCGGGGCGTGTCGCCCAGCCGGTAGGCCCAGAGCGCCAGGCCGTAGGTGACGATCGACAACGCCCCGGCCGCCAGCCCCGCCTTCCATTCCGCCCGCGCCGCCAGCAGGAAGCGCGGCCCCCGCCAGAGCGCGAACAGCAGGCCGATGCCGCCGCCCAGCGTCAGGTAGATCCAGGCGATGTAGCTGAAGGCGGTCGGGGCCGCCCGCACGCCCTGGGCGTCGATAACGGTGTAGAGGGCGATGGCCACGCCCGTCGCCGCCGCCCAGCCCAGCGCCCGCCAGTCGACCTGGCGGCCGAGGCCGACGGCCATCACCCCCGCGCTGACGAGGGCGATCCCGGCCGCCACGCCCGCCGAGATCGGCTCGGCGAACAGGCCGACGGCCGCGGCGGCGGCCAGCGCCGGGGCGAGGCCGCGCGAGATCGGATAGGCGACGCTCATGTCGGCCCGTTCGAAAGCCTTGATCAGGCAGACGAGGTAGACGAGGTGCGTCGCCCAGCTGGCCGCCAGCCAGCCCCAGGCCCCGTGCGGCAGAGGCAGGACGAACGCCGCCGGCAGCATGAGCAGGGCCGAGAAGCCGTCGATCAGCGCCCGGCTGGACATCTTGTCCCGGCCGGCCTTGAGGATGGCGTTCACCGCCGCATGCGCAGCCCCAGAGGCGATCATCATCAGGGCGGCGGTCTGGGTCGGCGTCATGGGTCGTTGGTGACAGGCTTACCCGGCGGCGCGCAAGTCGCGGAACACGGGTCGCCAATGGCGAGGGACGCCGGGCGTCGCCCGCTGGCGCGCCCCCCAAGGCCGTATGCCGCAGGGCGCGAGGGTTAACCTTGTGAGATCGTCCGTGGGGTGAAGGTTGCTGCGTCCCCCGCGCGGCGGCCCTAGCGTTGCGGTATCGGGGGAGGCATCGGCATGAGTTCCCTTGTCGTGTTCGCGGCGGCCGGCTTTTCGGTGCTGCTGTTCCTGTTCAGCGCCTGGCTGACCCGGGCGAGCTACTGGCGCATCGCCGCGGCCCTGCTCGGGGGCGT
The DNA here is from genome assembly GCA_049323695.1 of Pseudomonadota bacterium. Taxonomy (GTDB): domain Bacteria; phylum Pseudomonadota; class Alphaproteobacteria; order Caulobacterales; family Caulobacteraceae; genus Caulobacter. The sequence goes on from JBMOOF010000027.1 coordinate 64,356, forward strand.
GGCCGCGGCTTTCCTTTCCTTTGGCGTCGATATCGCCGCCGCCGCCTTCGGCTGGTGGACCTACGGACCGACCGAGGCCCACGCGCCCATCGCCGCGTACGCGCCGGTGGCCTTCTGGTTCGGCGGGGGCCTGGGCCTGATCGGCTGGCGGATGATGCGCAACTGGGGCGCATTCGGCGAGTGGGGCTTCTTCATCGCCTTCGTCCTGCTGGGCCTGACCCGGGACCTGGCCCTGGCCATGGGCGGCATCGGCTACGAACTCGCCGCCGGACCCCTGCCGCTGGCGATCAGCGCGGCCACCTGGTTCGTCATCGCCTTCCTGGTCCAGCTGGTCATGCAGTTGCTGGTCGGGCCGATCGACGCCGACGCCCTGGGCGCCGAGCATATGCCGGCCATCGACGAGTCGATCTGGCGCGGCCAGGTCGAGAGCGCGCATTTCATCGGCGGGGAATAGCCCCGCACGCGCCAGACGGCGCCGCGGACAGCCAAGTCGTCCCAGGCGTCGGCCTCGCTGCATCGCAGCATCAGACTTGTAATCAGCCGGCGGCGGGACTAGTCTCGACGCCCCCGGACGTCCGCGCCCGCGGCCGGAAACCACCTCCCAGGGCGAACTCGAGCTAATCCGCAAATGGAAAAAGTGCCGATGACCGCCGGGGGCTACGCGGCCCTCGACGAAGAACTGAAGCGTTTGAAGACGGTGGAGCGGCCGGCGGTGATCGCCGCCATCGCCGAGGCGCGCTCGCACGGCGACCTCAGCGAGAACGCCGAGTACCACGCCGCCAAGGAACGGCAGGGCTGGATCGAGGGCCGCATCGCCGAGATCGAGGACAAGATCGCCCGCGCCCAGATCATCGACGTCTCCAGGCTTTCCGGTTCGCAGGTCAAGTTCGGGGCCACCGTCACGGTGGTCGACGAAGACACCGACGACGAGGGCCGCTACCAGATCGTCGGCGAACACGAGGCCGACGTGAAGGCGGGCCGCATCTCGCTGTCCTCGCCGCTGTCGCGCGCGATGATCGGCAAGGAGGTCGGCGACGTCGTCGAGGTCAACACCCCCGGCGGGGTGAAGGCCTACGAGATCCTCAAGGTCGAGTGGGTCTAGGCCGACCGGTCATCATCCCGCCGTCATCCCCGCGCTTGTCGCCAGGGCCCCTGACCGCCGCGATCGCTCGGTGTTCACGGGTGGTCGGGACAAGCCCGGCCATGACGGATATCTAGAGCGGCGTGGCGAAACTCCCTCCCCTGACGATCTGGGCCGTGTCCGACGGCCGCGCCGGCATCGAGGCCCAGGCCGTGGGCCTGGCCGAGGCCGTGGCGCGCCACCGCAAGGCCAGGGTGGTGGTCAAGCGCATCGGCTGGACCGGCGACATCGGCCGGCTGCCCTGGTGGCTGACCCTGTTCCCGCGCCGCTGGCTCAAGCCCGGCAGCGACTTCGAGCCGCCCTGGCCGGACCTGATGATCGCGGCCGGCCGCGCCACCCTGCCGCTGTCGATCCGCATGCGGCGATGGTCGGGCGGGCGGACCTTCGTCGTTCAGATCCAGGACCCGCGCGCGCCCGCCCCGCTGTTCGACCTGGTGGTGCCGCCCAACCACGACCGGCTCAAGGGCGACAACATCGTCTCGATCATCGGCGCCCCGCACCGGGTGACGGCGAAGAAGCTGAAGGACGAGTACGCCCGCTTCGCCTCCCTCATCGATCCCCTGCCCCGGCCGCGGGCCGCGGTGCTGATCGGCGGCCGCTCCAAGGCCTTCGATCTCAGCCCCGAGCGGGCGGCGGCCATCGCCGCCAGCATCCAGCTGCCGCTGGAGCAGGAGGGCGGCTCCCTGCTGATGACCTTCTCCAGGCGGACCCCCGCCCAGGCGCGCGCGCTGCTGACCGCCCGGCTCAAGCCCCTGCCGGGCGTGATCTGGGACGGCGAGGGCGACAATCCCTACTTCGCCTTCCTCGCCGGGGCCGACTACATCCTGGTCACCGAGGATTCGGCCAACATGGCCACCGAGGCCGCCTCGACCGGCAAGCCGGTGTTCATCCTCAAGATGGATGGATCGAGCCTCAAGTTCCGGCTGTTCCACGAGGAGCTTGAGCGCCACGGCGCCGCCCGCCCCTTCGGCGGCGCCTTCCACGGCTGGACCTACGAGCCGCTCGCCGAAACCGACCGGGCCGCCCGGGAAATCCTGGCGAGACTGGACGCGCGGCCGCCTTCCCCCGACGGCGGGCCGCGGTCGTGACCGGGCCGTCCGTCCTGTTCGTGGCCGACGCCGGAACCAGGATCGGCGGCGGACACGTCATGCGGTCGCTGACCCTCGCCCGGGCCCTGCAGGCCAGGGGCGCCGCCTGCGCCTTTCGCGGCCACCCCGACGGGGACGCGGTGCTCGACGTCTTCGCGCCGGACATGCGGCGGACGGCGGACGAGACGGGTTTCGACGCCCTGGTGTTCGATGTCTACGGCCTGGGCGCGGCCGACCACCGCGCCCTGGCGAAGGGGCGGCCCACGCTGGTCATCGACGATCTCGCCGACCGGCCGCTGGCCGCCGACCTGGTGCTGGATTCCGGCCCCGACCGGCGGGCGGAGGACTACGCCGGGCTGGTTCCCGCCGGTTGCGACCTGCTGCTGGGGCCCGCGTTCGCGCCCGTGCGCCCCGGATTCGCCGCCCTGCGCGAGGCGGCGCTGGCCCGGCGCGGGGGCGCGGTGCGGCGCGTGCTGGTGTCGCTGGGCCTGACCGACGTGGGCGGGCTGACCGCCACGGTGCTTGACCGGCTGGCGCCGCTGGCGGCGGGGCTGGCGGTCGACGTCGTGGTCGGCTCGGCCGCGGCCAGCTTGCCGGACCTGGAGGCCAGGGCGGCGGCGACGCCATGGCTGACGCTGCACGTCGACACCGACCGCATGCCCGACCTGACGGCCAGGGCCGACCTGGCGGTCGGCGGCGGCGGTTCGTCGAGCTGGGAGCGCTGCACCCTCGGGCTGCCCACCCTGTTGCTGGTGGTGGCCGACAACCAGGCGGCCGCGGCCCGGGCCCTGGCCGAGGCGGGCGCGGCGATCGTCATGGACGCCCGGTCGGAGGCGTTCAGCGTCACCCTCGACGCCGCGCTGGCCCGGCTGCTCGCCGACGAGGCCCTGAGGCGGCGGCTGTCGGAAGCGGCCGCCGGCGTCTGCGACGGGCTCGGCGCGGATCGCGTCGCCGACCGCTTTCTGGCGCGGATCGCCGCGCGTCGCACTGGATAACGGCGTTCCGCGCCCTATCTAGCGGACTTCGCACGCAACCTGGGGGGCGCATGGCCGCGCAGCAGAAATTCGTCGTCGTCACCGGCGTCTCCACCGGCATCGGCTGGGGCGCGGTCAAGGTGCTCACGACCAGGGGCTTCCACGTCTTCGGCAGCGTCCGCAAGGCGGCGGACGCCGACCGGCTGAAAGGGGAGTTCGGCGAAGCGTTCACCCCGCTGCTGTTCGACGTCACCGACGAGGCGGCCGTCCGCGCCGGCGCCCGGCAGGTCGAGGCGGCCCTGGGCGGGGCGACCCTGGCCGGCCTGGTCAACAACGCCGGCGTCGCCGTCGCCGGGCCCCTGCTGCACCTGCCCATCGAGGACTGGCGCACGCAGCTGGAGGTCAACCTGACCGGCGTCGTCATCGCCACCCAGGCCTTCGCGCCCCTGCTGGGCGCCGAGGGCGCGCGCCGCCCAGACCCCGGCCGGATCGTCAACATCTCATCGGTCGGCGGGCGGACCGGCAACCCGTTCCTGGCCCCCTACAACACCACTAAGTTCGGGCTGGAGGGCATGTCGCAGGCGCTGCGGCGCGAGCTGCTGCCGTTCGGGGTCGACGTCATCGTGGTCGCGCCCGGCGCCGTGGCGACGCCCATCTGGGACAAGGCCGACGCCGTCGACATCGCGCCCTACGCCAATACGCCCTACGCCGCGCCGCTGGAGCGTCTGCGCGCCTATATGCTGACGCTGGGCCGCAAGGGCCTGCCGCCCGAGGCCATCGGCGAGGCCATCCACACCGCCCTGACGGCGCCGAAGCCGAAGGTGCGCTACACGGTCTCGCCCTCGCCCTTCGAGGTGTTCATGTCCGAAAAGGTCCTGGCCCCCAGGGCCCTGGACCGCCTGATCGGCAAGCGGCTCGGGCTGCTGCCGGGCTGAGGGTCTCCTCCTCCCGTGGCGGGCCTGGCTTCAGGCGATCATCGACCAGTCGAGCGGTTCGCCCCGCTCCAGGTCGCGCGACGCCGTGCGGCCGAGGACCCTGTCCAGCTCCGCCGGCGGCAGGCCGGCGCCCGGCCGCACCGAGCGCACGTTCGACCGCGTCAGCGTCTCCCCGGCCTTCACGTCTTCTGCAACGTACAGCGAGCGGCGGAACTGCAGGTTGCCCCGCTCGCTGCCCAGCACGTCGTAGTGCGCCCGGCCGAGCGCGGCCCAGGCGTCCTTCGTATCCCTCACCAGCGCCGCGAACTCGGCGGGTTCCAGGCTGAAGGCAGCGTCCGGCCCGCCGTCGGCCCGGGCCAGGGTGAAGTGCTTCTCCACAGCGCAGGCGCCCAGGGCCACGGCCGCCACCGCCGCGGCCGACCCCGGCGTGTGGTCCGACAGGCCGACCGGGCAGTCGAACCTCGCCGCCATGTCCGGGACGGTGCGCACGTTGGCGTCGGCGAAAGTCGCCGGATAGCTGGAGACGCAGTGGAGCAGCAGCACGCCCGCCGCGCCCGCGGCCAGCGCCGCGTCCCGCGCCGCGGCGATCTCGTCCAGGTTGGCCATGCCGGTTGAGATGATCAGCGGCTTGCCCTTCGCCGCCGCATGGCGGATCAGCGGCAGGTCCACGGCCTCGAACGAGGCGATCTTGTAGGCCGGCGCCCCGAGGTCGCTCAGCAGGTCGACCGCGGTCTCGTCGAAGGGGCTGGAGAACATCGTCACCCCGCGCTTCGCGGCGCGCTCGAACAGGGCGGCATGCCATTCGAAGGGGGTATGGGCCTCCTGGTAGAGCTCGTACAGGCTGCGGCCGTCCCACAGTCCGCCGCGGATGCGGAACTCGGGACGATCGACGTCGAGGGTGATGGTGTCGGCGGTGTAGGACTGGATCTTGATGGCGTCGCAGCCGGTGTCGGCCGCCGCCTCGACCATCGCCAGCGCCCGGTCCAGGCTGCCGTTGTGGTTCCCCGACAGCTCGCAGATCACATAGGGCGGATGCTCCGGACCGATCCGGCGGCCGGCGATCTCGATTTCCGGTGAGGCGGTCATGGCGAACTCGCGAACGTGAGTCGCGCCACCCTAGACCCGTTCGCCCTCAGTCGCCGCCCCCGCCGTCGCCGCCGCCGCCATCGTCGCCGCCCCAGCCGCCGTCGTCGTGGTGACCGGACCCGCCGCCGCCCGACCGGTCGTCGCCCCGCCTGGCGCGAGCGGTCGAGGCCGCGGCCAGCGCCGTCCCGAGCGCGACCCCGACGCCGACGCCCAAGGCCAGATTGTCCATCGCCACGCCGATTCCGACGCCGATGGCGATGCCGGCGCCGATGCCGACGGCGAATCCCGCCCCGCTTTTCATATCCCAGCTCCGAATCCCGACGCGCCATCGCGCGCTGGCGGAATCATCCCTAGATTAGCGGCCATGTCGACCGCCTCTCCCCGCCCCGTCCGCTGCCTGATCATCGGTTCCGGCCCCGCCGGCTGGACCGCCGCCATCTACGCCGCCCGCGCGCTGCTCAAGCCGGTCCTGATCCAGGGCATCCAGCCCGGCGGCCAGCTGACCATCACGACGGACGTCGAGAACTACCCGGGCTTCGCCGACGTCATCCAGGGGCCCTGGCTGATGGACCAGATGCGGGCCCAGGCCGAGCATGTGGGGACCGAGATCGTCGGCGACATCGTCGTGAAGGCCGACCTCTCCAGGCGGCCGTTCCACATCGTCTGCGACAGCGGCGCCGAATGGCTGGCCGAGACCCTGATCATCGCCACCGGCGCCCAGGCCAAGTGGCTGGGCCTGCCCAGCGAGGCCCGGTTCCAGGGCTTCGGCGTCAGCGCCTGCGCCACCTGCGACGGCTTCTTCTATCGCGGCAAGGCCGTCGTCGTGGTCGGCGGCGGCAACACGGCGGTGGAGGAGGCCCTGTTCCTCACCAATTTCGCCAGCAAGGTCACCGTCGTCCACCGCCGCGGCGAGTTCCGGGCCGAGAGGATCCTGCAGGAGCGCCTGTTCGCCCACCCGAAGATCGAGGTGATCTGGGACCACGCCGTCGACGAGGTGCTGGGCGAGACCGATCCGATGGGCGTGACCGGCGTGCGCCTGAGGCATGTGAAGACCGGCGAGGCCCAGGTGGTCGCCGCCGACGGCGTCTTCATCGCCATCGGCCATGCGCCGTCGTCCGAGCTGTTCAGGGGCCAGCTGGAGGTGGACGGCGGCGGCTACCTGAAGGTGAAGCCCGGAACCGCCGCCACGGCGGTCGAGGGCGTCTGGGCCGCCGGCGACGTCACCGACGACGTCTACCGCCAGGCCGTCACGGCCGCGGGCATGGGCTGCATGGCCGCTCTCGAAGCCGTCCGCTTCCTGGCCGAACAGGACCACGCCGCGGCGCACGCGCCGATCGCACAGGGCGAGGCGCAGAAGATCGGCGCGTGGTGATCCGGCCAGCGACGCCGGACGACCGCGCCGGCATCCGCGCCGTCGTCGTCGCCGCCTTTCACAAGCCGGACGAGGCCGACCTGGTCGACGCCCTGCGCGCCGACGGGGACGTGGTGCTGGAGCTGGTCGCGGTCGAGGACGGCGAAGTCGTCGGCCACATCCTCTTCAGCCCTCTCAAGACCGACACCGGCGCCCGCTTCGCGGCCCTGGCCCCGCTGGCGGTGAAGCCCGGCCGGCAGAGGGACGGCCTGGGCTCGGCGCTGATGCGGGACGCCCATGACCGGCTGCGGGCCATGGGGATCGACGCCGCCGTCGTGCTCGGCCATCCGGCCTATTATCCGCGGGCCGGCTACAGCGCGGCGGCGGCGAAGACGGTCAGGGCCCCCTTCTCCGGCCCCTCGTTCATGGCCCTGGCCCTTGCGCCGGGCGCGCTCGACGCGCCGGTGGCGATCACCTACGCCAGGGCGTTCGGGCTGTAGCGCTTTGGGCGCCCCTAGTCCGGCCGCCGTCGGCCGATCGGCAGGTCGCCGGCGTCGGACGGCGGCGGCGCCGGCGGAGGCGCGGTCGAGACCGGCGCGTCGGGATCGTCCAGGGCCTTCAGCCGGGCGTTGATGTCGGCCACTTCCTGGGCCGTCGGCTGGCGCCGGGCGGGCTGCAGCGCGCCCTCGACGCGGATCTGTTCGTCGCCCGGCAGGCCGGGCACCTGGATGGTGTAGGTGCGGCTCTGGCCGGCGACCTCGAGCGTGACGACCCGGGTCTCGTTGGCGACGCCCAGCGTGTCGGACCCGACCAGCTGGCTGCCCTGGGTGCGTTCGTCCAGGCCGCGGAGGATGGCCTCCGAGAGATTGTCCTCGCCGCCGGCGTAGCGCCCGGTGAACGCGCCCGGCAGGCCGTAGGGCCCGGTCCACCGGTAGAAGATGTGCCGGCCGATCTTGGTGATCTTGTAGAGGGTCGGTGCCCAGTAGGGCGCGACGTAGTCGGCGTGGTAGTGAGTGGCCGTGCCCACCGACTTGAGCACGAAGCCGGTCAGGGCGCGCCTGGCCACCGCCCGGGCCCGCTCCCACAGCACCGGATCGGGCGTGCGCGTCAGCGAGCCGTCGCAGGTGAAGCTGAACTGGCAGCCGGTGACCCGCAGGGAACCCTCGTAGACCACGCCGCAGACGGACTTCGGATAGCCGGGGTGGCGCAGCCGGTTGAGGACGGTCTGGGCCACGGCCTGCATGCCCTCGATCGGTTCGATCGCGGCCTCGTAGTAGATCGCCTGGGTGAGGCAGTCCTCGGCGCGCAGGCGGTCCTCGTCGGACGCCTTGAGGATGAACGGCCGGGCGGGCGGCGACGGCTCGGCCCCGAACGGCTTGAGGGCGTTGATCAGCAGGGCGTCGGCCGCCGAGACGCTGATGCCGCCCAGCGTCGGCAGGTTCGACAGGTCATAGCTGGTCCAGCCCACGACCCGGCCCCAGGGGTCGACGGCCGGCCGCGGGTCGTGCCGCCGGGCCAGCGCCAGCATGGCCGGGTCCATGTCGGCGATCAGCCGCTCGAGCGCCTGGTCGGAAAAGCCCCGCGCGATCGCCGACAGGCCCGCCGTCCGGCCTGTTCCCGGCGGGTGACGGTAGTCGGTGACGCAGGCCGACAGCCCCATCGCCAGCAGGACGATGAGCGCCTTGCGGACCGCGCCTGGCAATCCCGACGTCAATCGGTCCTACTTCCCGCCGAGCGTGGCGCGAAGCATCCAGGCGTGCTTCTGGTGCGCGGTCAGCCGCTGGGTCATCAGGTCGACGGTGACGTCGTCCCCCGCCTGCTCGGCGACGTCGAGCGTGGCGGCCAGGGTGGCGCAGACGGCCGCGTGATCCTTCATCAGCTCCTCGACCATCGCCTCCCAGCCCTTCTCCGGGTCGCCATCGCCGATCCCGGTCAGGTTGGCGAAGGTGGAATAGCCTTGTGGCGCCAATTCGCCCACCGCGCGGATGCGTTCGGCGATCTCGTCGAGCGCCTGCCACTGCTCGGTGTACTGGGCCATGAACAGGGCGTGCAGGGAGGAGAAGTGCGGGCCGCGGACGTTCCAGTGATAGCCGTGGGTCTTCAGGTATACGGCATAGGTGTCCGCCAGAGCCTTCGAAAGCTCCCGGGCGACCGTCGCGCCGATGCTCATGGATCGTCTCCTCTGTTGCGTCGACTAGTTAAGCTCGTTCATGATCGAGGCAAGATGCCTCGGCGGGTCGGGGTCGCCGGGCCGGGAGGGGACGCATGTCCGGCACCGAGCCGAACCCGACGCCGGCCGGCGATCCGGAGCCGCTGATCTGGCGGCTGATTCCGCTCCAGACGCCGCCGCTTTTCCACTCCGCCGCCGTTCTGGTCGCCGCGCTGTCGATCGCCGTCGGCCTTCGCCTGGCCTTCATGGACACCCCGGCCTGGGGGGCCGCGCCGACCTACTTCCCGGCCCTGATCGTCATCACCCTGCACGGCGGGATGCGAATCGGCTGGATCGCCTTCGGCATCGTCATGCTGATCGTCTGGGCGGCGTTCCTGCAGGGCCTGCAGGATGTGGCGGACAAGGGTCGCCTGGCGCTGTTCGCGCCCTCGGCCGCGCTGACGGTGATGGTCGCCGGCGCCCTGCGCACCACGCTCGTCCGCCTGCGCCGGGAGGCGGCGGCGCGACATCGGGCGACCGAGCAGCTGCGCGAGAGCGAGGCCCGCTTCCGGACCCTGGCCGACAGCGCCCCGGCCCTGCTCTGGGTCTCGCGGCCGGGCGGATCGCGCGAATTCGTCAACACCGCCTATGTCGAATTCGTTGGCGGCTCGTACCAGGACGCCCTCGACATCGACTGGCGCACCCGCCTGCATCCCGAGGACTTGCACCGCATCCTGCGAGAGCAGGCGGGCGGCGAAGGGGCGCTTCGGCCGTTCAGCCTGGAGGCGCGCTACAGCCGGGCGGACGGCGAATGGCGATGGCTGAAGTCGTTCTCGCAGCCCAGGTTCGATCCCGGCGGCGACTTCGCGGGCTTCGCGGGCATCGCCTTCGATGTCACCGACGCCAAGCGGGTCGAGGCCGACCTCCAGCACATCAACGAACTGCTCGAGGAGCGGGTCCAGCTGGCCGTCGCCGAACGGGACGAGGCCCAGTCGGCGCTCGTGCAGGTGCAGAAGCTCGAGGCCCTCGGCCAGCTGACCGGCGGGGTCGCCCATGACTTCAACAACCTTCTGACCGTGATCATCGGGGCGCTGGACATCGTCCTGCGCGGTCCCGAGGACGCCGCGCGCACCGCGCGCCTGGGCAGGGCGGCGCTCGACGCGGCCCAGCGCGGCGAGCGCCTGACGCGCCAGCTCCTCGCCTTCTCGCGGCGGGAACCCGTCCGGGCCGAGATCTGCCGTCCCGACGCGCTGATCCGCGAAAGCGACCCGCTCTACCGCCGGACCCTGGGCGAGCGGTACATTCTCGACCTGTCGCTGGGCGCCGGGGACGAAACGGTGCGCATCGACGCCGCCCAGTTCGACGCCGCGTTGATGAACCTGCTCGCCAACGCCCGGGACGCGATGAGCGGCGGGGGCGTGGTCTTCCTGTCCACCGCCCTGGTCCACAGGGAGTCGGACGCCGCCGACCTGCCGGCGGGCGACTATGTCTCGGTCAGCGTCCAGGACACCGGCGCGGGCATGGACGAGGCGACCGTGGCGCGGATGTTCGAGCCATTCTTCAGCACCAAGCCGGTCGGCAAGGGCACGGGACTGGGGCTGTCCCAGGTCTACGGCTTCGCGCGGCAGAGCGGCGGCTCGGTGGGCGTCGACAGCGCGCCCGGCCGCGGGACGACGGTCACGCTGCTGCTGCCCACGGCCCCGGCGACCGCCGACGACGACGCCAAGGCGCCGCCTGGCCCCGCCGCCGCGACGCGCCCCCTCGCCGTCCTTCTCGTCGAGGACGACAGCGACGTCGCGGCCTTGGCCGAGGCGATGCTGCGCGAGCTCGGCCATGAGGTGATCCACGCCGAGGATGCGGCCGGGGCGCTGGCCTGCCTGCGCGAAAGGCCCCGCCTGGGCCTGTTGATGACCGACGTGGCCATGCCCGGCGGCCGGACCGGCGTGGACCTGGCCCGCGAGGCGACCGCGGCCCGCCCGGACCTGCCGGTGCTGCTGTGCTCGGGCTACACGGGCGAAGCGCTGGCGTCGGCCGAGGATGCGCCCTGGCCCCTGCTGCGCAAGCCCTACACCCTCGACGGCCTGGCCCACGCCATAGACGCCGCGCTGGACACCGCCGCGCGCCCGGTCGCGCCGACCGGAGTCTGATGCCCTGCGCCATCGCCAGAAATTAGCGCTTGCCTCTTATGCTCAACTATAGCATAACTCCGTCGACGCCGGCGTGGATGGGTCCGCTGCCGGCGTTTTGAAGGCCCCGGAAATGCTCACATTGAGCATAAGGAGTGTCGAGATGGCCGACGGTTTCGCCCCCCGTGACTTCACCCCCGAGGTGGAAGCCGAACTCGCCGGGGTCTGGGACAAGGTGAAGGGCCGCGTGACGCCGCTGGAGTGGCGGGCGCACGCCCCGCTGATCGCGCAGATCAACCGCCTGAAGCGCGAGAAGAACGCCGTTGTCCTGGCCCACAACTACATGACCCCCGAGATCTTCCACGGCGTCGGCGACTACGTCGGCGACAGCCTGGGACTGGCCCGCGAGGCCGCCCGCTCGGATGCGAAGATCATCGTCCAGGCGGGCGTCCACTTCATGGCCGAGACCAGCAAGGTCTTGTCCCCCGACAAGACCGTCCTGATCCCCGACCCGAAGGCCGGCTGCAGCCTGGCCAGCTCGATCACCGGCGCCGACGTGCGCCTGATCAAGCAGCGCCATCCCGGCCTGCCGGTGGTCACCTATGTCAACACCACCGCCGAGGTGAAGGCCGAGACCGACATCTGCTGCACCAGCGCCAACGCCGTGCAGGTGGTCGAATGGGCGGCCCGCGAGTGGGGCGTCGACCGGGTGATCCTGATCCCCGACGAATACCTGGCCCGCAACGTCGCCGCCCAGACCGACGTGAAGATCATCGCCTGGAAGGGCCGCTGCGAGGTGCATGAGCGCTTCGACGCCAACGACATCGCCGACATGCGCGCGTCGTATCCGGGCGCCGAGATCCTGGCCCACCCGGAATGCCCGGAAGAGGTCCTCGCCGCCGCCGACTTCGCCGGCTCGACCGCCGCCATGAACGACTACGTCGTCCAGCGGAAGCCGAAGCAGGTGGTGCTGATCACCGAGTGCTCGATGGCCGGCAACGTCGCCGCCGAGGCGCCGGGCACCGAGTTCATCGGCCCCTGCAACCTCTGCCCGCACATGAAGCGGATCACGCTCGAGAACATCCGCGACGCCCTGGTTCACGAACGGTTCGAGGTCACCGTCGACCCGATCCTCGCCGAGCGCGCCCGCCTGGCGGTGCAGCGGATGATCGACCTGCCGCCGCCGGCCGCGCCGGCCCGCTACGACCTGGTCCGGGCGAGGCGCCATGTCGACGTCGAACTGATCTGAGGAGGCCGCGGTGATCGCCATCAGCAAGCTGGGTCTCGCCTACATGGTCAAGGCCACGCCACCCGAAGTGAAGAAGCCCTGGGGCAGCCTGCTGCCCATGAACGCCCGCAACGTGGTCGAGGAGCTGATCCGCCACGGCTGCAGCCTGGAACGCGCCTTCGACGCCATGATCTGCGCCGACCCAGACCGCGCCGCGAAGGAGCTGCGCTGATGATCGAGCGGATCCACCATGACGGCGTGCTGATCATCGGCGCGGGGCTGGCCGGAATCAGCGCCGCCCTGGCCGCGGCGCCGCGCAAGGCGCTGATCCTGTCGCCGACGCCGCTGAACACCGGCTGCTCCTCGGCCTGGGCCCAGGGCGGCATGGCCGCGGCGCTGGGCGAGGACGACGCCCCCGCCCTGCATGCCGCCGACACCATCGCGGCGGGCGCCGGCCTCTGCGATCCGGCGATGGTCGACATCCTGACCCGCGAGGGGCCGGACGCCGTGCGCCGCATCGCCGACCTCGGCGCCCCCTTCGACCGCGCCGCCGACGGCGGTTTCGCCCAGAGCCTCGAGGCCGCCCACGGCCGCGCCCGCGTGGCCCGGGTCAAGGGCGACCAGGCCGGCCGCGAGATCATGCGCGCGGTGACCGCCGCCGCCTTCGTCTCGCCGCTGGTCCACACGCGGTCGAACGTCCGCGTCCGCCGGCTGCTGCAGGACGATGGCGGCCGGGTGCGCGGCGTGGTCGCCGACTGGAAGGGCCGCCCCTTCGAGATCACCGCTCCCGCCGTCGTGCTGGCGACCGGAGGCGTCGGCGGCCTCTATGCCGTCACCACCACGCCGCCGGAAGTGCGCGGCGAGGGTCTGGGCCTGGCGGCCCTGGCCGGCGCCCTGATCGGCGATCCGGAATTCGTGCAGTTCCACCCGACGGCCATCGATGTCGGCCTGGATCCCGCCCCCCTGGCCACCGAGGCCCTGCGCGGCGAGGGCGCCCGGTTGCTCGACGCCGCCGGCAGGGCCTTCATGGCCGACTATCATCCGGCCGCCGAACTGGCCCCGCGCGACGTGGTCGCGCGGGCCTTGCAGGCCGAGATCGACGCCGGCCGCGGCGCGTTCCTCGACGCCCGCGCGGCGGTGGGCGAGCATTTCCCCGACCTGTTCCCCGGCGTCTTCGCCGCCTGCGTCGCCGCCGGCATCGATCCGCGGCGACAGCCCATCCCCGTGGCGCCGGCCTGTCACTACCACATGGGCGGCTTCGTCGCGGACACCCACGGCCGCACCAGCCTGGCGGGCCTCTACGCCGCCGGCGAATGCGCCTCGACGGGGGTCCACGGCGCCAACCGCCTGGCGTCGAACTCGCTGCTGGAGGCGGCCGTCTTCGGCGCCCGCGCGGGGGCCGCCGCCCGCGACGAAACCAACCCGGCCGGCCGCGTCCCGCACGGCGAGCCGACGCCGGACCTCCCCGCGCCGGCCTTCGCCGATCTCCGCAAGCTGATGACCCGTCACGCAGGCGTCGTCCGCGAGGCCGAGGGCCTGACCACCCTGGTTGACGCCGTCGACGCGATGAAGGCCGTCCATGGCGAGGGCCCGGTCCTGGTCGCCGCCGGCCTGGTCGCCGAGGCCGCCCTGTCGCGCCGCGAGAGCCGCGGGGCCCATTTCCGCGCCGACTTCCCGCGGGCGGTCGAACCGCCGACGCGCACCTTCGTCACCCTGTCCGGCCAGCAGGCGCTGAAGGTCGCCGCCGAATGATCCCGCCCCTCCCCGACGCCCTGATCGAGCCGGTCGTCCGCGCCGCGCTGGCCGAGGACCTCGGCCGCGCCGGCGACGTCACCGCCCAGGCCTGCATCGACCCGGGCGCCCGGCTGGCCGCGACCTTCGGCGTCCGCGCCGAAGGCCGCGTCGCCGGCCTCGCCTGCGCCCGCCTGGCGATCCACGCCCTCGATCCGGCCGCCCGCTTCGAAGCCCTGGCCGCGGACGGCGACGACGCCCCGGCCGGCGCGGTTCTCGCCCGGGTCGAGGCTGACGCCCGCGCCCTGCTTTCGGCCGAGCGCACGGCCCTCAATCTGCTCGGCCGCCTCAGCGGCGTCGCCACCCTGACCCGCGCCTACGTCCGCGCGGTCGAGGGGACCGGCGCCCGCATCACCGACACCCGCAAGACCACGCCGGGCCTGCGCGCCCTGGAGAAGTACGCCGTCCGCTGCGGCGGGGCAGTGAACCACCGCTTCGGCCTCGACGACGCCATCCTGATCAAGGACAACCACGTCGCGGCCTGCGGCGGCGTCCGCCCGGCCATCGAACGCGCCCGCGCCCGCGCCGGCCACCTGATGAAGGTCGAGTGCGAGGTCGACGGCCTGGACCAGTTCGCCGAGGCCCTGGGCGCCGGCCCCGACGTCATCATGCTCGACAACTTCAGCCTCGAGGACCTCCGCGCCGCTGTCGCCATGAACGCCGGCCGCGTCGTCCTCGAAGCCAGCGGCGGCGTGAACCTGCAGACCGTCCGCGCGATCGCCGAAACCGGCGTCGACATCATCAGCGTCGGCGCTCTGACCCACTCCGCGCCGGTGCTGGATATTGGGTTGGACGCGTAACCCAAGATCCGCCCGTCCCCGCGAAAGCGGGGACCCAAGCCGAGACTGACATCATGCCAGAGTGCTACCGGACAATCTGGTTGGGTTCCCGCTTTCGCGGGGATGGGCGGAGTGGAAGACCATGAACATCGATCTCGCCGGCAAGACCGTGCTCGTCACCGGCGCCAGCCGGGGCATCGGGGCGGCGATCGCGACGGCGATGGCCGGCGCCGGGGCGGACGTGGCTGTGCATTACTCGGCGTCGGAATCCGAGGCCGCCGGCGTCGCCGCCGCCTGCGGCCCGCGGGCGCTGGCGTTCGGGGCCGACCTCGGCGACCCGGCGGCGACGGCGGGCCTGTGGGCCTCGGTGGCCGCCGCCTACGGCCGCGTCGACGTTCTGGTCAACAACGCCGGCGTCGCCGTCTCGACGCCCAACGACGGCTCGGCCGCCTGGCTGGCGGCCTGGGACCGGACGATGGCGGTCAACCTGCGCGCCGCCGCCCAGCTCTGCGCCCTGGCCTGCGGGCATTTCGGCGACCACGGCGGCGGCCGGATCGTCAACATCAGCTCGCGCGCCGCCTTCCGGGGCGACCAGCCGGACTACGTCGCCTACGCCGCCTCCAAGGGCGGCATGGTGGCGCTGACCCGCTCCATCGCCCGTGGCTACGGCAGGGCCGGGATCGTCGCCTTCAACGTCGCGCCGGGCTTCACCCGCACGGCCATGGCCCAGGACTTCATCGACCAGTACGGCGAGGACCATGCGGTGAACGACATCGCCCTCGCCCGCCTCACCGAGCCGAAGGACATCGCCCCGACGGTGGTCTTCCTGGCCAGCGGCCTCGCCGACCACGCCACCGGCGCGACCATCGACATCAACGCCGGCTCCTACGTGCGCTGAGGTCGGTCAGGCCGCCGCCTCGGCCCCTCGCGGCCGATCGATGAGGCGGGGCGCCAGCCAGCGCTGCAGCGGCTCGTCGACGAAGCGGTGGAACAGGGCCGCGACGACGAACGCGGCCGGCAGGGCGGCGGCCCACAGGATCCAGCGCGCCCAGGACGGCAGGACCAGGCTCGAGGCCAACACGTCCAGGGCGCCGAACCAGACCAGACCCGTCAGGGCATGGGTGATGAACAGGGCGAAGGACAGTTTCGCCGCGACCTCCAGCGCCCGCGACGGCCGCCGCACCGGCAGCCGGCCCAGCGCCAGCACAAGCGTGGCGATGGCCAGGATGCTGGGCAGGTCGAACCGACCGAGTCCCTGCAGCGCGACCAGGGCGGCGACCGACATCCAGGCCAGCCGCCGGGCCATCGGCTCGGTCGGCGTCTCCTGTTCCACCACCTGGGCGATGCAGACGCCGAGCAGGAACAGCGGCGCGGCTCGGACGACGCCGAAATGGAAGTCGAGGTCGTAGATGTGCCGCCCGAGCGTCGTCACGCACAGCAGGTCGCCGAGCATCACCGCCGTGAGGCCGAGCGCGAGCTGCGTCGAGGGGCTGGCGTTGCGGCCGATCCACCGCCAGGCCGCCGGGAAGGCGGCGTAGCAGACGACCAGCGCCGACAGCGACCAGCTCTGATGGTTCCAGCCGCCGCCGCCCTCGATCCCCCAGGCCTGGATCAGAAACGCCTGCATCAGAAGGGCGCGCGGCGTGAAATTCTCCGGATGCCCCGGCGCGACGCCCAGCCCGGCGGCAAGGGCGACGCAGGCGGCCAGCCCCGCCAGGACGACCAGCTGTCCGGGCCATATGCGGGTCAGCCTCCGCCGCAGGAAGCCGGCGAGGTCGACCTGGCCGCCCAGCACCTGCCCGCCATAGGCGCGACCCAGCACGAAGCCCGACAGGATCAGGAAGAAGTCGGTCGCCAGGTAGCCGCGCGCGAACACCGGGTGCAGCGTCGGCAGCGCCGTCGGCGCTTCCATGCCGTAGTGGTAGAGGACGATGAGCAGGGCGGCGACCAGACGCAGGGCGTCGAGCGCGCCGCCGCGCCCGGTCGGAACCACGGCCGCGCCGTCTTGGGACAATTTAGGGTTCACGATTCGTTAATCCGGATTGGTGATCCGGTCGTTTGCAAGATGCGCGCCCGGCGCGCCTGTCCGAGTGGGGCGGCGCGCTCTAGGCTGCGCCCAGGATTCGCTCGGAGGCCGTCGCCGTGTATCCGGCGCAAGCGCCCGCCTACGCCCGACCCGCCCCGCCCGTCGAGGGCGCGCCGTCCGTCACCTTGCCGGTCGCCGTCCAGTGGGCGGGCTGCCTGTTCTGCCTGCTCACCCTCAGCAACATCTGGGCAGCGCCGCTGACCGGATACAGCCTTGGGGCCGAGGACAGCGCCTTCCTGCGCAACGCCTACTTCCCGGCCTACGCCGTGCTCGCCGGCCTGGTGGCCGTTCGCCCCTGGAGCATGCTGCGGCTGGCCCTGCGCGAGATCGTGCTCGTCGCCCTGGTGGCGATGGCCTTCGCCTCGATGGCCTGGTCCATCGACCCCGCCGGAACCTTCCGACGGTCGCTGGCCCTCGCCGTGACCGTGATGATCGGCCTGATCCTCGCCCAGCGCTGGTCGCTCAGGAGCGCGACGGAGCTGGTGGCGACCACCTTCGCCATCGGCGCCGTGGCCAGCTTCCTGCTGGGCGCGGCGGTTCCGTCCATGGGCCGGATGCAGGAGATCTTCCCCGGCGCGTGGCGAGGCGTGTGGCTGGAGAAGAACGCCCTGGGCGGCCTGATGAGCACGGGCGCCCTGATCCAGCTGGCCGCGGCCGTCTATTCGCCGCGGCGGCGGACGCTCTGGATCCTCGCGGCCTGCCTCTGCATCGCCCTGGTGGTCCTTTCTCAGTCCAAGACCTCCCTGGTCATCCTGGCGACGGGCGCCGCCGTGGCCGGGGGCTGCCTGCTGGCCCGGCGGGGGCCGGTGACGGCGGTCCTGGCGCTGTGGGCGGCGGTCACCGGCGCGGTCGCCGCGGCGGCGGTCATCCTGCTGGCGCCGGAGCTGATCTTCGACGCCCTCGGCAAGGACGCCACCCTGACCGGCCGCACCGAAATCTGGGACGCCGCCTGGCGGCAGCTGATGTCCCGGCCGCAGCTCGGATTCGGCTATGGCGTCCTGTGGGAGGACGCCGAGGGCCGCGGTCCCGCCGCCTGGATCGCCCATGACGCTGGTTTCGTGGCCGGCCATGCCCACAACAGCTGGCTGGAAGTCGCGCTCGCCCTGGGCTTCACGGGCCTGGCCCTGTTCGTTCTGTACGCCCTGCAGGTGCTCGGTCGTTCGGTGCGGGCCTTCTTCACCTCCGAGGCGGCGATCGTGGCCCTGCCGATCATCGTCATGACCCTGATCCGTTCGATGACCGAGGTGTCGCTGTTCGACTACCACGACATCACCTGGGCCCTCTTCGTGATGGCCGGGGCCATGCTGCTGAAGCCGCCGCCGCAGGATTGATGGCATGTCGGTTGCTGTTCCGGAGACGGTCGAGTCGTCCGGAGCGTCGCGGTGTCCCAATCAGAGAAGATTCCCGCGAGGGGCGCGCTCGAGGTCTCGCCCTGGACCTCGATCGGCGATGCGGATCGCCTGGCGTGGAACCGCCTGCGCGTGGCCCGGTCGTCGCTCGACAGCCCGTTCTTCTCGCTCGGCTGGTTC
This sequence comes from Pseudomonadota bacterium, assembly GCA_049323695.1. Taxonomy (GTDB): domain Bacteria; phylum Pseudomonadota; class Alphaproteobacteria; order Caulobacterales; family Caulobacteraceae; genus Caulobacter. The sequence goes on from JBMOOF010000027.1 coordinate 82,619, forward strand.
GACGCCGTGGACCGCGCGCGCGGCGATCTGCTGGTCGCCCGGTGGTCGCGGGCAGGCGAGGCCGCGGCCTTCCTGCCCCTGCACCGCGGCCGCTTGCGACTCGTCACGCCCGGCGGGGGGCCGCTGTCCGACGCCCACGGCCTGGTGGGCGACCCGCCGACGGAGACTCGGTTCGAGGACCTGATGGCGAGCCTCGACGCCAGCGGCTTCCGGTACACGGGCGCCCCGTCCGACGACCCGCTGCTCGGCTCGCTGCCCGGCGCGCCGGCGACGCAGCATTCGATCCGGCTGACCGACGGCTATGACGCCTACGTCCGCGACCAGCGCGAGAAACACCCCAAGGCCTTCCGCAACCTGCGCGCCCGCCGCCGCCGGCTCGACGGCGCCCGTCTCGAAATCCGCTTCGACGACCGGGACGGCGAGGCCCTGGACCAGATCTTCGCCCTCAAGCGCGCCCAGTACCGCCGGACGGCCCAGATCGACGTCTTCGGCTTTCCCTGGACGCGCCGCCTGATCCACGACCTGTTCGCGCGGCCGCCGGGCGAGACGCGCTGCCTGCTTTCCACCCTGCGCATCGACGGCGAGCTCGCGGCGGGGCATTTCGGCCTCGAGGCCGAGGGCGTGCTTCACTGGTGGTTCCCGGCCTACGCCGAGCGATTCGCCCATCTTTCGCCGGGGCTGCTGCTGCTGCACGAGGTCGCCCAACAGGGAGCCGGCCTCGGCCTCAGGCGGATCGACCTGGGCGGCGGCGACTACCGCTTCAAGACCGAATTCGCCAACGGCGGCGACATCCTGCTGTCAGGGCGCTGGCATGCGGCGCGCGGCGTCGGACCGGCCATCGAGGCCGCCGACCGCCTCGCCGACCGCTGGTCGCGGCTGCCGCTCGGCCCGGCCGCCAGCCTTCCGCTGCGCGCCCTGCGGCGGATCGAGCGCGAGGTCGATTTTCGGGCCGCCGGGAGCAGATCGTGATGGACGGACACTTCGAGAACCTGGGCGCCCTGATCCGGCTGGCGGCGGTCGCCAGTGTCGCCGCGCCCTACGCCCTGTGGTCCCTGGGGCGCGACCGCGGCGAGTCGCGCGGCGCCGAGATCGCGGGCCTCGCGGCGCTGGCCGTGCTGGTCGGGGTCCTGCCGTCGATGCTGGTCTTCAGCCGCGCGACCGGGGAGCCGATGGTCTGGATGTTCGGCGCCGAGGGCCTCGACACCGGCGTCGTCGAGTTCGCCACCTGCGGCCTGTTCCTGGCCGGGGCGGCGCTGGCCGGCCTATTGGGCCTTCGCGCCCGCGGCCTGGCGCGCCCGGCCTATCTCGGCCTCGCCCTGGCCGCCTTCGCCGTCGCCGGCGAGGAGATCAGCTGGGGGCAATGGATCTTCCACTGGCGCACGCCCGCCGAGCTGGCCGCCGGCAACCTGCAGAACGAGACCAACCTGCATAACTTCGTCGGCCCGGGCGGTCACGAAGCCGCCTACGCCCTGGCCGGCCTCGGCATGCTGGTGCTCGGCGTCGTCGCGGGCGTCGGCCGCCGGCGCCTGCCGGGCCTGCTGGCGCCGGCCGGATTCCTGCGGAGCAGCCGCGTCGCCCCGGCCCTGGTCATGGTCAGCGCCACGATGATGCAGCATCCCTTCTTCCAGGAACTGGCCGAGGTCGCGCTGGCCGCGACCCTGGTCTACGGGCTGTGGGCCAATCTCGCGCCGGGCGAGGGCCGACCCGCGCGCGGGTCGACAGCGGCCGCCGTCGCCCGCGCCTGAGCCCGGCCAGGCGGTTGGAACGCCGCCTCTCGCGGACCGTTCTCCCCGCTCAGGCAAGGAGAAGGTCATGTCGAAGAAAGCCCCGCCGATCCCGCCGGAACAGCGCAGCTTCCGCGGCGCGCGCCCCGACATCGATCTGGCCCACCACGACCGCCGCGACGAGCGCACCGGCCTGCAGTCCGGCCAGCCGGGCGACGCCGACGCCAACCTCAAGAGCCAGGGCCGCTACGGCAACCTCAGCCAGAACGTCGCCGCCGTGCAGCACAAGGTGCAGGACCGCTGAGGATGGCGAAGGGCGCTCGGGGAGGAGCGGCCGCGACCCGCGGTCTCATCCCCGCGCCCCGCCCGCCGCCCTGAGCCGCGCCGCCGCCGCCTCCGCCGCGGCGCGGCGCTGGGGCATGGCCGCGCCGTAGAGGGCCTGGACACGGGCCAGCACGTCCGGCGGGGCGGTCTCGGGCCGGCCGCTGTCGAACGGCGGGGCGGGAGCGTATTCGAGGCCGAGCTGCAGGGCCCGGGCGTAGTCGTCGCCGGCGATCTCGGCCGCCACGGTCAAGGCGAAGTCGATCCCCGCGGTCACCCCGCCGCCGGTGATGTAGCGGCCGTCGCGGACCACCCGGGCCGGGTCCGGGATCGCGCCGAACAGCGCCAGCTGGTCGCGCCAGGCCCAGTGGCAGGCCGCCCGGCGGCTCTCGAGCAGGCCGGCCGCCGCCAGGATCAGCGAGCCGGTGCAGACCGACGTCACCCAGGTCGCGGTCTCGGCCAGACGCCGGATCTGGGCCATGAACGCCTCGTCGAGCATGGCCTCGCTGGTTCCCAGGCCGCCCGGCACGCAGATCAGGTCGCAGGCCTCGATCGCGGCGAGGTCGACCAGGTCGGCGAAGGTCAGGCCGTCGGCCTCCATCCGCCCGCCGCCGACGCAGGCGACGTCGACCCTCGCCCCCGGCAGGCGCGAGAGAAACTGGTGCGGCCCGGTGAAATCCAGGTGGGTGACGCCGGGATAGAGGGCGAAGACGATGCGCAGGGGCTGGGCGGGCATGGCGGGCCTCCGGTTGACGGCGCCACCCTGCCGCGCCTAGCGTCTGGCGGAAATGACAATGTTCCCTCGTTTTCCGCCACGCTCCGTCGGGGTGCTGGTCTTTCCCGACTTCCAGCTGCTCGACGCGGCGGGACCGGTCGCGGCCTTCGAGATCGCCGGCCGCATCGTTCCCGGCGCCTACGCCATCCGCGTCCTGGCGCGCGAGGGCGGGCCCGTGCGCAGCTCGTCGGGCGTGAGCCTGGTCGCCGAGCCCTTCGACGGCGCGGGATCGCTGGACACCCTGGTCGTCGCCGGCGGCGAGGGCACGCGCGCCCCGGCCCTCGATCCGGCGGTGGTCGCCTTCGCCCGCGAGGCGGCGGAAACCTCCCGGCGCATGGCCAGCGTCTGTTCGGGGGCCTACATCCTGGCCGCGGCGGGCCTGCTCGACGGCCGGCGGGCCACCACCCACTGGAACCGCACCGCCGACTTCGCCCGCCGCTTCCCGGGGGTCCGGCTGGAGCCCGACCGCATCTACGTGCGCGACGGCGCGGTCTGGACCAGCGCCGGAATCACGGCCGGGATCGACCTGGCCCTGGCCCTGATCGCCGAGGATCTGGGCGAGGACGTCGCCCGCCGCACGGCGCAGCAGCTGGTCGTCTACCATCGCCGGCCGGGCGGCCAGTCGCAGTTCTCGGCCTTGCTGGAGATGGAAGCCGGCGGCCGCTTCGACCCGCTGCTGGCCTGGGCGCGGGAGAACCTGCGGGGCCCCCTCACGGTCGAGGCCCTGGCCGGCCGCGCGGGCATGAGCGAGCGCACCTTCGCCCGCGCCTTCGCCGCCGAAACCGGCTTCACGCCGGCCAAGGCGGTCGAGCGCCTGCGCGTCGAGGCCGCCCGCGCCCTGCTCGACTCCCAGCCCCTGCAGGTCGAGGACGTCGCCCTGGAGACCGGCTTCGGCGACCCCGAGCGCATGCGCCGCGCCTTCCTCCGCGCCTTCGGCCAGCCGCCCCAGGCGCTGCGGCGGGCGGCCGGCCGCTAGATCGGCAGCATGCCGAAGTAGGGCTCGGCCTCCCGCAGCACGCGCGCGTACGAGGGCCGCGCCTTCACGCGCTCGAGGTAGGCCGCCAGGGGCGCGTGCGCCGCGCCGAAGGGGAGGACGCGGCTGGCGTAGAACAGCGCCGGGGCGGCGGCGCAGTCGGCGAGGGTGAAGGCCTCGCCCATCATCCAGGGCCCCTCGCCGACAGCCTCGCTCAGCATGTCCCAGCCGCGCGCCAGCTCGGCCCGGGCCCGCTCGACGCCGAGCGGGTCCTTCGACCCCGCCGGCCGCAGGACGTCGTCGACGACCTTCTGCAGGGGGCCGTGGACATAGATGTCGATGAAACGGTCGCGCAGCCGGGTTTCCAGCGCCAGGTCCGGATCGGCGGGAATGAACCGCGTCGGGCCGGGGTGGCGCCGGTCGAGGTACTCGATGACGATGCTGGATTCCGGCACGACCCGGCCGCTCGCCCCGTCGCGGACGACGGGGAACTTGCCCACCGGCCAAAGCGCCCTCAGGGCCGCCGCCTCGTCCGGATCGCCGAGGTTCACCGACACCGGCTCGAACGGCGTTTCGTTCTCGTAGAGGGCGATCAGCACCTTGTGGCAGTAGGACGAGAGCGGGTGGAAGAACAGCGTCAGCGCCATGGCAGGCCCCTAACAGTTTAGCCGTTACTTCAGTATTTGTCGCCGCGGCGGCGGTCAAGTCGGGGAACCAGCCGCGCCGGGAGGGATTGGAAACCCCGGCGGCGCCCCCCGCCGCCGGCCATCCGAGTCCCGTCCCATGTTGCGCAAGGTCCTGCCCTGTTCGGCGTTCGCTCTGCTGGCCGCCTGCCAGGCGACCCCCAAGCAGACCGTCCTCGACCTCGATTCCACCGACCCGCGCTGGTCCAGCGCCGAGTGCGTCGCGGCCCGCAGGAAGGCCCACCGCTACGACGACCGCGAGCTGGTCCGCGCCGCCGCCGGGGCCGCCGGCGTCGTGGCGGCCGGTCCCGTCGCCGGGGCGGCGGCGGCCACCACCCTCAGCGTCGGCCAGGACGACGAGCGCGAGGACCTCAACGTCGAGATCCGCCGCGCCTGCGTTTCGGCCGCCCGCCGCCGATAGCCCGTCCGGCGGCGGCGCGGTGGGCGGAGGGGGAGAGCAAGGGCCACCGCGCTCGCCCCAGGGTCGCGTGGAACGTTTGCGGAACATCCAGATTGTGCTAGATTGGCGATCATGGCTGACCGGACCGCGCCCTTCGACGAGCTGACCCCCGCCGCCCGGGAGCGCTTCGGCGAGCTGCTCGGCAAACAGCTATGGGTGACGGCCGGAGGCATCGCGGCGCTGATCGTCGCGCCGGGGATCGTCGGGTCGGCGAAAGTGGCCGTGTCCGTGCAGGTCGCCGGCGCGGTGGTCGCCTTTTCATTGGCCGCCGCCGGGTCGCTGATCCATTATTTTCTGATCGAGCGGCGGACGGACGCCCTCGAGGAGCTTGCGCGCAATGGCTGACATGAGCAGCTATGAACAGACCCTGTGGGTGGTCATCGGCGGCGGATCCGTGATGCTCGCCATGAGCCTCGCCCTCGCCTGGCATCTGCGCCCGCCCAGCTGGCGCCGGCGCAAGAAAGGCGACTGAGGGGCCGGCATCGGGCGGCCGGGCGCCGGTCGGCTCGGCCTGAAATGAACGTGCGTCCCCCCGTCCGGCCCCGAACCTTCCCCCCTTCAGGGGGAAGGGCGACCGCCTTCGATCTCATGGATGCGAGCGCGCCAGTCCGGTCAGGCCAGTTCTTGCCGGAAAGGCCGCACCCCTCCTCCTCGATGGAGGAGGGGCAGGGGGGGGTGGTGTGGCCTCTGAGTTAAAGCCGTTGTGAAAGTGGCGCCGAGCCGCTTGAGCCCTCAAGGACGCGCCGTGCATTCACCACCATCCCTGGCCCTTCCTCCATCGAGGAGGAAGGGAGAGGCGGTCAGCCCTTACCACGCGCGGTCGCTTCGATCTCGTCGCCGTCGTCGCCCAGCGCCACCACGCGGCGCGCGTCGAACTCGACGACGCCGCGCTCCTCCCAGGCGATGGGCTGGAAGCCGTCATGGGCGATGTCGACGGCCTCCTCGGCGGAGTCGGCTTCGACCTCGGCGAGATAGTCCACGTAGGCGTCGCGGCGGCAGAAGATCCTGAAGACGGGCATTGGACACGGCCCTCTTGCGCGTGGGCGTCAGGCGCATAAATATGCGCATGGCGATGGCGCGATGCCTGTCCTTGAGCTAACCCGCGCCCAGGTCGTGAGGCGGCTGGAGGGCGAGGGCTGGATCAACGTCGGGGGCGGCAAACATGATCTGTTTCGCCACCCTGAAAGGTCCGGCGTCGCGATCGTTCCGCGCCACCGGCAGCTGACGCCGGGCGTCGCCCGCACCATCGCCAGGGCGGCGGGATGGCTCGGCGAGTGAATGGAGACCGTGTCGATGACCCGTTACGTCGCGTTGATCGACGGGGAGCCCGGCGCCTTCGGCGTCGTCATTCCCGACTGCCCCGGTTGCGCCGGCATGGGCGAGACCATCGAGGAGGCGCTCGATAACGCCGCCGAGGGCTTGCGCGACTGGATGGAGGCGATCGAGGCCCAGGGCGGCGCCGCGCCGGTTCCCCGCTCGATGGAGGCCGTGCGCGCCGAGGCGGAGGTCGATCCCGGGACGGGCGAGGCGCTCTATGCGACCGTACCGTTGATCCGCCACCTCGGCCGGCCGGTGAAGGCGAACCTGTCGCTGGACTCAGGCGTGCTGGCGGCGATCGACGCGACGGCGCGGCGGCTGGGGGTCACGCGGTCGGCGATGGTGGAGCTGCTGGCGAAACGAGGGCTGCCGGCGTTTGGGTGAGGGGGGGCGAATGGAGTGTGACTCCCCAATTCGGCGGTGGCGCCGCGGGGTGGCTGGGGCCGCGGAAGAACAGTGAGCAGCCTCAATTCGCGGAGCAGCCCGCTCACCGGCTCCAGGGAGGATGTCCGGAAGGATCACCAAAACCCATGCAGGCCAGCGTGCCGGGTGGGTCAGGTCAGTCAAGGCTGGCCCAAAGGGCCACCGCTGCGCGGCGGGCCGCAGGCCCGGCCTTGAGTGACCTGACCCACCCGGCGATCGTCTCGGCATGGGGTTCAGGGATACCCGCGCCGGCAGGGCGGCGATTGCCGACGGGCAATGGAAGCCGTCCCTGGGGCGTTAGGGCCTGTGGCCCAAGCTGAGCCTTCGGAAGGACAGTCGGACGCATAAGGAACTCGAATACTACCGCCGCCCCTTCCTGAACCGCGCCTCCCGTTCGGCCCTCGCCGCCTGCCGCTCCCGCTTCGGCGCCGCCACGTCCACAGCCTCCCCCTCCCCCGTCAGCACCTCGTTGGCGAATTCGAGGTCCAGGAGTTTCAGGCGCTTCACCTCGTCCCGCAGCCGCGCGGCTTCCTCGAACTCCAGGTTGCTCGCCGCCTCGCGCATTCTCGTTTCCAGGTCCCTCAGCGTCGCCTGGAAGTTGCTGCCCAGGAAGGGTTTGGCGTCCTCCGCCACGCCGGCGTCGATGGTGACGCGGTCCTTCTCGTAGGGGCTGGCGAGGATGTCCTTGATGCGGCTCTTGACGCTTTCCGGGGTGATGCCGTTCTCGCGGTTCCAGGCTTCCTGCTTCTCGCGCCGGCGCTTCGTTTCGGCCATGGCCCGTTCCATGGAGCCGGTGACGCTGTCGGCGTAGAGGATGACCTTGCCGTCGACGTTGCGGGCGGCGCGGCCGATGGTCTGGATCAGGGAGGTCTCCGAGCGGAGGAAGCCCTCCTTGTCGGCGTCGAGGATGGCGACCAGGCCGCACTCGGGGATGTCGAGGCCCTCGCGCAGGAGGTTGATGCCCACCAGGATGTCGAAGGCGCCCAGGCGCAGGTCGCGGATGATCTCGATGCGCTCGAGGGTGTCGACGTCGCTGTGCATGTAGCGCACGCGCAGGCCCTGCTCGTGCATGTATTCGGTCAGGTCCTCGGCCATCTTCTTGGTCAGGACCGTGACCAGGGTGCGATAGCCGGCGGCGGCCGTGGCGCGGGCCTCGGCGATGACGTCGTCCACCTGGCTGGCGCCGCCCTTGCTGACCGGGCGGACCTCGACCGGCGGGTCGATCAGGCCGGTGGGGCGGATGACCTGTTCGGCGAAGACGCCGCCGGCCTTCTCCATCTCCCAGGGGCCCGGGGTGGCGCTGACGTGGATCGTCTGCGGGCGCATGGCCTCCCACTCCTCGAACTTGAGCGGGCGGTTGTCGATGGCGCTGGGCAGGCGGAAGCCGTACTCGGCCAGGGTCCACTTGCGGCGGTAGTCGCCGCGGTACATGGCCCCGATCTGCGGGATGGTCTGGTGGCTCTCGTCGGCGAACAGCAGGGCGTTGTCGGGGATGTATTCGAAGAAGGTCGGCGGCGGCTCGCCCGGGCGGCGGCCGGTGAGGTAGCGGCTGTAGTTCTCGATGCCGGCGCAGGAGCCGGTGGTCTCGATCATCTCCAGGTCGAAGAGGGTGCGCTGCTCCAGCCGCTGGGCCTCGAGCAGCTTGCCGTTGGCGACCAGCCAGTCGAGGCGCTCCCTGAGGTCCTTCTTGATCTGGACCACGGCCTGGTTGAGCGTCGGGCGCGGGGTGACGTAGTGGCTGTTGGCGTAGATCCGCACGGCCGGCAGGTCGGCGGTCTTCCTGCCGGTGAGCGGGTCGAACTCCTGGATGGCCTCGATCTCGTCGCCGAACAGGGCGATGCGCCAGGCGCGGTCCTCGTAGTGGGCGGGGAACAGCTCGATGGTGTCGCCGCGCTTGCGGAAGGAGCCGCGCTCGAAGGCCTGGTCGTTGCGCTTGTACTGCTGGGCGACCAGGTCGGCGACCAGGCGGCGGTCGTCGATCTTCTGGCCGACCTCCAGGCCGAAGGTCATGGCCGTGTAGGTCTCCACCGAGCCGATGCCGTAGATGCAGCTGACGGAGGCCACCACGATGACGTCGTCCCGCTCCAGGATGGCGCGGGTGGCGGCGTGGCGCATGCGGTCGATCTGCTCGTTCCGGCTGGAGTCCTTCTCGATGTAGGTGTCGGTGCGGGGGACGTAGGCCTCGGGCTGGTAGTAGTCGTAGTAGCTGACGAAATACTCGACCGCGTTGTCCGGGAAGAAGCTCCTGAACTCGGAATAGAGCTGGGCGGCCAGGGTCTTGTTGGGGGCCAGGATCAGGGCCGGGCGCTGGGTCTCGGCGATGATCGAGGCCATGGTGAAGGTCTTGCCCGAGCCGGTGACGCCGAGCAGGACCTGGTCGTGTTCGCGGGCGTTGATGCCCTCCACCAGGTCGCGGATGGCGGTGGGCTGGTCGCCGGCGGGGGCGAACTCGGAGACGAGGGTGAAGCGGCGGCCGCCCTCGGACTTCTCCGGCCGCGCGGGGCGGTGCGGCGTCCACAGCATCGGCGCGTGGGCGTCGGCGAGGTCGTGCACGAACCGCGCGTTGACGTCGGTGACACCTGTGGGACGGGGCATGCCCGACAAGGTAGGCGCGCCGGCCCGGCGAGGCCAGAGGCGCCTGCTGACAGCATGATGTCAGCAGGCTGGCGGCAGGGTCGGGAAATGGAGGGACAGCTTACTCATTTCCCGCGCCGCGGCCCGGGTCGTGGCTGAAATGAGTAAGCTGTCCCTCCATTTCCTCCATTTCCTCAGAATTTGCGGGGGCCGCCGCTGGCGGTCGTGGTCGAGACGCCGCCGTCGCAGGTCCCGCTCCAGGGCAGGCTGGTTGTGCCGTAGGCGTTGGTCCCGGTTCCGCTGAAGCTTCGGCCGTCGGCGGAGAGGGTGAAGGTGAAGGTCCCGCTGGCCCACTGTGGATCGGGGTAGCCGGGCTGGCTGAAGCTGCCGGTGGCGACATTGCCGTTCACCGAGCCCGACAGGGTGTCCTTGCGCGGCCGGCCGTTGGCGTTCCACTCGTAGCTGCCGTTGATCGAGGTCCCGGTCCCACCGATCCACATGGGACCGTAGTTGGTGTTCCAGGTTCCGACGAAGCCCCGGCAGCCCGGGGTCTCCGCCTTGTCCACCTCGCCGCGGCCAGGGGCGAGGGGGCTGGCCATGGCTTGGGCGATCTCGCGGTCGACCTCGGCCCGCCGCCCCGTCAGTTCGATGCGCTGCAGCTTCAGGGCGCGCTTGAACTGCCCTGACCTGCGGGCCAGTTGTGCGGCCAGGGCGCCACCCACCTCGGGGTCCATGTCGCCCGACGCCACGGCGGCGCGCATGGCCTGGACGAAAACATCGGACGAGACCGTGAAGAAGGGACCCATGCGGTCCGGATTCTCCGCGTCCACGGTCATCAGGATCAGGTCGCCGGCGTCGGCCCGGCGCAGGACGCCGTCGACGTACTGGATGGCGTCGTCGATCCCCGCCCGCTCCTCCCGGAGCGCGCTGAGGTAAGCGTTGCGCTGGGATTCCGTGGCGAAGGTCTGCGGAAGCGTCTGGGCGCCGGCGGCATCGGACCGGGCGGGCCCGGCGCCGGCCGCCGCGAGGACGAGCAATGCCGCCGCGATGGCGGTCGAGGTCTTGCGCATGGCATCTCCCCCTCGCGGAGGACCGGGCCGCCCGTCACGCTCTCAGGCGAGGCCCGCCCGATCCGCACGTTGAACACGACGCGGCCAGTCTCGCACAACGGTGTTCCGCGGTCGACCCGGCCGCGCCGGCCCCGCGGCGGGGTCAGCTCGGGCCGCCGACCCGGGTGAACACCGCCTTGCCGCTGCTGCGGTCGAAGCCCGGCGGGCCGTCGCTGAAGCTGAGCGTACCCTCGCCGCCGGAGCAGTCGGCGGCCAGGTCGATGCTGTAGGTCCCGGCGACCCCGCCGGTGCGCCAGTCGATGGTCAGAGTCCCGCCGGTCACGCTCCCCTTGCCCCGGGCGCCGCCCATGCCGGACTCGACCGCCGTCCCGTCGGCGTCGATGGTCCAGGTGGACGAACCGCGGTCCGTCGCGACATTGCTCCAGACGCCTTGCGCGACGCATTCCGCCGCCGACTCCGGGGCGCTCGCGGCGGGCGGGCGGCCCAGCTCCCAAGGGAGCAGCGGCGGCCGGGCGGGCGGCGGCGCGCTGGCCAGGCGCGCCAGCTCGGCCCGACGGGCGACGTACCATTCCCGCTCCGCGCGCAGGGCCCGGATCTTCTTGCCGGACTGTCGCCCGAGGACGATCATCAGCTCGGCCGCTTCGGCCGCGCTCATCTCGCCCTTGAACACCAGCCGTTGCGCGGTCCGGATCAGGTCGTCGCGATTGACCGGCAGGAAGAGGTCGAACGAGGTGAAGTCAGGATCGTCCTCCGCCCGGGTGCTGACGATCAGGTCGCCCCGATCCGCGCGGGACAGCATATAGTCGATCCAGGCGATACCCGCCTCGACATCCTTCCGCTCGGCGGCGATCTGGGCCGGAGTCCTGCGCGCCTCCGCCGCGACGGGCGTCGCCTGGATCGAGAGGACGGTGATGGCGGCGACCGCGAGCGCGGCCTTCCAGGTCTTGCGCATGGCGCTTTCCCCTTCGCGGAGAACCGGGCCGCTCGTAACGCTCACAGGCGAGGCCCGCCCGATCCGCACGTTGATTACGACCGGGGCAGTTTCGCACAACGGCGTTCCGCGGTCGACCGGGCCGCGCGGGCCGGGAAATGGAGGGACAGCTTACTCATTTCCGTCACGCTCCCGGACCGCGGCGCGGGAAATGAGTAAGCTGTCCCTCCATTTCCGCGAGGAGACCGCGCCATGCCCAGGATCGACCTTTCCGCCGCGCCGCGCCGGAGCGGCAGCGGCTATCCCCGGCCGTTCGACGAGCCCTGCCTGAAGCGCTCGTGGATCGAGCTCGCGAAGGCGGCGGGGCTGGAGCTGGTGGGGATCAACCTGCTGACCCTGCCGGCCGGCCAGTGGTCGAGCCAGCGCCACTGGCACCTGGACGAGGACGAGTTCGTCTGGATCGTCTCCGGCGAGGTGGTGCTGGTCGAGGACGGCGGCGAGACGCTGCTGCGGGCCGGCGACTGCGCGGCCTGGAAGGCCGGGGTGGCGGACGGCCACCACCTGCAGAACCGCGGCGACCGCGACGCGGTGATCCTGCAGGTCGGCAACCCGACCGACGAGGCGCGGGAGCACGTGGACTATCCCGACATCGACCTGATCATCCGCCCCGGCGGCGAGGGCTACCGGCGCCGGGACGGGACGCTGTATCCGCCGAAGGCGCCCTGACCCCCGGTCAGGCCGGAAACACGCGCGTCGCCTTGACCACGCCGTAGGCGAAGCTGGTGTCGATCGAGGCGATCCCCGGAATGGCGTGGATCCGGCGGCGGATGAAGGCCTCGTAGGCCTCCAGACTGGCGACCACGACGCGCAGCAGATAGTCGTCGCCGCCGGCCAGCAGCCAGCAGTCAAGCACCTCGTCGATGCGGGCGACGCGGCTCTCGAAGGTCTTAACCGCCTCGTCGGAATGGCGTTCCAGCCGGATGCGGATGAGGGCGGTGACCGGCAGGCCCATGGCCTTCTGGTCGACCAGGGCCGTGTAGCCGACGATGACGCCGGCGGCCTCCAGATTGCGCAGCCGCCGAAGGCAGGGGGAGGGCGACAGGTTCACCCGCTCGGCCAGCTCCTGGTTGGTCAGCCGGCCGTCGCGCTGCAACTCGCGGACGATCTGCCGGTCCTTGGCGTCCATCTCACGCTCCATTGGCATGAACTGCCAATATTCAACCATCGAAAGGCATAAGTCGCAATCAACTGCGCCCCTGACTGCGTCATTCTGTCGAAACAGACAGGACTCGACTGATGACCGACGCCCCGGGATTCGCCACTCGCGCAATCCATCACGGCTACGAGCCGATGGACGAACAGGGCGCCCTGACCCCGCCCCTGCACCTGACCTCGACATTCGCCTTCGCGACCGCCGAGGCGGGCGGGGCGCTGTTCGCCGGCGAGGCGGCGGGCCACATCTACTCGCGGATCTCGAACCCCACCACCGACCTGCTGGAGCGGCGCATCGCCGACCTGGAAGGCGCCGAGGCCGGGCTGGCCGCGGCCTCCGGCATGGGCGCGATCACCGCCGTGATGTGGACCTTCCTGCGCCCGGGCGACGAGGTGATCACCGACCGCACCCTCTATGGCTGCACCTTCGCCTTCATGCGCGACGGCCTGGCGCGCTTCGGGGTGACCGTCACCTCCATCGACCTGACCAACCCGGCGGCCCTGGCCGGGGCGATTTCGGACCGGACCCGGATCGTCTATTTCGAAACCCCGGCCAATCCAAACATGCGGCTGGTCGACATCGCCGCCGTCTCGGCCGTCGCCCGGGCGGCGGGCGCCCTGACGGTGGTTGACAACACCTACGCCACCCCCCTGCTGACCCGGCCCGTGACGCTGGGCGCCGACATCGTCGTCCACTCGGCCACCAAATACCTTGGAGGACACGGCGACCTGGTCGGGGGCCTCGCCGCGGGCCGCGCCGAGGTCATGGCGCGAGTGCGGACCGTCGGGATCAAGGACATGACCGGGGCGGTGATGGCGCCGTTCAACGCCTTTCTCGTGCTGCGCGGGCTCAAGACGCTGCAGCTGCGCGTCGAGCGCCACTGCCGCACGGCGCTTGAGGTCGCGCGCTGGCTGGAGGCCCATCCGGCCGTCGCCCGGGTCGACTATCCCGGCCTCGAGAGCTTCGCCTGGCATGCGCTGGCGCGACGGCAGATGCCCGGCTACGGCGGCATGATCGCCTTCGAACTCGCCGGCGGCCTCGCCGCCGGAGGAGCGATGATGAACCGGCTACGGATGATCCGGCGGGCGGTGTCGCTGGGCGACGCCGAAACCCTGATCCAGCACCCGGCCAGCATGACCCATTCGACCTACTCGCCCGACGAGCGGCGGGCGCACGGCATCTGCGACGGCCTGGTGCGGCTGTCCGTCGGGCTGGAGGACGCGCCCGACATCCTGGCCGACCTCGACCAGGCTCTGCCGGCCCCGCTGCGCAGAACGGCCTGACCCCTTCCGCCGCCCGCGCATCGCCCTATGCTGGCGCGAACGGGAGGAACCGATGAAGACGCTGGACATCGAGTACCACGCCGACGGGGCGCGGCTGGTGGGGATGCTGGCGGTGGACGAGGGACGGGCCGGGACGCGGCCCGGGGTGCTGGTCTGCCACGAGGGCGGCGGACTGATGGACCACCCCAAGCGCGTGGCCAGGCGGCTGGCCGAGTTGGGCTATGTGGCCTTTGCCATGGATTATCACGGCGACGGCAAGCCGCTCTCCGACCTCGGCCAGGTCATGCCGCGCCTGCAGACGTGGATGGATGACCCGGCCGGCATCCGCGCCCGGGCCGCCGCGGCGCTGGAGGTGCTGAAGGCCCAGCCGCAGACCGACCCGGCCCGGCTGGCCGCCATCGGCTACTGCTTCGGCGGCACGACCGCGCTGGAGCTGGCGCGCAGCGGCGCCGACCTCAAGGCCGCCGTCGGGTTCCACAGCGGCCTCGCGACCGCCCGCCCGGACGATGCGCGGGCCATCCGCTGCAAGGTGCTGGTCGCCATCGGCGCCGAGGACCCGATCATCCCGCCCGAGCAGCGGCTGGCCTTCGAGCAGGAGATGCGCGCCGGCGGCGTCGACTGGCGGATGCACCTCCTCGGCGGCGCCGCGCACAGCTTCACCAACCCCGACATCGCCGCCTTCAACCGGCCGGGCTTCGCCTACCACGAGCCCAGCGATCGCCGGTCCTGGCGGGCGATGCTGGACCTGTTCGACGAGGTGTTCGGGGCGATGTGACGGCCGCCCCGCTCCGGTCGCGCGTCGGCTAGAACCCGCCCCAGTAGCCGCCCGCGAGGTTGGTGGTCACCGGGCGGCCGACGGCGTCCAGGGCCTTGCGGGCGGCGGGGGCGTCGAGCATGGCCTGGCGGCGGCGTTCGAACTCGGCCAGCCAGGGCTGCACCACCGGCGGCGGGCGGGAGATCCAGTAGGGATCGAGGGCGCCGCCGCGGTGGCGGGGAGTCTGCAGCCTCCAGGCCAGCAGGGCGGCGGCCTCGTCGATGCGGTTGGCGCACAGCAGCGCCTGGCTCAGGGCGGCGGGATTTTCGGTCTTCTGGCGGCGCAGGGCCTCGATCAGCGTCTCGGCCCGCTTCGGATCGACCTCGACCAGGGCGCAGGCCCGCTGGGAGTCGATCCAGGCCTTGCCGTAGGGGGTGACGTAGTCGGCGTCGATCTCGTCGAGCACGGCCAGGACGTCCTTCGGCCGGCCGAGGTCGAGCAGGCGGCCGGCCCAGTTCATCCGCGCGTCAGCCGAGCGGCCGCCCCCCTCGGCCGAGGCGATCGCCTCGCGGAACACCGTCTCGGCGGCCGCCGCCTCGCCCTTGTCCAGCAGGCTGTGGGCCAACTGCACCAGCACCCAGTCGGCATGCTCGCCGGCGTCGGCGAAGGTCTCGCCGTCCTGGATGCGGGCGCGGAAGGCCTCGCCGATCTGGATCGCCTCGTCGTAGCGGCCGAGCGCGCGCAGGTCGCCGACCAGTTCGCGGGCCTGCCGCAGCGTCGCCGGGGTGTCGCCGAGGGCGGCCAGATTGCGCTTCACCCGGCCCTCGACCAGGCCCCGCCAGTCGAAGCGGCCCGCGGCCTCGGCCGCCGCCCAGCCGGTCTCGAAGCGCCGGTCGCCGGAGACGTAGAGCAGCACCGCCGCCTGGTCGGCCTTCGCCACCGCCGCCGCCGCCTCGGCCGCGCGTCCGCGGTCGCCCAGCTGTTGGCCCAGGGCGAGGGCCCATTCATTGTCCCGCGCCTGACGGCTCTCGGGATCGCGCCAGTCGAAGTCCACGATCCGCCGCAGGGCGGTCAGGGCGAGATCCGGGTCCTCGTCGATATAGTCGGTGAAGGCGCCGACCATGCCCGGCCGCCACTGGGCGACCACCTCGGGGCGGGCGTCGAGCAGCCTGAGGAAGCGGCGCGTGGCCTCGGCCATGGCGTTGCGGTCGAGGGCGTCGGAAAGCTGGATGGTGGCCACCGCGACCACCTCCTCCGGCGAATCGGCGATCGGCTCCAGGCGGCGGGCGGCCTCCAGGCCCAGCGGCCGCTCCTTGACCTCGCTGCAGACGATGACGGCGAACAGGAAGGCGCGGCGCACCGGCAGCCGCACCCGGTCCAGGCGCGGGTCGGCCATGATCGCCTTCATCTCTGGCAGCCGCGCCGGGCAGGCGGCGAACTCGCTCTCGACCAGGCCGCCGACGATCGCCCCCGCCTGTTCCTCGAGCCGCAGGAGGTCGAGCTGGCGCGCCAGGGACTGGCCGGCGGCCGGCTGGGCGGCCAACGCCGCCGCGAACGCGGTTGCGGCGGCGAAGGTGCGGATACGCATGCGAGGGTCCCTGGAAATGGGCTGGCGATCCAGTCAGGCCCGCGCCGGGGCGCCGCGTCAAGCGCTGGTCGGCGTCAGCCGGGGGCCGGCGCGCCGTGATAGACGTCGCGAACGTCCAGGCACAGGCTGCGAGCGTAGTTGAACGGCGAGGACGCGCCGTCGCCGCCCGCATCCAGGGTGCGGGCGCCTTCGCTGCGGCCGGCCTGGACCGCGGGGGCCAGCGCCTCGACGGCCGCGGCGCGCTCGATCTTGCGGTCCATCATCAACCGGGCGACCGCATCGCGCATGAAGGCCATGCCCTCGGCCTTGGCCGCCTCCGCCCCGGCGGCGTCGCCGCGAGCGGCCAGGTAGTTGTTGGCCGCCCCGTAGAGGCCGGCGCAGCGCGCCTGGACCGCCCAGTAGGGTTTGCCGACCAGATCTTCCGTCAGCATCGTGCCGCCGGGATAGAGCAGGTCGCCGGCGACGGCCGGCGCGGCGGTCAGCGCCGCGGCGGCGATCAGGCAGAGCGAACGCGTCATCTCGCTTCTCCGACCATGGACCAGGACGGCCGGAGGGTGACTCCGGAACGGCCGGGAGGCAACGCGGAAGGCGTCAGTCCGGCTTCTGGGTCTCGTTGATCACCGCGCCGGCGCCCGCGCCGACGACGGCGCCTGGAGGTCCGGCGACCACGGCGCCGGCCACCGCGCCGGTGGCGACGCGCTGTTCCATGTTGTGGCCGCAGGCGGCCAGGCCGCCCGCGGAGGCGGCGAGCAGGGCGAAAACCAGGGAGTGTCGGAGGGTCATCGGGCGGTCTCCTCGCTTCGGACCCCGGTCGAACGGGCGTCGCCGAGCGCGGTTCCCGTTCCCGCGAGGGGCGAGTCGGCGCCGCGCCGCGGCTGCCTCGCGGGCGACCGCCCGGCCCCTTGCCGCGCAAGGCGCAGGGCCGAAATCGGGAGTTCTCCTGGCGGGCGATTCATGCTGCAATGCAGCATTTACTTGCGAATCAGCCACATTGGCGCCATAAAGCGCGCCATAAGGCGGACCTCGGCCAATTCGTGAACCGGCCGATCCCCCGTTTCGCCGGGCCATCGTTCGCGTGGTTCGGACCGGCGAGACGACGATGTCGGGGGGCGTATCGCCCTCGCCGCACAGGACACGAGACCCTTGTCTTCCAAAGACCAGTCGCGCGAGCCATCGCGCGGGCTGACCAGCGTCGCCTTGACCGGATCCCTCGTCGGCGCGGCCTGCGGGGCCATTGTCGGCGGCGCGTATCTGATGGGCGGCATGGCCCAGGCCGCCGCCCAGCACCATCGCGTGACCGAGATCGCCGGCGCGGCCTCGGGCAGCTATTCGGAAGACTCCCTCGTTCGCGTCGTCGACGACATGGACCCCGCGGCCCTGTCGGTGGCGCGCCGTCACGACCCCTTCACCAGCGCCGGCGGCGCCCAGCGCGACCGCCAGGCCGCCCTGTTCGCCGCGCGGCTGGAACGCCAGGCCGGCAAGGCGGCCGGCGGTCCCAACGACATGTTCCTGCGGGCCAGCCTCGGCGGATCGTTCAACCCGGCGGCCGAGCCGTTCCGGCTGAACGGGGCGCTCGACGCCTCGCGCGATCTCGAATGCCTGACCCAGGCCGTCTACTACGAGGCCCGGGGCGAGACGCCGGCCGGCCAGGCCGCGGTCGCCCAGGTCGTGCTCAACCGCGCCCGCCACCCGCTGTTCCCCAAGACCATCTGCGCGGTCGTCTTCCAGGGGGCCTACGGCGGACGGACCTGCCAGTTCAGCTTCGCCTGCGACGGCTCGATGCGGCGGACGCGCGAGCGAGGCGCCTGGGCCCGCGCCGAGAAGGTGGCCGCCCGCGCCCTGTCCGGCTTCGTGATGGCCCAGGTCGGCAACGCCACCCACTTCCACACCATCAACGTCTCCCCCGGCTGGGGCCCACGGATGGTGCGCATCGGCCAGGTGGGCCTGCATGTCTTCTACCGCTTCGGCGGCCGCGGCGGGGCCCCGGGCGCGTTCGACCGCGAGCCGGGGCTCTCCGGGCCCGAATTCGGCGACAGCCCGGTCTACGCCGGACTCATGCCCGCCGAACCGGTGCCCTACGCCAGTCTCGCGCCCTCGACGGAGGCGGTGTTCATCGCCGCCACCGCCGTCGCCCAGCCGCCGGTCGAGGCCTCGAGCAAGGGAGTCGGGGGTCCGGCGGCCAGGGCCATCGAGCCCGCCTCCGCCGCCCTGCCCGAGTCCGAGGCCGACCTTCCGGTCAGGACGTCAGCATCCCCTGCAGCTGCTTCCTGACGGCGCCGGGCATGAAGCGGGCGGCGAAGCGCAGCCGCCGGCCCGCCTTGCCGACGATCCAGTGCAGGTCGCGGCCGTGGGCGGCGCGCCAGATGACGTCGGCCGCCTCCTCGACGGTGTAGACCGGCTGGCCGCCGTCGCGGATGG
The DNA here is from genome assembly GCA_049323695.1 of Pseudomonadota bacterium. Lineage (GTDB taxonomy): Bacteria > Pseudomonadota > Alphaproteobacteria > Caulobacterales > Caulobacteraceae > Caulobacter. Next base: position 101,126 of record JBMOOF010000027.1, read on the forward strand.
TGTCGGCGATCCTCTCGTTCGTGCCCTTGGAGCCCGCCTCCAGGATCGGCGTGTCGACGAACCAGGGCATGATGCAGCGGACGGCCACGCCGAAGCGGGCGAACTCGATGTCCAGCGCCTCCGACAGGCCCTTCACCGCGAACTTGGTCGCTGAATAGACCGCCATCTTCGGCGCCCCGTAGAGTCCGGCGCAGGAGGCGACGTTGATCAGGGTCGAGCCCGGCGTCGTCTTCAGGAGGCCCAGACCGGCCCGTGCGCCGTTGACCACGCCCTTGATGTTGATGTCGATCTGGCGGTCGGCCTCCTCGGCGGTCTGCTCGTCGAGGAAGCCGAAATGGGCGACGCCGGCGTTGTTGAGCAGGACGTCGAGGCGACCGCCCGCCCGCGCGGCGAAGGCGGCCAGCGCCTCGTCCCAGGCGTCCCGGTCGCGGACATCCAGGAGGTGGAGGCTGGCGCCGTCCTCGCCGATCTCCGCCAGAGCGCGGCCAAGGCCCGGGCGGTCCACGTCCGACAGGCCGACGAACCAGCCTTCGCGGGCGAAGCGCCGGGCGGCGGCCAGGCCGATGCCGCTGGCCGCCCCGGTGATGAAGATCGCCTTGCGGCCGCTCGCGTTCATGGGCCTTCCCCCCGCCATCAGGGCGCCAGAAGATGGCCCCGCGCCCGCGGGGTCAAGCGTCGGCTTGGCCGGCGGCCGGGCCGGGAGACATTGGCGATGACCATGGTCGAGGACCGCCGGGACGAGCTGTCCCGCAAGCTGCTGAACGGGGCCTATGACGCGTTGAGCCCGGTGCAGCGCAGCGTCATCGACCTGATGATCGACAACGTGCCGACCGGGGTCTCGCCGGAACTGCGGACCGACGACCGGACCTTCTGGGAGCGGATGGCCGACCGCGTGGCGGCGGTCGGCGGCTCCTGGAGCTTCATCTTCGGCTTCGCCCTGTGCCTGGCGGCCTGGATGGCGGTGAACCTGCTGCTGGCGGCGGGCGGCCGGGCGTTCGACCCCTACCCCTTCATTTTCCTGAACCTGATGCTGTCGACCCTGGCGGCGATCCAGGCGCCGGTGATCATGATGAGCCAGAACCGCCAGGCGGCGAAGGATCGGGCCGCGGCCGAGCACGACGCGGTGGTCAATCTGCGCGCCGAGCTCGAGATCATGCTGCTGCACGAAAAGCTCGACCGCTTGCGCGACGGCGAGCTGATGACCATCGCCACGGAAAACCGTGAGGCGCTCGACCTGCTGCGCCGGCAGGTCGAGGGACTGGCCGGGGGCGAAGGGATGGGCAGGCGGGGACCGGACACGGGGCCTTGAAGATGAAACTCCCGTCATCTTCCCCCGCCCGCGATTGACTCCCCTCGGCTCCATACCCCAATTTCGAAACCGACAGGCGGCGTCAGACCGCCGGCGCGATGGGAGGAAGGCGATGTCCGAGGCCGTGGCGCCGGGCGGCGCGATCGTTGACGTCGGGGCGACGACCCCGGACTCCGCGGCCCCCGACGCCACCGGCCTGGGGCCTCGACCGCCGATCACCCTGGCCACCCGGCTGCTCTACGGCTTCGGCTCGATCGCCTACGGCATCAAGGACAACGGCTTCCGCGTCTTCCTGCTGCTGTTCTACAACCAGGTCGTCGGCCTGCCGGCCGCCAAGGTGGCGGCGGCGGTGATGATCGCCATGCTGATCGACTGCCTGATCGACCCGGTGATCGGCCACATCAGCGACAATTTCCGCTCGAGATGGGGTCGGCGCCATCCGTTCATGTACGCCGCGGCCCTGCCGGTGGCGCTGTCGTTCCTGCTGCTGTGGAACCCGCCGACAGCCTGGGACCAGGACGCCCTGTTCTGGTACCTGGTGACCGTCGCCGTCATCGTGCGGTCCTTCATCACCCTCTACGAGATTCCCTCCTCCTCGATGGCGGCCGAGCTGACCCTCGACTACACCGAGCGCTCGCGCATGCTCAGCTGGCGGTTCTTCTTCGCCTGGTGGGGCGGGCTGACGCTGTCCGTCTCGATGTTCTGGTTCCTGATGCGGGCCACGGCCGACTATCCCGTGGGCCAGCTCAATCCCCAGGCCTACAAGGAGTACGCGATCGTCGGATCGCTGCTGATGTTCGTCTCGATCCTGGTCTCCGCGGCCGGCACCCACCGCTACATCCCCTGGCTGCCCCAGCCGGGAGCGCCGGAGAAACGCTCGCTGGCGACGACCGCCCGCGAGGTGTTCCAGACCCTGAACATCCGCCCGTTCCTGGCCATCAGCGGGGTCGGGCTGGTGTCGGCGATCTCCATCGGGGTCGGCTTCTCGCTGGCCTTCTACATCTCGACCTACGTCTGGGAGCTGACCCCCTTCTGGACCGGGGTGCTGCAGCTGGACTCCTACATCGCCTCGTCCCTGGCGGTGCTGGCGGCGCCCTTCCTGACGAAACGCTCGGGCAAGAAGGCGGCCGGCGGCTTCCTGCTGCTGGCGGCGGTGTTCGTCGGCTTCATCCCGCTGATCCTTCGCCTGATCGGCGTGTTCCCGGACAACGGCGACCTGATCGCCGGAACGCAGATTCCGCAGATCGTCCCCTGGCTGTTCCTCGACGGCATCGTGCGCGCGACCCTGGGCATCACCTCGACCATCCTGATCACCTCGATGCTGGCCGACGTGGTCGAATACAGCGAGGCGCGCACCGGCCGCCGGTCGGAAGGGCTGTTCTTCGCCTTCACCAGCCTGATCCAGAAGGCGATCAGCGGCGTCGGCGTGATGGTCGCCGGGACCATCCTGACCGTGGTCGACTTCCCGATCGGATCCAGGCCCGCCGAGGTGCCGCCCGAGACGATCACCAACTTCCTGCTGGTCTACATGCCGGTGGTCGGCGGCATCTACATCCTGTCGGTGATCATCCTGCAGGCCTACAACATCACCCGCGACAGTCACGAGGAGACGCTGCGCGAACTGGCCGCCCGCAAGCAGGCCGCCGGCGAGGGCGCTACCGCCCACACTCCGTAAGGGCCGCGTAGACCAGGGTCCGCAGCTCCCGTCGCACCGGCCAGGCCGATGAGGGCAGCAGCTGGGTGAGGAAGACCACGGCCAGATCCTCCGCCGGATCGACCCAGAAGAAGGTGCTGGCCGCCCCGCCCCAGAAGAAGTCGCCGTTGCTGCCCGGGATCAGGGTCCGCGGCTGGTCGATGGTCACCCCGAAGCCGAGGCCGAACCCGACCCCGGCGTAAGCCGCCTCGGCGAACTGGCTGCGGGTGGCGAACTGGGTCAGGTCCTTGCCGTCCGGCAGGTGATTGGCGGTCATCAACGCCAGGGTCTTGGGGCCGATGATGCGGGCGCCGTCCAGCTCGCCGCCGTTCAGCAGCATGCGGGCGAACCGCATGTAGTCGTCGGCGGTGCTCACCAGCCCGCCGCCGCCCGAGTGGAACCCCGTCGGCTTCAGATAGGGGCTGGTCGCCGGATCGTCCTGCAGCTTTGGCGGCCCGGCCAGGACCGCCTTGGAGCCCAGCGTTCCGGCCGCGTAGCAGGCGGTCAGTCGGTGGGCCTTGTCCCCGGGCACGGTGAAGCCTGTGTCGACCATGCCCAGGGGCGCGAAGATCCGTTCCTGCAGGAAGCGTTCGAAGGGAATCCCGCTGATCCGGCCGACCAGGTAGCCGAGCACGTCCGTGCTGACCGAGTAGTTCCAGGCCTCGCCCGGCGAGAACACCAGCGGAATGGTCGCCAGCTTGGCGATGAACTCGTCCAGGGTGCCATGGCGCAGGTCCTCGGCCACCTTCAGCTTGCGGTAGGCCGCGTCGACCGAGCCCTGCATCTGGAAGCCGTAGGTCAGGCCCGAGGTGTGGCGCAGCAGGTCGACGATCTGCATCGGCCGGGCCGGTCGCGTCGTCACCCAGGCGTCCGGCGTCCCGGCGGCGAAGACGCCCAGGTCCGCCCATTCGGGAATGTGCCTGGCCACCGGATCGTCCAGGGCCGCCAGCCCTTCCTCGACCAGCATCATGAAGGCCACCGAGGTGATCGGCTTGGTCATCGAGTAGATGCGGAACAGGGCGTCGGGCTTCAGCGCCGCCCCCCGCTCGCGGTCGGCCAGGCCCAGCTGCACGTCGTAGGCCAGCTTGCCCCGACGCCAGACCTGCACCGCCGCGCAGGGCAGCTTGCCGGGTTCGAGATACCGGCTCTCGAGGAAGGGGGCGATCCGCGCCAGCCGCTCCGACGACAGGCCCAGGCTTTCCGGTTTGGTCATGGCTTCCTCCCTGCTCCCGCCGACCGATTACCGAACATCCGGTATGGGGCAACCCAAACTTTACCAAGGGTGACGCAAAGTCACCCAAAACGGGGGCGGAAACGGACATGGCCGAGACGACCGGGGCGAACGCGCCCTCGGAGCTCGATATCGAGGCCGCGCGCTGGTTCTTCCAGAACACGGTCGACATCTTCGTGCTCATCCGGAGCGACACGATCGTCCGCATCAACCCGGCCTGGACCGAGCTGTCGGGCTGGACCGTGGGCGAGACGGTCGGCCGGCCGTTCGCCGACTTCATCCATCCGGCCGACGAGGCGATCGTCACCGAGCTGGTCGCCGCCCTGCGCGTCGACGGCCAGGGCCGGGCCGAGCACCGGGTCGTCCGCAAGGATGGCGGCGAGATGTGGGTGCGGTCCTGCGTCAAGCGGGCGGCCGGCGACGCCACCATCGTGGTGCTGGAGGACGTCACCGACATCCACAACCGCGAAACGCTCGAAGCCGACGCCGCGCGGACCAACGACCTGCTGCGCGAGGCCGCCGGCGTCTTCATCTGGCGCTTCGATCCCGACACCGGCCTCTATGACATCGACCCGGACCTGTCGAAGGCGGGGGCGCGGGGCGCCTCGGGCAGCCGCACCATCACGACCGACCAGATGACCTCGGAGATCCACCCCGACGACCAGCAGCGGGTCGGCGAGGTGTTCTGGCATACCCTGGTCACCGGCGAGCCGCAGGTGGTCGAGTACCGTCACTTCCGCGCCGAGGACGGCGGCTGGGCGAGTCTGCGCGCCGCCTGGCGCGGGCTCCGCAAGCGCGATTCCGGCAAGTGGATGGTGCTGGGCCTCACCCAGGACGTCACCGCCGTCGCCGAGGCGCGCGACGCCGCCCTGGCCGCCGCCGAAGCGAAATCGCAGTTCCTGGCCAACATGAGCCACGAGATCCGCACCCCGATGAACGGGGTGCTGGGCGTCCTGCACCTGTTGCGCAACGAGCGACTCTCCGACGACGGCCGCCGGCTGCTCGACGAGGCGCTCGGCTGCGGCCAGATGCTGTCGGAGCTGCTCAACGACGTCATCGACTTCTCGCGCATCGAGGCGGGCCGGCTGGAGCTGGCCCCCGAGGCGGTCGACCCGGCGGCCCTGCTCGACAGCGTCGCCCGCCTGCTGAGGCCGCAGGCGGAGAGCCGCGGCCTGTGGCTGGTCACCGACATCGGCGCCGATGTCGGCTGGGCCGAGGTCGATCCCGTGCGCCTGCGCCAGGTTCTCTTCAACCTGATCGGCAACGCCGTGAAGTTCACCCTGACCGGCGGCGTCGAGGCCCGGCTCGCCCGGGCGGGAGACCGGCTGCGCTTCGAGATCGTCGACACCGGCGTCGGCATCGCGCCGGAGGCGGGCGCCGACCTGTTCCAGCGCTTCCACCAGGCCGACGGCTCGACCACGCGGAAGTTCGGCGGCTCGGGGCTGGGCCTGGCCATCAGCCGCCGCCTCGCCCAGCTGATGGGCGGCGACATCGGCTTCACGAGCACGCCCGGCCGCGGCTCGACCTTCTGGATGGACCTGGCCGCGCCGCGCGCCGCGCCCCGGACGGCGGCGGCCGGCGCGATCGAGGCCCTGTTCGAGGGCCTGCGGGTGCTGGTCGTCGAGGACAACCCCACCAACCGCCTGATCGCCACCCGCATGCTGGAGGAGCTCGGCGCCGCCGTGGAGACCGCCGACAATGGCCTGCGCGGCGTCGAGGCCGTCCAGCGGGCGGCGTTCGACCTGGTCTTCATGGACGTCCAGATGCCGGTGATGGACGGGCTGGAGGCCGCGCGGCGCATCCGCGCCATGGCCGGGCCGGCGGCGCGGACGCCGATCATCGCCATGACCGCCAACGCCCTGGCCCACCAGATCGAGAGCTACCGGGCCGCCGGCATGACCGGCTTCCTCGCCAAGCCCCTGTCGCCCGCCGCCCTGGTCGCCCAGGTCGCCGCCGCCCTGGACGAGGCGGCCTCGGACGAGGCGGCGGCCTAGGCGGCGAGGGACGCCCCGGGCTCTGCCCCATGGCTCCCAAGCCCCTTCCCCCGGCCATACCCGATATTCTAGGCTGGCCTCGCACAACAGGATCGCGAGGAATTCTGCCATGGCCTGGGATTTCGAAACCGAGCCCGAGTTTCAGGAGAAGCTCGACTGGATGGATGCGTTCGTCCGTGACGAGGTCGAGCCGCTCGACCGGCTGAAGCTGCATCCCTACGACGTCGGCAATCCGCTCTACGTCAAGCTGGTGCGGCCGCTTCAGGCGGAAGTCAGGCGTCAGGGGCTGTGGGCCTGCCACCTGGGTCCCGACCTTGGCGGCCAGGGCTATGGCCAGGTGAAGCTGGGCCTGATGAACGAGATTCTCGGCCGCAGCCACTTCGCCCCGTCGGTGTTCGGCTGCCAGGCGCCCGACACCGGCAACGCCGAGATCATCGCCCACTACGGCACCGAGGCGCAGAAGGCGAAATACCTGCGGCCGCTGCTGGACAACGAGATCGTCTCGGCCTTTTCGATGAGCGAGCCCACCGGCGGGTCCGACCCCCTGACCTTCACCACCCGCGCCGAGCTCGACGGCGACCACTGGGTGATCAACGGCGAAAAGTGGTTCTCGACCAACGCCCGCTGGTCCGAGTTCCTGATCGTCATGGCCGTGACCGATCCCGACGGCCCGCCCTACCAGCGGATGTCGATGTTCATCGTCCCGACCGACACGCCGGGCGTGGAGATCGTGCGCAACGTCGCCGTCGGCTACAGCGAGCACGGCTCGGAAGGCTACATGCGCTACACCGACGTGCGGGTGCCGGCCGACCATCTGCTGGGCGAGCGCGGCGGCGCCTTCGTGATCAGCCAGACGCGGCTGGGCGGGGGACGCATCCACCACGCCATGCGCACCGTCGGCCAGGGCAAGAAGGCGCTGGACCTGATGTGCCAGCGCGCGGTCAGCCGCTCCACCCGGCACGGGCCGCTGTCGTCCAAGCAGGCGGTGCAGATGATGATCGCCGACGCCTGGATCGAACTGCAGCAGTTCCGGCTGCTGGTGCTGCACACCGCCTGGCTGATCGACAGGCACAGGGACTATCGCAAGGTCCGCAAGGACATCGCCGCGGTGAAGGTGGCCATGCCGCGGGTCTATCATTCGATCGCCTCCAAGGCCCTGCACCTGCACGGCGCGCTGGGGGTCTCCAACGAGATGCCGTTCGTCGGCCAGGTGATCGGCAGCTTCGTGATGGGCATCGCCGACGGCCCCACCGAGGTCCACCAGGAGACGCTCGCCAGGCAGCTGCTGCGCAACTACAAGCCCAGCAACGAGCTGTTCCCCGGCTACAGCCTGTTGAACCAGCGGGAGGAATCCCTGGAGAAATACGCCGAGGCCCTGGCCGAGCATGGGGAGGCCGCGTGACGTCCTGGCCCGCCGTCTCGATCGCCGAGGCCCACCGCATCCTGACCGCGCCCGGATCGCGGTTCGAGATCGAGGAGATCGACATCCGGGGCGTCCGCACCCGCGTGTGGAAGAACGCCCCGGCCACCCTGCGCGACATGGTGGTGAACGGCCGCGCCTTCGGCGAGCGGGAATTCCTGGTCTACGAGGACGACCGGGTGACCTTCGAGGCCTTCCACAGGGCGGTGGCCGGGTTCGCCGCGCGGCTGGCCGCCGACGGCGTGGCCAGGGGCGACCGGGTGGCGGTGATCATGCGCAACCTGCCGGAATGGCCGGTCGCCTTCTTCGCCGCGGTGAGCCTGGGGGCCATCGTCACGCCGCTGAACGCCTGGTGGACGGGCCCCGAGCTGCAGTACGGCCTGGCCGATTCCGGGTCGAAGATCGCCATCGTCGATCCCGAGCGGCTGGAGCGGATCGCCGAACACCTGCACGACTGCCCGGACCTCGAGGCCGTCTACGTCTGCCGTGAGGCCGATCCGTTCGACGACCCGCGCGTGCGGCGGATGGAGAGCGTGATCGGCCCCCCCAGCAGCTGGGCCGGCCTGCCCGACACGCCGCTGCCGGCGACGCCGATCGCGCCGGACGACGACGCCACCATCTTCTACACCTCGGGCACCACGGGAAGGCCCAAGGGGGCGCTGGGAACCCACCGCAACATGACGACCAACGTCATGACCAGCGGCGCGGCCCTGGCGCGGGCCTTCCTGCGGCGCGGCGAGACGCCGCCGGTTCCCGGACCGGAGACGCCGCAGCGGGTCACCCTGCTGGTGGTGCCGATGTTCCACGTCACCGGCTGTTCGGCGACGCTGGGGCCGGCGATGAACGGCGGCGGCAAGCTGGTCCTGATGCGCAAGTGGGACGCCCTGGAGGGCATGACCCTGATCGAGCGCGAGAAGGTCACCGTCACCGGCGGCGTGCCGACCATCGCCTGGCAGCTGATCGAGCACCCGCGGCGGGCGGCGTTCGACCTGTCCTCGATCGAGGCCATCTCCTATGGCGGCGCGCCCTCGGCGCCCGAGCTGGTGCGGCGGATCAAGGAGGTCTGGCCCAGGTCCTCGGCCGGCAACGGCTGGGGCATGACCGAGACCAGCGCCACCTTCACCAACAACAACGCCGAGGACTACGAACACCGCTCCGACAGCTGCGGGCCAGCCCCGGCCGTCGGCCAGCTGAAGATCATGTCGGTCGAGGCGCCGCACGTCGAACTGCCGGTCGGCGCCGTGGGCGAGCTGTGGGCGAAGGGGCCGATGGTGCTGCGCGCCTACTGGAACAAGCCCGAGGCCACGGCCCAGACCTTCGTCGACGGCTGGGTCAGGACCGGCGACCTCGCCCGGCTGGACGAGGAGGGCTTCTGCTACATCATCGACCGGGCCAAGGACATGCTGATCCGGGGCGGCGAGAACATCTACTGCATCGAGGTCGAGAACGTCCTCTACGACCACCCGGCGGTGATGGACGCGGCCCTGATCGGCATCCCCCACCGGACGCTGGGCGAGGAGCCGGCGGCCGTGGTGACGCTGAAACCCGGCGCGAGCGCCACCGAGGCCGAGCTGCGCGCTTTCGTCGCCGACCGCCTCGCCGCCTTCAAGGTGCCGGTCAGGGTGGCGTTCCGCACCGACACCTTGCCGCGAAACGCAAACGGCAAGATCATGAAGTCGGACCTGAAGTCGGTCTTCCCGGGGGACGCCGTCGCTTGACAATCGTAGCCGCACCCGCCGCGAGCGCGGCCACCGCGCGCTATGCGGCCAAGAAGGAGGCCATCCTCGCGGCCGCCACCACGATCCTGAACCGCCAGGGCGTGAAGGGCATGACGCTCGCCGACGTGGCGGCCGAGGTCGGGCTGATCACCACCTCGGTGACCTACTACTACCGCCGCAAGGAGGACCTCGCCGCCGCCTGCTTCCTGCGCGGCGTCGACATCTTCCAGGGACTGGCGCGCGAGGCGATGACCGTCGCCGGCGCCCGCGAGCGGCTGGCGCGGTTCCTGGAGCTGTTCTTCGACCTGGCGCGGCGCATCCGGCTGAAGGAGGCCTCGCCCATCGTCGCCTTCGGCGAGATGCGGGCCCTCAAGGAGCCGCTGCGCACGGAGGTGGCCGAGGCGTTCAACGACCTGTTCCGGACCATCCGCGGCTTCTTCGACGATCCGGAATTCGCCGGCCTCGACCGGCGGGAGACGACGGCGCGCACCCACCTGTTGCTCGAGCAGGCCTTCTGGACGGTGACCTGGCTGCGCCGCTACGACGTCGAGGACTATCCGCGGATCCGCGAGCGGATGTTCGACATCCTCTCCGGCGGCCTGGCGGTCGGGGCGCGCGCCTGGACGCCGCCGCCCCTGCCCGACCCCTCGCCGGCGCCCGCCGCCACGGACGACGTCTCGCGCGAGACCTTCCTGGTCGCCGCCACGCGGCTGATCAACCGCAAGGGCTATCGCGGCGCCTCGGTGGAGGACATCTCGGCGGCGCTCAACGTCACCAAGGGCAGCTTCTACCACCACAACGAGGCCAAGGACGATCTCGTCGCCGAGTGCTTCGAGCGCACCTTCGCGGTGATGCGCAACGCCCAGCTGGCGGCGCGGGGATTGAGGGCGGACCAGTGGACGCGCCTGGCCGCGGCCGCCTCGGCCCTGGTGGAGTACCAGCTGTCGGACCATGGCCCGCTGCTGCGCTCCTCGGCGATCGGCGCCCTGCCGGCCGAGCTGCGCCACGAGACCGTCGAGCGCTACAACCGCGTCTCCGACCGGTTCGCCGGCATGATTTCCGACGGCATCGCCGAGGGCTCGATCCGGGCGGTCGACCCGCTGGTGGCCGCGCACATGCTGAGCTCGATGCTCAACGCCGCCGCCTCGCTGGGCGTGTGGGCGCCCGGCCTGCGCCGCGACGAGGCGGCCGCCCTCTTCGCCCGCCCCCTGCTGCTGGGCGTCTTCACGCGCTGACGGCGAGGGGCGTCAGGTCCCTGGAGCCCGACGCCGCCGCCCCGCCGCCCCAACGGAAAAGGGGCGGCCGAAGCCGCCCCTCCCCGAAGTCACGGTCCCGAAGGATCAGTTGAACCTCTTGGTCAGGCTGACCTTCCAGGTCCGGCCCAGGCCGCTGGCCGTGAACGGGTCGTAGTTCAGGTCCAGGCGGGCGAAGGGCGGATCTTCGTCGAAGACGTTGTCCACCGAGACGGCGAGCGTCGACTCCCAGGGCATGAAGACCCGGTAGGTGAAGTCGCTCGTGATGAACGAGTCGACGTTCTTGCCGGCCGTGATCGGGGCCGCGAGGTTGGTCCGCACCGGGTTGTCGGTGAAGTAGCTCGTGGCCAGGAACGGCGCCGTCCGTTGGTCGGTGTAGCCGTCGATGTAGCGAACCGTCCAGCGCAGGTTGTGCGGGCCGGTGTTGTACTCGAAGAAAATGTTGCCCTTCTTCTGCGGCAGCGGATAGGCCGTCGTCTGGTAGTTCAGCAGCCCGACCGCGTCGAAGCCCGCCGCCACGAGGAAGCCGTCGACGAAGGTGTCGTCGGTGACATACTCGATGACGTAGGTGGCGCTGCCGCCGATGGTCAGCGTGCCGCCGGCGACGTCCTCGAAGGTCCAGTCGGCCAGCACGTCAACGCCGGAGGTCTGCACGCCGGCGCCGTTCACCGTATTGGTGCGCAGGCGCGCGATGTTGGCCACGCTGCAGGCGCCGTTGAAGGTGAAGCGGACGATCAGCGGGTGGGCGCAGTTGATCACCCCGCCCGGCGCCACCGTGTTGACGATGCCGGCCACCGGCTCGGCCACCAGCGGATCCTGGAAGTCGAAGTTCCAGTAGTCCACCGTCGCCTTGAAGCCGCCCTGCTCGAAGATGGCCCCGACGCTGTAGGTCGTCGCCGTCTCGGGCTCGAGATCGGGGTTGCCGTAGATGTCGACGGCGCGGAACACGCCGAGGATGCCCTGCAGCGACGTGACGAAGTTGTTCTCGAGCTGACCCGGCGACGGCGCCCGGAAGGTGGTGCCGACAGAGCCGCGCAGGGCGAAGCTGTCCACCACCTGCCAGCGCACCGACAGCTTGGGATCGAAGGTCGAGCCGACGGCCCCGTCATAGCTTTCGTAGCGGGCCGCGATCGTGGCGTTGAAGTTGTCGGTGAAGGGCAGCACCACTTCGCCGAACGCCGAGACCACTTCCTGCTTCAGGTCCGCTTCGCTGCCCACGCCGAGGAAGGCGAACGGCCCCTGCGGCGCGGCGCAGGTGACGCTGCCGTTGATCGGCGTGTCGAGGCAGGGATTGACGGCCCGGTTGGCGAGGTCGTTGTACTTCGTCACGAAGGTCGACCGGCGATACTGCACGCCGAAGGCCCACTTCGAATCGCCGCCGGCCAGATCCCAGCCGAGATCGCCGGTGAACAGCGCCTCGGAGACGAACAGGCCGCTGGTCTGCTCGGTCGCCAGCTTCTGGAAGAACCAGCGGGTCAGGGCCGGGCTGTTGGCCAGGGCCGGGTTGTAGTTGGTGCCGGTCTGGCCGGTGATGGCGTTGGCCGGAACCGCGCTGGAGAACGGGTTGAACCACTCGCAGGTCGAACCGGGGTTGCCGGCGACGATGCCGTTGCAGTTGGCGCCGCCGAGGCCGCGCAGGGCGAGCTGGTAGCGGTTGACCACGGTGTCGTAGCCGGTCCGCATGCCGATTTCCTCGCCGTAGAAGGCGCTCAGGCTCCAGGTGACCCCGCTTTCCCACTCGCCGGTCAGTTCGGCGCCGATGCGATAGGCCTCGTAGTTACGGCTGCCCTGGGAGGCGCCGTAGTCGAACATCGGGTTGCCGCCCAGGGCGTAGGGCCGGCTGGCGATGACCAGCGCGCCGGCGGCGAGGGCCGCGGCCGGGACCGTCGTCTGCAGGCCGGTCGCCGAGCTGTAGGCCGGGATGCCGCCCGGATGGGCCGCGACATAGGCCTGCAGGCCGGGGTTGGTCGCCGGCACATAGTACTGGCCGGAGATGATCGTCCCGCCGCCGGTGGTCGTCGGTCCGGCGAGCAGGGCGTAGGACGGCGAGGTCTTCCACTCCGGCACGTCGGTGCTGGCGAAGAGGCCCTCGACGTGGAGGCGCGTGGTGTCGTTGAAGTCGAAGTTCCACTCGCCGAAGATCTGCCAGCGGTCGGTCTTTTCGACGAGGTTGTCGTAGATGTTGTACTGCCAGTAGCAGACCGGGGTGACGCCGCTGAAGCCGGCGAAGCCGCCGAGCCCCGTGCACTGGTCGTCGCGGAACCGGTTGCTCGACGAGCCGAGCGGAATGAACGACGAGGGATTGCCCGCCGCGGACCAGCCGCCTTCCGGGTTTTCGAGATAGGGCCGGTGGGCCCAGTCGCGCTCGAGCACCGGCAGTTCGGACAGGTGCTGCCAGCCGGCGGCGATCATCAGGCTCGACCGGTCGTCCGACCAGCCCATCACGAAGCCGGCGGTGAAGTCGCCGTCCGAACCCTCGACGCCCTTGAAGCTCGCGTTGATCTCCAGGCCGTCGAAATCGGTGCGGGTGATGAAGTTGACCACGCCGCCGATGGCGTCGGAGCCGTAGGTCGCCGCCGCGCCGTCCTTGAGGACCTCGACGCGACCGATGGCGGCCACCGGCAGGATGTTGGTGTCGACCGCGCCGGCCCCGGCGAGGGCGAACGGGTTGATCGGCAGGCGCCGGCCGTTCATCAGCACCAGGGTCCGCGTCGGGCCCAGGCCCCGCAGGTTCACCGAGCCCGAGCCTTCCGAGCCCTGGGCGCGGGCGTCGAACTGGTTGGTGTCCCCAAGGACGCCGTTCGAGACCGACAGGCCCTTGATCAGCTCGACCGTCGTCGGCGAGCCCTGCTTGGCCAGCTCCTCGGCCCCGATCACGTCGACCGGAAGGGCGGCGTCCTCGGGCGTGCCGGCGATCAGCGAGCCGGTGACGACGAAGACCTCGACTTCCGTAGGTTCTTCCTGCGCCGCGGCGGCCGAAGCCATTCCCAGCGACAGGGCGATGGCGAGGGCGGACCCCCCGGCCAAATAGCCAACTCTGCGCATTACTCCCTCCCTGTTATCTCCCATGCCGGTCCGTCCTGTTCTTCGAATGACGGTTACGGCGTTGTCGCCGGCGCCTACGGACCTCCTCGAGCCCTCGTGGACGCGCGTGCCTCAACCCTCGCCCGACCACCGGCCGAAGGATCCGTTTCAAGAGAATCAGAGGGTGAAACGGGCCCGCGGGCGGAAGCCGCCCGGTGTTCAGACCCCGTCATGCTGTGCGCAAAGCGCGTCAATCAGCCCCCTCAGGCTCATATGCGCCGCCAGGCCGCGGCAGGATCGTCAGAGCACGAACCGCCGAAACCGAACAGCCAACCGCTTTCGATGATGCGGTATGATCTGCCGATGCGTCAACCGCACTCGCGTAACAGCGTCCAACTATTGCGGCGCGGCAACAATGGGACATCGCCGCCTCATGGCGTCCAGCCCGGCAGGGCGGCGGCCTGCTTCACCCAGTCGGTCAGGCGCGCCTCGTCGAGGCCGTCGGTTTCATGGATGTCGAGATAGCGCACCTGCGGGTGCTTGCTGGCGCCGGGCGGAACCGGCCGCAGGTCGGCGCCGCGGAAGAAGGTCACCTTCACATAGCGGGTGAAGACGTGGAACGACAGGAACCAGCCCTGTCCCTCGAGGCCGTAGAACGGCGAGTTCCATCGCACCGCCCTGCGAACGCCGGGAACGGCGGCCTCGACCAGGGCGTCGAGGCGGGCGCCGACCTCGCGCTTCCAGCCCGGCATGGCGGCGATGTAGGCCCGCACCGGCGCCTCGCCGTCTCCCTTGGGAATCCGGGGATTGCCGCCCGACAGGAGGACGACGGGCTTTTCCGCCTCGCTCATCGGGGATCACCCCTTCCTGGCGTCGAGATTGCGGGCCGCCGCGGCCCGCACCAGCTCGCCGAAGGCGGTCGCGTCGAGGGTCTCGCCCTCGCGGATGTCGATCGCCCGCCGGGTTCCGCCCGTGAGGCTGGCGTTGAAGAGTCCCGCGGGGTCGGGAACCGACGCGCCCCGGGCGAAGGTCAGCTTCACCGCCGACTTGTAGACCTCGCCCGTGCAGACGATGCCGCCGCGCGACCACACCGGCACGCCCCACTTCCATTCCTCGACGATGGCCGGATCGGCGCCCAGGACCAGGGCGCGCATGCGGGCCAGGGTCTCGCCCCGCCAGTCGGCGAGGCCCTCGATCCGTTGGTCGATGAGGCGGGACGCGGCCTCGCCGGAGACCGGCCCGCCCGATTTCGTCCCGCCCTCGCCCTTGCCGCCCGCCGCCTGATCCGACACGAACCGCTCCTTCCGCCGCGGAATTCCACCGACCGCGACGCTACCCATTTTCGGGGGCCTCGCCCAGACGTCAGAGGGCCGAGGCGCCGGCGTCGGCCGCCCCGACCGCCTGGCGGAAGGTCGCGAACAGCTCGCGACCCCAGCCGTGCCCGGCCGCGGGGGCGGCGGCGGCCGGACGGCCGGCGAGGCCGGCTTCGATCTCCAGCACGCCCGCTTCGGCGTCCAGGCGGATGGGGTCGCCGTCGCGCACGAAGGCCAGCGGCCCGCCGGCCGCCGCCTCGGGCGTCACATGGATGGCGGCCGGCACCTTGCCCGAAGCGCCGGACATGCGGCCGTCGGTGACCAGCGCCACGCGATGGCCGCGCTCCTGCAGCACCGTGAGGGCGGGGGTCAGGCCGTGCAGTTCGGGCATGCCGTTGGCCCTGGGCCCCTGGAAGCGGACCACGGCCACCAGGTCGCGGTCGAGATCGCCGCGCTTGAAGGCCGCCAGGAAGTCGTCCTGGCTGTCGAACACCCGGGCCCTGGCCGTGACGGCGCGATGCTCGGGCTTCACCGACGAGATCTTGATCACCGCCCGGCCCAGGGCGCCGTCCAGCAGCCGGATGCCGCCCTCGCGCTCGAAGGGGTCGGCGAGCGGCCGCAGGATGTCGCGGTCCAGGCTCTCGGCGGCGCCCTCGCGCCAGACCAGGGCGCCGTCTTCCAGGGTCGGCTCGCGGGTGTAACGCGCCAGGCCGGGGCCGGCGACGGTCAGGACGTCCTCGTGCAGCAGGCCGCCGGCCAGCAGCTCGCGGGTGACGAAGGCCATGCCGCCGGCGGCGTGGAACTGGTTCACGTCGGCGGCGCCGTTGGGATAGACCCGCGCCAGCAGCGGCGTCGCCCGGGACAGGTCGTCGAAATCCTCCAGGGCGAGGACGACGCCGGCGGCGCGGGCCACCGCGACCAGGTGCAGGACGTGGTTGGTCGAGCCGCCGGTGGCCATCAGCCCGACCACCCCGTTGACGATCGCCTTCTCGCTGACCACGCGGCCGACCGGCGTCCAGGCGTTGGACCGGGGGCCGATGGCGGCGCAGCGGCGGGCCGCCTCCTGCACCAGGGCGTCGCGCAGGGGGGTGTTGGGATGCACGAAGGCCGAGCCCGGCAGGTGCAGGCCCATCAGCTCCATCAGCATCTGGTTGGAGTTGGCCGTGCCGTAGAAGGTGCAGGTGCCCGGGCCGTGGTAGCTGGCCTGTTCGGCGGCGAGCAGTTCGTCACGGGTCGCCTTGCCCTCGGCATGGCGGGCGCGGACGCGGGCCTTCTCGGCGTTGGGCAGACCCGAGGTCATCGGCCCGCCGGGCACGAAGATCGCCGGCAGGTGGCCGAAGGTCAGGACGCCGATGGCCAGGCCCGGCACGATCTTGTCGCAGACGCCGAGAAACAGGGCCCCGTCGAAGGCGTCGTGGCTGAGGGCGATCCCCGCAGCCATGGCGATCACGTCGCGCGAGAACAGCGACAGCTCCATGCCCGGCCGCCCTTGCGTGACCCCGTCGCACATGGCCGGCACGCCCCCGGCGAACTGGGCCGTGGCCCCGACCTCGCGGGCCGCCGCCTTGATCAGGGCGGGGAAGCGCTCCAGCGGCTGGTGCGCGCTCAACATGTCGTTGTAGGCCGAGACGATGGCCAGGTTCGGCGCGTCGGGGTCCATCGCCCGGATGCGATCCTTCGGATCGGCCCCGGCGAAGGCGTGGGCCCAGTTGGCGCAGCTGAGCTTGGCGCGGCCGGGCTCCAGGCCGCGGGCCGCCTCGATGCGGGCCAGGTAGTCGGCGCGCGAGGCGCGGCTGCGCTCGGCGATGCGGGCGGTGACGTCGTCGACGACCGGGTTCATCGGCGCCTCCTCTACTGCGGCGACCAGATCAAACGCACGGGCGCGCGGGCCTGCTGCAGCAGGGTGTGGATCGGTCGGTCCGCGCCCCGCTCGATCATTCGCCGCTTGGCCTCGCCCGCCGTCAGGACGACGATCAGGTCCGAGGCCAGCAACGCCCGCAGGGTCAGGCTGACGCGGTCCTGGACCGGGGCCGGATCGCCGGCCGGGGCGTGGACGACGAAGCGGTCGCCCGCCGGGTCCAGCCCCTGGGCCAGCGCCGGGTTGCCCGGGAACAGCGAGGCGATGTGGCCGTCCTCGCCCATCCCCAGCAGGGTCGCGGCGAAGGGCGCCAGACCGGCGACCGGGGCCTCGACCGCCAGGGCGCCGGCGGCGGCGTCGGGTGCGTCAGTCTTCAGCGGCGTGAAGCCCGCGCTTCCCGCCCGGCCGCGGAACAGCCGCTCGGCCAGCAGGCGCTGGTTGGAGTCCGGCGAGGCCGGGTCGACCCAGCGCTCGTCCGACAGGACGACCGCCACCCGGCTCCAGTCGAGATCGGCTTCCGCCAGGCGGTCGTAGACCCGCCCGGGCGAGCGGCCGCCGGTGGCGACGAAGACGGCCGCGCCTCGCTCCCGGATCGCCCGGACCAGCGCCGCGGCGATGGCCTCGGCCGCCGCCTGGGCCGCCGCCTCGGCGTCGGGGAAGGCCTCGACCTCAGTCATTCCAGGTCCGGCCCGAGCGCTCGATGAGGGCGAAGGCGCCGGCGGGACCCCAGGAGCCGGCCGGATAGGGCCTGGGCTCCATGCCGGCCTCGGCCCAGGCGTCGGCGACGCCGTCGACGAAGCTCCAGGCCGCCTCGACCTCGTCGTTTCGAACGAACAGGGTCGGATCGCCGCGCAGGGCGTCGAGCAGCAGCCGCTCGTAGGCGATCCGGCGGCGGCCGCCCTCCTCGCCCAGCGTCGCCGTCAGGCTGAGCGACAGCGGCAGCGGCTGCAGCCGCATGGCGCCCAGGCCCGGGCGCTTGTTCATCAGGGTGAGGGCGATGTCCTCGTCGGGCTGCAGCGCTATGACCAGGCGATTGGCGACCAGGTCCGCCTCGGCCGCGCCGCCGAAGATCGAGTGCGGCACCGGCTTGAACTGGATGACGATCTCGGTGCGCCGCTCGGGCATGCGCTTGCCGGTGCGCAGGAAGAACGGCGTGCCGGCCCAGCGCCAGTTGTCGACCCAGGCGGTCAGGGCGACGAAGGTCTCGGTCCGGGAGGCCTTGCCGACCTCCTCGAGATAGCCCGTCGCCGGCCTGCCCTCGACCGAGCCCGGGCCGTACTGACCGCGCACGCTGTCTTTCTCCACCGAGGCGCGGGTGAAGGGGCGCAGCGAGCGCAGCACCTTGACCTTCTCGTTGCGCACCGCGTCGGGCTCCAGGTCCGACGGCGGCTCCATTGCCACCAGGCAGAGCATCTGCAGCATGTGGTTCTGCAACATGTCGCGGATGGCGCCGTAGTCGTCGTAGTAGGGCCAGCGATCGCCGACTCCTTGCGTCTCGGCCACGGTGATCTGCACGTGGTCGATGGTCTGGCTGGTCCACAGCGGCTCGAACAGGCTGTTGGCGAAACGCAGGGCGATCAGGTTCTGGACGGTCTCCTTGCCCAGGTAGTGGTCGATGCGGAAGACGCGGCTCTCGTCGGCGACGGCGGCGACCGCGGCGTTGATGGCGCGCGAGGTCTGCAGGTCCCGGCCGATCGGCTTTTCAAGGACCAGGCGGGTATGCTCGTCGATCACCCCGGCCTGCTTCAGGCTGGCGCAGGCCCCGGCGTAGAGGTTGGGCGAGAGGGCGAAGAACAGGGTCAGGGGCCGGGCCTCGTCGACCCGCGCCTTGAGGCAGGCGGCCCCGTCCGGGCGGGAGACGTCGCCGGCGCAGTAGTCGAGACGGGCGGCGAACCGCTCCCAGACCGCCTCGTCGACGCCCTCGCCCCGGGCCGCCAGGGCGGCGCGGGCCTCGGCCCGGTAGCTCTCCACGTCCCCCGCCCCCCGGGCCGCGCCGATGATGCGCAGGCCGGCCGGCAGCAGGCCGTCGGCGTCCAGATGGTAGAGGGAGGGCAGCAGCATCCGCCGGGCGAGATCGCCCGACCCGCCGAGCAGGACGAGGGTGGAGGTGGTGAGGGCTGTCGGCATGCTGCCCCTGTCTTAACCGCGAGGCGCCCCTGCGTCAGCGTTCAAACCGCCGGAGGGTTCAACTTTCGCATGGCTTGTCTGCTTCACGGGCCGGAGCCTTTGAAGTTGGGGAGGGTGCGGTGCGTTCCGGTCTCACCCGGGGTGAAGAGGTAGAGGAGCTGAGAAGGCTTGACGCCGTCACACTCCGCGAAGTCCGTTGCGCGGTGGTCGCTGGCGGGTGGCCCTCTTTGGGCCTTGCCGGCAGAATCCTCCGACGGGCGGGCGGCGGCTAACCGTCCCGGATCGCAGCGGTATCCTCCCGCTGCCTGTCGACCACTCCGGCCAGGGGTCGGGTTCGTCCGGTCGCCGCGGGAGAGTTCTCCTTCCGGAGAGACGAGACCGCCGTCGGTGGGATGATCGACTGGCGCCGAAGTGGGCTTCACGCTCGACCTCCACCGCATCGCCGCATCGGATCGCCTAGCCTAAGCGACCTCCCGTGCTGCGGGATACGAAGAGGGGGAGGGCTTGGCGATGGACGCCGTGTTGATTTCGGATGCGCTGAGGATGGGGGCTTGGCGGGTGAGTGTTTTCAATGGATTGCGCCGCAACAACTCCTGCCATCCCGACCAAAGAGCCGGGACCCAGAGTCGGTTTCACGCTCGACGGACGGAGTTCAATCTGGGTCCCGGATAGCCCTTTCAGGGCTTTCGGGATGACAACAATGGGCGAGCGACACGCAGAAGGACAGATGCGGAAGGCTTGTCCTGGTCAGGACTTCGGCGGGAGTGGCGGGTCGAGCTGAGAGCAGTCGTAGTGGGGCAGAGGGATGGGCGGCGGCCTGTCCGGGTTGGTTACGGCTATCCAGAGCCACTCCCTCCAACCCCGGCTGTTGGGGGCCGGCACACTTACGCCGATCACAGAGGCCCGCGCCTCCTCGTCCCACACCGGATCGCCCGACGAATGGACGACACGAGCCTCCAGGATAACGTATCCGGTCGGCGCCGTACGAACACAGAGCCCTACCCAGTCTCTCGGCAACGGCGACTTCTGTTCTTCACCCCGAACATTCAACGGGAAGAATTGCAGCAACACCACCGTGGCGAGCGCGGCTCGTTGTAAGATGTTGACCATGATCGATCATCCCACAGGTGGCTCAAAGAAAAGGCGATTATATACTTTGCAAACACGGTGAGGCGTGCTAGAAAGATTCCACGTTAGGAATCAATCACATGTCCGTTCTGAGCCGCCCTTACTTCCACGACGAAACCGAAGCCTTCAAGTTCGTTGAGGGCATTATCTGGCCGAACGGCCCGGTTTGCCCGCACTGCGGCGGCTTCGAGCGTATCTCCTCGATCCCGGCCAACCCCGAGAAGCGGGTCCGCCACGGCCTGAAGCGCTGCGCCCAGTGCAAGGGCCAGTTCACCGTTCGCATGGGTACGATCTTCGAGGAGTCCAAGCTGCCCCTGACGAAGTGGTTGCAAGCAATCTTCCTCATGACCGCCAGCAAGAAGGGCGTGTCGGCTCACCAGCTGCACCGCACGCTGGAGTGCACCTACAAGACGGCGTGGTTCCTGGCCCATCGCATCCGCGAGGCTATGCGTTCTGGCGAGCTGGCCCCGTTCGGCTCCACCGGCGGCGCGGTCGAGGTTGACGAGACCTACATCGGTCGCGAGCCCGGCAAGCCGGTGAAGCGCGCCTTCCATCACAAGATCAAGGTTCTCACGCTGGTGGACCGCGAGACGGGCCGCGCCCGCTCGATGGTCGTGGACAACATCCGCCCGGCGACGCTGGCCCCTATCATCATGGACAACCTCGCCCGCGAGGCTCGCCTGATGACGGACGAAGCCGGTCACTATCTCCACGTTGGCCGCGAGTTCGCTGAACATGGCGTGGTCCGTCATGGCCGTGACGAGTACGTCAGCCCGGAAGACCGCACGATCCACACCAACACCATCGAAGGCTATTTCAGCATCTTCAAGCGCGGCATGAAGGGCGTCTATCAGCACGCCTCCAAGAAGCACATGCACCGCTATCTGGCCGAGTTCGATTTCCGCTATAGCAATCGCGCCGCCCTTGGCGTGGATGATACCGAGCGCGCTCACCGCGCCCTGCAAGGTGTTGTCGGCAAACGCCTGACCTATCGGCGGTCTGACGAAGGGGCCGAAGGCTGCGCCTAGCGGCAAATGGCGAGGTGCTCGATGGCGCACCTATCCGAACCGATAGCCCCAAGATATAGTGTGTCGACACTCCCGTCGACACACTAGATGTAGTGGGCATGACTCAGTTCGAGCTACCATTTGAGGGGCCGTTTGCCGCCGACGATGCGCCGGCGCTTTGGACTCCCCGTGAAATTTGGGTTCGGCTGACTGCCCAGATGATGCAGCACTTCGCCGAAAGCAGGCGGATTGACTACAAAGGGGGCGCAAAGGTCGATTTTAGCGACCTAGCAAAATACCTTAGCGCCTTCTCCAACACCCCGGATGGCGGGGTCTTGGTCTTTGGTGCGGACTCTCATGGAAACCCGACAGGCTGCGAGTCGATGTCGGTCGATCACCAAAATCGAATAGAGTCCTGCCACGTCCAACTCTGCCCTGAGGCGCGCCCGCAATTTCGCCGTATCGAGGCCACTATCGACGGCAAGCGCGACTTCTGTATCGCCGTGTATATCCCGTATATCGGCCGCCTGGTCGAAACCAACAAGCAGGAAGCCTGGATCCGCTACGGCGACACCATCCACAAGATGAGTGACGAGGGGAAGCAAGACTTCCGCTCGACGCGACAGGAACTGACATTCGAACTAAGTGTTGCGCCGTACTCCTACCCTGAGGAGTTTGACGCATCTATCATTCAGGACTTCTGCGACGGCTTCAGAACTAGGGAGCGGAGGGAAGAGTGGAGCAATGAGGAAATCCTGCGAGACCGCTACCTCCTAGCGGATGCGAACGGGAAGACCGCTCCGACTAACGCTCTGGTGCTACTTGCAGCGAAACAGCCCCGAAAGAGCATTCCGGGGTGTCGCGTGCGGGTGCAGCGCTTTTCCGGCGAGACTGAAGGCACGGGTATCGACTACGCGCCACTTCGAGACCGCTTCTTCGAGGGCAATGTCGTCTCTGTAATCAAGGCAGCGGCGCAAGAACTCGATGAGCTTGTCTATGATGTGACGTGGCTAAACAAGGATGGAAAGTTCGAGACTACGCCTGAATATCCGCGTTGGGCATGGTTTGAAGCTCTCGTGAACGCGTGCGTTCACCGGTCTTACAGCTTCTCAGGGACGGAGATCACGGTTAAGCTGTTCTCCAACAGAATGGAAATCGAGAGTCCCGGCGGATTTGTCCCGCCGGTCAACGAGCGAAATCTTTACCAAACGCGTGCCGCGCGAAATCACCACTTCATGGATGCCATGAGGTACCTTGGTTACGTCCAGATGGCGCGCGAGGGCACGCGCCGCATCAAGGAGAGCATGGAGAAATATAGCCTGCCCGAACCGCAGTTCCGGCAGGAAGCGCTCCACGGCGTCGTCGTCCGCGTGACGCTGTTCAACGACCACATCACCCGGAAGCGCGCTTCTGATCGCGACGTTGCCCTGTTCTTCGGAGTGGAGGTCTGGAAGACGCTTCAGGAGCATGAAATAGCCCTCGTGGCCCACGCCTACCGGAACCGAAGCATTCACGTGTCAGATGCCTCGCGCATCACCGGGCGAACATGGGCCACTTCGAAGAAGGACCTTGAGCGTCTCGTTCGGAAGGGCGTTCTGGAGTTCGTTTCGGGTAGCTATACGCGCGACGCAAAGGCCCACTACGTTCTGCGGGAGAAGGGTGATGGCTGACGATCCGAAGACCCAGGTCGATAAGTTCCGCGATCTCGCCCGCCAGCTAGAGGCCGACGAAGACGAAGCTCGCTTCGAGGAAGCGCTGAAGAAGATCGTCCAGGCTCCGAAGGCGGAGGAGGAGCCGTCAGATGACTAGTCCCTATTGGCTGTTCTACGGACCACCTCGTCGCCGTGTTCGAATCCACGAGCGAGGTTGTGTGCATTGTCGGAATGGCCAGGGACAGGCCAATCAGCACCGCAAACCGGGTGGCCCAACCGAATGGCATGGGTTCGACACTCTGGCCCAAGCTGAGGCCAAGATGCGCGAAATCGGCGCCCAAGACAGTGGGCACTGCGCAGTCTGTCTGCCTCGCTAGTTTGCAAAGTATATAATCGCCAAAGAAAAAGGCCCCCGGGTTTCCCCGGAGGCCCTAATCCTTGGTTCAGCGTGGCGCTGAGGCCGAGAGTGTCGGATTACTCGACGATCTTCGCCACAACGCCCGAGCCGACCGTGCGGCCGCCTTCGCGGATGGCGAAGCGCA
>JBMOOF010000028.1:0-16349 GCA_049323695.1 Pseudomonadota bacterium
TCCGAACCCACTGCGCATCGCTCAGTTCGTAGCGCTTCACACCCATCACCGACCTCCGCCAAAGCGGAGACCTATGAATCACGCATCCCGCGAACCGTGAATCCCTGAATGTCGATTGGACCTAGAGTTCTCCCCAGGGGCTCAAGAAACGATGACGCACGCAGGACTGACCGCGGAATGGCGCTATTCGGCGGGCTATGTCGCCGCGACGGCGGCCTGCTGCCTGTTCCTGGGTCTTCTGTCGGTCGGCTCCTTCTTCCTGAGTCCCGGCAAGGCGGCGGTCTGGGTGTTTCCAGCGATAGGCGTCCTTCTCGGCGCGATGGCCGTCGGATCGCTCCTGCATGTCCTGACGCTGCGGGTGCGGCTGTTCAGCGACAGGGTCGAAAAGTCCGGCCTGCTCGGAACGCGGGCGCTGCCGCGACGCGACATCGCCGGGCGGCGGCGTCTTCCCGATGGAGACTTCCTGATCGTCCCGAAGGCCGGTCAGGGGCGCGCCGTGCAATTGCCCCAGCGGGTCATGCGGGTCGCGGGCATTCTGGCCTGGCTGGAGACGCTGGACGACCTCGACGTCAAGGACGCCGAAAAGGCGACCGCAGAGCTGGAAGCGGACGATCGGCTGGGCTCCACAGTGGCCGCCCGGCGCGACGCCCTGGTCTGGCTGCGGCGCATCGCCAACGTGCTGAACCTCGCCGGCTTCGCGATCGGACTCTGGGCGCTCCTTCTGCCCAAACCCTTCGCGGTGATCGCGGCTCTCTGCGTCGTGGGGCCGGTGATCGCCTTCCTGTTCGCCGGGATTCGCCCCGACGCGGTCCGGCTTATGTCGGACAATCAGGACGGGCCGGCGGCGGGGCTGGTCGGCCTGTGGCTCATGCCGCCGATCGCCACCGCTCTGTTGGGTCTCGGCTATGACCTGGTCGACTGGCAGGCGCCGCTGATCGCGGCGATCGCGCCCGCCGTCCTGTTCGTCGTCGCTTCGATGCTGATCGACCGCCGCATGCGCAACGTACTCGGCGCGGTTTTCGCATTGGCGCTCGGATACGCGTGGGGCTGGGGCGGTCTGGTCGTCGCCAACGCCTTGTTCGACCAGGCGCCGCCCAGCCTGGTGTCGGGGACGGTCACTGACGCCTCGCTGCCGACAGACCGGAACCTGACGGTCACTGTGACGTCGCCCGCTCTGTCGCATCCGGTCGCGAGCATCGATGTGCCGTTGGAGACCCTGAAGGCCCTGCCGGCCGGGACCAAGACCTGCCTGCTGATGTTCCCGGGCCGGCTTGGCTGGCGCTACGCCTTCCTCGCCCTGTGTCCCCCCGCCCCTAGGGAATCAACAGAACTCGTCCTACCGCCCGCCGGCTCTCGATATAGGCATGCGCGGCCGCCGCCTCCGAGAGGGGAAACTCGCGGTCGATGACGACCTTGAGGTCGCCGCGGGCGGCGTCCTCGACGAGGGTCTGGATCATGTCGTGGGCGCGGTCGGTCATGATCTCGGCGCCCAGGAAGACGCCGCTGAGCGAGCGGTTGCCGCCCATCAGGGTCGAGACGTCGACGACCATCGGCTCGCGGCCGGCGGCGCCGACCATCGAGACCCGGCCGCGGTAGCCCAGCGACAGGATCGAGCCCTGCAGGGTCGAGCCGCCGACGCTGTCGACCACCAGGTTCACACCCTTGTTGTCGGTGAGCCTCATCACGGCCTCGGGCACGTTTTCGCGTTGGTAGTTGATTCCGTGATCGAGGCCGTAGGGCTTGAGCTTCTCCAGCCGCTCGTCGCTGGAGGCGGTGGCCAGCACCGTCGCGCCCGCCCGCCTGGCCAGCTGGATGGCGGCCAGACCCACGCCGGAGGCGCCGGCCTGGACCAGCACCGTCTCGCCGGCCTTCAGCCGCCCGAACTCGAACAGGCAGTCGTGGGCGGTGCCGAAGGCCACCGGGATCACCGCGCCGAGCTTCGAACTGAAACCGTCCGGCAGCGGCCAGCAGTTGCGGGCCGGCACGGCGCGCAGCTCGGCGTGGCTGCCGAAGCCGTCGCAGGTGGCGACCCGCTGGCCGACCTTGAGGTGGGTGACCTCCGCGCCGACCTCAATGATCTCGCCGGCGGCCTGGTAGCCGACGATGTGCGGGTTGCGGACCAGCGCCCCGCGCCAGCGGTTCAAGGTGTCGCCGCCCTCGATGCTGACCGCCTCGACGCGGATGACGACGCCCCTGGGGTGGCAGACGGGGTCGGGGACCTCCTCGTACTTCAGCACCGAGGGCGGTCCGTTCTCGCAGTAGACGGCGGCTTTCATGGGGGGCTCCGGTCGCTTCCCTTCCCCCTGGAGGGGGGAAGGGTCAGGGATGGGGGTGGGAACGATGACGGTGGGCGAGGCGGCGGCGGGCGGGCGGTTCAGACGGGTCGGTCCGCGCCAGGCCTGACCCGCTCCACCCCCATCCCCGGCCCTTCCCCCCTCCAGGGGGAAGGGAGGACGTCAGTTCCACACCGGCGGCTTGCGGTCGGCCCAGGGCAGCTCTTTCTCCAGCTGGCCGGCGAGGCGGTAGAGAGTCGCCTCGTCGCCGAAGCGGGCGGTGAACATCAGGCCGAGGGGGAGGCCGGCTTCCGACTGCCAGAGCGGCAGTGAGAGGCTCGGCTGGCCGGTGAAGTTGAACGGCGGGGTGGTGCCGTAGGTGGCCGCCTGGCGCTTGTCGAACTCGCGCAGATCGTCCTTGAGGGCGAGCGGGTCCAGCCAGTCGATGCGCGGCGAAGGGTGGCTCATGGTCGGCGTCAGGAAGACGTCGAACGACTGGAAGCGCTCCAGGATCTGGATGTTGCTGAGCCGCAGCTGCTGCCAGCCCCACAGGGCCTGCTGGCCGGTGACGCGGCGGCCGGCGTCCCAGGCGCGCTGGGCCAGGGGGCCGAGTTCGCCGGGTTCCGGCTCGCGGCCCAGCGCCTCGACCCAGCGCTGGATCGAGGCGGCGAAATTGGAGGCCGAGACCAGCCCCTGGGCGCGGTACATCTGACGGTAATCGACGCCCAGGCCCATCTCGAAGACCTCGTGGCCCAGCGCCTTCAGCGTCTCGGCCGTGCGCTGGGTGGCGGCGATCATCTCCTCGCCCATCGGCCGGCCGCTGGGAGTCTCGAGCGACCAGGCGATCTTCAGCCTGCCCGGGCTGCGCGACACCTCCTCGAGGAAGGGCCGTTCCTTCCTCGGATGGGTGAAGGGGTCGCCCGGCTGCGGGCCGTCGGTGGCGTCCAGCATGGCGGCGCTGTCGCGGACCGTGCGGCTGACCACGTGGTGGACCGAGAAGCCCATGGCCCCGTCGGTGGTCTCGCAGATCGGCGTGCGGTCGCGCGTGACCTTCATCCCCACCAGGCCGCAGTTGGCCGCCGGGATGCGGATCGAGCCCAGGCCGTCGCTGGCGTGGGCCAGCGGGACCATGCCGCTGGCCGTGGCGCTGGCCGCCCCGCCGGAGGAGCCGCCGGAGATGTGCTCAGGATTCCAGGGATTGCCGCAGGGACCCAGCCGTTCCGACTGGGTGACGCCGGGGATGCCGAACTCCGGAGTGTTGGTCTTGCCGAGCAGGATCACGCCCGCGGCGCGGTAGCGGCGGACCAGCTCGCTGTCGGCCTCGTCGGCCGTCACCTGGGCGTAGTGCGAGCCGGAGCTGCGCGGCCAGCCCGCGACCTTGGCGCCGAGGTCCTTGATCAGGAACGGCACGCCCGTGAAGGGCCCGTCGGGGAGCCGGCCGGCGGCGGTCCGGCGCGCCTCGTCATAGGCCTTGTGCACCACGGCGTTCAGCACGCCGTTGTGGCGCTCGATCCGCTCGATGGCGGCCTCGACCAGCTCGGCGGGCCTCGTGTCGCCCTTCCGGACCAGAGCGGCCAGACCCAGGCCGTCGTAATCGGCGTACTGCGCGAATCCCATCCCGATCTCCCTGTTGTCTATCGTCCGGCGAGGAAGGCCAGCTTCTCGACCGGGCCGAGGCCCGGGGCCTGGCGTTTCAGGTCGGCGAACGCCCCCTCGGCGGCGTCGAGGGCGGCGTCGATGTCGGCCTCGCCCATCGCCGCGCAGAGGAACATGTTGTGCCAGGGGTGGACGTAGACCCCCCGCGCCAGCATGGCGCTGGACCAGCGGAAACCCTTGCGCAGGTCGGGGTCGTCGTCGAACAGGAACAGGGGCATCTGGCCGGGGCCCGTCTGGCGGAAGCCGAAGCCGGCCGCCGCCGCCCGCTCGGCGAGGCCGGTCCTGAGCCGCTCGCCCAGGGCGACGATGCGCTCCAGATAGTCCGTCTCGCGCACCAGCCGCAGGGTCTCCAGCGCCGCCGCCATGGCCGCCGAGGCGAACCAGTAGGAGCCGGTGACATAGATCGAAGCCGCCGCCGCGCGGGCCTTGTCGTTTCCGAGCAGGGCGGAGATCGGATGGCCGTTGGCGATGCACTTGCCCCAGGTCGACAGGTCCGGCCGCACCCCGATGGCCGACCAGCTGCAGTCGCGGGCGATGCGCAGGCCGGCTCGGACGTCGTCGACGACCAGCAGGGCCCCGCGCTCGTCGGCCAGCTCGCGGGCCCGGCGGGCGTAGGCGGGGTCCGGCGCGGCCTGGTCGACGAAAGCGTCGTGCCGGAACGGGGCGGCGAAAATGGCGGCCAGGTCGTCGCCCGCCTTCGCGACCGCCGCTTCCAGGCCGGCGACATCGTTGTAGGCGCAGAAGACCTGGTTGGCCTTGTCGTCGGGCGTCGTCCCGGCCGGTCTCGGCGTGCACCAGGGCGCGGCCCCGTGATAGGCGCCCCGGGCCAGAACCAGCGTCTTGCGGCCGGTGTGAGCCCGGGCGGTCATCATCGCCATGGTGGTGGCGTCCGTGCCGTTCTTGCAGAACATCGCCCAGTCGGCGTGGGTCACCATGGCGACGAAGGCCTCGGCCAGCTCGACCATCAGGGCCGTCGGGCCCGTGAGGGCGTCGCCTTCGCCCAGCCGGCCGACATAGGCGGCGTCGATCCCCGGATGAGCGTAGCCGAACAGGTTCGGCCCGTAGGCGCACATCAGGTCGAGGTAGCGGTTCCCGTCGGCGTCGACGATGTGGGCGCCGTCGCCGCTGCGGAAGAACTGGGGATAGTCGTCCGGCAGCAGGGCGACCGACTGGTGGCCGTACATCCCGCCCGGGATCACCGCCTCCGCGCGGCGGCGAAGCTCGCGATCGACTCCCTGGGCCATGGGCGCGCTCCCCCTCGCCGCGACATGGCGGCGAGCGACGGTATCAACCGCACCTGGCGGCGCCAAACAAATGTTCGAGGCCGCGGGGCCAGAGGCGCCCGCAGGGGCCGCCGGTCAGTTCTCGCCGTTCCAGATGTCGGTGGCGACGTCCATGAAGACCTCGATGTTCACCCGCAGGTTCCCGCGCGTGACGCCCTCGTCGAAGATCAGGTAGCGCGACACCTCGAGAACATTGTCGCCGGCGTTGCGCGCGCCGACGGCCGAGCGGTCGATGAGCTTCTCGCGCTCGTCGACCGCGGCGTCGGAGTCGTAGGTGTAGGTCGCCGTCAGGTTGGCGCCCTTGCAGCGCTTGGGTTCGCCCGAGCACACCGTGCCATAGACGCCGAACTTGAGGCCGTCCTTGGTCTGGGCGGCGAGGTAGGGCGCGCCGTCCTTCAGCGTGGTCTCCTTGGTGACCGTGGCGCCGGCGGCGACGAGCGCCTGGCGCATGTCCGGGACGCTCCAGTCGGTGAGCAGGTTGCTCTGGGCCTGGGACGAGGCCGGGAGGGCTCCGGCAAACAGCAGGGCGCCGGCGGCGGCCAGGGCGCGCGGGAGGGCGGCGGCGGTCATCAGAGGGTGTCCCAGACAGCTTCGGCGATGCCGGTGAAGACGCTGAGGTTGATCTCGAGATTGTCCCGATGAATGCCGTAGTCGAGGATCAGGTAGCGAGAGAGCAGCAGATCGCCCTCGCCGCCGTTGAGGATCGACACGGCCGCGTAGTCGAGCTTCTTGATCTGGGCCTCGACCTCCGCGTCGCTGTCCAGGGTGAAGCGGGTTTCCAGCAGGGCGCCCTTGCAGCGCTTGGCGCCCGCGGCGCCTTCGCAGACCCGGCCGCTGACGGTGTACTTCAGGCCGCCGCTGGACTTGGCCGCGACATAGGGATTGCCGTCGTCCAGCGTTCCATCCGACTGCACGGTGCCTCCGGCCGCGACGATCGCCGCCTTCATGTCCGCCACGCCCCAGTCCGTGAGATAGGTCTGGGCGCTCGCGGCGCTGGTGAACGTCAGTCCGAGCGCCAGCGCGCCCGCGGCTGCCAGGGTCTTCAACATTGGGCTGCCCCCATTTCCAACAAACGGCGGCAGCTTAGGTCGAACAGCGCTGCTACGCCAACAGATCAGAAGCGTCAGGATGTCGTTTCAGCCAGAGTGCGGCATACCCGCAAAGGGGGGTGATCTTCAGGTTCCGGGCCCGGGCGTCCTCGACCACGCCCCGCATCAGCCGGCCCGCGGCGCCCCTGCCGCGCAGGGCGGGCGGCGCATAGACGTAGTCGATGACCAGCCGACCCGGCGACAGCCGGTAGTCCGCGTGCGAGGTCAGCCCGTCCTCGACGAGCTCGTAGCGGCCCGCGGCGGTGTTGTCGGTGACCTTGGCGTCCATGATTCCGATATAGGCGCCCAGCCCTGAAATGCGATCCCGACCGGCCTCAGACCAGCTCCACGGCCATGGCCGTCGCCTCGCCGCCGCCGATGCAGAGGCTGGCGACTCCCTTCCGGCCGCCCCGCGCCTTCAGGGCCGCCAGCAGGGTGGCCAGGATGCGCGCGCCGGAGGCCCCGATCGGGTGGCCGAGCGCCGTCGCGCCGCCGTTGACGTTCAGCCGTCCCCGGTCGATTCCCAGCTCGCGGGCCGCGATCATCGCCACCACGGCGAAGGCCTCGTTGACCTCCCACAGGTCGACGTCGGCGGCGCTCCAGCCGGCCCTGGCCAGCACCTTGCGCATCGCCGGCACGGGGGCGGTGGTGAACAGGCCCGGCTCGTGGGCGTGGGCGGCGTGGCCGGCGACCCGGGCGACCACGGTCAGGCCCAGCGTCGCGGCCACGCTTTCGCGGGTCATGACCAGGGCCGCGGCCCCGTCGCTGATTGAGGAGGCGTTGGCCGCGGTGATCGTGCCGTCCCGGGCGAAGGCGGGCTTCAGCGTCGGAATCCGCGCGGCGTCGGCCTTCATCGGCTGTTCGTCCTCGGCCACCGTTTCCTCGCCCTTGCGGGTCCTGACGGTCACCGGAACGATCTCGCCGGCGAAGGCGCCGGTTTCGATCGCCGAGCGGGCGCGGTTCAGGCTCTCGATGGCGTAGGCGTCCTGGTCCTCGCGGGTGAACTGGTAGGCGCGGGCGGCGTCCTCGGCGAAGGCCCCCATCAGCCTGCCCGGCGTGTAGGCGTCCTCCAGGCCGTCCAGGTACATGCTGTCGCTGATCGTGTCGTGACCGATGCGTGCGCCGCCGCGGTGCTTGGCCAGCAGGTAGGGCGCGCCGGTCATGCTCTCCATGCCGCCCGCGACGATGACGTCGGCCGTCCCGGCGGCGAGGGCGTCGTGGGCCATGATCGCCGCCTGCATGCCGCTGCCGCACATCTTGTTGACGGTGGTCGCCTCGACGCCGAGGGGCAGGCCGGCGCCGAGGGCGGCCTGGCGGGCGGGAGCCTGGCCGAGGCCGGCGGGCAGCACGCAGCCCATGAAGATCTGCTCGACCCTGCCCGGGTCGACACCGGCCCGCTCGACCGCCGCGCCGACCGCGGCGGCGCCCAGCTCGGTGGCCTTCACGCCCCCGAGCGCGCCCTGGAAGCCGCCCATGGGCGTGCGGGCGAACGAGGCGATGACGACGGGATCGGCCATGGGAGTCTCCATTCAGCGCCGCTGATGTGCGCGTTTCGGGTGGGACCCGCAACCCCGTCCGGGCGTCGAAGACGGCCGGGACGACGGGCGCGACGGCGCGGCCGGTCCCGCCGCGGCGACGCTTCCTGAAAGAGCCGGGACGGCGCCGGGGATAAGGCGCCGTCCCGCAGGCTTGACAGGATGGGCATTGCGAAACGCAACTTACTATGTTCGTCCAGAAAGGCAACGCGCTTGCTTTCCGTAGAGGGAAGCCGCAATCTCCGCCCATGGGCCGGACCGCCGACTATTCCCAGCAGACCTGCGGCATCGCCGCGACCCTCGAGGTCGTCGGCGATCCCTGGACCCTGCTGATCCTGCGCGACGCCTTCCGGGGCGTTCGCCGCTTCGAGCAGTGGCAGGAGCGGCTGGGCGTCGCCCGCAACGTGCTGGCCGCGCGGCTGAAAAGCCTGGTTTCGCACGGCGTGCTGGAGGCCCGCCGCTACTCCGAGCGGCCGCCCCGCAACGAGTACGTCCTGACCGCCAAGGGCCAGGCCCTGCGCCCCGTGCTGCTGACCATGGCCGACTGGGGCAACAGCCACGTCTATGGCGGCGCCGCGCCGGTGCAGTTCGTCCACGACCACTGCGGCCACGCCTTCACCCCGCGCCTGGTCTGCGACCACTGCGGCGAGCCGCTCATCCCCGGCGACCTGCGGCATGTGCAGGTGTGCGACGCGCCCACCGTGGGCGAGGCGCTGGCCACGGCCGAGAAGGGCTGACGTCCCCGACAGACGCCAGAAGGCGTCGGTCGGGGCCTCCGAAAACTCGCGCCGACACAGCTTGGATTGACTCACTTTCATATGTCAGATATTTCTTTCACATGAAAGACGCTCCACCTACTGGAGACGAACTCCTGGCCATGCTGGCGGCGCTGGCCAGTCCGCACCGGCTGAGGATCGTGGCGGCGCTCCAGTCGGGCGGACGGAACTATGTCAGCCGCCTGGCGAGGGAGATCGGCATGAGCCGGCCGCTGCTGCACCTGCACCTTCAGAAGCTGGCCGAGGCGGGTCTGGTCGCGAGCCAGCTCGAGCTCTCCGCCGACGGCAAGGCGCTCAACTACTTCGAGGTCGCGGATTTCGCGATCGCCCTGACCCCGGCCGCGATCATCGAGGCCGTCAGGACCCTGACCCCCAGACCGGAGGCCTAGAGGGACTCATGTCCACGCCACTCTTCATCTTCACCGCCTCGCTGCCGTTCGCGACGATTTTGCTCGTGTTCGGCATGCGCTATCTCGCACAGGTCCAGCAGGCCAAGGCGCGCTGGGGCAACGACGAGGCCTATCGACTGCTGGCCGAGAAGGCCGCTGCCGACCAGTCGACCGCGGCGGCCGCCCTGACCGCCATCGAGACGCGCCTGGCGGCCGTCGAGAAGCTTCTGAAGGACGTCGGCTGATGGCCCCCGTTCCGCTGTGGCGACTGTACGCGCTGCGGGCCGGCTACCTGCTGCTGGCGGTCGGGCTCGGCCTGACCATCTGGCCCAATATCCTGAATCCGGACAAGGACTGGCCGCTGATGTTCGGCGTCGTCCAGGCCATGCTGGGGGCGCTGTCGCTGCTGTCCCTGCTGGGCCTGCGCCATCCCCTGCGGATGCTGCCGCTGCTGCTCTTCGAGATGACCTGGAAGGCGATCTGGCTGATCGTCGTCGCGCTGCCTCTGTGGGTCGCCAACGCCATGGACGCGAGGACCGCCCAAACGGCCTACGAATGCGCCATGGTCGTCATCTTCCTGGTCGTCATGCCCTGGGGCCATGTCTGGAAGACCTACATCACCGGTCCGGGCGAGCGCTGGCGGTGAGGACGCGGGGGCCCTTCACTCATGGTTAAAGCAACCTTGCGAAGCTGGGGGTCTGGGTAGTCCGGGGCCTTCGCGTTGCGCAGTCTGATCGCCGCCGTCGAGCGTATCGAGCCGCTGTCCGTGTCGTGCCGCGTGGCGGCGGTGAACGGGCTGCTGATCGAGGCGCGGGGCGGGCTGACGCACCTGGCCGTGGGCGCTCGGGCCGAGATCGAACGCCGCAACGCCCCCGCCCTCGCCGCCGAGGTGGTCGGCTTCCGCGAAACCCGCGCCCTGCTGATGCCGTTCGGGCCCGTCGAGGGCGTCGCGCCCGGCGCCGAGATCGCCATCCAGCCCGACGGGGCCATGGTGCGACCGCACAGGGCCTGGCTGGGCCGCATCGTCGACGCCTTCGGCGAACCCATCGACGGCAAGGGGCCCCTGCCCCAGGGCCTGGCGCCCTACGGCCTGCGCGCGCCGCCGCCGCCCGCCCACGCCCGCGGCCGGGTGGGCGAGCGGCTGGACCTGGGCGTGCGGGCGATGAACGTCTTCACCACCACCTGCCGGGGCCAGCGGCTGGGCATCTTCGCCGGTTCGGGCGTCGGCAAGTCGGTGCTGCTGTCCATGCTGGCGCGGCAGGCGAGCTGCGACGCGGTGGTGGTCGGCCTGATCGGCGAACGCGGCCGCGAGGTGCGGGAGTTCATCGAGGAGACCCTGGGCGAGGAAGGCCTCAAGCGCGCCGTGGTGGTGGTCGCCACCTCCGACGAGCCGGCCCTCAAGCGCCGGCAGGCGGCCTACATGACCCTGGCGGTGGCCGAGGCCCTGCGCGACCAGGACATGGAGGTCCTCTGCCTGATGGACTCGGTGACCCGCTTCGCCATGGCCCAGCGCGAGATCGGCCTGGCCGCCGGCGAGCCGCCGACGACCAAGGGCTACACCCCCACCGTCTTCACCGAGCTGCCCAAGCTGCTGGAGCGCGCCGGCCCCGGTCCGATCCGGCCCGACGGCACCGAGGCCGGGCCGATCACCGGCCTGTTCACCGTGCTGGTCGACGGCGACGACCACAACGAACCGATCGCCGACGCCGTGCGCGGCATCCTGGACGGCCACATCGTCATGGAACGGGCCATCGCCGAGCGCGGGCGTTTCCCGGCCATCAACGTTCTGAAGTCCATAAGTCGGACCATGCCCGGCTGCCAGACCCCCCGCGAGCGCCAGATCGTCGCCACCGCCCGCCAGACCCTGGCCGCCTGGTCGAACATGGAGGAGCTGATCCGCATCGGCGCCTACCGGGCCGGGACCGACCCGCAGATCGACCGCGCCATCGCGCTCAATCCGGACCTCGAGGCCTTCCTGGCCCAGGACAAGGACGAGGCCTCGACGCTCGGGGAGACCTTCGAGCGGCTTGACGGCATCCTCGAGAGCCGCCCGCTGTGAAAGCCGTCGCCTCGCTCATCCGGATCGCCAACCACGAGGTCGAGACCCTGCAGAAGCGTCTCGCCGAGATCGTCGACCGCCGCGCCATGGCCGAGATGAAGCTGGCCGTCATCCTGGCCGAGGGAGAGGCGGAGCTGGCCAACGCCCGTCGCGACGCCGAGGCCGGCTGGTACCTGGCCGGCTTCCGCGAGGGCCTGAAGCTGCGCGCCGAGGCCGCCGAGCGCGACATCGCCCTGCTGGCCCAGGAGGAGGCCGGCGCCCGCGACGCCCTGGCCGAGGCCTACGAGGCGCTGAAGAAATACGAGCTCGTATCCGAAAGCGCGCGCGCCGCGGCCCGCAAGGAGGCCGACCGCCGCGAAACCGCCGCCCTGGACGAGCTGGGCCTGCGCCGGGCGGGACGGCCGTGAGCGCGGCTCCGCGGCGACCCTCCCCCCTGGCGGGGAGCGGAGCCGCCTCCCGCCGCGCCGTCCTCGCCTCCGGGCTCGCCCTGGCGGCCTGCGGGCGCGACCCGGCGGCCTCCCAGCCCGTCGAGGCGCCGCCGCTGCGGGCCCTGGCCCCCTTCCCCGTCGGCGTCGCGGTGCAGGCCGGGCCGCTCGACCAGCCCGCCTACGCCGACCTCGCGGCCGGCGCCTTCTCCCAGCTCACCGCCGAGTGGGAGATGAAGATGGAATACGTCGTCCAGCCCGACGGGACCTTTCGCTTCGACCGCGCCGATCGCATCGCCGCCTTCGCCCGCCGTCGCGGGATGCGGCTCTTCGGCCATGCCCTGGTCTGGTACGCGAACGAGCCGGAGGCCTTCGTCCGCCTGGACGAGCAACGCCAGAGCTTCGAGGGCGCGCTGCGCAACTATGTCACGGCGATGGTTGGGCGCTACCGCGGCCTGGCGGCGGGCTGGGACGTGGTCAACGAGCCGATTCGCGACGACGGATCCGGGCCGCGCGAGAGCCTGTGGTCCCGCAGGCTCGGCCAACTGGGCCACTTCCGCGTGGCGTTCGAGGCGGCCAGGGCCGCCGACGAGAGGGCGACGCTGTTCGTCAACGACTACCACCTGGAGAGCAAGCCGGCGAAGCTGGCCAGCTACATGCGGCTGATCGACCAGCTTCTCGAGGCCGGCGTTCCGCTCGGCGGCGTCGGCTGCCAGACGCACGTCGGCGCCGACCTGCCCGACGGCGCGATCGCCGCCACGCTGAAGACGCTGGCCGGCTTCGGGCTGCCGATCCACGTCTCCGAAATGGACGTCTCGGTGGTTGGCGGCGGGCTGTTCGCCAGCCGGGCCGAGGCCCTGCGGCGCCAGGCGCGGCTCTACGGCGAGGCGATGGAGGCCTTCGCCGCCCTGCCCCCGGCCCAGCAGTTCGCCTTCACCGTCTGGGGCCTGCGCGACCGCGACAGCTGGCTGCGACGGGAGAACGCCGCCGATGCGCCGCTGCTGTTCGACGACGCCGGCCGCCAGAAGCCGGCCTACGGGGCGATCGCCGACGCCCTCAGAGGCTGATGGGTCCAGATCGAACCGATCCGAGCCCCGAGTCACGGTTCCACGGGCGGACCGATCCGGCCGATCGCATCGCGACTCAGGCGCTGAGGGTCTTCGAAGGGTCGGCGGGCTTGAGGCCGTGGTCGGCGTCGCTGGCCTGGCGCAGCGCGCGCAGGTCGTCGGCGATGCGGAAGATGGCCACGTAAAACTCGCAGAACGAGCGCCACAGCAGCACCAGCGCCGCCCAGACCAGCAGGCCGGCCACGACCACCGGGATGGCCAGCAGCTTGCCGACGATGTTGGTGTCCTGCAGCGCCACGCCGATCGCCGCGCCGACGGCGCCGAATGCGCCCAGCATGATCACCCCGAGCCCGGCCCAGTAGATCAGATGGATGACCGGTCCGGTCATCAGGCGGTCGAAGGTCAGCAGGTCCCAGAGCAGGGCGCTGCCCGAACCGCGTTTCCTGGATGGTCTGGCCGGAGCCATGCGCGCGTGATTCCCCGGCGGCGGAGGCCGCCCTACAGGCTCGCATGTCTATCGGCGCGCGCGGCGCGGGGCAATGGCGACGAAGCGCCCCGCCCCGCGTGCGCGCTGACGCCTAGCGGACCTTGACCTGGCCGGTGGCGCGCAGCTCGGCCTCGGTCTTCTTGCTGACCGCCACCTCGCCGTCCATGGTCAGGGCGCCGCGCGGCACGGTGATGAAGCCGGTCGAGGTGCGGATCGTCACCCGGCCGCTGGCGCGGACCATGTCGTCCTCGGGCTCCATGATCACGCCGATCTGCACGCCGGCCGAATCGCGGACCACCGTGCCCGCCGGGAACATTGCCCGTCCCTCGGTCCTGGCGCTCACGTCGGCGCCGGCCGTCGCGGCGGCGCGCGCGGAGGGGGTCGCCGGCGTCGCCGGAACCGCGGGGGTCGCCGGCGCCCTGACGCTGGGGACGGCCGGTGTCGCGGGGACGGCTGGAACCGCCGGCGTCGGCGCCGTCACCTGGCCGCTGACCGCGCCGCCGACGCCGCCGGCGATCTGGGCCAGCGCCGCGCCGGACATGACGAGGGCGCCCGCGGCGCCGAGCAGAAGGGGTTTGGTGGACATCGGGTCGTGCTCCATGACTGCCCCCCGACGCTCCGGGCGATTAACCCGCCGCCCCCGGACCGGGTTCCGCCGGGTAACGGGGTTGCGGGCGGCGAGCGACGACCGATACGCTGGCGCCGACAGACAGTGGGACGACGCGCGATGAGCAGCCAGGACCGGATTTCCGTGACCTTCGAGGGCGGCGTCGCCGACGTGCGCCTGACCCGGGCGGACAAGATGAACGCCCTGGACGACCGCATGTTCAACGCCCTGATCGAGGCCGGCGAACGGCTGAAGACCCGGGCCGGGCTGCGGGCGGTGGTGCTCTCCGGCGAGGGCCGCGCCTTCTGCGCCGGGCTGGACATGGGCAACTTCGGCCGCATGGCCTCGGGCGAGCCGCGCGGCAGCGAACGGCTGGTGATGACCGAGCGGACGCCTGGCGGCAGCAACGTCGCCCAGCACGCCGCCATGGTCTGGCGCGAGATCCCGGTCCCGGTGATCGCCGCCGTCCACGGCGTCGCCTTCGGCGGCGGCTTCCAGCTGACCCTGGGCGCCGACATGCGCTACGTGACGCCGGACGCCCGGCTGTCGGTGATGGAGATCAAGTGGGGCCTGGTGCCGGACATGGCCGGGCTGGTGCTGATGCGCAACCTCGCCCGCGACGACGTGGTGCGCGAGCTGACCTACACCGGCCGCCAGTTCTCCGGCGAGGACGCTCTGCGGTATGGCTTCGCCACCCGCGTCTGCGCCGATCCGCGGGCCGAGGCCCTGGCGACGGCCGCCGAGATCGCCGGCAAGAGCCCCCACGCCATCCGCGGCGGCAAGCGGCTGCTCGACCTGGCCGTCTCTGGCGCCGGCCAGCATGAGATCCTGCTGGCGGAGTCGAAGGAGCAGACCGCCCTGATCGGCTCGCCCAACCAGGTCGAGGCGGTCATGTCGCAGATGGAGAAGCGGGCGGCGAGGTTTGTGGATGTGACGTAGCGAATAGGGCGTAGGGAATAGCGAATAGCGGGCCGAGGCGCGGTCAGCGCGACGAACAACCCGCTACTCGCTACGCGCCAATCGCGATTTGAGCAGCTTCCCGATCGCGCCGCCGACCACGCCGCCGGCGGCCGAGCTGAGCGTGCCGATCACCAGGATCATCGCCGGCACGTCGCCCAGGGCGACCGAGACGGCGATGCCGATCAGGGCGCAGAGGGCGCCGGCGAGGACGCCGCCGAGCGTGCTGTCGGCCCAGCTTCCTTTTGCCGCCCGGGCGTAGAGCAGGCCGGCGATCAGCGAGATCAGGATGCCGATCGGGGCGAACAGGGCCGCCACGGCCGGAACCCAGTGGCCGACGAGGACCATGATCAGCTGAAGCGCCGTGCCGATGACGGTCGCGTCGATAAGCGCCTTGCGGTTCATTTGACGGCTCCCCCAGCGACCGTGGCCGAGGCCGCCGCGGCCTTTCGTTTCGCGAACACCGAGGCCCAGTCGACCGGGCCCTTCTCGAAGCGGGTCTTAAGTTCGTCGAGCGTGTAGGCGTTGCCCCACTCGAAATGGCGATAGAGCGTGTCGAAGCCGACGCCCGGGCCGTAGCCGACGGCGGTCAGCATCACGCGCGTTCGGCCCTGGCCGAGGTCCTCGAGCTCGATGGTGGTCGAGATCTGCGCGAACAGGTCGCGGTACGGCAGGGCCTTGGGCGCCTGGACGTTGCGGATCGACAGCATGCGCTCGGGCACATAGGCGACGATGCGGTTCTTGATGTTGTCCGGGTCGCCGATCTTGGCGTCCGGATTGTAGCTGGCCTCGATCACGCCATCGACGGCCAGGTCGATCCGGGCCACCGGGGCGACCCACTCCCTGTAGCCCTCGCCGGTGGTGAAGACCCGCCACACCTCGGCCGGGGTCGCCTTGACCACGACGGACAGCTGCAGGACCCGGTCGCCGTCCGGCTCGACGTAGGAGCTGTTGGCCACATCGCGGAACTGTCGCCAGTCCGGGAAGGTCGGCTCGGCCGCCCGGGCGGCGGCGGACATCAGGGCCGTCGTCGCGACGGCGGCGAGAAACAGACGCTTCATGTGCCGGTCTCCCGTTGCTCGGCATGGGCGGCGCCGGAGGCCGCCCCCAGCAGGTTGAAGTAGTCGCGCAGGCCCGCCACCGAGGCGTCGAAGGCCTCCAGCGTGCGGTGGGTTCGCGACTGCATCACTCCGCCCTCCATGGTGGTCAGGACGAAGGTCGCCAGCGCGCGGGTGTCGGTTCCCGCCGGCAGGCGCTCGCGGGCGGCGTCGAGGCAGGCCTTCACGTGGCGCACCCAGCCCTCGAAGTTCACCGACAAGAGCTCGCGCACCGGCGGGTCGGGCTCGTGCAGCTCCAGCGCGATCGAGCCGATCGGACAGCCGTAGAGGCAGGCGCTTTCCGCCAGCGCCTGGCGGTAGGCCCCGAGCAGGGCGAAGATCCG
Source organism: Pseudomonadota bacterium (assembly GCA_049323695.1). GTDB lineage: Bacteria > Pseudomonadota > Alphaproteobacteria > Caulobacterales > Caulobacteraceae > Caulobacter. The sequence continues at coordinate 16,044 of JBMOOF010000028.1, forward strand.
CTCGACGGGGTCGTCCACTCCCGCCCAGGCCGGGGCCAGCAGCATCGGGTAGATGCCGTCGCGGTACAGCTCCAGCACCGCCAGCAGCACGTCCTGCTTGGTGGGAAAGAAGTGATAGAGGCTGCCGGAATTGGCCCCCGCCTCCTTGAGGATGTCCGCCACCGACGTCGACAGGTAGCCCTTGTCGGCGAAGAGCCGCATGGCGGCGAAGAGGATCCGTTCGCGGGTGGGTTCCATGGCGCGGGGCCCGGTTGATCGAGCGATCAACTCAGCATGGGTTGAGTGGTTGATCAAGGGGGAAAGGGG
>JBMOOF010000029.1:0-16184 GCA_049323695.1 Pseudomonadota bacterium
ATCCGAATCCACTGCGCATCGCTCAGTTCGTAGCGCTTCACACCCATCACCGACCTCCGCCAAAGCGGAGACCTATGAATCACGCATCCCGCGAACCGTGAATCCCTGAATGTCGATTGGACCTAGTTGACCAGGCCCGCCGGTTGAATCCCGGGTCCGATCGACGACCAGATGAATTCATCGCGTCGCGGGGCCGCATGAGTCTCCGCTTGCGACTTGAAAAGGTCCGGCAGGGTGAGCAGGCTCGTCGCCCGTTGTGAACGCTGAAGCACGATGAGGTCAGACGGAATCGTCTGACTGTTGAATCGTGCTTTAGAGTCAAGAGTGTAGAGCCTGTTTCAGGATTCGGATCGGTTCGATCTGAACCCAACAGGCTCTTGGTCGGTCCCCCTGCGATCGCTCCGGCGTCAGGGGATCGTCCTGAGAGGCGCTGGCCGGAGGTCCGATTGTCGCCAGGTAAGCGACCCACCATCGATGATGTTGCCGCCCGTTCAGGGGTGGCGCGAGTCACCGTGTCTCGTGTCCTTAACGGAGGGCCAAACGTCCGGGCGGAGGTGCGCGAGCGCGTTCTGAACGCGGTCGAGGCGCTGGGCTACAAGGTCAACGCCCAGGCGCGCGTCCTGGCCGGCGGCGCGACGCGTCAGTTGACGCTGGTGCACGAGTCCGTTCTCGACGCTGAACCCAACTCATACTACCATTCCGCGCTCGAACTGGGGGCCCTTCGCAGCTGCGCCCAGTGCGGCTTCACCCTGAGCATGTTGGGCTTGGATCCCGCGGACGGCGACGCCGGCCGCCGGCTGCTCGAGATGATCCATGGCGGTCAGGCCGACGGCGTGATGCTCACTCCGCCGTTCTCCGATGACGCGTCGCTGGTGCGATTGCTGATCGGGGCCGGTCGTCCGGTGGTCTGCATTTCCGGGGGGGCGGGCATTCGCAACCTCACCGCCGCCGTGGGCATGGACGACGAGGCCGCGGGCCTCGCGCTCGGCAGATACATTATCGGGCTGGGCCACCGGCGGCTGGGATACATCAACGGTACCGAAGGCCACATGTCGGCAGCCTGCAGGCTCACCGGGCTCCGACGGGCGGCCGCCGAGGGCGGTGAGGAGGTGTCGATCTTCGAGGCGCAAGGCGACTTCACCTTCCGCGCAGGCATCCAGATGGCCGACAAGCTGTTCTCGACCCATGGGGACATCACGGCCCTCGTCTGCGCCAATGACGACATGGCGGCGGGGGCCCTGCTCACCGCCCATCGGCGCGGCCTGTCGATTCCGGCCCAGGTGTCGATTTCAGGGTTCGACGACACGCCGGTTTCGGAGATCGTCTGGCCGCCGCTGACCACTGTGCATCAGCCGATCCGGATGTTGGGGCAGCGCGCGGCGGAATTGGTCGTCGACGCGATCCAAGGGGGGCGCAGCGCCACGGGCCCGGGGTTCGAGGCCGTGCCCTTCCGGATCGTCGAACGCGCCTCGACCGGGCCGGCGCCTCTGTGAATCTGGGCCAGTTTGGCCGAAAAACCGACCGGAATCGCGATTGACAGCGCAGTCATTTGTCTATTAGCTCTGCGATGGAAGCGCTTCCAATAAGGCATCAGACCACGGGTGGACGCGCTGCGGGGAGGAAATCATGGTTGAGCGTCAAGGACGCCGCGCGCGTTGTCACATATCTCGCCTGACGGGGGCGGCCTCCGTGCTGGCCCTGCTGGCGGCTGCGCCGGGTCTGGCGCATGCCCAGTCGGCAGCGACGCCGCCGCCGGCGGCGGACGCCGAGACCGGCGCCGAAGTCGACCAGCTGGTCGTCGTCGGCATCCGCAAGGGCCTGCAGGACTCGATCGCCGTCCGTCGAGACGCGACCAGCTTGGTCGAGGTCGTCTCAGCCGAAGAGATCGGCAAGCTGCCTGACGTTTCGATCGCCGAGTCGCTGGCCCGTCTGCCAGGCCTCGCCGCCCAGCGTGTCAACGGCCGCGCCCAGGTCATCTCGATCCGGGGTCTCGCGCCAGACTTCGCCACCACCCTCCTGAACGGCCGCCAACAGGCGAGTTCGGGTGACAACCGGGCTGTCGAGTTCGACCAGTATCCGTCCGAACTGCTCTCGAGCGTCATCGTCTACAAGACCCCGGATGCGTCGATCTCCGGCTTTGGCCTGTCGGGCACCGCTGACTTGAGGACGGTCCGGCCCCTGGACTTCGGCGAGCGCGTGATGTCGGCCAACGTCCGCGTGGAGCACACCGACGGCGACCAGCTGAACGACGACGTCAGCACTTACGGCGGCCGCTTCAGTCTCAGCTACATCAACCAGTTCGCGGACGACACCTTCGGCGTGGCGCTGGGCTACGCCCACCTCGATTCGCCGTCGCAGAACCGCCATTTCAAGGGTTACAGCTACGAGTCCTTCGGCTTTGCCGTCACGCCCGACTCGGCTGATTCCTCGCTCCAGCTCAACGGCCAGGAAGTATTCGCCTACTCGCGGGAGAACGTCCGCGACGCCTTCATCGGCATTTTCGAGTGGCAGCCGAGCGCCCAGTGGCACAACACGCTCGACCTCTACTATTCGACGTTCAGCCAGCGCGAGACGATGCGTGGCGCGCAATGGTTCTCGAACGGCTGGGCTGACGGCGCGACGTTTACGGGCGTCGAGACTGCGCCGCGCGGGGGTTCGACCTACGGCCGTGCGGGCGTATTCCACAACGCCGTTCCCCAACTCCGCAACGACTACAACAAGCGCGACGACGAACTGCTGTCGATCGGCTTCAATTCCGAGTACCAGCTCTCCGACGCCGTCCGCCTGATCGCGGATCTCTCGTACTCGAAGAACGAGCGCGACGAGCAGGTCCTGGAAACCTACGCGGGCTACGGCCTGGGCGTGGGCGGGGTGACGGGCGGCACGCCGAACGTCGGTCGCACCATGGACACCTACACCTTCCGGATCCCGACCGACGGGTTCCCGCATTACGACTTCGGCCTCGACTACGCCGATGCTTCGCGGGTCTCGCTCGGCGACCGGGCGCCCTGGGGCGGATGGGGCCACGACGGCGCGATCCGTTTCCCGCACGTCGAGGAAGAGATCACGGCCCTCGACCTGGCCGCCGAGATCGACGTGGACTTCCCGCTGATCGACAGCATCGACGTCGGTCTGAACTGGACCTCGCGCGACAAGTCGAAGTTCGTGAACGATTATGACCTGTTCCTGAAGGGCGCCTCGCGCCAGCAGGTGCTGGTCGACCAGCGCTACCTGGTCTCTCCGACATCGCTGTCCTTCGCCGGATTCGGCAACGTGATCAGCGTCAACCTCCCGGCGGCTCTCAACCAGTATTACCGCCGCAGTCCGATCCTCGACGCCAACTTCTTCGACAAGGCTTGGCAGATTAGTGAAACGGTGGTCACCGCCTACGCCAAGTTCTCGTTCGAGAACGGGCCCTGGCGCGGCAATCTGGGTGTCCAGGCGGTCTATCAGGACCAGGAATCGAGCGGCTCGATCATCCAGGGGTCGCCGATCACGCCTCTGAAGATCACCGACGGAGCCAACTACGTCGACTTCCTGCCGTCACTGAACGTGATCTACGACCTGGGTGGTGGCCATCGCCTCCGTTTCGGCGCCGCCTACACCATGGCCAGGCCGCGAATGGATGAGATGCGGGCCAACATCACGCCGAGTTTCGGCCTGCCCAGCGGGCCAGTCGCGCCCGGTACGGTGCTGCACCCCTGGACCGGTTCCGGCGGCAATCCGGATCTCGAGCCCTGGCGCGCAACGGCTTTCGACCTCTCGTACGAGTGGTACATCGACTCCACGAGCTACTTCAGCGTAGCCCTGTTCCGCAAGGAGCTCGACAGCTACATCTACCGACAGTCGCTGCCCTTCGACTTCACCGGCGTGCCTACGCCGACCGGCGCTGTGATCCCGCCAGGCGTGACGATCAGCCCGATCGGCACCATGACCCTTCCGGCCAACGGCAGCGGCGGTTACATCCAGGGCATCGAGATCAGCGGCGCGCTTGACCTGGGGTTGGTCAATGCTTCGCTCGAGGGCTTGGGCGTAATCGGCAGCTACTCGGCCTCGGAATCGGACCTCAACCCGACCGCTGGCGCGTCGAAAGTGCGCATCCCCGGGCTGTCGGACGAGGTATTCAACGTCACTGGCTACTACGAGCGTAACGGCTTCCAGGCGCGGATCAGTTACCGCTACCGCGCTCCGTTCAAGGGCGAGGTCGTGCAGCTGTTCGCCACGCGCGGCTTCACCGAAATCATGGAAGACGAGCAGGTCGATATGCAGGTCGGCTACAATTTCCAGGAAGGCTCGCCCCTGGACGGCCTGGGCGTTCTGCTTCAGGTCAACAACCTTACGGACTCCCCGTATCGGACCCGCCTCGGCCTGGACAGCGGCGGCGTTCACACTGCGAACGGGGCCACCTTGCCGGAAACCTACGAGGAGTACGGCCGGCAGATCATGCTGGGCTTGACCTACCGCTTCTAGGACCTCGTCGCGGAGGCCGGTCGATCGGACCCTCGCCTCGACAGGTTTTCTTCGGCGTCGGCGCAGCCCCTACCTGGCTGCGCCGATGTTTTTTTGAGTGGAATGCAGAGAATGGAAGTCCAGGCGATCAGAGGATTGATGAAGGCGGCGCTTGGGGGACTGGCCCTGGCCCCGGTGATTGTGCTGAGCGGCTGCGACACCCTGGCGGCCGCCCGCGCCGGTCTCGTCGGCGCCCGGGACGAGGCGATCGCGGTCTGGCCGGCCCGGACCGCGCCGGCGCCCGACCCCGCCGTTGAACTGCGGATCGAACAGATTCTCTCGACAATGACGCTCGAGCAGAAGATCGGCCAGATGACCCAGGCTGAAATCCGTTCGATCACCCCTGAGGACGTCCGCCGCTACTACATCGGGTCCATCCTGAACGGCGGCGGCGCCTGGCCGGCGGGTCGCAAGCACGCCTCGCCCGCGGAATGGGCCGAGCTTTCCAGCCGCTTCTACCTCGCCTCCATGTCCACGGACATGAAGACGCCAGTGCCGGTGATCTGGGGCGTCGACGCTGTTCACGGACACAACAATGTCTATGGCGAAGTGCTCTTCCCGCACAACATCGGCCTGGGTGCGACCCACGATCCAGAGCTTGTGTACCGCATTGGTCGAACGACCGCGCGTTCGGTGAGAGGCACCGGGATCACGTGGGCGTTCGCCCCGACCCTTGCGGTGGTCCAGGACCAACGGTGGGGTCGCACCTACGAGAGCTTTTCGTCCGACCCGGCGCTGGTCCGGGCCTACGCGGCAGAATACGTGCGCGGCCTGCAGGGCGAGCTGCGCGGCCCAGGCGACGTGCTGGCCAGCGCCAAGCACTTCCTCGGCGACGGCGGCACCCTCAACGGCGTCGACCAGGGCGACACTCGCGCGCCGCTCCGGACGCTGGTCGACATTCACGCCCAAGGCTACTTCGGCGCGCTCGACGCGGACGTCCAGACCGTCATGATCTCCTACAGCAGCTGGAACGAGCAAGGCGTTGGCGAGCGGGGCGTCCGAATGCACGCCAACCGCTACCTGATCACCACGGTGCTCAAGCAGCGGCTGGGATTCGACGGCTTCGTCGTCTCCGACTGGAACGCCATCGAACAGGTCCCCGGCTGCAAGCGCACGCGATGCGCGGAGGCGATCAACGCCGGCGTCGACATGGTCATGGTTCCGGATGAATGGCGGGGCTTCATCCGTGACACCCTCGCCGACGTCCACAGCGGCGCGATCTCCGAAAGCCGGATCGACGACGCGGTCCGCCGCATTCTGCGGGTGAAGATCCGCTCCGGTCTCTTCGACGCCGACCCTGGCGCCGCCGCTCGCCCGTCGCCGAAGGGTGAAGACGAGGCCTTGGCGCGGGAGGCGGTCCGCAAGTCCGCCGTCCTGCTCAAGAACGAGGGCGTGCTGCCTTTGCCGCGAACGGGCCGCGTGTTGGTTGTGGGCAAGGGCGCCGACAGCTTCTCCGCCCAGAGCGGCGGCTGGTCGCGCACCTGGCAGGGCGACGAGAACACGAACGAGGACTTTGGGACCGGACAGACGTTGCTGGAGGCGGTCCGCCAGGTCGTGGGCGCGGTCAACGTCGTCTACAGTCCCACGGCTGAAGGCGTGGAAACGCGCAGTTTCGACGCGGTGATCGTCGTGCTTGCCGAGCGCCCATACGCTGAGGGCGCCGGCGACATCAGGTTCCCCGCGCCGATGACGCACAGCGCACGCTATCCTGAGGATCTGGCGGCGCTGGACGCGGTCAAGGGCAAGGGCGTTCCGGTGGTGACGGTCCTTTACTCCGGTCGCACGGTCTATGCGAACGACCTGATCAACCGCTCGGATGCGTTCGTGGCTGCTTGGCTCCCCGGGACCGAGGCGGGCGGGCTCGCCGACCTGATATTCCGCGACGCCCACGGCCGGCCGGGGTTCGACTTCACCGGACGCCTGCCCTTCGCATGGCCCGGCTCGCCCTGCGATTCAACCGGTCGCACACCGCTCTTTCCCGTGGGATACGGGCTCTCCTATGCCAGGGGAAAGAGCGTGGGCGGCCTGCAGGAATCTCGAACAACGATCTGCGCGACGTAACCCGATCGCCATTGGGGAACCCAAATGCAAAAGCAGCTCAACTCGATCCTGATCGTCGGCGGTGGGTCGGCGGGCTGGATGACCGCGGCCCTGTTGTCCCACCTATTCCAGGGGCTCTACCGGATCACCCTCGTCGAATCCGAGGAGATCGGCACGATCGGCGTCGGCGAGGCGACCATCCCCGCGATCAAGAAGTTCAATGATCTTCTGAAACTGGACGAAGCCGAGTTCATGCGGACCACCCAGGGCACATTCAAGCTTGGGATCCAGTTCCAGGACTGGTTGCGCACGGGATCCAGCTACGTCCACGGCTTCGGCGTAATAGGCCAGGACTGGGAATGGCTGCGCTGCCATCACTACTGGCTGAAGCTGAACCAGCTCGGCGAGGCCGCCGACTTTGGGCGCTATTCAATCAACACCGCGGCGGCCCTGGCTGACAAGTTCGTGCCGGCCCAGACGAACATGCCGGACTCGCCGATGTCCCACATCGCGCACGCATTTCACTTCGACGCGGGTCTCTACGCCCGCTACCTGCGCGGCTACGCCGAGGCGCGGGGAGTCCAGCGTGTCGAGGGCCGCATTGTCGACGCCACCCTGCGAGGCGAGGACGGATTCATCGAGACGGTGGTGCTGGCCAACGGGGAGACCCTGTCGGCGGACTTCTTCATCGACTGCTCGGGCTTTAGCGGACTTCTCATCGAGCAGGCAATGAAGACCGGATATGAGGACTGGAGCCACTGGCTGCCCTGTGACCGCGCGCTGGCCGTGCCCTGCGCCCGAACCGAGGCCTTCACGCCCTACACGCGTTCGACGGCGCGGTCGGCCGGCTGGCAGTGGCGGATTCCGCTGCAGCATCGGACGGGCAATGGCCACGTCTACTCCAGCGCCTTCATGGAGGAGCCGGAGGCCGAGAAGATCCTGCTGTCTAACCTCGACGGAGAACCGCTGGCCGAACCCAATCGCATCCGCTTCACGGCGGGCAAACGTCGCAAGATCTGGAACAAGAACTGCGTGGCCGTCGGGCTCTCAAGCGGGTTCCTCGAACCCCTGGAGTCGACCAGCCTGTTCCTGATCCAGTCGTCGATCGTCAGATTGATCCGCCTGTTTCCAGACGGCGGCTTCGACCCGGCCAACGTCGCCGAGTTCAACAGGCAGTCCGACTTCGAGTACGAACGGATCCGCGATTTCATCATCCTTCACTACAAGGCCACCGAGCGGGACGATTCCGAATTCTGGCGCTATTGCAGGACAATGGACATCCCCGACACGCTCCAGCGCAAGATGGACCTGTTCCGGGCCAACGGCCGGATCTTTCGCGAGGACGACGAACTGTTCAGCGAGGAGAGCTGGATCCAGGTCTTCCTGGGCCAGGGCGTGATCCCGCATGGCTACGATCCGCTCGTGGACCTCAAGAGCAAGCCGCAAATCGTGCAGTTTCTGGGCAATATCGAGACGACCATCGCCAAGTGCGTCGCCGTGATGCCCTCGCATGCCGAGTATGTCGAAAAGCACTGCAAGGCTGGGGCCCTCGCCGCATGAGATCCGGGCGCCTTGCTGGTTCGCTCTTGGCGGTGGGCCTGGGGCTCATGCTGACGGCCTGCGCCTCGATCGGCGTCCTCGACTGGCCCGGGCGCGGTACGGGGGAGACCCAGCCTGCGGCCTGGGCGACCACGGCGGACGGCGCCCGGCGTCTGGCGGCCTGGCCGGTGTCGGGCTGGGGAGAGGCCGACCCGGACACCGTGACCCTGCGCGTCGATCCGACCGTGCGCTACCAGAGGGTGTCCGGCTTCGGCGCGGCGATCACCGACAGTTCGGCATGGCTCATTCGGCACAGGCTTGACGAAGGCCAGCGCGAGGCTCTGATGAGCGACCTGTTCGGCCGACAGGGCGGCATCGGCCTGAGCGCTGTCCGCCTGACCATCGGCGCGTCGGACTTTTCGCTCAGCCACTACAGCTACCGCGATGATCCGGCGGCGGCGTTCAGCCTCGAACCGGCGCTGGAATCGGTCGTTCCTGTCACCCTGGCGGCGGCGGCGATTAACCCTGAACTGACGGTGATCGCCTCGCCCTGGAGCGCGCCCGGCTGGATGAAGACCAGCGGCGGCCTGGTCCGGGGATCTCTGTCGCCCGATCACTACGGAGACTTCGCCCGTTATCTCGTCGACTACGTTGTCGGCATGCGCGAAGCGGGCGTCGACATCGACGCCCTGACCATACAGAACGAGCCCCATTTCGAGCCGGCCAACTACCCAGGAATGCGCGTGCCGCCGGCGGCGAGGGCGGCGTTCATCGGCGGCTATCTGGGTCCGCTGTTGGCCAGCGAAGGCCTTGAGGTCGACGTTCTCGACTGGGACCACAACTGGAACGAACCGGAATCGCCCCTGGCGGTGTTGTCGGACCCGATCGCCGGACCTTTCGTCGCCGGCGTCGCCTGGCACTGTTACGAGGGCGAGGTCCCGGCCCAGTCGCGCGTGCGGGAGGCCCATCCAGACAAGTCCGTCTGGCTGACCGAGTGCTCCGGCGGCGCCTGGGAGCCTGACTGGGGCAAGGCCTTGGCCTGGCTGACCCGCAATCTGATCATCGGCGGGACGCGGAACTGGGCCGAAGGTGTGCTCTTCTGGAACCTCGCGCTGGACGAGAAGAGCGGCCCCCATGCAGGGGGCTGCGGCGACTGCCGGGGGGTCGTGACGATCAACGGGTCGACAGGCGAAGTGACGCGCAACGTCGAGTACTACGCACTGGCCCACGCCAGCCGCTTCACCCGACCAGGCGCACGACGGATCGAGTCCGACAGCGGCGTTTCGGGTCTGGAGAGCGTGGCTTTCCGCAACGAGGACGATGGCTCGATCGCCCTTGTCGTGTTCAATGGCGGGGCCGCTCAGCGGTTCCAGGTGGTGGTAGGCTGGCGGGCGTTCGCCGCCGATTTGCCGGCTGGCTCCGTGGCGACCTTCACCTGGAGGGAGGCGCGGCCGGGTCGCTAGGGGGGGAAGGTGTCGACAAGCCGGGGGGTGATCGCCGCCGCCGCGCCCATCACGGCGCTGTTCTTCGCCTGGGGCTTTATTTCGGCCAACAATGACCCACTGATCGCCGCGGCCGTGGCCGGCCTCGGGCTCAGTTACACCGAGGCCTTGCTGGTCCAGATGGCGTCCTTCGCGGCGTTCGGCCTGATCTCGCTTCCCGCCGCCGCCTTGCTCGCACGCCGCGGCGCCCATCAGACCATCACCACCGCCCTGGCGGCGATGGTCGTCGGGTGCCTGATGGTGTCGCTGGCGGCCCGGCAGGGGTGGTTCGAGTTCGTGCTGGTTGGCCTGTTCGTGTTGGCTGGAGGAATCACCACCCTGCAGGTGGCGGCCAATCCGTTGGCGGCGGCGCTCGGTCCGCCGGCGGGCAGCCACGCCCGCCTGGCGTTGTCCCAGGCTTTCAATTCGCTTGGCGTGGTCGTCGGCGCGAGCTTCGGCTCCGTCATCATGCTGGGCGACTTCTCGGGATCGGCCGGCTACGTCGTTCCTTCTGGTCCGACGGCGCAGGCAGACGTCCTGGCCGGTGTCGTCCGGGCGTTTCTCATCATCGCGGCCCTGCTCGTTGCGCTGGCGGCGGTGGTCTGGCGTCTGAAGGCGGTGATGGCCGAGGTTCGGCTGCCGGGGGCGGAGGGCGACGCACCGCTGGCGGCCCTGCGGTCCGGCTGGGCGGTTTCAGGCGCGCTCGCGATCGGACTCTACGTCGGCGCCGAGGTAGCGCTCGCCAGTGTGATGATTAGTTTCCTGAGCCAGCCGGCCATCCTGAATGTGTCGCTGGAAGCAGCGGGGTTCCTGCTGGCGAACGTCTACTGGATGGGCGCCCTGGTCGGCCGCTTCGCGGGCAGCTGGCTCCTGACTCGCACACCCGCGCCAAGGTTGCTGATGGCGGCGGCCGTCGCGGCGACGGCTTTGTGTCTGGTCGGCGCGGTGACGGCGGGCCGCCTCGCCGCGGTCTCGATTCTGGCGGTGGGCCTGTTCAACTCGATCATGTTTCCGACGATCTTCTCCATCACGCTCGAGCGGTCGCGGGCGCCCCAGGCGGCGACCTCTGGACTGCTTTGCCTGGCTATCGCCGGAGGCGCCGTGGTTCCCTTCGTCGTCGGACGCATCGCCGACCGCGCCGGTCTGTCGATGGCGCTGTTCGCACCGGCCATGGCCTACGCCGCGGTCACGGCATTCGCCCTCGTCGCCGGGCGCGGGCTTCAGGCGGCGCGGGAGAGGGCCTCGTAGACGGCATGTCCCAGGGCGCCCGTGTCGAAGGGCTTGCGCAGCAGATGGGCGGGATGGCCCACGGCCCGTTCGAGCGCGTCGGACTCGGCGTAGCCGCTGATGAACACGATCGGCAGGCCCGGACGGCGGGCGAGGGCGCTGTGGGCGACCTCGGCGCCGGTCATGCCGGGCATGGCGTAGTCCACGACCAGCAGGTCCACCGGCTCGCGGCCGAGAATCTCCAGCCCGGCGGCCCCGTCCGCGGCCGAAAGCGGGGCGTAGCCGAAGCTCTCCAAGGCCTCGACGACATAGGCGCGGACGGTGGCGTCGTCGTCGATGACCAGGATGCGGGCGCCCTCGACCTGCGGCGCCGGTCCGGGCGAATCCTCGTCGCCGGACGGCCGGGCGTCGGCCTCGGCCCGCGGCAGGTAGATGGTGACGGTGGTCCCCTCGCCCGGGCGGCTGTCGATGCGGGCGACGCCGCCCGCCTGCTTGGCGATGCCATAGACCTGGGCCAGGCCCAGCCCGGTGCCCTTGCCGACCTTCTTGGTGGTGAAGAAGGGCTCGAAGGCGCGCTCGCGAACCTCCGGCGCCATGCCCGCGCCGGTGTCCGTCACCGATAGCAGCAGGTAGTCGCCGGGGGCCAGCTCGGGATCGTCGTCGAGGCGCGCCGGTCGCGCCGCGATGGTGATCTCGCCGCCCGACGGCATGGCGTCGCGGGCGTTGATGCACAGGTTCAGCACGGCCAGCTCCAGCTGGGTGACGTCGGCGATGACCGGCAGCGGCGCCTCGCCCAGGTCGAAGGCCACCTTCACGTTCGGACCGAGGGCGCTGGGCAGGATCTCGCGCAGCCGCGTCGCCACGGCCCTGACGTCGACGGCGTGGAGCTCCAGCTTCTGGGCCCGCGAGAAGGCCAGCAGCTGGGAGGTCAGGCGCGCGCCCCGCTCGGCCGCCTCCAGGCCGGCGCGGGCCAGACGCGCCACCCGCTCGGCCTGGTCCGGTCGGCGGTTGATCAGGTCCAGACTGCCCTGGACGCTCTGCAGCAGGTTGTTGAAGTCGTGGGCGATGCCGCCGGTCAACTGGCCCAGCGTCTCCATCTTCTGGGACTGGCGAAGCGCCTCCTCGGCCCGTTCGCGGCGGGCGATCTCGGTCTCGAGGTCGAGGTTGGCGCGGGCCAGGTCGGCGGCGCGGGCCTCGCTGACGCGCACCGTGCGGCGCAGGGCCGACTGCGCCCGCTGCAGGACGGTGACCACGCCGACGCCCGTCAGCAACAGCAGCGCGATGCCGGCGTGGCGGCCCAGCTGGCCGGCCAGCGGCTCGGCGGTGGTGCGCAGGTAGACCGCGCCGATCCTCCGGCCCTCGTGCGTCACCGGCGCGGAGACCGTCGCCTTGCGGGGCAGCCAGCCGCGCCCCGGCGCCGGGGGGCCGGCCGGCAGGTCGCCGGCGCGGACGAAGCGCGCGATCAGCCGGCCGGAGGGATCGTAGACCCCGGCCGCCTCGACCTGCCGGTCGGCGGCCAGGGCGAGCACGGCCTCCTGCGCGGCGGTCGGGTCCTGGAACACCAGCGCCGGCTCGATGGTCCCGGCCAGCACTCCGGCCTGGGCGGCGAGGGAGTCGGTCCTGGCGCGCCAGTAGGCCTGTTCGTTGAAGACCCCGATCGCCAGGCTGGCGAGGACCAGCACGATCATCCCGAGGGTCGCGGCCGTCGCCCGGGCTCCGCCGGAGAATCGTCCGATCCAGCTCATGGCCCGACACTCACGGCGAGGTTCAGCAGCTTGGAGCTGATCGCCAGCCCCTTCTCCTCGGCCGCGCGCGGATCGACGCCGAAGCGGACGCGGTTGGCCTGGACGACGAAGCTGATGACGACCGACGCCTCGAACGGCGGCCCGTCGGCGACCGTCAGCACGGGGACCTCGGCCAGGGCGCGGGCGGCCTCGGCGACGCTTTGCGACGACGACCCGCCCAGGTAGGCGATGTGACAGGGCGAGTCGCGGCCGGCGGCGGCCAGCCGGCGCACGACGATGCGACGCACGCCCACCGTCTGGCCGCGCACCGTCCGGTCGAGCAGGGGTCCGAACGGATCGCGGCCGATCACGCAGACGACCAGGGGCGCGGCGGCGTCGGGGAAGGCGCCGGCCGGCCAGTCGACGTAGGAGGCGAACTTGTAGAGGAAGGCCGCCTTGACCGGATATTCCAGCGAGGCCTGGCGGGCGTCAGCCGCCGGCGGACAGGCGGCGGCCAGGGCCATGACCGCCCCGGCCAGCGACAGGCGGGGTCGTCGCCCGCTCACCAGTCGACACGCAGTCCAAGCTGGACCGACCGGCGCACCTCCATGCGCCGGGGCTCCGTCGCCTCGGGGCGGCTCTCGTCGAGCAGGTTGAAACCCGCCAGGGACAGTTCGGCGTGGTCGTTCAGCCGCCAGGCCAGCCGCGCGTCGGCGTCGACGTAGGCGGGGGCGTCGCGATAGCCCCCGGTCCGCTCGCGGGGGGTCTCGCCGGCGAAGCGCAGGCGGACGTCGAGATCGAGCCGGTCCGTCAGGCGGGATCGCGAGCGCAGGTAGCCGTAGTAGTCCGGGTCGTGTCCGGCGGCGGCGAGGGCGGAACGATCGGCGCTTCCCGGGGAGGCGCGGATGTCCTTGGCGAGCAGGGTCAGCCCGCCGCTCAGCCGCCAGTCGGTGGAGACATCGAGGTCGCCCCAGGCCTCCAGCCCCCAGGTCTCGCCCTCGAGGCCGTTGCCGATGCGGAGGGGAAACACCGTACCCGGCGTCGGCTCGACCGACCGCAGGCCGTCGTAGCGGTGATGGAAGGCCGTCGCCGACAGGGACAGGTGCGGCGCCGGCCGTCCCCGCCAGCCGAACTCGTAGGCTACGAGCTCCTCCGGCTGGAAGTTCGAGCCCAGCAGGAAGGGCGGGAAGACCAGCTCACGGTCCAGCCGCGACGGGTTGCGCACCGCCCGCGAGGCCGCCGCCCAGAGCACCGAGGTTTCGGACAGCCGCCAAGCGGCCCGCACGCTGGGCAGCCATTCGGTTCCGCTGAAGCTGTTGTGCTCGCCCTTGACGCCCAGCGTCAGCGTGACCGCGCCCAGGCGGATCTGGTCCTGCACGAAGGCGTTGACCAGGTCGTTGTCCCGGCTCGGCGGATCGAGGACGAAGGCGTTGACGTAGTTGGCGAACTTGTCGTTCCAGGCGCGATACCCGGCCCCCACGACGACGTCGTGCCGTCCCAGCGAGACGGTGTGCTGGCCCTGGACGTCCCAGGTGATCACTCCGTCGAGGATGCCGCGCGCCCGGCGCTCGTAGCGGTCGTACCAGGCCTGCAGTTCGAAGGTCGCGCCGGACTCGAACGTCCGCGTCCAGCGGCCGACCAGGTTGTAGCCTTCCAGCTTGCCCTGCGGCCTGGCGGGAACGCCGGAGGGGACGTCGTCGTCGTAGGCGCCGCCCTGCAGGGTCAGCCTGTCGCCGCCGAACGCGAAGTCGGTGCGGAAGCCGATCTGCGCGCCGTTCCAGCCGTCGCCGGCGTCCGCGCCCCCGCGCAGCGTGTCGGCCCGGTCGTAGGCGCCGACATGGACCCGGAACGCCCCATGGTCGCCGATCAGGCCGCCGTATCGCAGCGTGAGGCTGTCGTCGCCGGTTCCGCCGATCGCCTGGACCAGGCCTCCCAGCGTCTCTTCCGCCGGCTTGCTGACGACGTTGACGACGCCGTTCACCGCGTTGGCGCCCCAAAGGGCGCCGCCGGGCCCGCTGACCACCTCGATCCGGTTCAGATCGACCAGGGGCGGATGCAGCTGGCTCCATTCGACGCCGCCGAAGAAGGGGCTGTAGACGGTTCGGCCGTCGACCAGAACTAGCAGCTTGTTGGCGCTCTCGAAGCCGTTCAGGCCGCGGGCGCTTATGCCGTAGTCGAGCGCATCGATCTGCTGGACATTGAGATTGGGCGCCAGGCGCAGGGCCTCGGCCAGGCTCTGGACGCCGCTGCGCCGGACGTCCTCGCCGCCGATCACGAAGACCGAAGCGGCGGCGTCGGCCAGCCGTTCGGGGCGCTTCGAGACGGCGGTGATCTCCAGATTGACGAGCTCCTCGAGCGACAGCCTCGCCAGCTCGCCGGGCGTGGCCTCGTTCGCCAGGGCGGGGGCGCCTGCCAGGAAAGCGGTCAGGAAAGCCGCCGAATTCAAAGCGACACGCGACATTCCCCCCTCGGCAAGGACCACCGCCTGATGGGTGTCAACGCCGCCGGGTTGCCGGAGTTCCGGGCGGCGCCTCTTTCAAACATCTGTTCGAGCCGCTAGCGTCGCCGCTCCAGTCCGGAGAACCCAGCGATGATCGACAACCGCATCACCCGCATGCTCGGCGTGAAGTATCCGATCCTTCAGGCCCCCATGGGCTGGATCGCGCGCGCGCAGCTGGCCTCGGCGGTGTCGAACGCAGGCGGTCTGGGCATCATCGAAACCTCGTCGGGGCGCCTGGACGAGGTCCGGGTCGAGATCGGCCGGATGCGGGACCTCACCGACAAGCCCTTCGGCGTCAATATCGCCCAGGCGTTCGTGCGCGACCCGGACATCGTCGGCTTCGTCGTCGACCAGGGCGTCAAGTTCGTCACCACCTCGGCGGGCGATCCCAACCGCTACTGCAGCGCCCTGAAGGACGCCGGCCTGACGGTGTTCCATGTCGTCCCTTCGCTGCCGGCGGCGCTGAAGGCGATCGAGGCCGGCGTCGACGGCCTGGTCGTCGAGGGCGGCGAAGGGGGCGGCTTCAAGAACCCGCGTGAGGTGGCCTCGATGGTCCTGCTGCCGCTGATCGCCTCGAAGACGGACGTCCCGATCATCGCCGCCGGCGGCATGACCTGCGGCCGCACCATGGCCGCCGCCTTCGCCCTCGGCGCCGAGGGAATCCAGATGGGAACGCGGATGGTGTCGGCCGCCGAGTCGCCGGTCCACGACAACTGGAAGAACGCCATCCTGGCCGCCGCGGAGACCGACACCGTCTTCCTCAACCGCTTCGGCCCGGGCCCGGCCCTGCGGGCCCTGCGCACCGAGAAGACGACCCGCATGGAGAAGGACCCGCCCCCCGACGGGCCGATGAAGGAGTTCGGCAACGCGCTCGATCTCTACTTCGGCGGCGACATGGAGGCGTCCATCGCCCTCTCCGGCCAGGTCGCCGGCCGCATCGACAGCGTCCGTCCGGTCGCCGACATCCTCCGCGACACGATCGAGGAATTCCGGGCGGTGACCGCCGAGCTGGGGAAGACGTACGGCCAGGGCCCCGCGCTTCGGCGCTAGGTCCAATCGACATTCAGGGATTCACGGTTCGCGGGATGCGTGATTCATAGGTCTCCGCTTTGGCGGAGGTCGGTGATGGGTGTGAAGCGCTACGAACTGAGCGATGCGCAGTGG
>JBMOOF010000030.1:0-1624 GCA_049323695.1 Pseudomonadota bacterium
TCCCGCGTCCGGACGATTTCGGCGCAGGGATTGAGGGTCACTGGGCGGGCGCCCTGTCGCGGACGAGCTTCCAGGTGATCGCGTCGAGCAGCGCCTCGAAGGAGGCGTCCACGATGTTGGCGCTGACCCCGACCGTTGACCAGCGGTGTCCGTCCCTGTCCTCGCTGTCGATGATGACGCGGGTGACGGCCTCGGTCCCGCCCTGCGTGATCCGCACCTTGAAGTCCACGAGCTTCATGTCCGCGATGCAGGACTGGTAGGGTCCGAGGTCCTTGGCCAGCGCCTTGGCGAGCGCGTTGACCGGGCCGCGGTCGTGCCCCTCCTCGTCCATGCTCTCGCTGACCGAGAGCATCTTCCGGTCGCCGATCCGGACCACCACGACGGCCTCGGAGAGGCTGACCATGCGGTTGTATTTGTTCTTCCGCCGCTCGATCGTGACGCGGTAGCGCTTGACCTCGAAGAAGGCCGGCAGCAGGCCCAGCTCGCGGCGGGCCACGAGTTCGAACGACGCCTGCGCCGAGTCGTAGGCGTAGCCCTCGTCCTCGCGCGCCTTCACCGCTTCGAGGATGCGGGCGAGGCGCGGGTCCCCGGGCGCGACCCCGATCCCGGCGGCACCGAGCCGGGCGCGCAGGGTCGACTGGCCGGCCTGGTTCGACATCGGGATGAGACGCTCGTTGCCGACCGTCTCGGGCGGGACATGCTCGTAGGTCGCCGGGTCCTTCAGGATCGCGCTCGCATGCAGGCCCGCCTTGTGGGCGAAGGCGGAGGCGCCGACATAGGGGGCGGAGCGGAGCGGCACGCGGTTCAGGATGTCGTCGAGCAGCCGCGATGCCTTGGTCAGCCCCCTCAGCGCCGCGGGGGTCACGCCCGTCTCGAACCGGCTGGCATAGGGCTCCTTCAGCAGCAGCGTGGGGATCAGCGTCGTCAGGTTGGCGTTCCCGCAGCGCTCGCCGAGGCCGTTCAGCGTGCCCTGGATCTGGCGGGCCCCGGCATCGACGGCGGCGAGCGAGTTGGCGACGCCGAGGCCCGCGTCGTCGTGGCAGTGGATGCCGACGCGGGCGCCGGGAATGCCCGCCGCGATCACGGCCCCGACGCCGGCCCGGATGTCGGGGGGCAGCGTGCCGCCGTTGGTGTCGCAGAGGACGACCCAGGCCGCGCCGGCCTCGTAGGCGGCCGTGCAGGCGGCGAGGGCGTAGGAAGGGTCGGCCTTCCAGCCGTCGAAGAAGTGTTCGGCGTCGAAGAGGGTCTCGCGGCCCTGCGCGACCGCGTGGGCAACCGAGGCGGAGATGTTCTCGATGTTCTCCTCGAGCGGCACGCCGAGAGCGGTCCTGACATGGAAGGGGTGGGTCTTGCCGACGAGGCAGACGGCGGGTGTCATCGCGTTCAGGACGGCGGCGAGGACGTCGTCGTTCCCGGCCGAGCGGCCGGACCGCCTGGTCATCCCGAAGGCGGTGAGGGTGGCTTTCGTTTCGGGCCGTGCCGCGAAGAACTCGCTGTCGGTCGGGTTCGCGCCGGGCCAGCCGCCCTCGATATAGTCGACCCCGAGGACGTCGAGGGCGCGGGCGATCCGGACCTTTTCGGCGGCGGAGAACTGGACGCCCTGGCCCTGCTGGCCGTCGCGGAG
>JBMOOF010000031.1:0-14464 GCA_049323695.1 Pseudomonadota bacterium
GCAACCTGCAGGAGCGCATCACCTCGACCACCAAGGGCTCGATCACCTCGGTGCAGGCCATCTACGTGCCCGCCGACGACCTGACCGACCCGGCGCCGGCCACCTCGTTCGCCCACCTGGACGCGACCACCGTGCTCAGCCGCGACATCGCCGCCCAGGCCATCTTCCCGGCCGTGGACCCGCTCGACTCCACCAGCCGGATCATGGACCCGCTGGTGATCGGCGAGGAGCACTACAGCGTCGCCCGCCGCACCCAGGAGATCCTGCAGCAGTACAAGGCGCTGAAGGACATCATCGCCATCCTGGGCATGGACGAGCTGTCGGAAGAGGACAAGCTGACCGTGGCCCGCGCCCGCAAGATCAGCCGCTTCCTCAGCCAGCCGTTCTTCGTCGCCGAGCAGTTCACCAACAGCCCGGGCAAGTTCGTCGAGCTGAAGGACACCATCCGCTCGTTCAAGGCCATCTGCGACGGCGAGTACGACCACCTGCCGGAAGGCGCCTTCTACATGGTCGGCACGATCGAGGAGGCTGTCGAGAAGGCCGAGAAGATGGCGATGGAAGCGGCCTGATGGCGGATAAGCTTCACTTCTCCCTGGTCGCGCCGGAGCGCGAGGTCTTCGCCGGCGAGGTCGATCGCGTCGACGCGCCCGGCCTCGAGGGCGACTTCGGCGTGCTGGCCGGTCATGCCCCGTTCATGACGGCCCTGCGAGAAGGCGCGGTGACGGTGCACGACGGCGCCGCCACCCGCACCTTCGAAATCCACGGCGGCTTCGCCGACGTAAACGCCCAGGGGTTGACGATCCTCGCCGAGCACGCCGTCGAAGCGTAGGGTCGGCCCAACCTCCGCCGCAAATCCAACGCAAGAAGGCTTGCGAGGGAACGCACGGCGGTCTTCTATGCCGCCGAACCAGACAAGGGATCCGACGACATGCGTCGCCTAGCGCTCCTCACCCTGACCGCCGCGGGCGTCATCGCCGGCGCGGCCTTCGCCCAGGAAACGCCGGCTCCGGCGCCCGCCCCCGAGGCCGCGCCGGCCGCCGAGGCGCCGACCGCCCCCGAGGCGCCGCCGGCCCCGCCGCCCGCCCCGACGGACATCACGTCCCTGGCGGTGATCAACACCATCGAACGCGTCTGCGCCCCCATGGTGCGCGGAACGAGCATCGCCCAGGTCGCCCCCTCGCTCGGCTTCAAGAAGAAGAAGGACGTCTGGGTCTGGGCCTACCAGAAGGGCTACTCGGTCTCGATCCAGCCCTCGACGACCAACCCGACCGTCTGCACCATCGACGTCAACCACCCGGTCGAGGCCGTGGCGCCGGCGGCGACCCTGGCCACCGACCTGCACTACTGGGCCCAGCGCCAGGGCGGCGGCTGGTACCTGGCCCGCTTCGACCGCTACGTCACCGACATGGAGCGCACGACCCGCTCGTGGGAGCGTGAAGGCGGATCGGAGATGGAGGCGCTGGTGCTGATGACCGAGCGCAAGATCGACGGCAGGCCGGTCAACGCCAAGTTCGACCACACCCAGGTCCTGTTCAGCATCCGTCCGCTCTGACGGTGTCCTGGACGGACGCGGCGGGCGTCGTCGGGGTCGTGCTGATCCTGGCCGCCTACGCCGCGGGCATTCTCGGCAAGCTGCATCCGCAACGGGCGGCGTCGCTGCTGGCGAACTTCGTCGGCGCGTCGCTGATCCTGTTGTCGCTGTCGGTCGACTTCAATCTGCCGGCGGCCCTGATCGAGGCGGCCTGGGCGGCGACGGCCCTGTTCGGCCTGGTCCGCCTGGCGGTGGTCAGGCGGCGATCCGCCGACCCTCGCCGCTGAGCCAGGCGAGGCAGCGGGCCGCGACCGCGTCCCAGCCGGGTTCTCCCGGCAGCCAGTGACTCATGGCCTCGAACGTCTCGAACCGGGCGCCCAGGCGATCGGCGGTGAGCTTCACCGTCGCCGGCGGATGGATCACGTCGCGGCCGCCGGCCAGCACCAGCGCGGGCGCGTCGCCGGCGGCCACCCGCGTGGTCATGAACGGGTCCAGCCACCAGTTCAGCGTCTGCCAGAGGGCGAGGCCGCTTTCCGGGGTCATCCGGTCGAACACGGCCCTGCGGCCGTCCCCGTCCATGCGGTCGAGGCTGTAGCGCCGGGCCAGGGCGAAATCGGGGTCGATGGCCTGAAGCCAGTAGGGACCGAGGGCGTAGAGGCTGACGGCGGAGACCGCCTCCTCCATGCTTACGCCCGGAACCCCCCAGGGCGCGGAGGGCGCCAGCAGGATCAGGGCCGAGACCGGCGCCCTGGCGGCCGCCAGCTGGGCGACCAGGCCGCCGAGGGAATGGCCGATCAGCACCGGCGGTTCGTCCTGGGCGCGGCAAAGCCGGGCGATCGCCCCGGCGTAGTCGGCCATCGACTGGCCTGCGACGCCGCCGCCGCCCCGGCCGCGTCCGGGCAGGTCGGGCGTCAGCACGGCGTGGCCGGCCGCCTCGAACGGCGCGCGGAAGGCGTCGAACACCCAGCCGCCGCAGAACGCGCCATGCACCATGATCACGGGTGCGGGCATCAGATCCCCTCTCGATGACGGCGGCGCGCCTTGCATGGGCCGCGCCTGTCCGCCGCCGGAGCTTACGGAAATCCCGGCCCGCGAACAGGTGTTTTAGCCCGGGGGACGAATTCGCCGCGGGTCAGGCCCGGGCGGCGAATCGCGCGAACGCCTTCGCCACCTGTTCATAGGCGGCGCGCTTGAAGGGCACGATCAGCGCCGGCGCCTCCTCCAGCCGGCCCCAGCGCCAGGCGTCGAACTCGACCGGGTCGTGGGCGTCGAGCCGGATGTCCGACTCCGCGCCTGCGAACCGGAAGGCGAACCAGGCCTGCTTCTGGCCCTTCCACCGCCCGCCATGGGCCGACACCCCGGGTGGGAAGTCGTAGACGATCCAGCCCGGCGCGCGGCCGAGCAACTCGACCGCGGTGACGCCGGTCTCCTCGTCCAGCTCGCGCAGGGCGGCCTCCTGCAGGTCCTCGCCGGGATCGACGCCGCCTTGCGGGAACTGCCAGTTCCAGGGCCCGGGCGTGTTCGCGCGCCGGCCCAGCCAGACCAGGCCCTGGTCGTTGAACAACACGACGCCCACGTTCGGGCGATGCTCGGGATGGTCGTCGAGGGTCACTTCCGCATCAGGGCCGAGACCGGCGCCAGCTGGAAGCCCCGGTCGGGCAGGGTGCGGGCCCAGGCCGCCGCGACATCGACGGTGACCGGGTAGGCGAAGCCCGAGCCCAGCGCCTGTCCGCCGGCGCGGGCCGACGCCTCAAGGGCGGTCAGCTGGCGGCCGATGGCCTCCGCCGAAAGGTCGTCGTCGATCACCCGGCTGGCCGAGGCGCGCATCGGGCCGGCGCCCTTGCCCGCGGCGGCCCCGTCGTCGACGAAGGCCACGCCCCGCGCCTTGAGGGCGCCGGAGAAGGCGTTCATCGCCGTCGGCGTCGCCATGAACCGCGAGCCCAGGTAGTTGGTCAGGCCGAAGTAGCCGGTGGCGCGGGACAGCAGCCACTCGAGCTTTCGGACGGTCTCCTCGGGCCGGCTGGCGGCGAGCAGCGTCATCGGCCCGGGATCGTTCTGGGGATAGTCGGACGGCTCCATGGGCGCCTCGAGCAGCACCTCATGGCCATTGGCCCGGGCCAGGTCGATCCAGCCTTGCAGGCCCTCTGCGTACGGGGCGAACGACAGCGTCACCTCCGGCGGCAGGGTTTCGATCGCCTTGCGGGTCAGGGCGGCGTTCAGGCCCAGGCCGCCGACCACCAGCGCCACCTTCGGCTTGCCGTTGGGCGTGAACGGCCGGGCGTAGGCCTCGGCGGGGGTGCGCCCGTCGGCGGCGACGATGGGCAGCGGCGCGCCGCCGGGGCCCGGCTCGGTGAGTCCGGCCAGGGGCGCGGGCGCCAGGGGCGAGCCGGGGGCGGCGTGGGTCGCGCCGCCGCCCGGAACGGTGATGAAGGCCGATCCCGCGATCGGATCGGACTCGACGCCTCGAATCGGGCTCTCGGAGAGGGCGTAGAGGCCCGTCGAGACCGGCGCCTCGGCGGCTTCCGGCGCCAGGGCCTCGCGCCAGCCCGGCACCGCCGCGCCGCTGGCGGCCGCCTGGGCCAGCGAGATGCGGACCACGGGCGTCCCCGCCTGGGGATCGCCGGTCACGATGACCAGGGTCACCAGGGTCAGCAGGAACAGCAGCCCGGCCCCGCCGGCGCCGACGTAGGGATTCTGCACCGCCGTCAGGGCGACGGCGCGCGCGCTGGCCAGACGGCTGGCGACGGCGGAGGGACCGGCGGAGGGGCCGGCCGCGGGCTTCCGGGAGAACATGGCGGAGCGAGGGGACATGCGCCCCCCGACCCTCGCCGCTTATGGTTAACGAAGCCCTATTTCGGCTTGTCGGCGCCGGTCGGCGGAACCACCTTGCCGCCCACCACGGCCACCCGCGGCTGCACCGTCGGCAGCTTCGGCGTCGCCGCCACCGAGCCGTTGCGCAGCACGTCCAGCGCCCGCTGCAGCTGGAAGTCGCACTTCAGCTCCAGGGTCGGGCCCGTGCGCTTCTTGCAGCCTTCCTCGTCGAAGGTCGCCGGCGGCGCCTCCGCCGGCGTGTGGGCGCCGCGGCGCGTCTTGCCTTCATCGGCGTCGAGGGCGTTGCGCAGCGAGGCCTCGCTGAACTGGAACGAGCGGGTGGCGATCAGC
Source organism: Pseudomonadota bacterium (assembly GCA_049323695.1). GTDB lineage: Bacteria > Pseudomonadota > Alphaproteobacteria > Caulobacterales > Caulobacteraceae > Caulobacter. The sequence goes on from JBMOOF010000031.1 coordinate 4,694, forward strand.
TCGGCCTGCTCGCGGCTCGAGGCCACTTCCAGATCCGGCTCGATGCCGGTGCGCTGGATCGAGCGGCCCGACGGGGTGAAGTAACGCGCGGTCGTCAGCTTCAGGGCGCCGTCGGCGCCGCCGCGCAGCGGGATCACCGTCTGCACCGAGCCCTTGCCGAAGCTGGTCAGGCCGACGACCTCGGCGCGCTTGCGGTCCTGCAGGGCGCCGGCGACGATCTCCGCGGCCGAGGCCGAGCCGGTGTTGACCAGCACCACCACCGGCAGGCCGTTCAGCATGTCGCCCGGGCGGGCGTTGTAGCGCTCGATGTCGCGCGGGTCGCGACCGCGCTGGCTGACCACCTCGCCACCGTCCAGGAAGATGTCGGCGACGCCCACGGCCTGGTCGAGCAGACCCCCGGGGTTGTTGCGCAGGTCGAAGACCAGACCCTTCATCTTCGGGTTCTGGGCCAGCAGGCCCTTGATCGCGGCCGTGACCTCCTCGGTGGCCTTCTCGTTGAAGCCGGATAGCCGCACATAGCCGTAGTCGCCCTCCATCCGCGCCACGGCGGACTTCGGCTTGATCACCTCGCGGGTCAGGGTGACGTCGAAGGGGTCGGCCTTCTCGCGGGCGATCGTCAGCGTGACCTTCTCGCCGGGGGCGCCGCGCATCAGCTTGACGGCTTCGGTCGTCGGCAGGCCGATGACGCTCTGGCCGTTGACGGCCGTGATGTAGTCGCCCGGCTGCAGGCCGGCGCGCGAGGCGGGCGTGCCGTCCATGGGGGCGATGATCTTCACCACCCCGTCTTCGCTGGTGATCTCGATGCCCAGCCCGCCGTACTCGCCGCGGGTGGTGTCCTGCATGTCCTCGAAGCCGTCCGGCGCGAGATAGCCGGAGTGCGGGTCGAGCGACGACACCATGCCCTCCAGCGCGGCCTCGATCAGCTTCTTGTCGTCGACCTCGACGACGTACTGCTTCTGGACCATGTCGACGACGTCGCCGAACAGCTCCAGCATGCGGTAGGTCTGGGCTCGCGGCTGCGCCGTCGCCTGCGCCGTCTGACCGACGTAGGCCATGGTGGCCGCGCCCATGACAAAGGCGCCGGCGCCGATCAATAGGTTCTTCTTCAACATCGCCTTTTGGAGGCTCCCTAGGCGGCGAGACGCGCCGCGTTCCGACTAAAGCCCCCGCCCGGGCCCAAATTGTGACCTACCGCTGCGCCGATGCAACTCCGGCGCCGCCGAGCCAGGGCGAAGGATCAACCGGCGTCCCGGACCTGCGCAACTCAAAATACAGCTCAGGTTCGCCCGCTCCCCCATTCCCCGTCGTCCCGCCCGCCGCCATGCGGCCGATCGGCGCGCCCGCCGCGAGAGTCTGGCCGGGGGCGACGCTCACCTCGCCCAGTCCGGCCAGCACCAGGTGGTAGGCGCCGCCGGTCCGGACGATCAGGATGACGCCCCAGCCGGTGACCGGCCCAGCGAATTCAACCACGCCTTGAGCCGGGCTGGCCACCACCGCCCCGGGGCGGGTCCGGAAGGCGAGCCCTTCCGCCCGTCCGCCGCCCGGCAGCGCGGCGCCGAAGCGGCGGACCAGCTCGGCGTCGATCGGCCGCAGCAGGGGGCCGGGACCCCGGTCCGCTCCGGTCACGCGCGGGAAGCTGTCGGCCAGGTCGCCCGGACTGCCGGCCAGGATTCCCTCGGCCCGGGCCTCGCCCGGATAGCGGCGCTCGAGCGAGGCCTGTTCGGCGAGAAGCTTCTCGAGGTCGCCCTGGCGGTCCGCCACCAGGCTCTCGGCGGCCAGCAGGGCGGCGTTGGCGGCGGCGGCCTGGCGGCGCAGGGCGGCGATCTCGCGCGCCTCGGCCCCGTAGGCGCGGGCCCGCTTCTCCAGCGCCGGGGTCATGGCCCGGATCAGGATGGCGGCCCGCACCGCGTCGCGGGCGTCGTCGGGGCGGACCAGCAGCGCCGGCGGCGGCTCCCGCCGGAACAGCTGCAGCGCCCCCAGGAGCCGCGCCAGGCGGTTGCGGTCCCGGCCGAGCTCGGCGACCAGCGCCGTCTCCCTTACGTTCAGCATCTGCAGCCGCGCGCGCGCGTTGGCCAGGTCGCGGCTGGACTGCGCCTGGCGCGAGGCCAGCCGTTTGAGCTCGACGCGCAGGGCCGCGATCTGCCGTCGCGCTTCCAGGTCGCCGTCCGCCGGTTCGTAGAGCGCCATAAGCCGCGGCGAGGGCGCGTCGGCGGGCTCCTGCGCGGCGCCGCGCGCGGCGAGGGCGCTGAAGGCCAGAACGGCGATGGTGGCGAGGCGCCGGCGCATCCCGGCCTGATAGCAGACCCGCCCGGTTCAGTCGCGGTGATAGGGGCCGCCGGCAAGGATGGTGACGGCGCGATAGATCTGTTCGGCCAGCATGGCCCGGGCCAGGGCGTGGGGCCAGGTCTGCGGCCCGAAGGCCAGCTTGCCGTTGGCGGCGGCGAGGATCGATGGATCCAGCCCGTCCGCGCCGCCGATCAGGAACACCAGCCGCCGCGCGCCGTCGTCACGCAGCCTCCCGATCTTCCCGGCGAAGGCGCGGGAGGGCTGGACCTCGCCGTGCTCGTCGCAGGCGATGACGTGGGCGTCCTTCAGGTGGGGGAGGATCGCCTCGGCCTCGGCGGCCTTGCCCGGCTTGCGGCCCTCGACCTCGACGATCTCGACTGGTCCCAGCCCGAGGCTCCGGCCCGAGGCCGTGGCGCGGGCGGCGTAGTCCAGCGCGAGCAGGGCCTCGGGCGCGCGGCCAAGCCTTCCGACGGCGAGAACGGTGATCTTCACAATTCACCGACTACCCCCGCGCAAGCGGGGCCCCAAGCCGAATTCGATGACGGACGGGCCGCCTGGGTCCCCGTTGGCGCAGGGACGAGCGGAACAGGGGATCAGTTGGCCGGGGTGATGTGCGGGCTGTCGACCGACCAGATCTTCTCGATGTTGTAGAAGGTCCGGACTTCCGGGCGAAACAGGTGGACGATCACGTCGCCGGCGTCGATCAGCACCCAGTCGCAGTGCGGCAGGCCCTCGACCCGGGCCTTGCCGTGGCCCGCCTCCTTCAGGGTGCGCAGCACATGGTCGGCCAGGGCGCCGACATGGCGGTGCGAGCGGCCGGACGCCACGATCATGGAGTCGGCCATCGGGCTCTTGCCTTTGAGGTCGATGAGAACGATGTCCTGGGCCTTGTCGTCGTCGAGACGGTTCAGGATCAGGTCTTCGAGCGAGCCCGCACGCTGTCGGGGTTCGTCGGTGGAGGCCCCGGAGAGGGTCTCCTGCGCCTGTGGCGCCAACTCGCGATTCAGCGGAATGCTCCTTTGGTTCCTTCGCTAGTCGGGACCCATAGCACGTCCAGGGCTCTTCGTCAGCGAATCAGAGTCCCGCGGTTGTCCCGCCCTGTCCCGGGACTGTCGGTCCCGAGAGTCCTGCGTTGCCGCTCGCGGATGGCGGTCGAGGAGGCGAAATTGAACCGCCCCCTCAGGAACACCCAGGCCGGCGCGGGCATGTCCGGCAGCAGCCGCGCCTCGCGGGCGGGGCGGCGGGCGTGGGCGAACCGCCGGGCCGCCGGCGACAGGCGGGCCCGCATCGCCGCCCAGGGCCGCGAGACCACGGCCACCGGCAGCTCGCGCATGATCTGGGTCCAGCCCTTCCAGCGGTGGAAGCCCGCCAGGCTGTCGGCGCCCATGATCCAGACGAACCGCACGCCGGGGAACCGCGCCTTGAGCACCCTGATCGTGTCGATGGTGAACTGCGAGCCGATCCGCGCCTCGGCGTCGGAGACGATCATGCCCGGGCCCCGCGCCCGCCCGCTCGCGCCCGCCATCCGGGCGGCCAGCGGCTCGGTGTCGTGCGACGCCTTCAGCGGGTTCTGCGGCGACACCAGCCAGATGACGCGGTCCAGCCCCAGCGCCTTCTGGGCCGTTTCGGCGACGTGCGCGTGCCCCTCATGCGCCGGATTGAACGAGCCGCCATAGAGCCCCACGCGCATGCCCGGCTTCAGGCTGAAGCCCAGGCGCTGGACGCGCGGCCGGCCGGCCTCAGGGACGAGTCTGGCCGGTCCCGCGAACCACATATTTGTATGTCGTGAGCTGCTCGGCCCCCACCGGGCCGCGGGCGTGAAGCTTGTCGGTGGCGATCCCGATCTCGGCGCCGAAGCCGAACTCGCCGCCGTCGGCGAACTGCGTCGAGGCGTTGACCAGCACGATGGCCGAATCGACCAGGGCGACGAAGCGCTCGGCGGCGGCGGCGTCCTCGGTGACGATGGCGTCGGTGTGTCCCGAGCCGCAGGCGGCGATGTGGGCGGCGGCGCCCTCGACCCCGTCGACGACGGCGACCGACAGGATCGGCGCCAGGTATTCGGTGGTCCAGTCCTCGCGGCTCGCCGGTTTCATCGACGGCTCGATGGCGCGCGCCGCCGCGTCGCCGCGCAGCTCGCAGCGGGCCTGGATCAGGGCGTCGGCGATGGGCGGCAGCAGGCGCTGGGCGGCGGCCCGGTCGATCAGCAGGGTCTCGGCCGCGCCGCACACCGACACCCGCCGCATCTTGGCGTTGACCACAATGTCGCGCGCCCTGGCGACGTCCGCCGCCTCATGGACGAAGACGTGGCACAGGCCCTCGAGGTGGCCCAGCACCGGCGCGCGGGCCTCGGCCTGGACGCGGGCGACCAGGCTCTTGCCGCCGCGGGGGATGATCAGGTCGACGGCGCCGCCGAGGCCGGCCAGGATTTCGCCGACCGCCGCCCGGTCGGTGGTGCGCACCTGCTGCACGCAGGCGGCGGGCAGGCCGGCGGCGGCCAGGCCCTTCACCATCGCCGCGTGCAGGGCGAGATTGGTGCGCAGGCACTCCGATCCGCCGCGCAGGATCGCCGCGTTGCCCGACCGGATGCACAGGGCGGCGGCGTCGGCCGTCACGTTCGGCCGGCTCTCGTAGATGATGGCGATGACGCCGATCGGCGTGCGCACCCGGGCGATGTCCAGGCCGTTGGGCCGCGTCCAGCGGGCGATCTCGGCGCCGACCGGGTCGGGAATGTCGGCCACCGCCGCGACGCCGTCGGCCGTGGCCGCCAGCCGTCCGGCGTCCAGGGACATGCGATCGAGCATCGGCCCCGTAAGGCCCGCGGCCCTGGCGGCGGCCTGGTCGGCGCCGTTGGCGGCGAGGATCGCCTCGGCGTCGGCGCGGATGGCCCCGGCGGCGGCGCGGATGGCGGCGGTGCGCTGGTCGGCCGTGGACAGGCGCAGGGCGCGCGCGCCTTCGCGGGCCGCCCGGCCGGTCGCCAGCATCGTCGCCTGCAGGGATGCGCCCCCGTCGTCCATCGTCCGTTCCCGGATATGCTCAGGCTGAGCCTTAGCCCTTTTCGGCCGGACCGGCCAGCGCCAGGTCGTCGGCATGGACCACGGGACCGGCGGTGTAGCCGATCGCCGCCTCGATGGCGGCCGAGCGCAGCCCGGCGATGGCGGCGGCGTCGGCGGCGTCGTAGCGGGCGAGACCGCGGCCGATCTCCTCGCCGGCGGGGCCCAGCACCAGCACGGCGTCGCCCTTGTCGAACCGGCCCTCGACCGCCGCGACGCCCGCCGCCAGCAGGCTCTTGCCCGCGCGCAGGGCGGCGGCCGCTCCCGCGTCGACGCGCAGGACCCCCGCCGGCGACAGCGATCCGGCGATCCAGCGCTTGTAGGCGGCGGCCGAGGTTTCGGCCGCGGCGATCACCGTCGCCGGCGCGCCGTCCTCGACCGCCTGCAGGGGCCGTTCGCGCTGGCCCAGCGTAATGATGGTGGCGCAGCCGGCGGCCCGGGCGATGCGGGCCGCCTCCAGCTTGGTCGCCATGCCGCCGGTGCCGACCCCGGCGGCGGCGTTGGCCCCGCCGGCCATCTCCAGGATCGCCGGCGTCAGTTCGGCCACCCGCGCGATGTGGGTCGCGGCCGGGTCCCGCCGCGGATCGGCGGTGTAGAGGCCGTCGATGTCCGACAGCAGCACCAGCAGGTCGGCCCCGATCATCTGCGCCACCCGCGCGGCGAGACGGTCGTTGTCGCCGTAGCGGATCTCCTCGGTGACGACGGTGTCGTTCTCGTTGATCACCGGCGCGACTCCCAGGCCGAGCAGGGTCTCGACCGTGGCCCGGGCGTTCAGCCAGCGACGGCGGACCTCGGTGTCGTCGCGGGTCAGCAGCACCTGGGCGACGGCCAGGCCGTGCGGTTCGAACGCCTCCTCCCAGGCGCGCATCAGCAGCGACTGGCCGGCGGCCGCCGCGGCCTGCTTCTCGGGCAGGGTCAGGGCCTTGCGCGTGAGTCCGAGACGCCGGCGGCCCATCGCCACCGCGCCCGACGACACGACGAGCAGCTGCTGGCCGCGCGCGCGCAGGCGCGCCGCGTCGGCGGCGAACGCTGCGAGCCAGGCCCGGGCCGGCGCCCCGGCGGCGGCGTCCACGACCAGGGCCGAGCCGACCTTGACCACGATCCTGCGGGCGCCCGTCAGTTCGGATGCGGTCCGGCTCATCCCTCGCCCTTGAGCAGGGTGACGAAGCCCTGGCAGGCGGCCGGGGCGCCGTTGAGCGCCCAGGCCTTGACCAGGTTCTGCTTGTCGAAGGCCACCGCGAGCCGGCACTCCATGGCCGGCGGTCGGGCGCAGCGGATGGAGCCGGTCGCCGGATCCAGGCCGCAGGCCATTTCGGTGGTCACGCTGATCACCCAGAACACGACCTCGCCGTCGCTGGCCTGGCGCGAGCCGATGGACAGGCCCAGCCTGCCGCGCAACGGGTCGCCGTTCTTGCCGCGATAGGGCTCAAGCAGTTCGTCGACCGCCGCTTTCACGGGATCGGCCGGGGTCGGGGCCGGCGGGTCGCCCGCCGCCGCCGGGGCGTCGGCGGTCATCAGGGCCAGAACGGCGATCAGCATCGCGGACATTTGTCCCCCCTCGACTCAGAGCGGCGACCAGCCGGACGACTCGGCGGGCGGCCGGGCCGTCTCCGCCGCCTCGGCCGCCTCGTCGGCGCGGTGGAGCCGGACCGCCCTGAAGGCGGCCCGCAGCAGGTCCTGCACCCCCTCGCCGGAGACGCCGGAGATCAGGGCGGGCGCGGTCCCGGCCGCCGCCTCGAGTTCGGCCGCCCTGGCCGCCCGCGTTTCGGCGTCCAGGGCGTCGACCTTGTTGAGCGCCAGCAGTTCGGGCCGGTCGGCCAGTCCTTCGCCATAGGCCTCGAGCTCGGCGCGCACGGTGCGCCAGGCGCCGGCGACGTCGTCCTGGGTGGCGTCGACCAGATGGATCAGCACGCCGGCCCGCTCGACATGGCCGAGGAAGCGCGTGCCCAGCCCCGCGCCCTCCGAGGCGCCCTCGATCAGGCCCGGGATGTCGGCGATGACGAAGCGCTCGTTGGTCGACAGGTCGACGACCCCCAGGTTGGGCGTCAGGGTGGTGAAGGGATAGTCGGCGATCTTGGGCCGGGCGGCGCTGACGGCGGCCAGGAAGGTCGACTTGCCGGCGTTGGGCAGACCCACCAGCCCGGCGTCGGCGATCAGCTTCAGCCGCAGCCAGATCCACATCTCCTCGCCCGGCAACCCGGGGTTGGCGTGCTTGGGGGCCTGGTTGATCGGACCCTTGAAGCGGTCGTTGCCCCAGCCGCCGTTGCCGCCCCTGGCCAGCAGGACGCGCAGCCCGGGCCGGTCGAGGTCGGCGATTAGGGTCTCCTTGTCCTCCTCCAGCACCTGGGTGCCGACCGGAACCTTCAGCACCACGTCCTCGCCGGCGGCGCCGTGGCGGTTGCGGCCCATGCCGTGGACGCCGGTGCCGGCCTTGAAATGCTGCTGGTAGCGATAGTCGATCAGGGTGTTCAGCCCCTCGACCGCCTCGATCCAGACGTCGCCGCCGCGGCCGCCGTCGCCGCCGTCGGGACCGCCGTACTCGATGTACTTCTCGCGCCGGAACGAGACGGCGCCCCCGCCGCCGTCGCCGGAGCGGATGTAGATCTTGCACTGGTCGAGGAACTTCATCGCGCCCTTATGGGGCAAGGGACCGGTCCGGGGAAGGGCGGGCGGCTCCCCTTGCGGACGCAATGGCGCCCAGATAGTCGCCTAACGGTGCGGCGAAACGAACCGGGGAAGCTGACATGCGCATCGCGCGCCGACTGCTGATCGGGCTGACGGCCCTGGCCTTCCTGCCCGCCGTGACCATGGCCGCCCGCCCGGCGCTGCGGCCCGACGACATGACCCTGGGCAGTCCGAAAGCCAGGGTGGTGGTGGTCGAGTACGGCTCGCTGAGCTGTCCCCACTGCGCCCACTTTCACCACGACGTCTTCCCGGAGTTCAAGGCCAGGTTCATCGACACCGGCAAGGTTCGCTTCGTCTGGCGCGAATACGTCACCGCCCCGGCCGAGGTCGCGATCCCCGCGACGATGCTGGCGCGTTGCGCGGGCGCCGACCGGTATTTCAAGGTCATCGACCGCGTCTTCGCCGTGCAGAAGGAGATCTTCGACGACGGCACGGTCCGCGGCGTCCATCGCATCCTGCGGCGCGAGGCCGCGGCGCTGGGCATCGACGGCGACGCCTACGACGCCTGCGTCCGGGACGAGGCGGCGTTCGAGGCCCTGAAGACCCGCCTGGACCAGGCCGACGCCGACCAGGTGCCCTACACGCCCTACTTCGTGGTCAACGGCAAGCCGGTCGAGCGAGCCGGCGGCCAGGCGATGGACCTGGCCACCCTCGAGGCGGCGATCAAGGCGGCGAAGTGAGCCTCGCCGGGTAAGGGGCCTAGGCCAGCCAGATCATCCGGCGCGAGGCTGCCGGCTCCGGCCGGCCGAGCGAAGCCTGCAGCCGCACCTCGCCGGTGTAGAGGAATCCCGCCCGGCACAGCACCCGGCCGGAGGCGGGGTTGTCGGAGAAATGGCCGGCCGCGACCACCCGCCGCCTCCAGTCCCGCGCCGCCCATTGCATGGCGCCGATCAGCGCCTCGCTGGCGAGGCCGCGGCCCCGGAACGGACGGGCGATCCAGTAGCCGACCTCGACCGGGCCGTCCCCCTTGCGATGGAAGCCCAGCCCTCCGACGACCCCTTCCTCGTCGAGCTCGATCAGGAAGGGCGCGTCGGTCCGACGGTCGGCGGCCGCGGCGCGTTCGATGAAGGCCATCGCGTGCTCCAGCCGGTAGGGCGAGGGCATGGCGGCGGTCATCCGCGCGATCTCGGGATCGTTGCAGTATTGGGCCAGGCGAGGCGCGTCCCGGGGCAGGGGCGCCCGCAGGGTCAGGCGTCTGGTTTCGATCCTGGGCGCGATGTCGAGGGCGCACATCGGGTGATCCTCCCGGCCTTCTGCGAGGCCCTGAAATGCAAAGCGGGGAGCCCGGCGTCCGGACTCCCCGCTTGGGATTTCGTGTCCGGATCGCCTGTCGGGGCCGATCCGGAGAGAGGTCCCGTCGGCCTATTCGGCGGCCTGGGCCTCGGTCGGAACGACCGTCGCGTAGGTGCGGTTGTCGCGCTTGGTCACGAACTTCACCGCCCCGGCCACGAGGGCGAAGAGGGTGTGGTCCTTGCCCATGCCCACGTTCGAGCCCGGCCAGAACTTGGTGCCGCGCTGGCGAATGATGATGTTGCCGGCCGCGACCGCTTCGCCGCCGAACTTCTTCACGCCGAGACGGCGGCCCGCCGAGTCGCGCCCGTTGCGCGAGGAGCCGCCGGATTTCTTGTGAGCCATGTCGCTCTCCTACTCTCTACGCCGACGCCCTCAGGCGTCGCCGTCCTTCTTGGCGGCCGGCTTCTTCGGCGCGGCCTTCTTGGCGGGGGCGTCGCCCTCGGCCTTGGCGGCCTTG
>JBMOOF010000032.1:0-114150 GCA_049323695.1 Pseudomonadota bacterium
GGCGAAGCGGCGCACAGCCCCGGCGAACCCGGCGTAGGTCCAGCGCCGCCCCTCGCCCTCGAACGGCTCCCAGATCATGAACGGATGATCGCCTCGCGCCGACCCCTGGCCGTCGATCAGGCTCCGCGCGTCCATCCCGGCGAACGGGTTCATCGCGTGTGACATGTCGTCCCCCCAAGGTCGTCGTGCGCCGCACCGGCGCGCATGCGGCGCGCCCGCCGCTCCAGGGCGGTCGCGGCGCCGCCGCCGGACCGGCTGAATAGGGGCGATGGCGGACGATGCCAATGGAGAATGACAAAATGTCACAACCGTTCCGGTTGTGACAGGCGTCGCCCTGGCCCGCCGTCGACGACGCCACCCCCTGTGAATCCCTTTCAGTGTAACGGAAATGGGACGGGTGAGCACCGCCTGGCCGTCCCTGAACAGCCTGCGAAACCCCCTCCTGGAGGCCGCGGGGCGCTTGATCGATGTTTATTGACAAACTGTCAAAAAACAGGCGAGGGTGCCGCCTCGGCCGGGCGACCCGGCGGGCGCGAGGAGACGCGATGCTTACCCGGAGGCCTGATCTCGCCAGACTGCTGAAGTCCGGCGGACTCGTCGCGATCGGTCTGGTCGCGGGCGCCCTGCTGTTCAGCCCGGCGCGTGACCTGCTGGTGATGAAGGTCGCCGCGCAGAAGGTTCACGCCGAGGGGCTCGACGCGGGTCCGCCGGCGGGCGTGCCCGGCGACTTCGAGACCGACCCCGCCGTCTTGGCGGAAATCGCCACCGGCGGTCAGCCGCTGGGCCGCTGGCGCGACGGCCTGACCTTCGAGGGCCTGGAGCCGATGCCGTGGCTGAAGAGCGCGGTGAACTGGTACCCCAAGACCGAGAAGGTCCAGCCGGAGGAGATCCGGGTCACCTTCATGGGCACGGCCCCGCTTATACGCCCCGGCCAGATGGGCACCTCGGTCTTCGTCGAACTGGGCAACGGCGACAGCTTCATCTTCGACTTCGGTCCCGGGTCGGCCGCCAACTACATCGCCGCCGGCGTGCCGCTGAACCGGATGAACGACATCTTCCTGACCCACCTGCACTGGGACCACGTGGGCTCGCTGCCCTACATCTACATGTTCGGCGGCTGGGGCGGCCGCTGGCACGAGCCGCTGCGCGTCACGGGCCCGTCCGGCGACCGGCCGGACCTCGGCGCGCGCTACATGATGACCGAGATGAAGAAGATGCTCGCCTGGCACCGGGAGAGCTTCGACATCCTGCCGATCGGCGATGGCTGGGACACCCAGGTCACCGAGTTCGACTACAGGGACGACGGCGGCGTGGTCTACAACAAGCGCGGCGTCGTCATCCGCCACTGGCGCCAGTCGCACGGCGAGAACGGCGCGTCAGCCTACCGCCTCGACTGGAACGGCATGTGCGTCGCCTACACCGGCGACGGCCGGCCCAACGCCCTGACGATCAAGTACGCCAGGGGCTGCGACCTGCTGATCACCGAGATCCAGCCGGAGATCATCTCGACCCAGGCCGCGGCGCTGGGCGTCATGCCGGTGGTCGCGCGCAACCTCATGGACATGGGCCACAACCCCGCCTACGCGGCCGGCTACCTGTACAGCCAGACCCGGCCGCGCCTGGCGATGGGCACCCACGTCCTCTACGACGCCTATTCCGAGGCCGAGCTCTACGCCCAGGTCCGCCAGCACTGGAAGGGCCCCTTCCGCCTCGGCGCGCCCGACATGATCGTGGTCAACATGACCCGCGACAAGGTCTGGGTCCGCGACGGGGTCGTGCCGCCCTATCCGCAGATGTCGCCGCCGCAGTTCGACGTCAGGCCCGGCGGCGGCCTGGTCATTCCCGCGCCCCGCAAGACCCGCGCCCAACTGCAGCAACCCTCGATCCGCGCCGCCGAGATCCGGCCCGGACTCTACTACCCGCGCGGCTATCGCCCCCGCCTGATCGAGGACTGGCCGACCGACAAGCAGATCTATTTGCCCGAACGCCAGGTGCCGCCCGGCATGAAGGGCGGACCCGTCCCGGCCAGGTGACCCCCGCCGTCAGGCCGCCGCCCGCACGCCACAGCCGACATCACAGGAACCCGTCGAAATGATCGTCGAACGCCTCGCCCCCGTCGTCGCCACGCTGGAAGCCAGCAACCACCCGTATCTGAACGGGCCCTGGACGCCGGTGCACGCCGAATACACCGCCACCGACCTGGAGGTGATCGAGGGCGAGATCCCCGCCGATCTCGACGGCGTCTATCTGCGCAACACGCAGAACCCGGTCCACCAGCCGCTGGGCTTCTACCACCCCTTCGACGGGGACAGCATGCTCCACCAGATCGAGTTCCAGGGCGGCAAGGCGAACTACCGCAACCGCTTCGTCCGCACCCGGGGCTTCGAGGCGGAACAGGAGGCCCGCGCCGCGCTGTGGGGCGGGTTCGCCGACGCGCCCGGCGTCTCGCGGCGCCCCGGCGCCGGCTTCATGAACGCGCTGAAGGACAGCTCGAGCACCGACATCGTCGTGCACGCCGGCAAGGCCCTGTCGATGTTCTACATGAACGGCGAAGGTTACCGGCTCGACCCGCTGACGCTGGAGACCATCGGCATCGAGGGGTGGGTGCCGATCGACGGCATCTCGGCCCACGCCAAGGTCAACGAGGCGACGGGCGAGCTCTACTTCTTCAACTACACGGCCCACGCCCCGCACCTGCACTACGGCGTCGTCGACAAGGACAACCGCCTGGTCGCCTACCGCCCGGTCCCGCTGCCGGGGCCGCGCGTCGTCCACGACATGGCCTTCACGGAGAAGTGGGCGATCTTCAACGACTTCCCGCTGATGTTCGCCGGCCCGGGCAAGGCCCAGTTGTTCCGCCAGCTTCCGTCGCGCTTCGGCCTGGTGCCCCGGGACGGGAGCGACGGCGAAGTCCGCTGGTTCGACGCCGCGCCGACCTTCGTGCAGCATTGGCTCAACGCCTACGAGGACGGCGACGAGGTCATCCTCGACGGCTACTTCCAGGAAGAGCCCGTGCCCGGCGCGCCGGACTTCTATCCCGAACACGTCGCCGACATGTTCGCTATTCTCGACGGCGACGCGATCGGCTCCTACCTGCACCGCTGGCGCTTCAACCTCGCCGACGGCACGACTCGCGAGGAGAGGCTCGATTCCCGGCGCGGCCTGGAGTTCGGCATGTTCAATCCGGACTACGCCGGCCGGAAATACCGCTACGCCTACTCGGCCCTGATGGTTCCCGGCATGTTCCTGATGAACGGCTGGGTCAAGCACGACCTGGAGACAGGTGAGAGCCAGGAACTAAAGCTGCCGGCCAGCTGCTACTGCAGCGAGACGCCCTTCGCCCCGCGCATCGGCGGCGACGCCGAGGACGACGGCTACCTCGTCAGCTTCATCATCGACGAGAACGCCAACAGCTCCGAGTGCTGGGTGATCGACGCGAAGCGGTTCGAGGAGGGCCCCGTCGCGCGCATCCGGCTGCCGCAGAAGATCTCCAGCGGCACCCATTCCTGCTGGGCCGGCCGCCACCAGCTGGGCGGGGCGTGAGCATGGCCGCCGCCGAACTGGCCCAGGTGCGCGCGATGCTGTCCGGCCTCGGGGCCGGGCTGCCGCTGGAGGACCTTCGCGGCGTCTACGACGCGGTCGGGACGCAGTTTCCCGCCGCCCCGGACGTGGCCCTGCGGGCGGACCGCGTCGGCGAGATCGCCGGGGAGTGGGCCCGATCGCCGGGATCGGACGCCGACCGCGTCATCCTGTACATTCACGGGGGCGGCTTCGCCGTCGGATCCATCGCCAGCCACCGCCACGTGGCGATCGAACTGGGCCGGCTGGCCGGCGCCGGGACGTTCGCCATCGACTACAGGCGGTCGCCCGAGCACCCGTTCCCGGCGGCGCAGGAAGACTGCCTCGCCGCCTACCGCTTCCTTCTGGACGCCGGCTTCGCGCCGGAGCGGATCGCCCTGGCCGGCGACAGCGCCGGCGGCGGTCTGGCGGTGTCGACCCTGATCGCGGCGCGGGACGCGGGTCTTCCGCAGCCGGCCTGCGCGGTCTGCCTGTCGCCCTGGTTCGACCTCGAGGTCGAGGGCGCCTCGATGACCGCCAAGGCCGCGGAGGATCCGCTGGTGCAGCGCGAGGCGCTGCTCGGCATGGCGGCCCTGTATCTGGGCGGGGCGGCGTCGGACCATCCGCTGGCCTCGCCGGTCCACGGCGACCTGTCCGGGCTCGCGCCGCTGCTGCTGCAGGTCGGGTCCGCGGAGACGCTGCTCGACGACTCCGTTCGCCTGGCCGGCGTGGCCGGGGCCGCCGGCGTCGACGTCCGCCTCGAGGTGTGGCCGGAGATGGTCCACACCTGGCACTTCTTCCATCCGATCCTCGGCGAGGGCCGCCGCGCCCTGGCGGTCGCGGGCGACTACGTCCGCGGCCGGCTGGGCGCGCCGTCGCGGGCGAGCGCGGCCGCATGACCGATTTCCAATCACCGGCGGGCGCGCCCGCCATCTGACGCGCGACTGGCGCCCGATCCCGGGCGGAAACCAAGAACTGGGGGAACGACAATGCGTAGGAACACCATGAGGGGCGTGCTGCTGGTCGGCACGGCGATCGGGCTGGCGACGCCGGCCTTTGCGCAGGAGAGCGGGCTGGCGGTCGAGGAGATCGTGGTCACGGCCCAGAAGCGGGAGCAGGCGCTGCAGGACGTGCCGATGGCCGTTTCGGCGGTGGCGGGAGAGACGCTGCAGGACGCCGGCGTGACCAGCGTCCAGGGGCTGACCAGCCTGGTGCCGTCGCTGTCGGCGACGCAGAGCAACCAGCCGGTGCACCAGAGCTACCGCATCCGCGGCATCGGCTCGGACCCCAACACCCCGACCTTCGAGCCGGACGTGGCCCTGTTCATCGACGGGGTCTACATGCCGCGCACGGGCCTGGGCGTCGACGACCTGGTGGACCTGGAGCGGGTGGAGGTCCTCAAGGGCCCGCAGTCGACCCTGTATGGCAAGAACGCCACGGCCGGGGTGGTCAACATCGTCACGGCCGGGCCGTCCGACAGCTTCGCGGCGCGGCTCGAGGGCTCGCTGTCGAGCATCGAGGGCGGCCGCGACGCCATCGCCTGGCGCCTGGCGGGCTCGATCACCGGGCCGATCGGCGAGCGCGCCCGGGGGCGGCTGACCGGCGTCTACTACGACGCCGGGCCGACCTACGAGAACCTGACCGCCGGCGTGCGCGACGCCAACAGCATGCGGCGCTACGCGGTCCGCGGGCAGCTGGAGGTCGACCTGAACGACCTGACCACCCTGAACCTGACCGCCGCCCACACCGAGATGTTCGACACCGACACCACCAACGCCGACCTCTACTACGGCGCGCCGGGGGAGGGCGGGGCCTATGACGTCGATCATCACCCGGTCCTGACCGGCCTGCTGGGCGTGACGCCCTGCGCCGACAACAACCCGACCAACCGGGTGATCTGCAGCAGCGATCCGACCCGGTCGACGTCGCGGACCGACATGGTCTCGGCCGCCCTGACCAGCGACCTGGGCTTCGCCACGCTGACCTCGATCACCGCCTGGTCGCAGTACCGGTCCATGGGCGTGACCACCGACATCGACCAGATCAGCCTGCCGCTGGCGAGCGTGCGGGACGTCCAGGAAGGCGACAGCGTCTCGCAGGAGATCCGGCTGGTCTCGCCCTCCGGCGGCGCGGTGGAATGGCTGGCCGGGGCCTATTACCTGAAGTCGGAGTTCGCGCGCGGCGACCACGGCCGCTCGCCGTTCTTCACCCTGCAGCCGGGCGCGGCCCTGCTGCCCCTGCCGCTGCCGGCCTCGACCGCCGCGGCGCTGGCGCCGCTCAGCGCCGGGGTCGCCTCGCTCAACCCGCTGATGGGCGCGCTCGGCATCCCGACCATCTCAACGCCGGTCACCTCCGGCCTGGTGCTCGGCCAGAGCGGCGACCGGGGCTATCTCGATAGCCGGACGGAGTCGGAGTACTTCGCGGTCTTCGGCCAGGCGACCCTGGCCTTCAACGACCGGTTCTCGGCGACGGTGGGCCTGCGCTGGCAGACCGAGGACAAGACCGCGTCCCTCGACAACCGCGCCGTCACCTCGCCCAACCCCTATGTGGTCAACGCGCAGGCCTCGCTCAACGCGCTGCTGGCCCACCCGGCCACGCCGGCGCCGGTCAAGGCCCAGCTGCCGATGCTGATCGGCGCCTTCGCCTCGCTGTCGGGCGTCAACATCCTGAACGGCGTGCTCACCCCGTCCGGCGTCAACGGCGTCCTGCCGCCGGACAGCAGCGACAACCTCACCTGGACCGTCACCGGCAGCTACACGCCCAACGACGACACCCTGATCTACGCCACCGTGGCCAGGGGATCGAAGTCGGGCGGCCACAACATCGGCTTTGGCAACGCGCCGGCCGCGGCCCGGCCGTTCCGCGGCGAGACGGTCACCAACTACGAGGTCGGCGCCAAGCTCGACCTGTTCGACCGCCGCGCCCGCATCGCCCTCGCCGCCTTCCACACCGAGTACGAGGACTACCAGAACGCCGGCTTCGTGGGCCTGCAGTTCCTGGTCAACAACGCCGAGGCGGTGACGGTCGACGGCTTCGAGTTCGACGGCGTCTTCGCGCTCGCCGAGGGCCTGACGGCCACGGCCGGCGCCACCGTCCTGGACGCCAGGTTCGAGGACTACGACGGCGGCGCCTGCTACTTCGGCCGCGCCCCCGACAGCCTGCCGGTCGGCGGGGTGTTCACCAGCTGCTCGCTGTCGGGCATGCGCATGCCCCTCACGCCCCGCGTCCGCCTCACCTCCAGCCTGCAGTACGAGCGCACCGTCTCCCTGGGCGAGGTCTACGCCCGGGCCGACGCCAGCTGGCAGTCGGACATGAACACCAACGCCGCCAGCCTCGACCCGCGCGGCGTGCAGGAAGGCCTGGGCCTCCTCAACGCCCGCCTCGGCCTGAGGACCGACAACGACCTGGACCTGTCGGTCTGGGCCAACAACCTCACCAACGAGACCACCGTCCAGCTCAGCGGCGTCATGAACCTGTTCAACACCCGCTCCGAATACCAGACCTTCCTCGGCGCCCCCCGCCAGATCGGCCTCACCGTCCGCAAGTCCTTCTGATCCCCAAACCCTCTCCAAACCGGGCGGCGACCAGCCGCCGCCCGGTTCTTTTTCTCCGAACCCGGAAGGCCGCCATGAAGATCCTCAATCCCGACACCGTCGCCAGGCCCGGCGCCGGCTTCGCCCAGGGCGTCGCCGCCGGAGACGCCATCTACGTCGCCGGCCAGGTCGCCCAGGACCCCTCGGGGGCCATCGTCGGCATCGGCGACATGGCCGCCCAGACCCGCCAGACCCTGGCCAACGTCGCCGGCGTCCTGGCCGCCGGCGGCCTGAGCCTGGCGGATGTCGTCTCGACCACCGTCTATCTCACCGATCTCGCCGGCTACCGGACCTTCTGCGCGACCTGGTGCGAGGTGTTCGGCGACCACACGCCGGCGCGGGCGACGGTCAAGGCCGATCTGGTGCATCCCGACCTGCTGGTCGAGGTCCAGGCCATCGCCGTCAGGCGCGCCGCGGCGAGCTGACGATGTCCGAGCAAGGCATGGCCAACCTTTCGCCCTTCGACCCGGCGGCCATCGAGGACGACACCCGGGCCTTCCTCGACCTCTTCGCCAAGGCCACGGCGGGCGCGCCCTCGGTCGTGAACACGCCCATCCAGCGGCTTCGCGAAGCCCGCGCGACGGGCACGGCCGTCCTGCCCGCGCCGCTTCGCCTCGATCATGGCGAGACACTCGAGATTCCGGGCCCCGGCGGCGTGATCCGCCTGCGGATCTTCCGGCCCGAGGTCTCGCGCGGCGGCTATCTGCACTTCCACGGCGGCGGCTTCGTCATGGGCGGCCCCGACCAGCAGGACGTGATGCTCGACGCCACGGCCCGGGAGACCGGCCTGACCGTGGTCAGCGCCGGCTATCGCCTGGCGCCCGAGCACCGGTATCCGGCCGCGCCGCAGGACTGTCTGGCGGCGGCCCGATGGTTCCTGGCGCAGGCCGGGACCGGCGCCTTCGGGGGCGAGCGCCATGTGATCGGCGGCGAGTCGGCCGGCGCCTATCTGGCCGTGAAGACGCTTCTGGCCCGTCGCGCCGAGGGCCAGTCGTCGGCGTTCGACGCGGCGGTCCTCACCTTCGGGGCCTACGACCTGTCGATGACGCCCAGCGCCCGGAACTGGGGCGAGCGCTATGCGATCATCAACACGCCGATCCTGCGGAAATACCTGGAGATGTTCCTGCCGGAAGGGGCCGACGCGACGGCGCCGGAGCTGTCGCCCCTGTACGACGACCTCTCGGGACTGCCCCGGGCGTTGTTCATGGTCGGCTCCCAGGACCCCCTGCTCGACGACAGCCTGTTCATGGCCCAGCGCTGGAGCGCCGCCGGCAACGCCGCCGAACTGGAGGTCTTCCCCGGCGGAATCCACGCCTTCACGGCCTTCCCGATTGGCATCGGGCGGCGGGCCGTGCAACGACAGCACCGGTTCATGCGCGCGGCTTGGGAGCGGGAGTGATGGCGGACGGCGCCAGGCGCGATTCACAGGCGGCGCCCCGGCGATACCGGCGCGCGCGCGGTCCCGCCGCGCCGGCGGCCGAACGGGGCGCGGCGGAGGGGCCCGAGTCGGCGGAGGCGCCCGCCAGGCCGGCGCGCGCCCGGCGGGTCCAGGGCCGCAGCGCCGCCGACACCCGCCAGGAGATCCTCGACGCGGCCGTCTTCTTCCTCAACCGCCGGCCGTTCCGGGAACTGACCGTCCCCAACCTGATGAGCTACACGACCGTCGGCCGGTCGGCCTTCTACTTCCAGTTCAAGGACATCTACGCGGTGGTCGAGGCCCTGCTGTCGGGCCTGCGCGAGCGCGTGCTGGCCTATGTCGGCAGCTGGAGCGCCGCCGAGGTCGCCCCGGCCGAGGGCCTGAAGACCTTCGTCGCCGACATGGTCAACATCTGGGTGATGGACGGACCGATGATCGGCGCCATGCTCGATGCGGCCGCCGAGGATCCGCGCCTGGAGAAGATCGCCTCGGACATCACCGGCCTGTTCCAGAAGGTCGTCGCCGAAGTCCTGGTCCAGGAACACCAGGCGGGCCGGATCGACGCGATGGATTTCGACGAGATGGCCGTGGCCCTCGTCCTCGCCTCGCAGAGCTATCTGAAATCGCGCCTGGGCCGGCCCGGCGCCCGCGATCCGCTCCGGGTGATGACCACGCTCCAGGCCCTCTGGATTCGCTCCATCTACGGCCGCGCGCCCGGCTGAGCCGCGCGACGGCGAGACCCCCCAGACAAGGACCATCCCGATGAAGCCCACGCTCTACTACGCGCCCGGAGTCTGTTCGCTCGCCTCGCACATCGCGTTCGAGGAGGCCGGCGTCGAGGTCGACTACGTGCGCCTCGACCTGTCCCGGGGCGACGTGCGCCAGCCCGACTATCTCAAGCTCAATCCCAAGGGCCGCGTGCCGCTGGTGGTCACCGACCGGGGGGTGCTGACCGAGTCGCCGGCCATCCTGGCCTGGATCGCCCAGACCTGGCCGCACGCGGCCCTCGCGCCGCTGGACGACCCCTGGGCCCTGGCCCAGGTCAACGCCTTCAACGCCTATCTGTCGGGCACCCTGCACGGCCTGGCCTTCGCCGGCGTGTTCCAGCCGGGCCGGTTCGTCGACGGCGAGGCCGCCCAGGCGGCGCTCAAGACCAAGGCGATGCAGACGGTCAGGGACACCCTGGCCCTCATCGAGGGCAAGCTCGCCGACGAGGGCTGGATCCACGGCGCCTACAGCACCTCCGATCCCTACCTGGCGGTCCTTTCCGGCTGGCTGGCCCACACCGGCGAGAGCATCGAGCAGTTTCCCAGGATCGCCGCCCACGCCCGCCGCGTCCGCGCCCGTCCCGCCGCCCGGCGCGCCTTCGCCAGGGAAGGCCTGGAGACCTGACGCCGCCCGGCGAACGCCGCCGTCCGCCCCGGTCTGCCCGCGCGCCAGCGCTCCGGGCGGTCACCGCCCTCGACCGTGCGGCGGGCGGCGGAGTCCGTTGTTCCCGTGGCGGTGAGAGAGGGATTCGAACCCTCGATAGAGTTTCCCCTATACACGCGTTCCAGGCGTGCGCCTTCAACCACTCGGCCACCTCACCAGCACCGTTCGCGGGGGCCTGGTTGGCGGCCCCCGGCGCGGGAAGGCGCGCAATATACTCACCGACCCCCCGCGGGCAAGCGCGTCGCCGCGGCCAGGCGTTCGGGGTTGAAGAGCGAGCGGGGCTCGTCGCGGCGGACGCCCTGCCTCAGCGCGTCCAGATCGGCGCGCCAGGCCCTGATCCCGTCCGGCGCGGCCGGGTGGCCGGACCTGATCAGCGCCTCGACCCCGGCCAGGCCGGCGCTGGACCGGCGGAGCCGGGCGCGGGTCCCGTCGAGGCCGGCGTAGCGTTCGTCGATGCGGCCAAGGCGGGTCCGCGCGGCCGCGAGCATGGCCAGGGCGGTGTCGCGGTCCCCCTCGGCCAGCGCCGCCGCGCCCGCGTCCACCGCCCGGGCGGCGTCCTGCAGGTAGCCGGCGGCCGTCACCGGCTCGGGCGACCCGTCGCAGAGGTCCGGCCCGATCGACCGGACGTACGCCGCCAGACCCGCGAGCACCCGGGGCGAGGGCTCGGGGCCGTCGAACTCCTCGACCACCAGCCCGCGGATGAAGGCCGCAAGTCCCTCGGGTCGGGGGATCACCTTCAGCCGCTCGCGCGCGCCGCCCAGGTCGGGGATGGGCGCCGGGTCGACCACGCCGTTTCCCCGCCGGCTGCTGAACAGCGAGGAAGTGACATCCGCGGTGCCGGGCGCGCCGGACACGCCGGGAAACCGGAAATGCGGGTTCGACCGACCGTTCCGGTGGCAGCTTTCGCAGGAAATCCCCGCCCGCGCCGCCTGGCCGCCCAGGATCAGGGGCGAGCGAAAGGCCGCCCGCCCGATCTCGATGTCGAGGCGCTCCCGCGGGGTCGGCGCCGCACGGTCGGCGGACAGGCACTCCGGCGGCTGCATGCCCAGCGCCGCGACCGGGTCGGCGCCGGGCGCCAGCCAGCGCATCTCGGCCAGCGGCGGGGCGTCCGATCCGGCCAGGCCGGCCGCCGCGAGCGCGAGGGCCAGGCCCTGTCCCGCCCGGCGTGAACCCGGCCGGCGGGGCCCGGGGCCGTCCGCCGGCCGCTTCGGCCCCGACCGGGCCGACCCGTCGGGCCCGCGCATCTAGAGCGGCTGGCCGCCGGCCTCGATCCAGCGCCGCAGCTCTTCCGCCTCGGGGCAGCCGTAGACGCAGAGTCCGTCCAGCCGCGCCAGCATCTTCCGGGCGCCGGCGATGTCGCCCCGGATCACCTTCAGCTCGCCGTAGTATTCGGTGGCGCCGCGGTGGTCGGGATCGATGGCGAGGGCGGCGCGGTACCAGGTCTCCGCGGCGTCCAGCCGGCCCTGGCGGCGCAGCACATAGCCCCTGTAGGTGAGGATGTCCGGATGCGGGCCGAAGGCGCGGCCGGCCTCGTCGAGCGCGGCGAGCGCCTCGCTCCAGCGCTTCTCGTTGATCAGGCCGACGGCGGCCAGGTAGGCCCCGTCGCCCGCCGCCGGATCCACCAGCCGGAGGGAAGAGGTGGGGCGCGCGGGCGGCGCGCCCGCCGCCGCCGGCGGCGCCAGGGCCGCCTCGAGCGCGGCCACGGACGTCTTCAGGGCCGCCGCCTCGGCGCAGGCTCCGGCGCAGGCGGTCTGGCGGGCGCGGAGGGCCTCGAGTTCGGCCCTCGCCCGCTCGGTCTCGCCCAGGCGGGCCAGGGTGATCCCCAGCTCCCGGCGGGTGTCGATATCGTCCGGCTTCAACTTCGCGGCCTTCTCGTAGGCCTTGCGGGCGCCCTTCAGGTCGCCGCCGCCGGCCCGGGCGTAGCCCAGCATGAACCAGGCCTCCGGGGCCCGGGGGGCGACCTGGGTGACGTGGCCGAAGGCGCGTTCCGCCTCCTTCCACTTGCCGGCCTGCAGGGCGGCGACGCCCTTCTGGTATTCGGCGACGGGGTCGTACTGCGGACCGGTCGCGCCGGGCATGTCGCCGCCGCCGCCGCCGCCGCCGCCCGCGGCGAACGCCGCCCCGCCGACGGCCAGGACCGAAACGGCCGCCCCGATGATCGCCAATCTGGAGAAACGGACCATGAGCGCCTCCCAGCGATACCTGTTTTGGGGCATTGTCGCATAACGCCGCTCGGCCGTCAGGCGGTGAATTTCGCCGCCGACGCCCCTATCTTGACCCGGCCGCCACCCTCGAGGACGCCATGCTGTTCGCCAAGAAGCCGCTCGAAATGCCCACGCCCGGGACCGCCCTGCCGGGCCGGGAGCAGCCCCTGCCCACCGCCGCCGCGCACTTCGTCAGCGGCCGACCGCTGAAGGGGCCCTGGCCGGACGGCCTGGAACAGGCGGTCTTCGCCATGGGCTGCTTCTGGGGCGTCGAGCGGGTGTTCTGGCAGATCCCCGGCGTCTGGACGACGGCCGTCGGCTATGTCGCCGGCCTGACGCCCAATCCCACCTACGAGGAGGTCTGCACCGGCCGCACGGGCCACACCGAGGCGGTGCTGGTGGTCTACGATCCGGAGGCGGTGACCTACGAAGACCTGCTGAAGGCCTTCTGGGAAAACCACGATCCGACCCAGGGCATGCGCCAGGGCAACGACATCGGCACGCAGTACCGGTCGGGGATCTATCCGGCGAACGCGGCCCAGCGCGCCGCCGCCGAGGCGTCCAAGGCCGCCTACGGCGAGGCGCTGGCCAAATACCGGATGGGGCCGATCAGCACCGAGATCGCCCCCCTCGGGCCCTTCTACTACGCCGAGGACTATCACCAGCAGTACCTGGCCAAGAATCCGCAGGGCTACTGCGGCATCGGCGGCACGGGCGTCGCCTGCCCGATCGGGGTGGGCGTCTCGGCGTGACGCCGCGGGCGTTCGACAAGGTCGGCCGCGGCCTGCCCGGCGTGACGGTGGAGCAGCCGTGGGAGGGCCACGACGTCTACAAGGTCGGGGGCAGGATGTTCGCCGTCTACAGCCCCGGGAACGACAGCTTCAGCTTCAAGGCCAGCGATATCGCCTTCGAGGTGCTGACCGGCACGGGGCCCGGCAAACCCGCGCCCTATCTGGCGCGCGCCAAATGGGTCTGGTTCGCCAGCCTGCAGGCGCGGGACGAGGCGGAGGTCGCCGACTGGCTGCGCACCGCCCACGGCCTCGTCGCCGCCAGGTTGACCCGCAAGGCCCGGGCGGCCCTGGGGCTCTGACCCGGCGCCGCGGCGCGTCAGACGTCCTGCCCGTCCAGCCGCCGCCGCAGGTCGCGCGTGGCCAGGGCGGCGGGCGAGCGGACCTGGCGCCAGACCAGCAGGGCGACGGCCCCCAGGGTCGTCACCGCCATCGCCGCCGGCCCGAAGATCCAGGCCGCCGCGGCCAGGGCGAAGTAGTAGCCGCGCACCCCGGCGTTGAAGGTCGACATGGCCGGATTGATCACCCGCGCCGCGGCCTCGGCGAAGGCGCGCTGCATGTCCGGGTCGGCGTCCTCGCCCTCGGGCGCCGCGCCAAACAGGGTCAGGCAGTAGTTCATCTGGCGGATCGACCAGATGAAGTCGAGCAGGCCGCGCGCCAGCACGATCAGGATCAGCGCCAGCTGGCCCTCGAACAGCAGCCGCGAACCGGTCTGGATCAGGGCCAGGCTGGAGACCGAACGGAAGCTCGACTCGCCGCCGAACAGCACCCCGGCCGCCGCCGCGATCAGCAGCAGGTTCGAGGAGGCGAAGAAGGAGGCGGTGTTGAGGGCGTGGCCCAGCAGCTGGCCGTCCATGAACCGGCTTTCGCGCCGGGCCATCTGGCGCATCCAGGCGACGCGGACGACGGCGAGGTCGCCGTTCAGCACCCCGTCCCGCGCCACCGCCCGCAGCAGCGGCTCGTAGAACAGCCAGCAGACCAGGAACAGGCCGAGGGCGGCGAGATCGGCGAGGGGCATCGGCGCGTCAGTCCTCGGTGATCAGGCTGGTCCGCCGGGTGTCGGGCATCAGGACGACGGTGACCAGCCCCACGGAGAGCACGGCCATGACATAGAGGTAGAACCACGGCTCGTGGCCGGCCTGCTTGAAGCCCAGGGCGGCGTATTCGGCGCTGCCGCCGAACACCGAGTTGGCCAGGGCGTAGGGCAGGGCGACTCCGACGGCGCGGATGTGGGCGGGAAACAGCTCGGCCTTGAACAGGCCGGAGATCGAGCTGTAGGCCGACTGGAAGAGCAGGGCCGTCATGATCAGGGCGAAGGCGACGACGGGGTCCCTGGTTCCCGCGATGGCGCTCAGCACCGGCCAGGTGATCAGCACCCCGCCGCCATAGGCGACCAGCAGCAGCGGCTTGCGCCCGACCTTGTCGGACAGCCAGCCGAACGCCGGCTGCAGCACCATGAAGCAGGCGAGCGCCAGCACCATGATCTCGCTGGCCGTCTCCTTCGAGAAGCCGGAGGTGTTGATCAGGAACTTCTGCATGTAGCTGGTGTAGACGTAGTAGGCGAGCGAGCCGCCGGCGGTCAGACCCATCACCATCAGGGTCTCCTTGGGGTGCCGCAGGAACAGCAGCATGGCCCGGCCGCGGTTCTCGCCCTCGCGCCGGGCGTTCTCGAAGCCCGGGCTCTCGTGAATGCCGCGGCGGATCCAGAACACGATCACCGCCAGCCCGGCGCCGATGAAGAAGGGGATGCGCCAGCCCCAGTCGGTCAGCGCCTCCTCGCTCATCATCTTCTGCAGCACCACGACCAGGCCCTGGGCGGCCAGCGAGCCGGCGATCAGGGTCACGTACTGGAAACTGGCCCAGAAGCCGCGACGCTTCCGTCCCGCGACCTCCGAGAGATAGGTGGCGCTGGCCCCGTATTCGCCGCCGACCGACAGCCCCTGCAGGATGCGCGCGGCCAGCAGGATCGCCGGCGCCAGCACGCCCACCTGGGCGTAGGTCGGCGCCAGGGCGATGACCAGGCTGCCGGCGCACATGATCGCCACCGACAGGGTCAGCGCCGCCCGCCGTCCCGCCCGGTCGGCGTAGACGCCCATCAGCCAGGCCCCCAGCGGCCGGGCCAGGAAGCCCACCGCCAGGATGGCCGCCGACTTGAAGAACTTGGCGGTATCGTCGCCGCCCGGAAAGAAGTGGCCGGCGAAGTAGACGGTGAAGAAGATGTAGGCCGACCAGTCATACCATTCGACGAGGTTGCCCAGGGACCCGCCCAGGATGGCCTTCAGCCGGCGGCCGGCGCCGGGCGGTCCGCCGGGCGTTTCCTCGATAGGCCCTGTCTCGGTGACCGTCATGCCGCTCCCCCAGGCTGAAGGCGGAAAGGCTAGACGGCCCGGCGAGTCAGGGGAAGCGCGGGAAGGAGGCGCGAAGGCCATGTATGTCGCCGTCTACGCCTGGCGGGTGAAGCCTGGCCACGAGGACCGCTTCCGCGAGGCCTGGCGGCGCGGCACCCGCGCGATCACCCGGATCTACGGCTCGTACGGCTCGCGTCTGCACCGCGCCGCCGACGGCCGCTTCATCGGCTGCGCCGAATGGCCGGACGAGGCGACCTGGAAGGCGGCCTACGACGCCCGGATGGTCTATGACGATCCCGAGGCCCGGGCGATGTTCGTCGAGGCGCTCGAGGACGACAGCCGACCCGGCGAACTGCTGGCGGCGATGGAGGTCGTCGACGACCTGCTCGTTCCTCACCCGTGAGCGGGGGCCGGGCGGATCGACCAGAGGGCGCCGATGAAGGCGCCTTTCACCCGCGGCAGCAGGGCCAGCACCAGGGCGATCAGCGCCGACAGCGTCGTGGGAACCACGATCCAGGGCGTGGCTTCCCATATGAAGGGAAACAGCAGCAGCGGCGCGACGATCACGTGGCCGACGATGAGGATGGTGAAATAGGCGGGCCCGTCGTCCGCCCGGTAGGTCGACAGGTCATGGCCGCAGGCGGCGCAGGCCGACGCGACCTTGAGGTAGGCGCGGAACAGGCGCCCCTCGCCGCAATGGGGGCACCGGCCGCGCAGTCCGCGCCGGAAGCCGGTCAGGAAGGGGCGGGGCTCGGTGGAAGTCGTCATGGCGGCCATATGGCCTGTCGCCGGCCGGTCGAAAAGGCCGGACCGGGCGCCCGCGCAACACATTTCCATTCTTTTCGTGTCTCGCGCGACAGCGTTGCGCGGGACAGGAAAAGCTCTGCTAGGCTCGCGGCCGTGGGCAAGAGAGGGCGTACAGGTTCGATGCCGCTTCCGACGCGTAAGGCCGTCGCGGGGGTCCTGGCCGCGACCGCGGCGGCGGTCGCCCTCGCCTCCGGCATGACCCCGGCGCTGGCCCAGTCGCCGCCGCCCGCGGCCTATGCGCGCGTGGCCGCGCCGACGCCCACGGCCGCTGCGATCGTCCTCACGCCCGCCCAGGCCGAGCTGCTGGCCGCGACGCTGGCCCAGGCCGAGCGGCACGGCTTCGAACCCGGCGAGTTCGCGCCTCGCGGCCCGGGCGAGGCGGCCCTGGTGGAGGCGACCCTGCGCTACGCCAGGGCGGTGCGCGCCGGCCGGCTGGACGTCGCCAACTTCCGGGCGGACTGGGGGCTGCGGCCGGCGCCCTTCGATCCGCGTCCCGGCCTCGCCCGCGCCGTGGCCGAGGACCGGCTGGAGGCCTGGCTGGACAGCCTGCCGCCGAACTATCCGGGCTACGAAACCCTGCAGGCGGGGCTTGGCCAGTACCGCGAAATCCGGGCCCGCGGCGGCTGGGGCATGCTGCCGGACGGTCCGGACCTCAAGCTGGGGGCCACCGGCCCGGCGGTGGAGCAGCTGCGCGCGCGCCTCGCGGTGGAGGACGCCGCGACCCCTCCGGCCGCGGTGGTCGAGGCGCCCCCCGGCGCGCCGCCGCCCGCGCCCGGCCTGCCCAGCCTCGTCGGCCAGCCCCTGTTCGACGCGCCGCTGGTCGAAGCGGTCAAGCGCGCCCAGAAGCGCATGGGGCTGGAGCCGACCGGCGTCGTCGGCGCGGGCACGCGCGCGGCCCTGAACATCCCGGTCCAGCGCCGCATCGACCAGATCGTCGCCAACATGGAGCGCTGGCGCTGGCTGCCGACCGCCATGCCGGCCGACCGGGTGCAGGTGAATGTCGCCGCCGGCGTCCTGACCTACTTCAAGGCCGATCAGGCGACCCTGTCGATGCGCGCCGTCACCGGCAAGCCGGGCGGCGGCGAGACGCCGCTGCTCAGCTCCCAGATCCACAGCGTGGTGCTCAATCCGCCCTGGAACGTGCCGGCCGGCATCGCCGCCCGCGAGCTGATCCCCAGGGGGCGCGCCTACCTGGCCAGCGCCGGGTTCCGCTTCCTGCCCGGCGGCGGCCTGCAGCAGGCGCCGGGGCCGGGCAGCGCGCTGGGCCTGATCAAGTTCGACTTCGACAATCCCTACGCCGTCTATCTGCACGACACGCCGAGCAAGGGCGGCTTCGCGCGCTACACGCGCCTGGCCAGCCATGGCTGCGTGCGGCTGGAGAAGCCGTTGGCGCTGGCCCGCGAGATCATGGCCGGCGATCCCTTCTGGACCCCCGAGCAGATCGACGCGACGATCGCCGGCGGCAAGACGACCCGCGCGCCCGTCGCCCGGCCGGTGGCGGTGTTCCTGCTCTACTGGACGGCCTATGTGACGCCCGACGGCCAGGTCAACTTCCGGCAGGACCCCTACGGCTGGGACACCCTGCTGATCCAGCGCATCGCCGCCCAGGGCCGCGGCTGATGATCGCCCGGCGCTCCCTGCTGTCGGCCGGTCTCGCCGGCCTGGCGAGCGCGGCGGCGGCGCAGGAGGCGGCGGCCCCGCCGAAGGTCGGCCTGGATCAGCCGCTGCTGGCCGATCCCGAGGACGTCGACGCCAACTGGTCGCTGTCGCCGACCCCGCTCACCCCGCCGCCGCCGGGCCCGCGCCACCTGAAGTTCCGCCACCTCCACACCGGCGAGAACCTGGAGGCGGTCTACTGGGAGAACGGCCGCTACGTCTGGGACGCCATGCAGGCGATCAACGGCCATCTCCGGGACTTCAGGAGCCTCGAGACGCACCCGATCGACGTGCGCCTGCTCGACATCCTCTTCACCCTCCGGAGCCTGACCGGCTCGAAGGAGCCCTACCGCATCATCTCGGCCTTCCGCTCGGCGTCGACCAACGACATGCTCAGCAGCCAGAGCGCCGCGGCCAACGGCGCGTCGCAGGTGGCGAAGAAGAGCCTGCACATGGAAGGCAAGGCGATGGACGTCCGGCTCAACGACGTCTCCCTGACGGCGTTCCGCGACGCCGCCCTGGCCCTGCAGGGCGGGGGCGTGGGCTATTACCCGGATTCAGGCTTCGTACACGTGGACATCGGCCCGGTGAGAACCTGGGTCGGGACTTAGAGGACAGGACGGCATGGCGGAGAAACGGGGAGGCGGCGGCTGGTTCTGGCTGCTGCTGGGCGTGCTGGCGGGGGTGGCGCTGACGCTGGCCGCCCTGCTGTTCCTCAACGCCGGCGGCGGCGACGGCGAGGACGGCGGCTCGCTCGCCGACGAGGCCGCCGCCGCGGCGGTGGCGGCGCCCGATCCCGCGGCGGCCCCGCCGCCCGCCGAGGCCGGAAACCGGGTCGAGCTCCCCAGGGCGCCGGACGCCGGCCTGGATCCGGTGACCGACGACCAGATCGCCGAAGACGCCGCAGCGGCCGGCGCGACCTCGCGCACGCCGCCGGCTTCGTCGGATGGCGAATAATCGGCCCAGCGGTCTGGCGAGCGGCGCGATGGCGGGCTAAAACACCTGTTCGAGCATCTTGTGCGGGCGTAGGACGGGCTGTCCTGTGTGGCGGGACGGCTCTTCTCACTCAGATACAGGAGCGGGGGGAGAGGAGCGTCACGCGTTGGAGCCTACGAATACCGAGGCGCCGGAACATTTTCACAAGGTCGTCGATTGCCAGTGGGCCTGTCCGGCCCACACGCCCGTGCCAGAGTACATCCGGCTGATCGCGCAGGGGCGTCACGCCGACGCCTACATGGTCAACTGGAAGTCCAACGTCTTCCCGGGAATCCTGGGGCGGACCTGCGATCGGCCCTGCGAGCCGGCCTGCCGCCGCGGCCGGGTCGAGGACGAGCCGGTCGCCATCTGCCGCCTCAAGCGCGTCGCCGCCGACAACAAGGGCGACGTCTCCGCGCGCATGCCCAGGCCGGCGGCGAGGAAGGTCGGCAAGACCGTCGCCTGCGTCGGGGCCGGCCCGGCGTCGATGACCGTCGCCCGCGACCTCGCCGCCCTCGGCTACCAGGTGACCGTCCACGACGGCGAAACCCGGTCCGGCGGCATGATCCGCAGCCAGATTCCGCGCTTCCGCCTGCCCGAAAGCGTCATCGACGAGGAGATGGGCTTCATCGTCGACCTGGGCGTCGAAATGCGTCTGGGCCATCGCATCGACAGCCTCGCGGCGCTGCTGGAGGGAGACTACGACGCCGTCTTCGTCGGATCCGGCGCCCCGCGCGGCCGCGACCTCGACGTTCCGGGCCGCCTGGAGGCCGCCGCCAACATCCACATCGGCATCGACTGGCTGTCCAACGTCTCCTTCGGCCACATCGAGCGCATCGGCCGGCGGGTGATCGTGCTCGGCGGCGGCAACACGGCCATGGACTGCTGCCGCACGTCCCGCCGGCTCGGCGGCGAGGAGGTCAAGGTCATCGTCCGCTCCGGCTTCGAGGAGATGAAGGCCTCGCCCTGGGAGAAGGAGGACGCGATGCACGAAGGCATCCCGATCCTCAACTACCTGGCGCCCAAGGCCTTCACCCACCAGGACGGCCGCCTGACCGGCGTGATCTTCGAGAAGGTCCAGCCGGTCTACGACGACAAGGGCCGCCGCTCGCTGCGGCCGACCGGCGAGCCGGACGAGCACCACGCCTGCGACGATGTCCTGATCGCCATCGGCCAGGAGAACGCCTTTCCCTGGATCGAACGGGACATCGGCGTGGACTTCGACGACTGGGGCATGCCCGTGGTCGATGAAACCACCATGCAGTCGACGCACGAGCGGGTGTTCTTCGGCGGCGACGCCGCCTTCGGGCCCAAGAACATCATCTGGGCGGTGGCCCACGGGCACGAGGCGGCCATCTCCATCGACCAGTTCTGCCGCGGTCAGGACGTCCGCCTGCGTCCGCCGCCCGGCGTCAACGTCGCCTCGCAGAAGATGGGCATCCACGAGTGGAGCTACGACAATGACGTCTCGCTCGACCTGCGCCAGAAGGTGCCCCTGCTGCCGATCGCCGCGGCCCTGGCCGACGTCAAGGCCGAGGTCGAGCTGGGCTTCGACGACCAGCGCACCTGGGCCGAGACCCAGCGCTGCCTCAACTGCGACGTCCAGACGGTGTTCAGCGGTCCGCTGTGCATCGAGTGCGACGCCTGCGCCGACATCTGTCCGACGGACTGCATCACCTTCACCGTCAACGACGAGGAGGCGGACCTGCGACCCCGGCTCAAGGCGCCGGCCCTGAACCTGACCCAGGACCTCTACGTTTCGGGGACGCTCCCGACCGGCCGGGTGATGGTCAAGGACGAGGACGTCTGCCTGCACTGCGGCCTCTGCGCCGAGCGCTGCCCGACCGGCGCCTGGGACATGCAGAAGGTGCTGATCGAGATGACCCACGCCGGGGGATGTTCGAAGTGACCCTTGTTGCCCCGACCCTCCCGGCGAAGGCCGGGACCCAGGTCCAGCCGCGGCGGCTGGCGGGTTTCACGTCGGTCCCGGCGTCCGCCGGGTCGATCGGCGCGCGGGAGCGCCGGCATGACTAAGGCCCTCACCGCCACCAACGACTTCGTCGTCAAGTTCGCCAACGTCAACGGCTCGGGCTCGGCCAGCGCCAACGGCCTGTTCGTCAAGGCGATCCTGCGCATGGGCGTGCCGGTGGCGGCGCGCAACATCTTCCCGTCCAACATCCAGGGGCTGCCCACCTGGTACGAGATCCGGGTCAGCGGCAAGGGCTGGCTCGGCCGGCGCGGCGGCGTCGACCTGATGGTCGCCATGAACCCCCAGACCTGGGACCGCGACCTCGCCGAGATCGAGCCGGGCGGCTACCTGTTCTACGATTCGACCAAGCCCCTGCCGCCGGACCGGTTCCGGCCGGACGTCAACGTGGTCGGCGTGCCGCTGACGCGGCTCTGCAACACCGCCTACGCCGAGCCGTCCAAGCGCAAGGTGCTGAAGAACATCATCTGCCTCGGCGCGCTCGCTTGCCTGCTCGGCATCGAGCAGGCGGTGGTCGAGGCCCTGCTGGCGGAGGAATACGCCTCCAAGCCGGCCCTGGTCGGGGCCAACATCGAGGCGCTGAACATCGGCTTCAGCCACGCCCGCGAGAACCTCAAGCCGCTGGGCCTCCAGCTGAAGCGGGCCGACGCCGTCGGCGACCGCATCTTCATCGACGGCAACACGGCCGCGGCGCTGGGCGCCGTCTATGGCGGGGCGACGGTCTGCGCCTGGTATCCGATCACGCCCTCGACCTCGCTGGCGGAGGCCTTCACGGACTACTGCAAGACCCTGCGCAAGGACCCCGAGACGGGCGAGGCCCGCTACGCCATCGTCCAGGCCGAGGACGAGATCGCCTCCATCGGCGTCGTGGTCGGCGCCGGCTGGAACGGGGCGCGGGCCTTCACCTGCACCTCGGGGCCGGGCGTCTCGCTGATGCAGGAGTTCATCGGCCTCTCCTACTTCGCCGAGATTCCGGCGGTGATCTTCGACGTCCAGCGCGGCGGCCCCTCGACCGGCATGCCGACCCGCACCCAGCAGTCGGACATCCTGTCGGCGGCCTACGCCAGCCACGGCGACACCAAGCACGTCCTGCTGCTGCCGGAGGGACCGAACGAGTGCTTCGAGTTCGGGGCCCTGGCCTTCGACCTCGCCGACCGCCTGCAGACCATGATTTTCGTCATGCTCGACCTCGACATGGGCATGAACGAATGGCTGATCCCGCCCTTCCGGTGGGATGACAGCCGCACGCTCGACCGCGGCAAGGTGATGACCGCCGGGATGCTGGAGGCCGGCGCCGACTTCGGCCGCTACCTCGACGTCGACGGCGACGGCATCCCCTACCGCACCTGGCCGGGAACGCACCCGTCCAAGGGCGCCTACTTCACCCGCGGCACGTCGCGCGACCGCTACGCCCGCTACAGCGAGGAGGGCCCTGTCTACGTCGACAACATGGAGCGGCTGCTGCGCAAGTTCGACACGGCCAGGGACCTGGTCCCGGCCCCGGTCGTCCGCGCCGCGAAGAAGAAGACGCAGTACGGCGTCATCTACTACGGCTCCACATCGCCGGCGATGGATGAGGCCCTGGCCGGCCTGGACGCCCGGGGCCTGCACGTCGACGCCATGCGGGTCCGCGCCTTCCCCTTCCCGGGCGAGGTGTTCGACTTCATCGCCCGCCACGAGTTGGTGTTCGTGGTCGAACAGAACCGCGACGCCCAGCTGCGCGCCCTGCTGATCAACGAGGGCGGGGTCGACCCGGCGCGGCTGGTCAAGGTGCTCAACTACGACGGCTCGCCGATCACCGCCCGCTTCATCCAGGGCGAGCTCGCCCGGGGCATGGGCGCCGACTTCGCCCCCGCCGGGGAGATGGCCAAATGACCTACATCGCCAAGCCCAGGTTCCATCACCCCTCGCTGTCGACCAACAAGCTCGGGTTCACGCGCCGCGACTACGAGGGCCGGGTCTCGACCCTGTGCGCCGGCTGCGGCCACGACTCGATCAGCGCCGCTATCGTCCAGGCCTGCTTCGAGATCGACCTGGAGCCGCACCGTCTGGCCAAGCTCTCGGGCATCGGCTGCTCGTCCAAGACGCCGGACTACTTCCTCAGCGCCAGCCACGGCTTCAACACCGTGCACGGCCGCATGCCCTCGGTTCTGACGGGCGCGAACCTGGCCAACCGCTCGCTGATCTACCTGGGCGTCTCGGGCGACGGCGATTCCGCCTCCATCGGCCTGGGCCAGTTCGCCCACGCCATGCGGCGCGGCGTGAACATGACCTACATCGTCGAGAACAACGGCGTTTACGGCCTGACCAAGGGCCAGTTCTCGGCCACCGCCGACAAGGGCAGCCGGTCCAAGAAGGGCGTGGTCAACTCCGACAGCGGCATCGACCTGGTGGCGCTCGCCCTGCAGCTGGGCGCCACCTTCGTCGCCCGCAGCTTCTCCGGCGACAAGGCCCAGCTGACGCCCCTGATCAAGGCCGCCCTGACCCACAAGGGCGCGGCCTTCATCGACGTGCTCAGCCCCTGCATCGCCTTCAACAACCATGCCGGCTCGACCAAGAGCTTCGACTTCGTGCGCGAGCACAACGAGGCGGTGAACAAGCTCGACGTCATCCTGGGCCGCGCGCCGATCGCCGCCGACTACGCCCCGGGCTCCCTGGTCGAGGTGGCCCAGCACGACGGGTCGATCCTGCTGCTGCGCAAGGTCGAGGAGGACTACGACGCCACCGACCGCGTCGGCGCCATGGCCTACCTCCAGGCCCGCCAGGCCGCCGGCGAGATCGTGACCGGGCTGCTCTACGTCGATCCGGAGTCGGAAGACCTCCACGACGCCCTGAATACGGTGGCACGCCCGCTGAACAGCCTGACCGACGCCGACCTGGTCCCGGGCTCGAAAGCCCTCGAGAAGATCAACGCGGGCCTGCGTTAGCGGTCTCGGCGGGGACTGCTTGCGCTGTCCCCCTCATCGCAGGGCCGGGCCATCAAGTCCCGAGGGACATGAAGTCCAGGCCCCTCAGCGCTACACCAGCTCCCGGACCAGCTCATTGATGTCCGCCGAGCAGAAGGCGATGGAGCTGTCGGCGACGCCGAAGGGCATGAACAGCCGCCGGCCGACGGCCATCGCCCCGCAGGTGTAGACCACGTTCGGCACATAGCCCTCGCGGGTCTCGTCAGACGGCGACAGCAGCGGCGCCTGGGTGCGTCCCAGCACCCGGGTCGGATGGTCGCGGTCGAGCAGCACGGCGCCGATGGCGTACTTGCGCATCGCGCCGACGCCGTGGGTCAGCAGCAGCCAGCCCTCCTCGATCTCGATCGGCGAGCCGCAGTTGCCCATCTGGACCAGCTCCCAGGGGAACTTCGGCGTCAGGATCTTCTCGCCGCCGTTCCAGTCGAGCAGCCGGTCCGATCTCAGGAACCAGACGTTCTCCCCGTCCTGGCGGCCGATCATGGCGTACTGGCCGTCGATCTTGCGGGGGAACAGGGCCATGCCCTTGTTGCGCGCCGCCGAACCGGTCATCGGCGTCAGGTCGAAGGTGCGGAAGTCGCTCGTGGTCAGCATCTCCGAGGCGATGTGGCTGCCGCTGTAGGCGGTGTAGGTGCCATGGTAGACGGCCTCGCCGTCGTCCCGCACGAAGCGCACGAGGCGGAGGTCCTCCAGCCCGTTCTTTTGGGCCCGGGTGAAGGGGAAGATCAGCGTCCCGGACAGCGAGGCCTCGGTGTACCGGCAGGCCTGGACCGGTCCCTCGGGGATGCCCTCCGAGGGCGGGTCGCACGCGTGGGCGGCCATGGCGATGGGCGGCTCGGGCATCAGCGTGACCTCGCCGTCGGCGGTGACGATCCCCTCGCGGAAGCCGATCGAGGAAATATGGCCCTCGCCGACGGCCCGCACCGACAGGACGATGCGCACCGCCCCGCCGCTGAGGCCGGACTGGTCGGGATGGGGCACGACGCTGGGGTTCATCAGCGCCGCCGCCGAATAACTGTACTCGTGGCAGAAATAGGCGCCGATCAGCGCCTTGCGCGTCTCGCGCAGGCGGTTCTCCAGCCCGATCTCCTCGCGGATCTGTTCGTAGCGCTCCAGATGGACGGCGCGGATCTGCCAGTGCCGCGCCCCGAAGTCCTGGGTCACCAGCGCCAGCTCGGCCTCGCAGGTGCGCATGTCCATGGCCAGCACCGCATCGACGATCCGCCGCGCGCGGGTGACCTCGCCCGGGTTCAGCGGTCGCGGATCCGGAGGGATGTGGAAGGGCCGAACGACGACGCGCGCGGGGTCGGGGAAGAGTCGGAGACGGCTGTGGTCGAGCTTGGGCATCTTTCCGCGAGACGGCGTTGGGACGGGGCTTCGGCGGGGCGGGGCCCGGGCCGCGCTATGCTGTCGAGCGTCAGCATGGCGCAGGCGGCCATCTGGAAGGCGAGCACGGACTCGGCGCCCTGGTTGAGGTTCGGCCCGATCGGAGTCAGGCCGTCGTAGCATTCGCCGCTCGCCGGGTCGGCCAGCGGAACGCCAAGATCGTTGCGGCCGGCGAACCAGTCGAAGGCCCGACGCGCCTCGGCCAGCCAGCGGCCCTCGCCGGTGGCGGCGAAGGCGGCGACGCAGGCGTCCACCGTCGCGGCCGCCTCGAGCGGCTGCTGGTCGAAGGGTTCGGCGACGCTGAGCGGGGTGTGGAAATTGCCCGTGCCCACCGGCCTGAAGACGCCGCCGGCGCCGGTCTGGCGCTCGCACAGCCAGTCGAGCGCGCGAAGGCCCGCCTCGACCAGACGGTCGTTCCGCAACACCCGCCCGGCCCGCAGCAGCGCCTCCGGCAGGCGGGCGTTGTCGTAGGTGAGTACGTCCTCGAACCACAGCCAGCGGCCGGTCTGACGGCCGTCCAGAACCCCGGCCAGGCCCTCGGACAATCGCTCGAGCAGGTCGCGTTCGTGGCCCAGCCGGGGCTCGTCGGTGACCAGGGCCGACAGGCCCAGGACCAGGAAGGCGTAGGTGCGCAGGGCCGTGAACCCGTCCAGGTGCGGCGAGACCTTCCTGGCCATGTCGCGGGCCCAGTCGCGCAGGGCGCCGGCCTCGGGATCGGCGGCGGTCACCGCCACCGCCCACCAGGCGCGGGCGACGCTGTCGTCCGAGCCGACGTCCTCGAGCCACTGGCGGTCGTAGCCCATGAAGTTGCGGAACCGGCCCGCTTCCGGGTTCCAGGCGTGGTCGACGAAGGCGGCGTAGGTGGTCGCCAGGGGCTCGATCTCGGCGGCCGGCCAGCCCAGGGCGCGCAGGCGACGCATCAGGATCAGGGCCCGGGCGTTGTCGTCGACGCAGTAGCCGTGATTGCGGTCGGGAACGGCGAAACGGCTGTGCTGATGGATGCCCACGTCATCGGTCAGCCGCCGCACACCGCCCAGGGCGGGCGGCGGCCCGTGCGGCGGCGCGAAGCTTCGCGGTTCGACCGGGCGCGGCCGCGGCTCGGCCCCCTTGGCGGCGTCGAAGACCTCGAGATATCGCTCGGCCAGCCGGCTCCACAGCGTCTCGCGGCCCTTTTCCCAGGCCTTGCGGCGCATGGCCTGCATGCGCCCGGGATCGGTCAGCAACGCCACCGCGGCCTCGGCCAGGGCGGCGGGGTCGTTGAACGGGGTCAGCACCCCGCGCCCCCCGTCGAGCAGCTCCTGGGCATGCCAGTAGGGGGTCGAGATCACCGGCTTGCCCAGCGCCACGGCGTAGGACAGCGTCCCCGACGTGATCTGCGACTCGTTGAGATAGGGCGTCACGTAGATATCGGCCGCCGCGAGCCATTCCAGCAGTCGCGGCCGGTCCACATACGCGTTGACGAAGCGGACGTGCCCGGCGACGCCCAGGTCCTGGGCCAGGGCCCTGAGGCCCTCGCGATAGGTCTCGCCCTCCCGCGCGGCCAGCCGCGGATGCGTGGCGCCGAGAACGACGTAGAGCGCCTCGGGTCTCGCCGCGACGATCGCCGGCAGCGCCCGGATCACCGTCTCGAGGCCCTTGCCGGGGGAGAGCAGGCCGAAGGTCAACAGCACCTCGCGTCCGCCGAGTCCCAGCCCGGCCTTCGGCCCGGCGGTCTCGACCAGCGGATGATCCGGGGCGCCATGGGGGGTCACCACGATCCGGCTGGCCGGCGCGCGCCAGACCTCGGTCAGGATCCGCCGGCCGCGTTCGGCCATGACGATGACCCGCGACGAGCGCGCCAGCAGCTGTCCGAACACCCGTCGCTGGTCGTCGTCGGGCTCGGCGAGCACGGTGTGCACGGTCGTCGCCACCGGCGCCTTCAGGGCGTCGAGCAGCGTCGTCAGGTGGCCGCCCGCCGGCCCGCCGAACAGGCCGAACTCATGCTGCAGGCAGACGATGTCGGCCCCGAAGGCGTCGATCCGCCGCGCCGCCTCGAGATAGTCGGCGAGCCGGTCCTGCCGCACCTCGAAGAGGACGTCCTCGTCGTAGGCGTAGGCGCCGCCCGGATCGGTCAGGGCGACGATGCGGCAGTCCAGGCCTGGCCGCGCGGCGACCAGGGCGTCGCGGACGTCGCTAGTGAAGGTGGCGATGCCGCAGCGCCGCGGCGGAAAGCTGCCGATCAGGACGGCCCGCCGGACCCGCGCGGGGGTGGGCAGGGGTCTTGCGGTCGTGATCGGCGCCGGAAATTGGTGCATGGCGAACCCCGAGGCCGCCAGGCGGTCCGGCGTCCGTTGGCGATGCAACGTGCGACCGCGCCGGTTGGATGCCTCAAGGTCCGCTCACACTGCCGTGCGGACGGCGGCAACGCGCGAGGGCGCCGGCCGGTTCAGGCGCCGGGCGCGCGGGCCGGGCCGTCGGTCATGATGGCGCTGATCAGCCGGCCGTAGTCGTCCTCGCCGCGGTGGAACGCGCGGCGGTTGGAATAGAAGTCCTCGGCCTCGGCGCAGGTGTCGCGTCCCACCCATTCCGCGGCCGGCACGCCGGCCCCGGCCAGCCGGTCGAGCACGAAGCCGGGCAGGTCGAACTGGCGCTTGTCGGGCGCCGCGCCCGGCCCGAAGAACCGCGCGGCGCCGGGGCTGGCCGCCTCGAACCGTTCGAGGAACTCCAGGCCGACCTCGTAGGACCCCGGCGCGATGCAGGGTCCGATGGCGGCGCGCATCCGCTCGCGCCGGGCTCCGAGGGCCGCCATGGCCTCGACGGCGGCCTCGACGACGCCGTTCAGCGCCCCCTGCCAGCCGGCGTGAGCGGCGGCGACGACCCGCGCGTCCGGGTCGGCGATCAGCACCGGGGCGCAGTCGGCGGTCAGCACCGAGCAGACCAGCGACGGACTGGCCGTCGCCACCGCGTCCGCTTCCGGCGGCGCGCCGTCCCAGGGCGCGTCGGCGGTCACGGCGACAGCGGAATGGACCTGATAGCAGCCGCTCAGCCGTTCGACCGGCTGGCCGAACCAGTCGGCGACGCGGCGCCGATTCTCGGCCACGTGGGCCGGGTCGTCGCGCGAGCCGCGGCCGGCGTTGAGCCCTTCGTACAGACCCCGCGACACCCCGCCCCGGCGGGTGAAGAAGCCGTGACGCACGCCCGCCGCCTCCAGCAGCGGACTGCGGATGACCGCCAGCCCGGTCAAGCGGAGGCCTCGAATCCCGGCGGCACGACGCCGGGCGAATGGATGCAGGCGGCCTTGAACAGCTGGCCCATCTCGTCGGGCGAGACCAGCCGGGTCAGCTGGCGGTCGATGACGTCGGCCCGGTCGGGTCGCGCGGCCTTCAACGCTTCGGCCCGGTGCTGGATGCCCAGCATGCCCAGGAACAGGCCCTGGGGAATGGCGTCGGTCGCCGCCGCCCCCGCCGCCCGCGCCGCGTCGCGAACAGTCGGAAAATCGGCATAGACGGTCAGGTCGCTCTCGCCGGGAAAGGCCAGGGGGTCGACCTTCTCGTGGCCCTTCAACGCCTGCAGGGTGTCGCCGAACTCGGGCCGGTCGCGCCCGTAGTCGATCAGCAGGGCGACGCCGCCTTCCCGCGCGATCAGCGCGCCCAGCGCCGCGCCCATGGCTTCCTGGGCGGCGGAGACTTCCAGGACCGGCCCCGGCTCCTCCCTGCCCGGCGGCGAGGGCGACCAACCGGACGCCGGCGCCGCGACGGAGGGGCCCAGCCCGAACGCCAGGTCGCCGTCCTCGCCCAGGCCGACCAGGCGCTCGACCCAGGCGTCGCCGACCCGGACGTACTGACGCGCGGGCAGGCAGTCGATCAGCTCGTTGGCGATCAGGATCACCGGCGCGCCGGCGGGCAGCTCGTCCAGCGACGCGGCCCAGGCCGGCGCCGGCGTGGCGCCCGCCAGTCTGGCGCGCTGCGCCGCGCGCAGCGGGGCGGAGGTTTCGACCAGCCACAGATCCGCCGCCGCGATGAAATCGGGCGCCAGGCGCACCGCCCGCAGCAGGTCGCTCATCAGGGCGCCGTCGCCGGGCCCCATCTCGACCAGCCGGAACGGCGCGGGCTTGCCCATCCGCGTCCAGGTCTCGACCGCCCAGACGCCGAGCAGTTCGCCGAACATCTGGCTGACCATCGGGGCGGTGATGAAGTCGCCCGCCTCGCCCAGCGCCGGACGGGTGGCGTAATAGCCGCCCAGCGGGTCGTTCAGGCAACGGTTCATGTACTCGGCCACGCCGATCGGGCCGGTCTGCGCGATCTCGGCGCGCAGGCGTTCGCGCAGACTCATCAGCCTTCGGCCTTCTCCGCGGGCGGCGCCTCGGCGACGGCCGCCGGGGCCGGCTCCTTCGTCGCCCGCCAGATCAGCCACAGTCCGGTCAGCAGCATCGGGATCGACAGCAGCGAGCCCATGGTCACGGCGGTTCGGAAGAATTCGGGCATGTGGGCGTCGGGCTCGCGCAGCCCTTCCAGCAGGATGCGGAACAGGCCGTAGCCGGCGAGGAACAGCCCGGTCAGCATGCCGCGCCGCTGGATCCACAGCATCCGGTGAGTTGCGAACCACAGGATCGCGAACAGCGCCAATCCCTCCAGCGCGGCCTCGTAGAGCTGGCTGGGGTGACGGGGCCAGGGTCCGCCGGCCGGAAAGATGATCCCCCAGGGGACCATGGTTTCGCGGCCCCACAGCTCGCCGTTGATGAAGTTGGCCACGCGGCCGAAGAACAGTCCGATCGGCGCCGCCGGCGCGACCAGGTCGCCCAGCCTCAGCATGTCGATCCTGTTGGCCCGGGCGAAGCCGATCACCGCGACCACCACGCCGGCGAAGCCGCCGTGGAAGCTCATGCCGCCCTTCCAGACCTGGAAGATCTCGAGCGGCTCCCGCCAGATCAGGTTGGGGGCGTAGAACAGCACATAGCCGATCCGTCCGCCGAGGATGACGCCCAGCGTCACCCACAGGATCAGATCGTCGATCTGTTCGGGAGTCGCGATCGGCGCCTGCCCGCCCCACAGGCGCGCCTTGCGCACGAGGCGGATGGCGTAGCGCCAGCCGAGCAGGATGCCGGCCACGTAGGCGAGCGCGTACCAGCGGATCGCTAGGGGCCCGATGCTGAAGATCACGGGGTCGAAGTCGGGAAACGGCACGTCGGTCTCCGGTCGGGGGGGAGCTTCGCCTGTGATAGCGGCGATCCCCTTCGCTTTCACCCCCGGTTTCCCATATTAGGAGCGATGGCGCGCCAATCCGCGCCGGCAAGGGCCCCGATGCAGACCAAGAACCCGTTCCTCGACGAGATCGCCAAGCTGACCACGGCGGCGGTGGGCCTCGCCCAGACGGCGGGCGAGGAGGCGAAGACCGCCTTCCGCGCCCAGGCCGACCGCTTCGTCGCCGAGATGGATCTGGTCCGCCGCGACGACCTCGACGTCCTGAAGGCCGAGATCGCCGCCCTGCGCGAGGAGGTCGCCGCGCTCAGGGCCGCGCGCCGGCCGGCGGCCAAACCGGCGCCGGGGCCCAAACTGGGCAAGAAGGGCGAGTAGGGCTCGCTCCCGGCAAGAACACCCCTTACGCCCGCCGCGAAGCAGTCTAGGCTTTCCCGTAAAGGACGCTGCTTCGTCGTCGGGCCTCACCCGCCCGACCTCAGTCGGAGGGATATCGAGACCGAATGGATACCCCCCATCCCGAAGAAGACGACGCCCTGATCGCCCTCGACCCGCTGGAAGTGGTCGAGCACGTGCTGGCCGCCGAAAACCTGACCTTCGACCGCACGGACGACGGCGACCTCGCCTTCGCCCTGGCCGGCGACTGGAAGGATTACGAGCTCTGGTTCGCCTGGCGTCCCGAGGCCGATTGCCTGCAGCTGTGCCTGGCCATCGGCCTGACCACGCCCCGCACGAAGCGCCCGGCGGCCTACGAGCTGCTGTCGCTGATCAACCAGCGCGTCTGGCTGGGACATTTCGAGATCTGGGCCGAGGACGGCGAGATCGTCTTCCGCCACGCCCTCAGCCTGCCGGGCGGCGAGCGCCCGACCCTCGCCCAGGCCGCCTCGATGATCGACGCGGCGGTGGAGGCGGCCGACCGCTTCTACCCGGCCTTCGACTTCCTCATCGCCGGCGCCAAGACGCCGGAAGAGGCCATGGCCGCCTGCATGTTCGAGACCGTCGGCCAGGCCTGAGCCGCCGATGCCGACCATCCTGATGCTGGGGGCCGGCCGCCTGGGCGGCGCCCTGCTGAGCGGCTGGGGCGCGATCGGCCCGGTCTCCATGAGCGACGTGCTGATCCGCGACCCCCGGCCCGGGCCGGAGGCCCTGCGGGCGGTCGAGGCGGGCGCGCGGCTCGACCCCGACGACCGGGCGCTGTCGACGGCCTCCATCGTCCTGCTGGCGGTGAAGCCGCAGGTCTGGCGCGGCGTCGTCGAGGCGGTCGAGCCCCATCTGGCGCCCGGGGCGGTCATAGTCTCGGTGGTCGCCGGCGTCGCGGCGGCCGACCTCGAGCGCGCGTTCGGCGGCCGGGCGGTCGCCCGCGTCATGCCGACCATCGCGGTCGCCGCCGGCCAGGGCACGGCGACCATCTACGCCGCGACGGCGAAGGCCCGCGACCGGGCCCACGACCTGTTCGACAACCTGGCGACCACCGTCGACATCGAGGACGAGGCGCTGATGCACGCGGCGACGGCCGTGTCGGGCTCGGGCCCGGCCTACCTCTACGCCTTCATCGAGGCGCTCGAGGCGGCGGCGGTGCGCAACGGCCTGCCGGCCGACGCCGCCGCCCTGCTGGCGGAATCGACCGTCCTGGGCGCCGCCTCGCTGCTGTCGATGAGCGATGCGACGCCCGGCGAGCTGCGCGAACAGGTCACCTCGCCCGGCGGCACCACCGCGGCGGGGCTCGAGGTCCTCACCGGCGGCGGGGCGCTTCAGGACCTGCTCGCCGAAACCGTCGGCGCCGCCGCGCGGCGGTCGAGGGAGCTGGGCTGACCGGCGACGGACCCGCGTCCCGGGCTATCCGGGCAGCCGCACCACCGCCCTCAGGCCCCCCATCGGCGACCTGTCCAGCGTCACCTCGCCGCCATGGCCCCGGGCCACGTCCCGGGCGATGGCCAGGCCCAGGCCGACGCCCTTCGCGTTCTGGTTCCGCGACTCGTCGAGGCGGTTGAACGGCCGGAAGGCCTCTTCGTAGCTGTCCGGCGGGATGCCCGGGCCGTCGTCGTCGACGATGATCTCGACCCCGCCGGCCGGGGTCGGCCGGGCCGAGATGGCGACGCGCTCGCCGTGCGAGGCGGCGTTCATCACCAGGTTCGACAGCGCCCGCTTCAGGGCGTTGGGCCGCACCGCCAGGCTGAGGGCGGGGTCGGCGTCGATCTCCACCGCCGCCCCGGCCCGGGCCGCGCCCCGGCTGACGTCCTCGATCAGCTCCCGCAGGGCGGCGGTCTCGACCGCCTCGCCTCCCTCGCCCCGGGCGAAGGCCAGGTACTCGTCGATCATGTGCTCCATTTCGGCGAGGTCGGTCTTCATGGCCTCGACCCGCCCGGAGGGCTCGGCCAGCGCCAGTTCCAGCTTCAGGCGGGTGAGGGGGGTGCGCAGGTCGTGGCTGACCGAGGCCAGCATCGCCGTCCGCTGCTCGATGTGCCGCACGATCCGGCTCTTCATGGCCAGGAAGGCCTGCGCCGCCTGCCGCACCTCTCGGGCGCCGTAGGGCTTGAACTCGCTGACGTCGCCGCCCTTGCCGAAGGCGTCGGCGGCGTCGGCCAGCCGCTCGATGGCCCGAACCTGGTTGCGGATGAACAGGATGGCGATGGCGGTCAGCAGCAGGGTCGCCACCGTCATCCACAGCACGAAGATATGGCCCTGGGTGGCGTAGGCCCGGTCGGCGGGGGCGATGATCCGCATCACCCGTCCGGCCACGAGCACCCGGATGTCGACGTAGTTCGAATACCGGGCCGTATCGAACCAGTAGGGCGCGTCCAGCCGCCGCGAGAGGGCCCTGTCCAGCGAACGGTCGAGGGCGGCGAACACCGAGGCGGGCCGCCTCCGGGGCAGGCTCCGGTAGTTCGAGATCGCCACCGACAGGGACATGTTGTCCTGCGCCCGACGGGCGATGCGGGCCAGGGACTCCGGCGTCGGATCGTCCTCGTAGCTCTCGACCGCCCAGGCGACGTCGCCCGCCAGTCCGTCGGACAGGCGGCCGGTGACCGTCTGCCAGTGGGCGTCGAAGAACACCCAGGTCACCGCCACCTGCATCAGGGCGATGGGCAGGATGATGATCAGCAGGCTGCGGCCGAACAGCGAGGTCGGCAGCCGCCGCTTGATGAAGCGCGGAATGTAGATGCGCAGGGCGCGGAGCCGGCCCATCAATCGGGCGCCAGGCGATAGCCGACCCCGCGCACCGTCTGCAGGTAGCGCGGGTTCTTCGGATCGACCTCGATCTTGCGGCGCAGGCGGGTGACCTGCACGTCGACGGCCCGGCCGGTGATGTCGGCGGTGTCGCGGGCCAGCTCCAGCCGGTCGACGGGGGCGTTGGCCGAGCGCGCGAGGCGACGCATCAGCTCTATTTCGGCCTCGGTCAGGCGGATGATCTCGCCGCCCCGGGTCAGCTCGCCCCGCTCGACGTCGAAGGCGCAGTCGCCGAGCGACACCCGGGCCGGGCCGGTGTCGCGCGGCCCGGCCCGCCGCAGGATGGCCTCGATGCGCAGCAGCAGCTCCTGCGGCTCGAAGGGTTTTGGCAGGTAGTCGTCGACGCCCGCCTTCAGCCCGGCGATGCGGTCGCCGGCCTCGCCGCGGGCGGTCAGCATCAGCACCGGCGTGCGCCCGGGCGGGTCGGTCCGGGCCCTCAGGCGCGCCGCGAACGAAACGCCGTCCTCGCCCGGCATCATCACGTCCAGCACGATCAGGTCGAAGTCGAAGGTGTCGATCAGGCGCGCGGCCGCCGCCGCGTCGGCCGCCGTGGTCACGCGGAACCCCGCCCGCGTCAGGAACTCGCGCAGCAGGTCGCGGATGCGGTCGTCGTCGTCGACCACCAGCAGGTGCCGGTCGGGCTGGGTCAATCAGGTCTCCTCCCGCCGCAGGCCCACGCCCGTGCGCGGCCCGGCCAGGGCGGCCAGAATCCGCCTCGCCCCGGCCACGCCGTCAAGTCCGCCGGTCCGGTAGGCGCGGGCCAGCAGCGCCCGCAGCCGTTCGGCGATCCGTCCCTCGAAGGCGCGGCCGGCGTCGGTCAGCCGCACCGGCCGGCGGCGGGCGTCGAGATCGCCCTCGGCCGCCTCCGCCAGGCCCGTCCGGACGAGGTCGGCCAGGGTTCGGCTGGCCGCCTGCTTGGACAGCCCGGTCAGCCGGGCAAGGTCCCTGACCCCCAGGCCCGGCCGACGGCGCAGCAGGAAGGCGGCCCGCCAGTGCGGCCGGCCCAGGCCCGGCTCGCCCTCCAGCGCCGCGTCGACCGCCGCCCATAGGCTGGTC
This sequence comes from Pseudomonadota bacterium, assembly GCA_049323695.1. Lineage (GTDB taxonomy): Bacteria > Pseudomonadota > Alphaproteobacteria > Caulobacterales > Caulobacteraceae > Caulobacter. The sequence goes on from JBMOOF010000032.1 coordinate 34,572, forward strand.
TCGGCGAGCAGCAGCAGCTCCAGCCCCGAATCCAGCTCCTCGTCGCGCAGGATCAGCCGCGGATCGGTCGGCGTCGTCATTGCACCGCACCATTTCGTTTGACGCCACGGCGGCCGGGGCGTCTAACGTCGCGGTTCCACGGAAAGGAGGGCTTCGCCCCATGTCTCTCGTTCCCTTCGACGATCGCGACGGTTGGATCTGGCTGGACGGCCGGTTCACGCCCTGGCGCGAGGCGAAGGTGCACGTATTGACGCACGGCCTGCACTACGCCTCGGCGGTGTTCGAGGGCGAGCGCATGTACGGCGGGGAGATCTTCGAGCTGACGGCTCATACCGAGCGGCTGTTCAAGTCGGCGGAGATTCTGGACTTCCGCATTCCCTACACGGTGTCGGAGATCGACGAGGCCTGCAAGGCGACCTGTGCGAAGAACGGGCTGACAGATTGTTACGTTCGTCCCATCGCCTGGCGGGGATCGGAGATGATCGGGGTCTCGGCCCAGCAGTCGAAGATCCACGTCGCCGTCGCCGCCTGGGAATGGCCGAGCTATTTCGATCCCGAGCAGAAGAAGAAGGGCATCCGCCTCGCTTGGGCGAAGTATCGCCGCCCCTCGCCCGAGACGGCGCCGACGGCGTCCAAGGCGGCCGGGCTCTACATGATCTGCACCATCTCCAAGCACCTGGCGGAGAAGGACGGCTACAACGACGCCCTGATGCTCGACTGGCGCGGCTATGTCGCCGAGGCCACCGGGGCCAACGTATTCCTGGTGCGCGACGGCACGATCCATACGCCGACGCCGGACTGCTTCCTGGACGGCATCACCCGTCGGACGGTGATGGGCCTCGCCCGCAAGCGCGGCTTCGAGGTGGTCGAGCGCCACATCCCCGCCGAGGAGATGGGCAGCTTCAGCGAGGTGTTCCTCTGCGGCACCGCCGCCGAGGTGACTCCGGTCGCCGAGGTCGGCGAGCATCGCTACACGCCGGGCGCCATCTCGCTCGGCCTGATGGACGACTACGCCCGCCTGGTCCGCCGCCAGTTCGCGGAAGCGCCGGTCTAGGACCTGTGGGGACAGGCGCCGCGGGGCGCCTGTCCCTCACCACAGCGCCGTCGGCCGGGGCGCGCCCGAGCCGGCGTGACCCTCGGGACCGGGGTCGTCCTCATGGGACGGCGCGGCGTCGAAGTCGACGGCGGGCGGCGCGCGCCGTCGGCGGCCGCCGGCCCCTTCGCCCTTCGGCAGCACCGCCGACAGCAGCGAGACGACGCCCAGCGCCGCGGCCCCCCAGCCGATGAAGGCGCGGTGACCCTCGAACAGGCCCAGAGTCAGCGCCGGCAGGACGGCGCCGACCGGTCCCGCCGGCGCGACGAGGGCCCAGCCGACGCCCGCCAGCAACAGACCCAGCAGGAAGCTCAGCAAGCGCGCGCCCATGGCTCATCCCCGTGCAGACCCTGGTCCGCTCAGGGTTCGGTCGGGCGCGGCCGGGGTCGATGCGGCTCAACCGGCAGGGGAGGCGGAAGCGGCCGGACGCCGGGTTGTTGGGCGGAAATGCGGGGCGGGCGCCTTCAGAACAGCCAGGCCTGGGGCCGCGGATAGGGTTCGTCCTGCGCCAGGAAGATCAGGCCGACGACGGCGCGCGCATAGAACCAGAGGTGGACGACGGCCACGATGATCGCGCCGACCGCGACCACGGGAATGCCGATGAGCACCAGCGACAGCGGGATGCCCACGATGATCAGGGCGACTCCGATCAGGAACCACCAGATCGACTTCCAGAAGGTCTGGATCAGGAATTCGTAGTGGGTCTTCATTCTCGGGCCGGCGGAGTCGCGATTGGCGTAGGCGACCACCAGGCCGATCAGCGTGCAGAACCACACGGACGGCAGGCTCAGCAGATAGAGGCCGTAGACGACGGCGGGCAGGACGCGGTCCTCGTGCGGGCGGGCGGCGGCCGGGATGTCGGTCATGACGGTCCTCCTGGCGGCAGGTTGGCCATATTCCGCGCCCGATGCAAAGGCGCCGGCGATCAAACGCGCGGGAGCAGGTCGGCGGGCAGGTCGAGGGGATCGAGCCTCGTCGGGCCCCGGCTCAGCCAGGGCAGCGCCGCCAGCATCAGGATCAGCACGAAGACCAGTCTCGCCGCCAGGGCCACGCCCAGGCCCGGCGCTCCGCCGGCCAGCGACAGGACGACCAGGGCCGCGGCGCCGGCGGCCAGCAGGCCGATGGTCCAGGCGAAGGCCTCGCCGATCTCGAGGCGGCCGGTGGTGAACCGCGCCTGGCCGGCGGTCTCCGCCGCGATCGCCCGCGCCAGGGCCGAGAAGCTCGCCATGCGGTCCTCGAGCCGTCCGGGGCCGGCCCAGCTGTGCGACGCGATCAGGCAGCGGCCCCGCGCGAACCGCAGCGTCAGGACCCGCCGCGTCCCGCCCGGCAGGCCCGTCAGCCGGAAGAGGCGAAGGCCGGACAGCGGCCAACGCCGCTCGCGCGCGCCGGCGCGCTCGACCAGGACGCCGTCCTCCAGCGACCAGCGGGTTTCAGGCCTCAGCGGAGCGAGGCGGGCGGCATGGACCGGGCCGGTCCCGCTCAGGCGCGGACCGCCGTGATCTCGACGCCGGCCGCCTGGGCGTCAGGCGCCAGGGCCAGCGGCTTTTCGACCCGCACCCGCGCCCGGGTCACGCGGGGATCGGCCAGGCAGCGGCCGGCCAGCCGTTCGGCGAAGGTCTCGACCAGTTCGATGTGGCCCTCGGCGGCGATGGCGCGGGCGTCCCGCGCGATCCGCTCGTAGTTCACCGTCTCCGCCAGCCGTTCGGCGTGGGCCGCCGTGACGTCCAGCTCGACATCGACGATCAGCGGCTGGGTATGGCCGTGTTCGTGCGCGTAGACGCCGATCTCGGCCTCCACCTTGAGGCCGCGGACGAAAACCCGGGTGACGACCACGCGCGCGGCGGCGGCGGGATCGAAAGCGGTGTCGGGAAGGGGGGTGGCGGCCACGTCTCCTCAGGGTTCGATGACGTCGGGGGTGCGCCAGCCGAGGTGCTGGCCGGCGTCGACGGCGATCATCTGGCCCGTCACCGCCCCAGCGTCAATCAGGTAGCGCAGGGCGGCGGCGACGTCCTCGGGCGTCACCGCGCGGGCCAGGGGCGTTCCGGCGGCCTCGCGCTCGAACTCTCCGGAGGCCTGGTGCACCGAGGCGAGCGTCGGTCCCGGCCCGATCCCGTTCACCCGGATGCGCGGCGCCAGGGCCTGGGCCATGGTCCTGGTGGCGTGCCAGAGCGCCGCCTTGGACAGGCTGTAGCCGAAGAACTGCGGGTTGGGCCGCCAGACCCGCTGGTCGAGCAGGTTGACGATCAGCCCCTCCCGTTCGGCCGGCAGGGCGGTCGCGAAGGCCTGGGCGAGGACCGCCGGGGCCCGCACATTGGTGGCCAGCTGGGCGTCGAGGTCGCCGGCGGCGAAGGTCTGGAGGCGATCGTCGAGGAACAGCGAGGCGTTGTTGACCAGCAGGGTCACGGGCCCCAGGGCCGTTTCGGCCCGCCCGATCAGGTCGGCGGCGTCCGGCGCGGTCAGGTCGGCGGCCAGCACGATCGCGCGGCGACCCCGTTCCCGGACCGCCTCGGCGGTCGCCTCGGCCTCGTCGGGCGATGAGCGGTGATGGACGGCGACGTCATAGCCGGCCCGCGCGGCCTCGAACGCCAGGGCGCGGCCGATCCGCCGCGCGGCCCCGGTTATGAGCGCAGCGCCGCGCAAGTCGGCGTCAGTCGATGCGGCCGAATTCGAACAGGTTGATGCCGGCCAGCACGATGATGAACAGGGCGATGACGCCGATGGCGAGCATGGGGACGGCTCCACGTGAAAGTCCGGTCTGGCTTTAGCTCCCGCGCTCGCGCGCAGCAAGCGCACCGGCTAGGCTCCCCGCATGTCCCGCCTCAAGCGTTTCATCGAGCCCCGCCTGCGGCCCGCCTGGCAGCTGGCCATGCGTCAGACGCGCGGGCTGACGCTGGGCGTCCGGGCCATGGTCTTCGACGGCCAGGGACGGGTGCTGCTCGTCGAGCACAGCTATACGCCCGGCTGGTACTTGCCGGGCGGCGGGGTCGAGCGCGGCGAGACCGCCGAACAGGCTCTCGTCCGCGAACTGGAGGAGGAGGCGGGGATCCGGCCGGACACGCGGCCCGTGCTGCTCTCCATGCACTCGAACGCCCGGCTGTTCCGCGGCGGCCACGTGCTAGTGTACCGCGTCGACCTGTGGACGCCCTGCGCCCCCACCTCGCGCGGCGAGATCCTGCGCGTCGACTGGTTCGACCCGCGCGATCCGCCGGCGGGAACCACCGCCGGCGCCCGCCGCCGCCTCGCCGAGGCGCTGGACGGCGCCCCGCCCGACCTGTTCTGGTGATTCCGACGGTTCCCGGGCAAGCGGGGACCCATGCTGGATCGCCGCTTGGCCCCCGCCCTGGCGGGGGTGATCGGCTTGAAGACAAAGGGAGGCGCGCATGGCCTGGATGAGCCCCGGGGATTTCAGCAGAATCGCCGTCGGCATCGACCGGCCCGAGGATGTCGTCGTGGGCAGGGACGGCCGGGTCTTCGCCTCCGACCACCAGTGCGCCGTCGCCGAGATCCACCCCGACGGCTCGTTCACCCGCATGGGCCCGAAGGGCGGCGCGCCGAACGGCCTCAACATGGACCTGCAGGGCCGCGTGCTGATCGCCAACTTCGGCATCTACGACCGGGAGGAGGGCCCGCTGCAGCGGTTCGATCCGGCCACCGGCGCGCACGAGACCCTGGTCGCCGAGGTCGGCGGCAAGCGGCTGACCAGCGCCAACTATCCGGTGCTGGACCGCGCCGGGAACATCTGGTGCGCCAACTCCACCCACGCCGAGACCTGGCCCCAGGCGCTCGACGGCCGCGCCGACGGCTTCATCTTCGTGCTGCGCCCGGACGGCGCGGCGCGGATCGTCGCCGAGGGCCTGAAGTTCCCCAACGGCCTGGCCCTTTCGGCCGACGACCGCTTCCTCTACTGCGCCCAGACCAGCGGCGCGGACGTGCTGCGCTTCGCCGTCCTGCCCGGCGGCAAGCTGGGACCCGGCGAGCGCTACGGCCCCGTCCTCGGCCGCCTCGTCGACGCCCGCCAGGTCCAGGCGGAGGCCGAGGCCGAGCATCATCCGGACGACCTGGGCTACACCGACGGCGTCGGCATGGACGCCAACGGCGATCTCTGGGTCTGCCTGCCGGCCGCCAACAAGATCGTAGCCATCAAGCCGGACGGGACCGTCGAAACCGTGGTCCACGACCCCTCCGGCGAGATCGTCAACCACCCCACCAACGTCACCTGGGGCGGCCCGGACCTGAAGGACCTCTACATCGGCTCGATCCGCGCCGACTATGTGCTGAAGGCCCGCAGCCCGGTCGCCGGCCAGCCGCAGGTCCATCAGCTTTGAAGACGAGGGGCGGCGACTTGCGAGTCGGCCCTTCCCCACGTGATCGCTGGTAACTAAACTAACGTTTGAAGAGGCCGGACGGCGGCCCGCACGACCCCGCAGGGAGAGACGGTGATGCGCGACTACACGAAGTTCTACATCGACGGGAAATGGGTCGAGCCGACCGGGGTCAAGACGCTGGAGGTGATCAACCCGGCGACGGAAGAGGTCTGCGGCCGGATCTCCCTCGGCACGGCCGAGCACGTCGACCAGGCCGTGAAGGCCGCGCGCAGGGCCTTCGAGACCTTCTCCCAGACCACGGTCGAGGAGCGCATCGATCTGCTGCAGCGCATCCTCGCCGAGTACCAGAAGCGCTACGGCGACATGGCCGACGCCATCACCGAGGAGATGGGCGCCCCCGCCTCGCTGGCCCAGCGCGCCCAGGCGGCCATGGGCCTGGCTCACACCAACACGGCCATCGAGGTGCTGAAGTCCTTCCGCTTCGTCGAGGATCGCGGCCCCACACGCCTGGTCAAGGAGCCGATCGGCGTCTGCGGCCTGATCACGCCCTGGAACTGGCCGGTCAACCAGATCGCCTGCAAGGTCGCCCCGGCCCTCGCCGTCGGCTGCACCATGGTGCTCAAGCCCTCGGAAGTCGCGCCCTTCAGCGGCTACGTCTGGACCGAGATCCTCCACGCCGCCGGCGTCCCGGCCGGGGTGTTCAACCTGGTCAACGGCGACGGCCCCACCGTCGGAGCGGCCCTCTCCAGCCATCCGGACGTCGACATGATGAGCTTCACCGGCTCGACCCGGGCCGGCATCGAGGTGGCCAGGAACGCGGCCGCCACCGTCAAGCGCGTCGCCCAGGAGCTGGGCGGCAAGAGCCCCAACATCATCCTCGACGACGCCGACTTCCCGGCGGCGGTCACCGGCGGCGTGCGCTCGGTGATGATGAACTCCGGCCAGTCCTGCAACGCCCCGACCCGCATGCTGGTCCCCGGCAAGCGCATGGACGAGGTGATCCAGATCGCCAAGGCCGCCGCCGAGTCGACGACCGTCGGCGACCCCAAGGGGAACGCCCAGATGGGCCCGGTGGTCTCCGAGATCCAGTTCAACAAGATTCAGAAGCTGATCCAGGCCGGCATCGACGAGGGCGCCACCCTGGTCACCGGCGGCGTCGGCCGCCCGGAAGGGCTGGACAAGGGCTACTACGTGAAGCCGACCATCTTCGCCAACGTCACCAACGACATGACCATCGCCAAGGAGGAGATCTTCGGCCCGGTGGTCTCGATCCTCGGCTACGACAGCGTCGACGAGGCGGTCGAGGTCGGCAACGACACCGAGTACGGCCTCGCGGCCTACGTTTCCGGCAAGGACCAGGCGAAGATCCGCGAGGTGGCCTCGAAGCTGCGCGCCGGCCAGGTCTCCATCAACGGCGGCGGCGGCGACCTGATGGCGCCTTTCGGCGGCTACAAGATGAGCGGCAACGGCCGGGAGTGGGGCGACTACGGCTTCCACGAGTTCCTGGAAGTGAAGGCCATGCTCGGCTTCAACCCGGCCCAGGCGGCGGAGTAGGGCTTCGGCCCCGAGCTGATGGAAGGGCCGTCCGCGAGGGCGGCCCTTTCGCTATGTGAGGCCGGCCGCGCGCCGTGCTGCATACATGCGCCAGCCTTTCACCGCCAAATCCCGCTCCGCATCGGACGCGCCGCTGTAGATGTTCCCGAAACTCTCGCCGGTCAGCTGATTGAGAACGCCGGCCATGGCGTCGACCATCAGCTTGGGGCCGTAGTGGCGCATCCCCTCGAAGCGATCGACCGCCTTGTTCACGAACGAAATGGCGGGGTACGGCAGAGGCCGCCTGTCGTCCATCCAGGCGACGATGGCGGGAAGAGCAGGCTCGCCGAGGGCTTCAAGGTCTGCAAAGGCTTCCGCCTGTGCTTCGTAGACGGGCGACCCGGTATCCTTCAGCGTCATGATGCGCCCGATGAGCGCTTCGACCTGGCGATAGAACGGGTCAGAGGGATCCCTCTTCCAGCTTGCCAGAAGTCTTGCCTGCAGAGCTATCTCGGTCCGGACCGCCGCGATTCCGGCGTCGTCACCCTCGAGGACCGCGCCCACATTCACCAACGGCGGCGTCGCCTCGCCAAAGGCTCTTATGAACAGCACGGCTCGGCGGCCCTTAAATCGCCAAGGCTGATCGAAGTCGATCACGCCTGAACCAAAGTTAGGATGACTGATTGTAAGCGGCCCCTCGTGGACTCCTTTGAGGACCATGGCGTCCATAATCGGAATTTCGATGGTCCGGGCGCTCCCTTCGCCAGACCGATCCCCACCCGGTTGGGGCACGCCCGCGACGATCAAGGGAGCATTGGCTGTCCAGCGCCACATCCAGTCGATCGACGATGACTGGGCCCTGGGGGAACGGGAGGGCAGACCCGCCGCGGCCAGTGCAAGCAGAAGCGTCCGTCGGTCCGTCACGCTCTCGGTCCTCGTTGCCTGCCCGCCCGATTTCGGCATGCTACAGGCGACAGGTACAAGCGCCAGTGGCCGGAACAAGGCCGCGGCAACGAGGAAGCGCATGATCGATCTCGCCGAAATCGGCTCCGTCGCCGACATCGCCCGGGTGCAGGCGCGCCAGCGGCCGAACGCCGGGGCCATCTGGTTCGAGGGCGAGACCCTGACGTTCGCCGACCTCGACCGCCGCTCCAGCCAGTGCGCCCAGGCCCTGCTGGCCCTGAACCTCAAGCCCGGCGACCGGGTCGGCGTGCTGGCGAAGAACAATCCCGAGTTCTTCATCCTCTGGATGGGCGCCCTGAAGGCCCGCGTGACCCTGGCGCCGGTGAACTGGCGCCTGGCTCCGCCGGAGATCGCCTTCATCCTCAAGGACGCCGGGGCCAGGGTGCTGGTCTACGGCGAGGACTTCCAGGGCGTCGTCGACCAGATCGCCGGGGGCCTGCCGAACCTCGAGGTTCTGATCCGGTTCGAGCCGGGCCACCCACGCTGGACCAGCTTCGACGACTGGCTGGCGCGGATGTCCTGGGACGATCCGAACCTGCCCGCGCGCGCCGACGACGACGTCATCCAGCTCTACACCTCGGGCACGACCGGCCTGCCCAAGGGCGTGCAGCTGACCCAGGCCAACTTCCTAGCCCTGTTCAGGCTGGCGCTGGAGGCGGGCTGGGCGCGCTACGAGCCCGGCAAGACCAACCTGGTGGTGATGCCGCTGTTCCACGTGGCCGGGACCAACTGCGGCCTGCTGGCCCTGCTGCAGGGCGTGCGCAACGTGCTGACGCGCGAGGTCAACCCGGCCGAGATCCTGGCCCGGCTCGAGGACCAGGGCGTCAACTACGCCTTTCTGGCCCCGACCATCATCAACATGCTGCTGCAGACCCCGGGCGTGGAAACCACTGACTTCGGCAAGCTGGAGCGCGTCTTCTACGGGGCCTCGCCGATCTCGGAATCGGTGCTGCGCCAGGCCCAGGCCCGCTTCGGCGCCGATTTCACCCAGCTCTACGGCCTCACCGAGACCATCGGCGGGGCCACCTACCTGCCGCCCGAGGACCATGCGCCCGAGCGGGACAAGCTGCGCTCCTGCGGCAAGCCCTGGCCGGGCTTCGAGGTGCGGGTGATGACGCCGGAGGGCCGGGCGGGCGCGCCTCGCGAGGTGGGCGAGGTGCAGATCCGCGCCAAGGGGGTGATGAAGGGCTACTGGAACCGCCCCGACGCCACCCGCGAAGCCATCGATCCCGAGGGCTGGTTCGCCAGCGGCGACGCCGGCTACTTCGACGAGGAGGGCTACCTCTACATCTACGACCGGGTGAAGGACATGATCGTGTCCGGCGGCGAGAACGTCTATCCGGCCGAGGTGGAGAACGCCCTGTTCAGCCATCCGGCGGTGGCCGACGCCGCCGTCATCGGCGTCCCCGACGAGCGGTGGGGCGAGGCGGTGAAGGGGATCGTGGTCCTAAAGGCCGGCGCGACGGCGACGCCCGACGAGCTGATCGCCCACTGCCGCGCCAGGATCGCCGGCTACAAGTCGCCCAAGAGCATCGACTTCGCCGACGTCCTGCCCCGGAATCCCAGCGGCAAGGTCCTTCGCCGCGAACTCCGCAAACCCTACTGGGAAGGCCGGGAGCGGATGGTGGGATGAGGACCCGTCTTCTGGCCCTGACGATTGCCGTAGCATGCATGGCCGCAGAGTCGGCATTCGGCTGTTCAATGGTCTACATCAACCCTTTCGCTGAATTGGCGGACTCGTCTGTCTCCTCCGCGATCAGCTCCGCGGCCTACGTCGACTGGGTCGAGGTCGAAATCGACGGGCCGCCGGCCTGCCCGGCGCCCAGGCGTCTCACAAAGGAGGAGTGGGCCGCCATGGACGCGGCGTGGGAGGCTTGGGAGGCGATGCCCGAACCCAAGCCACCACCGCCGGAAGACCAAATCCCGCAAGGCCCGCGCAGGACCGTCGAAGGTCATGAGACGATGGACTGTCAGTTCACTGTCCCGACAGGGCCGTTCCACACGCCGATGGCCCGGGTGATCGAGAGTCTGAGAGGCGGCGCGAGCGGCAGGTTCCCGCTGGTGCTGCCCAGGTTTGGCAGCAATCCCTGGCGCGCCTTCGCCGACCCGCGTGTGCGTATGCAGGGGTTTGAGACCCGGGACGAGGAATTCCACTCGGCGTGCCATTGAATGGCATCAGGACCTGGGATTCATCGACCACCGCCGGTTCAGGGAATTCCGCGACGGGACGAACAGCTGTGGCGGAAACCTGACGGCCTTGATCGGGGAGCGCTACCTAGCCTTCAGGTCGGCTGATGGTGCGGTGTTGGGGCTGGAGCCGGTGCGCCGTTCCGACGACGCCCTGCTGCAGCGGGTGCGCGCCATTGTGGCCGACCGTCGTCGCCTGCGGCTGAAACTTGAGATCGCCACGTTCTTCCGTGGCTCGGCGGGCGTGGCGCTGGTCCGTCTGACCCGTTGTGAGGCTAGGCACGACTACCGGCCGAACTTCGATGTCGAGGCGATCATCCTCCGCGGCGCCTTCGATGCAGGCCCGAACGAAGATTACATCCATACGAAAACTGCGGATGGCTCGTGGTCCTACGACTACCGGGCAGAAGGCTACTCCTTCGACTGGATCGGCGAGTACCTCGCCCAGATCGGCGCGCCGTGTCGGGTGGGGATGGAGCTGCTGGTGATGACCGGTCCGTTCGACATCAACGAGGACTCTCCACCGCGGGCGGCTCGGGTGAGGAACGGAAAGCTCCGCACGGCGGACCTGCTCAGCGGCTATCAGCTCGTCGGACCAGCCGAGATCTCCATTGATCAGGCATTCGCCTGGTCCGCTGACGCCACTCGCTAGGTGTCTGGTCCCGAGGTCAAGTGGACGGGGTCGAGCCTGCGAGCGCCATGCCGGATGGTCAGGATTTCAACCACGTCGTCCCTTATCCGGTAGCGAATGAGGTAGGGCCTGACGGAGGTCAGCTCGCGCCAATTGTCGCCGATCGGTCTGCCTCTTCGTGGGAAGTGCTCCAGAGATTGGCCCGCGTTGAACAACCGTGTCGCAAGCCGTGTCGCCGCCCGTGGTCGGTCGCTCGCCACGTACGATCGGATGTCCTCCAGGTCACCGATCGAGCGCTCTGTCCAGACTACTCGAACCACCACTTCGGCGGCGGGCCCTCATCCGGCGTGCCCCACGTCTCCAGCCACTTCGCCACTTCCTCATGAGGAATGACGCGACCGGCGTCGGCGTCCGCCTCGGCTTCTCGCAGGGCGGCTTCCTCACGCTGGCTGAGGAATGGCAGAGGCTTTGGTTCGCGCATCGATCAACCCTACCCGATCGGCAAGCGAAGGCAAGGGTGATTCACACGAACGCAAGCATAGGATGTATCCGGAACGCGACACAGCACTTGCCTGACCCCGCGTCGCCCGTGATCGTCTCGCGCTGAACCGGGGATCGCGCCATGCCCAACTTCGTCACCATTCCGACCAACGGGATCAACCTCCGCGCCGTGGTCGAGGGCTCGGGGCCGCTGGTGGTGATGGTCCATGGCTTTCCGGAGAGCTGGTACAGCTGGCGCCATCAGATCGGGCCGATCGCGCGGGCCGGCTTCACCGCCTGCGCCATCGACGTGCGCGGCTATGGCGGCTCGGACAAGCCGGGGGCGGTCTCCGACTACAGCCTGAAAGAGATCACCGCCGACGTCGCCGGCGTGATCGAACAACTGTCGCCGGACGGAACCGCGGTGGTCGTCGGCCATGACTGGGGCGCGCCGATCGTCTGGAACACGGCCCTGACCCGGCCGGACCGGGTGCGGGCGGTGGCGGGCCTCTCGGTGCCCTACACCGGCGTGCCGAAGGCGATGTTCCTCGACCTGATCAAGGCCGCCTTCACCGACAAGGGCCGGTTCTTCTACCAGGTCTACTTCCAGGACGTCGGCGTCGCCGAGGCGGAGCTGGAGCGGGATCCGCGCGACAGCATCCGCCGCTTCTACTACGCGATCAGCGGCGATGCGCCGGACGGGACCTGGCCGGCGGACAAGCCGCACGGCGCGACCCTGCTCGACCGGCTGCCCGACCCCGACCCGTTCCCCGCCTGGCTCACGAAGGCCGACGAGGACTATTTCGCCGGCGAGTTCGCCGGGTCCGGCTTCTTCGGTCCGCTCAACCGCTACCGCAACCATCAGGCCGACTTCGCCTGGCTGCAGGGCTATGCGGACAGGGCCCTCGACCAGCCGGCCCTGTTCATCGGCGGCGACCGCGACCTGGTCCTGAAGATGATCCCGGGGGTGAACCCGCTGGACTACATGAAGCCCCACCTGCCGAACCTGCGGGGCGCCCACGTCCTGCCGGGCGTCGGCCACTGGACGCAGCAGGAGGCGCCGGAAGAGGTCACCCGCCTGCTGGTCGGCTGGCTGACGGAGCTTTAGGCGGAGCGCGTGGTCTGACGTGCGAACGGTCGTTTGACTCCGGTCGGGGCCCGGCTACTCTCAAGAGAACAACGATAACAAACGCCCGAGGAACCGCCCCATGACGCCGCCGGACGGCGCGGCTTCGGCCGCCCAGACCACGACCAGGCCGCCGTTCAAGCCCCTGCCCATGAAGGGGCCGGACGTGACGGTGGAGCGCCGGGCGGACGGCTCGGTGCTGATCCGCTCCAACCACGCCCCGGGCGAGGGGCCGCGATCGATCGCCCATCTCCTCCAGGACAAGGCCCGGGCCCATCCCGACCGGCCCTGGATGAAGCAGCGCGAGCCGGGCCACGGTCCCTGGCGCCAGGTCACCTACGGCGAGGCCCTGCGCGCGGCGGAGGGGATCGCCCAGTGGCTGCTGGACCGCGGCCTGACGGCGGCCGACAGCGTCATGGTGCTGTCGTCCAACAGCATCGAGCACGCCCTGGTCACGCTCGGCTGCTACACCGCCGGCGTGCCGGTGGCGCCGATCAGCCCGGCCTACAGCCTGATCTCCACGGACCACGCCAAGCTCAGGCACTGCGCCCAGGTGGTGAAGCCCGGGGTCGTCTTCGCCCAGTCCGGCGCCCTGTTCGATCGCGCCTTCCAGACCCTGCGCGCGCTCGATCCGGCCCTGGTCTTCGTCACCGCCGACGGCGCGGGGGAGGGGGCGATCCCGCTTTCGGACCTGGTCGCGACCGCGCCGACCGCCGCGGTGGAGGCGGCGCGCGAGGGCCTCGGCCACGGCACGGTCGCCAAGTACCTGTTCACCTCCGGCTCCACCGGCCTGCCCAAGGGCGTGCCCCAGACCTTCGGCATGATGGCGGGGGTCATCGCCGGCCAGGACGGCCTGCGCGCCGAGGACCCGGACCCGGACCTGGTTCCCGAGAGCCTGGAGTGGATGCCCTGGAGCCACATCAGCGCCGGCAACATCGGCTTCAACGGCGTGCTGTGGAGCGGCGGCACGGTCCACCTGGACGAGGGCAAGCCGATCCCCGGGATGTTCGAGACCACGATCAGGAACCTCTACGAAGTCTCGCCGATCGTCTTCGGCTCGGCGCCGGTGGCCTTCGGCATGCTGGTCGAGGCCATGGAGTCCGACCCGGTCCTGCGCCGCAGCTTCTTCCGCAACCTGCGCTACATGGGCTACGGCGGGGCGACGTTGTCGGATGACGTCTACGAGCGCATCCAGGCCCTGGCGGTGGCCGAGACCGGCCATCGCATCCCGCTGACCACCATGTACGGGGCGACCGAGACCCAGGGGATCACGGTCACCCACTGGGCGACCGAGCGGGTGGGGCTGGTCGGCCTGCCGCTGCCGGGGATCACCCTCAAGCTGACGCCCAACGGCACGAAGCTCGAGGTCAGGGTCAAGGGCCCGACGGTGACCACCGGCTACCACAACGATCCCGAGAAGACCGCCGCCGCCTTCGACGAGGAGGGCTTCTACAAGCTCGGCGACGCCGCGCGGTTCGTGGACGAGGCCGATCCCGCCCAGGGCCTGGTCTTCGACGGCCGGGTGACCGAGGACTTCAAGCTCGACAGCGGCACCTGGGTCAGCGTCGGCACCCTGCGGCCCGACCTGGTCGCCGCCTGCAGCCCCTTCGTCATGGACGCGGTGATCGCCGGCCAGGACAGGCCGTTCATCGGGGCGCTGTTCTGGCCCTCGATGGCCGGCATGCAGGCGCTGGCGGCCGACGAGGGACCGGGCGCGCCGCTGGAGAAGCTGGCGGCCATACTCGGCGAGCGGCTCGCCGCCTTCAACGCCTCGGCCGGCGGGTCCTCGCGCCGGGTGGGCCGGTTCATGATCATGACCGAGCCGCCCTCGATCGACGCCGGCGAGATCACCGACAAGGGCTACGTCAACCAGCGCGCCACGCTGGAGCGGCGCGAGGCCCTCGTGAAGTCCATCTACGCCAACCCGCCGGGCGACGGCGTCGTCGTCGTCTAGGAGACCCGCCGATGCTCGATCCCCACCTCCGCGCCATGCTCGACGCCGCCGCGGCGATCGAGATGCCGCCCATCGCCCAGCTGCCGCCTGAGATGATCCGCGCCGGCTACGTCGCCCAGCGGGCGGGCCTCGACGCCGGCGCCCCGCGCGACCTGCCGGTCCGCGACCTCGAGATCGACGGCGCGGCGGGCAAGCTCAGGGCCCGGCTCTACACGCCCGGGGACGCGGCGGGCGCGGGCCCGGGACTCGTCTACTTCCACGGCGGCGGCTTCGTGATCGGCGACCTGGACACCCATGACGACTTCCTGCGCCGCCTGTGCGCTGCCTCGGGGGTGAGGGTGCTGTCGGTGGACTATCGCCTGGCGCCCGAGCATCCGTTCCCGGCCGCCCATGACGACGCCCTGGCGGCGACCCGCTGGGCCTTCGACCACGCCGCCGAGATCGGCTTCGACCCGGGCCGCGTCGCTGTCGGCGGCGACTCGGCGGGCGGCAACCTGTCGGCCTGCATGGCGCTGGAGATGAGGGACGATCCCGGGCGCCGGCTGGCCTTCCAGCTGCTGCTCTATCCGGCGACGGCCATGGATCTGGACACCCCCTCGCGGCGGGCGCTGGCCACCGGCTACGTGCTGACGGCCGAGGTGATGGACTGGTTCGGCGCCCATTTCGCGGCCGCCGGACACCCCGACGCCCGACGGGCCGAGCCGGTCCGCGCCAACCTCGAGGGCGTGCCGCCGGCGCTGGTGGTCACCGCCGGCTTCGATCCCCTGCAGGACGAGGGCCGCGACTACGCCGCCGCCATCCGGGCCGCCGGCGGCCGGGCCGAACACGCCCACTACCCCGCCTTTGTCCACGACTTCTTCATCCTGGGCGCCGTCTGCCCGGCGGTGATCCCGGCCATCGAGGAGACCGCGGCGAAGCTGAGGGCCGGGCTGGCCTGAAGCACGATGCGGTCAGACGGAATCGTCCGACCGGGGAATCGTGCTTTCGATTCAGAAGTGTAGGCCTGACGCCGCGGGCGCCGTCGCCGACGGAAAAGGCGGCCCGGATCGCTCCGGACCGCCCCGTTTTCCTCAAGACTCGCGGGCGTCTAGAACTGCGCGCGCAGGGTCACGCCGAAGGTGCGCGGCGCGCCCATGAATGCGTTCAGCGCGTTGACCGTGGGCAGGGCCCCCGGCGTGGCGCTGGTCACGTTCTGCAGCGGCGCGTCGAAGACGACCTGGTAGTAGTCCTCGTCGGTCAGGTTCTGACCCCAGAGCTCCACCGACCAGCGCTCGTCCCTGGCGCCGAACGCGACGCGGCCGTTGAGCAGCATCAGGTCGTCCTGCACCTTCAGCGGGTTCAGGTCCGAGCCGGTGTTGTACTCGGTGGTGAACTTGGCGCTGAGGCTGCTCCGGAAGGTGAAGTTCTCGCCGACGTCGGTCTCGTAGCTGCCCGAGAACGAGCCCGACCACAGCGGCGCGAACGACATGTTGTCGCCCGGCAGCAGGAGCGAGGCGCCCGCCGGCGGCGTGAAGTCGCCGTACTCGGTGTCGGCGTAGGTCACCCCGCCCTGGAAGCGCAGGCCGTCGATGGGGCTGAACCACATGAAGTCGGCGTCGAATCCGCTCGAGTTCACCTCGGGGATCGAGGTGACGATGAAGCTGACGCCCGTGAAGGCGTTGAGCTGGAAGCCCTCGTAGTTCTGGATGAAGGCCGAGACGTTCAGCAGCAGCGAGCGATCGAACAGGGTGCTCTTGAGGCCAGCTTCATAGCTGTCGACGAACTCGGCTTCGAAGCTCGTGTCCGGGTTCAGCGTGTAGTAGGGGGCCGCCGTCGTCGACACCAGGGTGCGGGCGCGGTCGAGGTTGAAGCCGCCGGCCTTGTAGCCGCGGGCGTAGGAGACGTAGCCCATCAGGCTCGGGTTGAACCGGTAGGCGAGCTTCGCGGTGCCGCTCCATTCCTTCTCGGTGCGCGACTGGCTGTTGTCGGCGTTGTTGAAGTTGGAGTCGGTCCACGGCAGGCAGAGGCTCAGCGCGAAGCAGGGCAGGCCCGTGCCGAGGTTGTTGTACTGGGTGTCGAGGGTCTTCTCTTCGCGGGTGTAGCGGAGGCCGACGGTCAACTCGAGTTGCTCGGTGATCGCGAAGGCGTTGTTGGTGAAGACCGCGATGCTCTCCGATTCCTGCTCGTGCTGGTCGTTCTGGCCGGTCCCGGACACGTAGTAGACCGCCGGAAGGGCGTTCTGCGTCAGGCCGCCGGAGGCGATCAGGCTGAAGTAGGCGCGATAGTCGTCGCCGAACAGCAGGGTCTGGCCGGTGTTCAGCTTTTCCTTGGCGGCGAACATGCCGACCAGCCAGTTCAGGCGCTCGGTCTGGCCGGCCAGGCGGAGTTCCTGGCTGAACTGCTCGAAGCGCACGAAGTTGCGGCCGTCGGCCGGCCGGTACCAGACGTCCGCGGTCGAGAAGTCGCTGTCCTGGGCGCTGAGATTGTAGAACTCGCGCCAGGCGGTCAGCGAGGTCAGCGTGGCGCCGTCCAGCCAGGGCGTGTCCCAGGTGACTTCCGCCGACAGGCCCTTGTCCTCGATCTCCTGGGTGGTGTCGCGGTTGGAGTAGACGATGCGCCGGCCGGGATCCGGCGGATTGAGCACGCCCGAGTCGGACGTCGACAGCGTGTCGAGGTAGCCCTGGCGGACCGGGTTGCGCACGACGGCCACGCCGGCGCAGCAGGCCTCGTCGCGCTTGGTGTAGTCGGCGATCACGCGGATATCGAGGGTTTCGGTCGGGGTCGCCAGCAGCTGGCCGCGCAGGCTGTAGAAGTCCTGGTTGGCGTCTTCGCTGTTGGTGCGCGGGCCGTCGCCCGTGCGCACGTCGTAGAAGCCGTCGCGCTCGCGACTCACCACGAACAGGCGGCCGGCGAGACGGTCCTCGACGATCGGCCCGGTCACCGACACGGCGGCGCCCCGCTGGCCGAAGTTGCCGACGGTCAGCTCGCCCTCGACGCCGAAGTTGAACGACGGCTGCTTGGTGATGACGTTGATGACGCCGGCCGAGGTGTTCTTGCCGAACAGGGTGCCCTGCGGACCCTTCAGGACCTCGACGCGCTCCATCTCGCCCAGGTCGCCGAAGCTGACGCCGTTGCGCGGGCGGTAGACGCCGTCGATCACCACGCCGACCGAGGATTCCAGGCCGGGGTTGTCGCCGACGGTGCCGATGCCGCGGATGCGGGCGGTGGTGACGGTCTCGCTCGAGGTCGAGGTGACCAGCAGGCCGGGGGTGAGGACCGTCAGGTCCTTGATGTCCTTGACGCCGGCGTCCTGGAGCAGCTGCTCGCCCACGGCGGTGACGACGATCGGCACGTCCTGCAGGTTCTGTTCGCGCTTCTGGGCGGTGACGACGATGGCGTCGACGGAAGTCTCGGGAGCTTCGTCCTGGGCCTGGGCGGCGCCGGCCGCGAGCGCGGAAAGCACGACGGCCGAAGCCGACGCGCGAAGCACTTGGGAAAGTCGCATTTCCTGTCCTGATGTTGTGGGCGGGTCGGGGAGGACCAGCGCTTGGTTTACGAAGGCAGACGTCAAGGTTGACGGCGGTCACCTACGGTGCGCCCCGAAACCTGCACAAGCGTCAATCCCTTGCGGAACAAGGAAATCAGGACTTTCGTGGCGCCGATGTGACAGCGCAGGCGTCAAAAACCCCGGGTATCCGTGACGGCCGCTCCTGGCCGATATCGCTTGGGCGCGACGCGCCTGTCTGCGACAAGCGACGTCCCTCGGGTTGCGGGTTGGCGAGCCGTCGACGACAGGCGTTCCGATCGAGTTCGCGGTGACGGTAAAATCGGCGCGGCGGTGAACCGGATCGCGCTGTCGGACGACAGGATCGGTGAGGTGGGGACATGGACCGCAACGCCGAAACTGTTCTCGACGAGTACCTGGTGCTGGTGGCCCAGGGCGGCTCCGCCGTCGCCTTCCGGCGGCTGGCGGAGCGCTGGACGCCGCGGCTGCGCCGTCACGCCGCGCGGCTGCTCGGCGACTCCGATGCGGCGACCGACGCGGTGCAGGACGCCTGGCTGGCGATCGCCCGCGGCCTGAGGCGGCTGGAGGATCCATCGCGGTTCGCGGCCTGGGCCCACGCCATCACCACCCGCCGCTGCGCCGACGAGATCCGCCGTCGCCGCCGTCGCCGCGCGGCGGAAGCGGCGCCGGACGCCCCCGCCGAGGCCGACGCCGATCGGGCGCTCGACCTCTCCGCGGCTCTCGCCGCCCTCCCCCTCGACCAGCGGGTGATCGTCGGCCTCTTCTACGGCCAGGGTCTGACCGTCGAGGAGGTGGGCGCCGCCCTGGGCGTCCCCGCGGGCACGGTGAAGTCGCGCCTGCACGCCATCCGCAAGCACCTGAAATTTTGGCTGGAAGGAGGTAACCATGTCCCAGCTTGACCAGGCCGTTCGTCGCGCCCTGTCGCCGGAAGACCAGCGCCTGCTGGACGAACTGAGCCGCGAGGAGCCGATCTTCCGACAGGCCCTCGACGCCTTCAAGGACAAGAACCGATGGGTCGGGGTCGCCGGCTGGCTGGGCGGCTTCGGGCTGTTCGGGGCCTGGTGCTACTTCGTCCTCCGCTTCGTGCAGGCCGACGACCTGCGGACCATGATGCTGTGGGGGGGCGCGGCCGGCATGGCGGCGCTCGGCTTCACGATGATCAAGCTCTGGTTCTTCATGGAGATGCAGAAGAACGGCATCCTGCGCGAGGTGAAGCGGATCGAACTGCAGGTGGCCAGCCTGCGCGCCGCCGGGGCCGGCTGACCGGTTTTCGTTGCGGACCCGCCCGTTCCGGGCTCACCTCGGGGCGAGGAGGGCCCGCGTATGACTCTGTGGATGGGCATCGTCGCCGGCCTGGCCATGCTGGCCGTCGGCGGCGACGTGCTGGTGCGCGGCGCCACGAGCGCCGCCCGCCAGCTGGGCGTCAGCCCGCTGCTGGTCGGCCTGACGCTGGTCGGCTTCGGCACCTCGACGCCTGAACTGGTCACCAGTCTCCAGGCGGCCTTCGCGGACTCGCCCGGCATCGCCGTCGGCAACGTCGTCGGCTCGAACATCTCCAACAGCCTGCTGATCCTGGGGCTGACGGCGGTCGTGGCGCCGCTGGCGGTGGACCGGCGGGCGTTCAGGCGGGATTCGATCATCCTGGTCCTGGCCACGGGCGGTCTGGTCTGGGCCTGCCTGACCGGATTCCTGACGCGGGAAATGGGCCTGGCCGGGATCGGCGGGCTCGCCGTCTACATCCTGCTGGTCTGGCTGACCGAGCGCTGGCGGAAGGGGCCCGAAGGCGAGCGCATCGAATTGGGCGCGGAGACGCGCTCACGGGCGACGGGCAACCTCGGGCTGGCCCTGTTCATGGCCGCCGGCGGCATCGGCGTGACCATCTTCGGGGCGCGCCTGCTGGTCGAGGGGGCGATCGCGCTGGCCCGCGGTCTCGGCGTGTCGGACACCCTGGTCGGCCTGACCATCGTGGCCGTCGGCACCTCGCTCCCGGAGCTGGTGACCAGCGTCGTGGCCGCCGCGCGCAAGCAGGGCGAGGTGGCCCTGGGCAACGTGCTGGGCTCCAACCTCTACAACATCCTGGGGATCCTCGGGGTCACCGCGGCGATCAGGCCCGTCGCCGTCCCGCCCGAGATCGTCCGGCTGGACAACTGGGTGCTGGCGGCGGCGACCGCGCTGATGATCCTGTTCGCCCGCCGGCGCGGAAAGATCACCCGGGGCGAGGGCGCCCTGATGGTGCTGGCCTACGGCGGCTACATGGCCTGGCTGGCGTGGACGGCGGGGCTCTGAGGCTTGCGCCGGCCGCCTCGCGCGGTCATCTGACGGGAATGCCCGTCGCGCCCGCCTACCGCCCCGACCCGCGCTTCATGCAGCTGGGGCCGGAGTTCGCCGATCCGGTGGCGGCGGCCGACTTCCCCGAAACCCGGCTTCGCTGGCGCAATCAGCGCGCGGCGGCGAGCGTCGGCCTCGAGGCGCTCACCGACGAAGAATGGATCGCCCACTTCGGCCGCTTCGAACCCCTGCCGGGAAACCAGCCCGGGCCGTTGGCCATGCGCTATCACGGCCACCAGTTCCGCAGCTACAACCCCGACCTCGGCGACGGTCGCGGCTTCCTGTTCGCCCAGCTGCGCGAGCGGGGAACCGACCGGCTGCTCGACCTCGCCACCAAGGGTTCGGGCCAGACGCCCTGGTCGCGGCGCGGCGACGGGCGGCTCACGCTGAAGGGCGGCGTGCGCGAAGTGCTGGCGGCGGCCATGCTGGAGGCGCTGGGCGTCCCCACCAGCCGCGCCTTCTCCCTGATCGAGACCGGCGAGGCGCTGGAGCGGGGCGACGAGCCCAGCCCGACCCGCTCGTCGGTGCTGGTCCGCCTCTCGCACAGCCATGTCCGCTTCGGGACGTTCCAGCGGCAGGCGTTCCACGAGCGGGCGGACAACATCGGCCGGCTGGTCGACCATTGCGTCGACCTCTACTTCCCCGAACTGGCGGGCGCGCCCGACCGCGCCGCGGCCCTGCTGGCGGCCGTCGTCGCCCGCACGGGGGCCCTGGTCGCCCGCTGGATGGCCGCCGGCTTCGTCCACGGAGTGCTGAACAGCGACAACATGGTCGTCACCGGCGAGAGCTTCGACTACGGCCCCTGGCGTTTCCTGCCCCGCAACGACCCGAACTTCACCGCCGCCTATTTCGACGAGACGGGCCTCTACAGCTTCGGCCGTCAGCCCGAGGCGGCGTTCTGGAACCTGCAGCAGCTGGCCGGCTGCCTGACGCTGGTCACGGATTCGGAGCCGCTGGTCGCCGCCCTCAACGGCTTCGCGGACGCCTACCGCGAAGGCCTGCGCGAGGCGGTGCTGGCGCGCCTGGGCCTTAGGAGCCGCGGGCCCGCCGCCGACGTCGAACTGGTCAACGCGGCCTTCCGCGCCCTCGCCGCCGGCGGCGAGCGGCTGCGCTGGGAGCCCTTCTTCTTCGACTGGTTCTGCGGCTCGGAAGACCGCGCCCTGGCCGGTCCTCGCGCCGACCTCTACGCCGACGACGCCTTCGCCGACTTCCGAGCCCGGCTGGCGACCTTCGAGCCCGACCGCCCCGGACGCCTCGCCGATCCCTTTTTCAGCCGGCCCGAGCCGGAGGAACTGCTCATCGACGAGGTCGAGGCCCTCTGGTCCGCCATCGCCGAGGGCGACGACTGGGCGCCTCTGGCCGCCAAGCTGGAGCGGATCGAACAAGCGCGGACCGCATGGGGGCTCTTGTAGGGCGTCCATCGGCCAACCCCCGGGTTCACCCTCCGGCCGGGCGCGTCGAACCCCGGCTCACAGCAGCGGCCGCCGGTCGAACCAGGGCCGGGCCTTCTCCAGCTGGCCGGCCAGCCTGAACAGCGTCGCCTCCTCGCCCAGCGCCGCCGTGAACTGGATGCCGATCGGCAGCCCGGCGGCGCTCCAGGCCAGCGGCACGGTCATCGACGGCTGGCCGGTGACATTGAACAGCTGGGTGTTGGGCATGAAGGCGAACAGGCGCGGGCCATAGCCGGCGAGGTCCAGCGGCTCGCCGCGCAGGAAGCCCTTCGGGATCGGCGGCGAACCCAGCGTCGAGGACAGCAGCACGTCGAAGCGTTCGTGCAGCGCGGCCAGCCGCCGCCCGGCGTCGTGCATGACGGCCATCGCCTGGACATAGCGGGCGCCGCTGACGCGACCGCCCCGGGCCTCCATGGCGCGGGTGATGGCGTCGACTTCGCCGGCCTCGACCGGGCGGCCCCGGCGGGCGACCTCGGCCGCGAGCGCGGCGGCGACGCTGGCGGCGATGACGTCGCCGGCCGCGGCGCGCACGGCCTCGGCGTCGAAGGGGATGGCGGTCTCCTCGGCGGCGTGGCCGAGGCCTTCGCAGATCCGGGCCGCCTCGGCGACGGCGGCGGCGCACTCGGGGTCTATGGCGCCGCCGTCGAGGGCGCCGGGGACGAACCCCACGCGCAGCCGGCCCGGGTCGCGGCCCACCTCGTCGGCGAACGGCCGTGCGGGCGGGGCGAGGAAATAGGGATCGCCGGGCTCGGGCCGGCAGACGGCGTCCAGCAGGCCGGCGCTGTCGCGCACCGAGCGGGTCACGGCGTGCTGCACCGAGGCGCCGCCCCATCCCTCGCCGAGCGGCGCCGCGCTGACCCGACCGCGCGAGGGCTTCATGCCGAACAGCCCGCAGCACGAGGCCGGCGTGCGGATCGAGCCGCCCCCGTCGCTGGCGTGGGCGGCCGGGACGATGCCGGCGGCCACCGCCGCGGCGGCCCCGCCGGACGAGCCGCCCGGCGTCCGGGCCAGGTCCCAGGGATTGAGCGTCGGGCCGAAGAACTCGGGCTCGGTGACCGGCTCCAGGCCGAACTCGGGCGTGTTGGTCTTGCCGAAGATCACCAGCCCCGCCTTGCGGTAGGCCGTGACGATGGCGCTGTCGGCGGCCGCGACCGCGTCCTTCAGCAGGCGCGAGCCGGCCGTGGTCGGAGTCCCGGCCACCTGGGCCCCGATGTCCTTGATCAGCCAGGGCACGCCGCCGAACGGCCCGGTCGGCGTCCCCGCCGCCAGCTCGGCCCGGGCCCGGTCGGTCAGGTCGAGAATGACCGCGTTGAGGATCGGGTTGACCGCCTCCATGCGGGCCACGGCCGCGTCCAGCGCCTCGGCGGCGCTGACCTCGCGGCCGGCGATCAGGGCGGCTAGGCCCGTGGCGTCCTGCGCCTGGTAGTCCGACGGGTTCATCCGGCTCCCTCCTCGTCTCCGGGGCGATCCGACCACAGCCCGCGCCCCGCGCCAACGGTCATGGCCGGGCCAAGAGTGAACGCCGATCACTTTCAGCGAGACAAACAACTGTTCGACTGACACTATGACGTCGGGGAAGCGCAATCAGAGACCGGGAAGTCCGAGGCATGAGCGAGCATTTCGACGTCGTCATCGTGGGCGCCGGCATCTCCGGCGTCGGCGCCGGCTATCACCTGCAGGACAAGTCGCCCGACCGCAGCTACGTCATCCTCGAGGGCCGCGACAGCATGGGCGGAACCTGGGACCTGTTCCGCTACCCCGGCATCCGGTCGGACTCCGACATGTACACCCTGGGCTACAACTTCCGGCCCTGGACCGAGGCCAAGGCCATCGCCGACGGCCCGGCGATCCTGAAATACGTCAGGGAGACCGCCGCGGCCTACGGCATCGACCGCCGCATCCGCTACAACCACATGGTCCGCCGGGCCTCCTGGTCGACCGAGACGGCGACCTGGACGGTCGAGGCCGAGCAGGCCGGCCGGCCCGTGACCTTCACCTGCAACTTCCTGTTCCTCTGCGGCGGCTACTACAATTACGAGGCCGGCTACACGCCCGACTGGGAGGGGACCGACCGCTTCCAGGGCCGCATCGTCCATCCCCAGCACTGGCCGCAGGACCTCGACTACGCCGGCAAGCGGGTGGTGGTGATCGGCAGCGGCGCGACGGCCGTCACCCTGGTCCCCGAAATGGCCAGGACCGCCGGCCACGTGACCATGCTGCAGCGCTCGCCCACCTACGTCGTCTCGCGCCCGGCCCAGGACGCGCTGGCCAACTGGCTGCGAAGCAAGCTTCCGCCGATGCTGGCCTACGGCCTGACGCGCTGGAAGAACGTGCTGCTCACCATGGTCTTCTACAACCTGGCGCGGAAGCGGCCGGAGAAGACCAGGGAGCGGCTGCTGGGCATGGTTCGCGAGCAGCTGGGCCCCGACTTCGACGTCGCGACCCACTTCACGCCCCGCTACAATCCCTGGGACCAGCGGCTGTGCCTGGTGCCCGACGCCGATCTGTTCGACGCGCTGAAGGCGGGAACCGCCTCGGTCGTCACCGACACCATCGAGACCTTCACCGAGACCGGCCTGAAGCTGGCGTCGGGCGCCGAACTGCCCGCCGACGTCATCGTCACGGCCACCGGCCTCAACCTGCAGGTCTGGAACGGGCTCGAGATCAGCGTCGACGGCCAGGTCGTCGAGGCCGCCAGGACAATGAGCTACAAGGGCATGATGTACAGCGACGTGCCCAACATGGCTTCCTCGTTCGGCTACACGAACGCGTCCTGGACCCTGAAGTGCGACCTGACCTGCGAATATGTGACCCGGCTGCTCAACCACATGAAGCGCGCCGGCCTGCGCCAGGCGACGCCGCGGCTGAAGGACAGCGAGGTCACGCCCGAGCCCTGGCTCGACTTCTCGTCCGGCTACGTCCAGCGCTCGATCGGCCGCTTCCCGCGGCAGGGGTCCAGGGCGCCCTGGAAGCTGCACCAGAACTACGCCCGCGACCTGATGGCCCTGCGCTTCGGCACGCTCACCGACGAGGCGATGGAGATCTCCAACCCGGCGCCCGGGGCGGCGGCGAAGGCCGACCGGCCGGCCCGGACGCTTGAGGCGGCCTGATCTGGGCCCTACGCCGCCAGGTCCCCCGGAAAGGCGTCGCGGCCCTGCAGGGCGCAGGTGAGGGCGTTCAGCAGCCGCGCCTGGCTGATCGGCTTGGGAATGTGGCCGTTCATGCCGGCGTCGCGGCAGCGCTCGATGTCCTCGCGCATGACGTCGGCGGTGACGGCCAGGATCGGCACCTCGCTGACCGGCCCGCCCATGGCGCGGATCATCCGCGTGGCGGCCAGGCCGTCGACGCCGGGCATGCGCAGGTCCATCAGCACGGCGTCGAAGGGGCCGGCGCGCACCGCCTCGACCGCCTCGGCGCCGTCGGCGGCCTCGGCCACCTCGCAGCCGAAGGCGTCCAGGAACAGGCGGGCGACCTCGCGGTTCATCGGGTGGTCGTCGACGACCAGGATGCGCGGCGGCCGCTCGCCCAGGTCCTCCTCGGCCTCGGGCGCGGTTCCCGCGCGGGCCAGGTTCAGGGAGAACCAGAAGCAGGATCCGCCGCCCCGGCGCGGTCGATAGCCGATGTCCCCGCCCATCAGCTCGACGATGGCCCGGCAGATCGACAGCCCCAGGCCCGCCCCGCCGTGCTTGCGCGACAGCGACGGATCGAGTTGCGAAAACGGCTTGAACAGGTCGCGCCGCAGGCGCTCGGCGACGCCCGAGCCGGTGTCGGTGATGGCGACGGTCACCCGTTCGGCCGCGCCGCCAGCGCGGGGCTCGCGCGTGACCTCGACCAGGATCTCGCCGGCCTCGGTGAACTTGACGGCGTTGCCCAGCAGATGGCCGAGCAGCTGGTTCAGCCGCCGGGGATCGACGGCGTGCAGGTCGCGCCCGAAGGCGTCGCCGGTCAGGGAGACGGCCACGCCCTTGTCGCCGGCCCGGGGACGCGCGGCGGCGACCGCGCGCTCGATGGCGTCGCCGACCGCGGTCGGCGCCGGCGCGAGTTGCAGCTGGCCGGATTCGATGCGCGAGAAGTCGAGAATGTCGTCGACGATCTCCATCAGCGCCTCGGTCGATCGGCCGATCATCTCGATCTGGTGACGCACGTCGGCGGGCAGGTCGCCGCGCCGGGCCAGAGTCTCGCCGAAGCCCAGGATGCCGTTCAGCGGCGTGCGGATCTCGTGGCCGACTACCGCCAGGAAACGCTCGCGGGTGGCCGAGATCTGGTCGGCGCGGGCCCGGGCCGCGGCGGTCGCCGCCGCCTTGCGCCGCAGCCGTTGCTCGGCCCGGACGCGCTCGGCCATGGCGCTGGTCGCCAGCGAGGCGGTCAACAGCAGGCTGACCAGGAAGACCTGCAGCAGCCCCAGCTCCAGGAACGGCGGCGGCCCGTCGAAGACGGCGATCGGTCCGCGGTTGGCGAGGGTCTGGATGGTCGCCGCCTGGGCGATGATCCAGACCGCCACGAAGGCCCAGGCCGACCCCAGTCGGAAGGCCGCGAACAGCACCGCCGGATAGAGCAGCAGGAAGACCGGCGCCGCCGCGACGCCGAACGACAGGTATCCGCCCAGTCCGACCGCCGCCAGCAGCGCGATCCGCTCCGTGCGCGAGGCGGGTCCGGCGTAGAGCGGATTGACGCGGCGCATGAACATCAGCGTCGCCGGCAGGGCCAGCACCATGCCCACGGCGTCGCAGGCGGACCACCGCTGCCAGATGGTCAGGATGCGTTCGGCCTCGCGCGGAACGGCCAGCGCCCCGATCAGCCCCTCGACCAGGGTCGCCCCGCCGACGATCAGCAGGAAGGGGATGAACCGGCGCAGGCGGCCAAGGTCCATGGCCGCGCCGCAGAAGGTCCGCACCAACACGGCCACGGTCAACGACAGGGCGACGTTGAGCGAGGTGAAGGCGATGTTCAGGATCGTCGGCAGCTCGCCGAAGATGTTCATGACGACGTTGATGGCGGTGCAGAGGACGGCGAAGGCGAGCGCGACCCGCGGCCTGAGCAGCAGCAGGCCGGCCGCCAGCACCCCGTTGGCCGCCCAGAAGGCCGTCGAGTTCTCCTCGGTCCTCGACCAGATGGCGCCGAGGTAGACCGCCAGCAGGAAGATGCCGGTGAGGAGCGCGGCCTCCTTCCAGCCGCGCTTCGGCTCGGCCGCCCGGAAAAGGCGCCAGCGCACGCCGAGAAACGTCATCGAGACCCTCCCGTCCGAGCGGGTCAGACGACCACAGAAATCTTGGGAACAGGTGAAGGCGCGACCCGAAACGGGTAGTCGCCGTTCGAACGGCCGGCGTGCTTGATTTCCCTTGCGTGCGGCTGCGCAGACTGGTTTCGAGGTTCCGGTATGGGGATCCGGCGGCGGGAGGACGGCGATGGCGGACGATCTGGGTTTCGATCCCGAGCGCCTGCGGGCGAAGTACCTGGCCGAGCGGGACAAGCGCCTGCGCGCCGACGGCAACGAGCAATACCAGGAGGTGGCCGGCGACTACGCCCGGTACCTGGATGACCCCTACGTCGAGCCCGGCTTCTCCCGCGCGCCGCTGGCCGACGAGGTCGAGGTGGCCATCGTCGGCGGCGGCTTCGGCGGCCTGCTGGCCGGCGCCCGCCTGCGCGAGGCGGGCGTCGCCGATATCCGCGTCATAGAGAAGGGCGGCGACTTCGGCGGCACCTGGTACTGGAACCGCTACCCCGGCGCGGCCTGCGACGTGGAGTCCTACATCTATCTGCCGCTGCTCGAGGAGATCGGCTACATGCCGGTCGAGAAGTACGCGCGCGCGCCCGAGATCCTGCGCCACAGCCGCGCCATCGGCGAGCACTTCGACCTCTACCGCAACGCCTGTTTCCAGACCGAGGTCACCCGCCTGACCTGGGACGAGGCGGCCGCCCGCTGGATCATCGAGACCAACCGCGGCGACGCCATGAAGGCCCGCTTCGTGGTCATGGCCAACGGACCGCTGCACCGGCCCAAGCTGCCTGGCATTCCCGGCGTGGAGACCTTCAAGGGCCACAGTTTCCACACCAGCCGCTGGGACTACGCCTACACCGGCGGCAGCGCGCTGGGCGGCCTGACCGGCCTGAAGGACAAGGTGGTCGGCGTCATCGGCACCGGCGCGACGGCGGTGCAGTGCGTGCCCCATCTCGGCGAGGGGGCCAGGCATCTCTACGTCTTCCAGCGCACGCCCTCGTCCATCGACGTGCGCGACAACCGGCCGACCGATCCCGAGTGGGCCAGGAGCTTGGAGCCCGGCTGGCAGCAGCGCCGGATGGACAACTTCAACACCCTGGTCAGCGGCGGCTACGAGCCCGAGGACCTGGTCGGCGACGGCTGGACCGACATCATCCGCAACATCCTCCTGATCGGCCGCACGACCCGCGACCGGGGCGAGGCGCCTCTGGCCGTGCAGGACCTGATGCAGCTCGCCGACTTCAAGAAGATGGAGCAGATCCGGGCCCGGGTGGACCAGCTGGTCGCCGACCCGGTCGCGGCCGAGGCGCTGAAGCCCTGGTATAACCAGTTCTGCAAGCGGCCCTGCTTCCACGACGACTACCTGCCGACCTTCAACCGGCCCAACGTGACCCTCGTCGACACCGACGGCCGCGGCGTGGAGCGGATCAGCGAGACGGCGGTGTGGGTGGACGGCAGGGCCTACGAGATCGACTGCCTGATCTACGCCACCGGTTTCGAGGTCGGCACCAGCTACACCCGCCGCTCGGGCTACGAGGTCTTCGGCCGCGGCGGCCAGAGCCTGACGGACAAGTGGAAGGACGGGGTCTCCAGCCTCCACGGCATGACCACGCGCGGCTTCCCGAACCTGTTCATCTTCCACAACAGCCAGTCGGGTTTCTCGGTGAACTTCCCGCACATGCTGGGCGAGCAGGCGCGGCACACCGCCTATCTGGTCACCGAGGCGGGCAAGCGCCAGGCGCGCACGGTCGAGCCTTCGCAGGCGGCCGAGGAGGCCTGGGTCCGGACCATCGTCGACTCCGCCATCCTGCGCCAGAAGTTCCAGGAGGAATGCACGCCGGGCTACTACAACAACGAGGGCAAGCCCTCGGCCCTGGCGGCGCGGAACGGTCCCTACGGCAAGGGCTCGATCGCCTTCATCCAGCTGATGGACGCCTGGCGCGCCGCCGGCGACCTCGAAGGCATGGAGCTGGCCTGAGGATCGTCCGGATCATCCCGGACGGTTCCGATCAGGCCAGGGCCCGCCGGTAGAGCGCCAGCAGCTCGGCCCAGGCGCGTTCGGCGGCGGCCTCGTCGTAGACCTGGCTGCCCCTCACGCACCAGCCGTGACGGGCGCCCTTGTAGACCTCGACCCGGCTGGCCAGCCCCGCCGCGTCGAATGCGGCCTTCAGCCGGTCCTTGGCGCCGGGGTCCTGCTGGTCGTCGTTGTCGGCGATCAGGACCAGGTATTCGGCGCTGGTCCGGGCCGCCAGCCGGTGCGGGCTGGTCGGCGCGTCGGTGGCCAGGCCGGCGCCGTGGAAGCTGGCCACGGCCCCGATGCGGCCCGGCGCCGCCGCGGCGGTCCTGAACGACAGCGCGCCGCCCATGCAGTAGCCCTGGACGCCGGCCTTGCGCCCCTTGTCCGTCTGCGGACGGGCGTCGAGGAAGGCGACATAGGCGGCGCTGTCGCGATCCACCGCTTCCGGGGTCAGGCTGGCGCGCATAGGCGTGAGCCTGGCGCGGTCGTCGGGGTTGGCGAAGTTGAAGGTGGGGCCCACGACCGGAGCCCGGGCGACCCGGTAGTAGGGATTGGGAACCAGCACCACGTAGCCTTCGCCGGCCAGGCGACGGCCCATCTCGCGGAAGACCTGGCGCAGGCCGACCACGTCGGGCCAGATCAGCACGGCCGGCCAGGCGCCCGGGCCCTCGGGATGGAAGAGGACGGCGTCGGCGGTCCCGTCGGGGGTCGCTGCCTCGACGTCGGCCTCGACCACCGGCGCCGCGGCGCAGGCGGCGCCGGAGAATCCGGCGGCCGCCAGGCCGGCCAGCCCGAAGGTCCGTCGCGAGACGGACGGGTCGACGATCAGGCCCGGATGAATGTCGTCGTCGCACATGGCGGTCTTCCTCGCGCGGTCGGCCGGCTCATTCTGCGCCAACGCCGGCGGCGACGGAAGGGTCCGCCGGGCCCCCTACTTGAAGGCGTTTCCGGGCGGCAGGCCGAGCTTCCTGAACGCCATCGCCGCGGGACAGAAGCCCGTGAAGGCCGCCTGGAACATGTTCAGGCCCGCGAAGGCGGTCAGGGCGATCCACCAGGGATGGACCGTCAGGCTCAGCCCGATGCCGGCCAGGACGATGACGCCCGCGAAGGCGAAGACGGCGCGATCGATGTTCATGTCTGGTCTCCAGGGTTGCGTGTGACGGCTGGCCGGGCGTCAGCCCTTGATCTTGCGGGCGCCGATGACGTCCAGGGCCAGCTTCTCGTAGAAGGGTTCGCTCTCGCCGCGCTTCACCTTGGCGAGGAAGTATTTCTCGAAGGCGACCTTGGCCAGGTGCACCCATTTGCCGCTGGCCGCCCAGTTGACGTTGCGCGGCGGGATCTGCGGCTGGGCCACGAAGGCGACGCCGCCGTCGCCGAAGTCGGCCAGGCAGATGGCGTTCCACGTCGCCTCGTGGGTCGGCTCGCCCCCGGCGACGACGTCGCGCAGGTTGCGGGCGACGGCCGTGACCATGCTTTCGATCATGAAGCCCGTCTTCGGCACGCCGACCGGCACGGGCGTCTGGCCCATCGGCGGGATCGCCACGCAGACCCCGACCGCGTAGATCTCGGGAAAGGCCGGGTTGCGCTGATGCCGGTCGATCAGGACGAATCCGCGCGGGTTGGTCAGGCCCTCGAGGCCGCGCACGGCCTCCACCCCCCGGAACGCGGGCAGCATCATCGCGTACTGGAAGGGCAGGGCGTGGGTCGTGGCGACGGCGCCGTCCCGGGCGATCTCCTCGACGTCCATGCGGCCCTCGGAGACCGCCTTCACGCGGGCGTTGACGATCCACTTGATGTGGCGCTGGCGCAGCTCGCTCTCGAGCAGCCCCTTGGTGTCGCCGACGCCGTCGAGTCCGAGGTGGCCGATGTAGGGCTCCGACGTGACGAAGGTCATCGGCACGCGGTCGCGGACCTTCCGCCGGCGCAATTCGGTGTCGAGGATCAGCGCGAACTCATAGGCGGGTCCGAAGCAGGACGCGCCCTGCACGGCGCCGACGACGACCGGGCCCGGATTGGCCGCCAAGGCGTCGAAGGCGGCCGCGGCCGTCTCGGCGTGGGCGACATGGCAGATCGACTGGGTGAAGCCGCCGTGCGGCCCCAGGCCCGGAATCTCGTCGAAGGCCAGCTCCGGCCCGGTCGCGATGACCAGGTAGTCGTAGTCCATGCGCCGGCCGTCGTTCAGCTCGATCTGGCGCTGGGCGGGATGCAGGCGCCGGGCCCCGACGTCGGTGAAGCCGATGCCCTTGCGGGCGAAGACCGGCGCCAGCGGAACCTCGATCGCCTTGCGCTCGCGCCATCGGACGGCGACCCAGGGGTTCGAGGGCGTGAAGTGGAAGCGGTCCTCGCGGGCCACGACGCTGACGTCGGCGCGGCCGCCGACGGCTTCCCTGATCTCGTAGGCGGCGATCGTCCCGCCCAGTCCCGCGCCCAGGACGACGATGTGCGGTTTGCCGTTCATGATCCTGCCGGTCCTTCCCTGCGTTTTCGCCTGTGGTCTCCCGCGCCTCCCGCTTGACTGTATATGCATCATTGCGCATATACGCAATTACGAATTTTCAAAGGCACGGTCCGGAGCGGCCGGACGCCCCGGGAGCAGGCAGCATGACCCAGTTTCTCGTCGAACTCGCGCCGCGGGCGCTCCTGGAGGCCATGGACGCCGGCGAGGTCCTGCTCGTCGACGTTCGCGAGGAGGCGGAGTTCGCCGCCGTCCGCATCCGCGGCGCGCTGAACCACCCGCTCTCGACCTTCGATCCGTCCGCGTTGCTGGCCGGGGCCGATGTCTCGCGGGTGGTGCTCCAGTGCGGGTCGGGCAAGCGTTCGGCCATGGCCGCCGCCCGCTGTCGCGCCGAGGGCTTCGCCGTCGACAAGCACCTGGCCGGGGGCATCCAGGCCTGGGCCGCGGCCGGCCTGCCTGTGACGGATGTCAATGCGGCCGACGACCGGCCGGGCGATCCCGACTGACCGCGCGGAACGGCTTGGAGCGACAGGCGACGATGACCCCGGTTCGCAAGTTCATCTGGCCGATGCTGGCCTCGGCGCTTCTCCTGGCCGCCTGCGGCGGGCCTCGGCAGGCGCCGCCGCCCCCGGCGGCGGGGGCGGCGGGGCGGCTGGTGGTGACCGCGACCAC
Organism: Pseudomonadota bacterium; assembly: GCA_049323695.1. Lineage (GTDB taxonomy): Bacteria > Pseudomonadota > Alphaproteobacteria > Caulobacterales > Caulobacteraceae > Caulobacter. The sequence continues at coordinate 66,510 of JBMOOF010000032.1, forward strand.
GACGCCGGAAATGAAGCCGGTCGCGGGCGAGGTGACCACGCGCGACCTGGCCGACGCGCGCGCGCGGATCGGCGGCACCCTGACCCAGCTGAAGGTCCGCGAGGGCGACATGGTCCGGGCCGGCCAGGTGATCGGCTTCGTCAGCGACGCCCGCCTGGCCCTGGAGACGTCGGCCTACGACGCGCTCGTCGACGCGGCCTCGGGCGAGGCGGCGCGCGCCAACGCCGACCTGGGCCGGGTCCGCGACCTCTACGACAAGGGCATCTACGCCAGGGCGCGGCTCGACCAGGCCGAGGCCGCCGCCCGCGCGGCGGACGGCGCCCTCGCGGCCGCGCAGGCGCGGCGGTCGGCCAGCGCCGAGGTCGGCGCCCAGGGCGCCATCGTCGCGCCCGCCGCCGGCCGGGTGCTGCGCGCGGACACGCCGCCGGGATCGGTCGTCACGCCGGGGCAGTCGGTCGCTACCATCACCTCCGGGCCGGTCCTGGTCCGCATCCTGCTTCCGGAAGGCGAGGCGAAATCCCTGGTCGTCGGTTCGACCGTCGAACTCTGGCCGGACGGTCCGGGCGGCCGATCCGTCGCAGGCGCGGTCGCCCAGGTCTATCCCGCCGTGGAAGCGGGTCTGGTCACGGCCGACGTCGCCGTTCCCGGCCTCGACGGGTCTCTGATCGGACGCAGGCTGGCGGCGCGGGTGCAGGTCGGCCGGCGCGAGGCCATCGTCCTGCCGCGGCGCTACGTGGTCACCCGCTTCGGCATCGACTTCGTGCGCCTCGTGCGCCGCGACGGCTCGGCCGCCGACAGCCCGGTGCAGACGGCGCCGGGGCCGACGGCCTCGGACATCGAGATCCTGTCGGGCCTGGCCGCCGGCGACGTGGTCGCGGCGCCGGAGGGCGGACGGTGAAGCTCGGACTTTCCGGCCGGCTGACCGCGGCGAGCATCCGGTCGCCGCTGACGCCGCTGGCCCTGCTCGCCGCCATCGCCATGGGCCTGCTCGCTCTCGTCAGCATCCCGCGCGAGGAAGAGCCGCAGATCAGCGTGCCGATGGTCGACGTCATGGTCGCCGCGCCGGGCCTCGCGGCGCCGGACGCGGCCGAGCTGGTGGCCAAGCCGCTGGAGGTGATCGTCAAGGCGATCCCCGATGTCGACCACGTCTACAGCTTCGTCGAGGACGACCAGGTGATGGTCGTCGCCCGCTTCAAGGTCGGCTCGGACCAGGACGACGCGGTCCTGCGCGTCCACGAGAAGATCCGCGCCAACATCGGCCGGATTCCGGTGGGCGTGCCCGAACCGGTGATCCAGGTGCGGGGCATCAACGACGTGCCGGTGCTGGTCCTGACCCTGTCGCCCGATCCGGACCAGGCGGGGCGTTGGGACGAAGCCACCCTGCGCACCGTGGCCGAACAGCTGCAGTCGGAGGTGGCCAAGGTCGAGGACGTCGGCCTGACCTTCATCGTCGGCGGGCAGGCGGAGGAGATCCGCGTCCAGCCCGACCCGGCGCGCATGGCCGTGCGCGACGTCTCGCTCGGCGCGTTGATGGAGGCCGTGCGCCAGGCCAACCGCACCTTCCCGGCCGGCGCGATCCGGGACGGCGGCGGCGCGACGGCGGTCGTCGCGGGCCGCACCCTGACCTCGACCACCGACATCGGCCTGCTCACCGTCCTGGACGCCGCGGGCCGGCCGGTGGCCGTGCGCGACGTGGCGGACGTCGTCCGCGGCCCGGCCCAGGACCAGGCCCAGGTCTGGCGCCGCACCAGGACGGCGTCCGGCTGGCGCCAGGCGCCGGCGGTCAGCCTGGCCGTCGCCAAGCGGCCCGGCGCCAACGCCGTCAAGGTCTCGGAAGCGATCCACCACCGGGTGGACGCCCTGAAGGGCGCCCTCATTCCGGCGGGCCTCGAGGTCGCGGTCACCCGCGACTATGGCGAGACGGCCAACGAAAAGGCCAACGAGCTGCTTTTCCACCTCGGCCTGGCGACGCTGTCGATCGTCGTGCTGATCGGGTTCGCGATCGGCTGGCGCGAGGCGGGCGTCACGGCGGTGGTCATCCCGACCACCATCCTGCTGACCCTCTTCGCCTCGAACCTGATGGGCTACACGGTCAACCGCGTCAGCCTGTTCGCGCTGATCTTCTCGATCGGGATCCTCGTCGACGACGCCATCGTCGTCATCGAGAACGTCGCCCGGCACTGGGCGATGAAGGACGGCCGCCCGCCGCTCAAGGCGGCCGTGGAAGCGGTGGCCGAGGTCGGCAATCCGACCATCGTCGCCACCCTGACCGTCGTGGCCGCCCTGCTGCCGATGCTCTTCGTGTCCGGGCTGATGGGCCCCTACATGGCGCCGATCCCGGTGAACGCCTCGGCGGCGATGGTGTTCAGCTTCTTCGTCGCCATGGTCATCGCGCCCTGGCTGATGGTGCGCTTCGCCCGCCGGACCCTGGCCTCGGGACAAAATCACGCGCACGGCGAGGGCCGCCTCGGCGCGATCTACCGGCGCGTCGCCGGCCGGGTCGTCGCCACCCGCCGCTCGGCCTGGACCTTCCTGCTCGCGGTCGGCCTCGCCACCCTCCTGGCCATGGCCATGTTCGCCACCCGGGGCGTGACCGTCAAACTGCTGCCGTTCGACAACAAGTCGGAACTCCAGGTGGTCGTCGACCTGCCCGAGGGCGCGGCCCTGGAGACCACCGGACGGGTGCTGCGGGACGCCGCCGCCATCGCCGGCGCCCTGCCGGAGGTGACCGCCGTCGACGCCTACGCGGGGACGGCCTCGCCCTTCAACTTCAACGGCCTGGTGCGCCATTATTACCTGCGGTCGAAGCCCGAGGAGGGCGACCTCGTCGTCACCCTCAGCCACAAGAGCGACCGCTCGCGCAGCAGCCATGCGGTCGCCCTGGACCTGCGCCGGCGGCTGGCCGCCCTGACGCTGCCTTCCGGCGCGGCGGTGAAGGTGGTCGAGGCGCCGCCCGGGCCGCCGGTCCTGGCCACGCTGCTGGCCGAGGTCTACGGGCCGACCGCCCAGGCCCGGCGCGCCACGGCCGAACAGCTGAAGCGCCTGTTCGCCTCGGTTCCCTACATCGTCGACATCGACGACAGCTGGGGCAAGCCGCGCCCGCGCCTGCGGCTGACGCCCGATCGGGCCCAGCTGGAGCGGTTCGGCGCCTCGGAGCAGCAGGTCCTCGATTCCATCGGCGTCGTGCTGGGCGGCCAGGTCGTCGGCTACGCGCACCGGGGCGAGGGGCGCGACCCGACGCCGATCGCCGTCAGGCTGCCCCAGTCGGGCCGGACCTGGGACGAGACCCTGGCCTCGACGCCGGTGGCCCTGGGCGGGGAGGGCGGCGCCCGCCGGCTGGTCACCCTGGGCGAACTGACGACCGCCTCCCGGGAACAGGGTTCGACGCGCATCTTCCGGCGCGACGGCCGCGACGTCGACATGGTGCTGGCCGAGCTGGCCGGCCAGTACGAGGCGCCGATCTACGGCATGGGCGCCGTCGGCAAGGCGATCCGCGAGGCCGACTGGGGCGCGCCCGGCGCGCCGGCGATCCGGCTCAACGGCCAGCCGGACGACGAGTCGGCGACCACCGTGCTCTGGGACGGCGAGTGGGAGATCACCTGGGTCACGTTCCGCGACATGGGCGCCGCCTTCGGCGTCGCCCTGCTGGGCATCTATGTGCTGGTGGTGATGCAGTTCCACAGCTTCCGCCTGCCCCTGGTCATCCTGACGCCGATCCCGCTGACGCTGGTCGGGATCGTCATCGGCCACATGCTGTTCCGGGCGCCGTTCACGGCGACCTCGATGATCGGCTTCATCGCCCTGGCGGGCATCATCGTGCGCAACTCCATCCTGCTGGTCGATTTCATCCGCCACAGTCAGGGCGACGGCCGCGCGCTGCGGGACGTGCTGCTCGAAGCCGGCGCCATCCGCTTCAAGCCGATCCTGCTGACCGCCCTGGCGGCGATGATCGGCGCGGCGGTGATCCTGTTCGACCCGATCTTCCAGGGCCTGGCGATCTCGCTGTTGTTCGGCCTGGCCTCCTCGACCCTGCTGACGGTGCTCGTCATTCCCGCGATCTACGTCGTCCTGCGCGACGACGGCCGGCCGGCGGGCGGGACGGCGGCCCGTTGACCGGCAAGCCCTCGCCGTTGTCGCCCGCACGGTCCGCCGCCATATTGCCGGCGATGGCCAGACCGACCCCCCTCGTCAAGCCGAGCCCCGAGGAGCTCGCCGAACTCGTGGCCAGCGCCGCGGCGGCGACGCGGATGATGAAGCTGCTCGCCAACGAGCAGCGGCTGATCCTGCTGTGCCGCCTGATGGACGGGGAATGTTCCGTGGGCGAGCTGGCCGACCACGTGGGCCTCGCCCAGGCGGCGGCCTCCCAGCACCTGGCGAAGCTCCGGTCCGAAGGCGTCGTCTCGACCCGGCGCGAGGCCCAGACCATCTACTATCGGCTGACCGACCCGGCCGCCGCCAGGGTCATCGACACCCTCTGCGACATCTACCGGGACCGATAGGGCGGCGGGCCGGCCTCAGGGCGCGGCGTGCGCCCAGAGCGTGTCCTCGTCGGCGTCGTCGGGAGTCCGCGGCGCGGCCGCGCCCTCCAGCCGCACAAGTATGGACTGCACGGCGCCGCGTCGTCCGGGATCGGCGATGACGGTCCCGGCCAGGGCGAGCTCCAGCTCCCGGAAGAGGTCGGCCAGCAGCGACAGGCGCTGGACCAGGCTGTCCAGACCCTGAAGGCCGACGATGGCCTCGTGGTCCAGGGTCGCGCCCCCGCCGGTCACGAGAACCGAGACGAGGTCCTGCACCCGGTCCCCGGCCTGGCGCATGTCGGCCATCTGCAGGGCGGCGGCGCCGAGGACCGCTTCCAGCGCCCCGTCGTCGCGGGCGAGCCCGGGCGGCGCGTCAGGTTCCGCCATCGGGCTTCTCGAAGAATTCGACCGAACCCTCGTCCGCCCGCGCGCGGACCCGGACCGCCTCGTCGCGCACGGCCCCGGCGGCGCCGACCAGCAGCTGACGGGCGCGGCCCGTGGCGGGCCAGAACTGGATGCGCCGGGCCTGGCCGCCGCCGACGCTGCCGGGCAGCAGGCGGATGCCTTCGTGTTCCAGGTAGCGGGCGGCGAAGCGGGCGTTCTGGCCGCCGATGTCGGGCAGCAGGGGCGAGATCGAGGCCCCGCCGAAGATCCGGGCCTGAAGGTGCTCGCGCGCGGCGCCCATGCGGAGCAGGCCGTTGATCAGCAGTTCGATGGCGTGGGCGCCGTAGCGGATCGCCTCGGGGCCGGTGGCGTCCTCGCCATGCGGCAGCAGGAAGTGGTTCATGCCGCCGGCTCCCCGGACGGGGTCGTGCAGGCAGCAGGCGATGCACGAGCCGAGCGTCGTGGTGAACAGGTCCCCCGGCGAATCGGACACGCGGAATTCGCCCTGGACCAGATGCGTCCGGTCCCCGATCGTGGGCGTCCATTCGGGTTCGGTCCGCAAGGCCGCCATCATGTGAGACGTCCGAAGACGGCTTCGATCTTGCGCCGCAGCGCGTCCAGGGTGAACGGCTTGACGATGTAGTTGTTGACCCCCAGCTGGACCGCTTCCTTCACCAGCGCGGTGTCGGCGCGGCTGGTCAGCATGATGAACGCGGTCTTGGCCGTCACCGGATTGTTGCGCACCGCCCGCAACAGCCCGAGGCCGTCGAGGTTGGGCATGTTGAGGTCGGAGAGGATCAGGTGCTTGCGGTAGATGCTGAGCACCTGCAGCGCCTGGGCGCCGTCCTCGGCCTCGGCGATCTTGACGAAGCCCATGTCCATCAGACAGGCGCGAACCAGGGCGCGAACGGACCGCTGGTCGTCGACGATCAGAGTTTCCAGGTCTGCAGCCACGGGCATCAGTTCGGCTCCGTTGGGTTCGTGGGCGGCTCCGGCGTCCGCCCGGTCGGGTCGCGTCGGTAGGCCGTGAGGCCGACATAGTTCAGGTCCAGCGCGCCTGGCGGAATGCGTTCGGAATGGCCGACGTAGATGTGGCCGCCCGGGGCGAGCCGCTCGACCAGCTTGGCGAGCACCGCGTCCCGGGTGGCGGTTTCGAAATAGATCAGCACGTTGCGGCAGAAGATGACCTGGAAGGGTCCCCGCATCGGCCAGGCCTCGTCGACCAGGTTCGCGGGCCGGAAGGCGACCAGCGCGCGCAGGGCCTCGCCCACCACCAGGCAGGCCTCGCCGTCGACCGTCTGGCGGTCCATCCAGCGATCGCGGAGGGCGGGGTCGATGTAGTCGCCGGCGTTGGCCGGATAGACGCCCGCCCGGCCCGTCGCCAGCATCCGGGTGTTGATGTCGGTGGCCAGGATCTTGATGTCCATCCGCGGGGCGTCGGGCGCCAGCGCCAGGATCGCCAGGGCGATCGAATAGGCCTCCTCGCCGCTGGAGCAGCCGGCGGACCATAGGCGGATGCGCTCGCCTCGCCGCGCCCGCTGCACCAGCTCGGGAAGCACGTGTTCGGTCAGGTGCGTGAAATGGTGCTTTTCGCGGAAGAAGCGGGTGACGTTGGTGGTCAGGGCCTCGACCATGGCCAGCCGCTCCGCCGCGCCGGCCTCGCTGCCGACGAAGGCCCGGTACCGGCGGAAGCTGGTCATGCCCAGCCGCCGCAGGCGCTTGGCCAGCCGCGCGTAGACCATCTGGACCTTGCCGGCCTCGAGCGCGATGCCGGACTCGGCCAGCACGATGTCGGCCAGGCCCTGGAAGTCCGTCATGTTGAAGGCGAACTCCCCGTGACCCAGGTCCTGGGCGGGGTCGGACGCCATCGGCAGGGGCCGCTGGGCGGTCATTTGGCGACCTCCAGGTCGGGCAGCAGGCCGTCGAGGGTCAGCAGGCCGGCGAGCCGGTCGCCGAAGGTCACCAGGTGCGTCGCCAGCGAGGCGATCACGGCGCAGCCGGTTTCCGGCGTCGGCTGCAGCGCGGACTCGGGCGCGCGGAAGATGTCGAAGACCTCCTGCACCAGGAGCCCGACGAGCTTGCGGTCGATCCAGACCACCACGACAGCGGGCCGGGACGCCAGGTCGGTCTCGGCCAGGCCCAGCCGGGCGGCCAGGTCGACCACCGGCAGCACGGTGCCCCGCAGGTTGAGCACGCCGCGGACGAAGGGCGGCGAGTGCGGCAGCCGGGTCACCGGCGACCAGGCCCTGATCTCGCGCACCTGCCGCACGTCGATGCAGAAGTCCTGACCGCCCACGCACACGGCGATCAGATCATGCGCCACGGGGTCGGCGAGGGCGACGGCGCAGGCCTCAGGCATGGGCCAGCACCCTTTCCGTCCCGCCGGCCCGGTGCCGGCGCGCCTCGATCAGGCCGTTGACGTCGAGAATGAGCGCGACCGTGCCGTCGCCCAGGATGGTCGCCGCGGCGATCCCCTTCAGCGCGCGGTAGTTGGCCTCCAGGCTCTTGATGACCACCTGGCGCTGGTCGACGATCTCGTCCACCTGGATGGCGATCGGTTCGCCGGCGTCGCTTTCCACCAGCAGGGCGATGCCCTGGTCGGGGGGCGCCGAGGCGGTCCGGTAGCCGAGCGCCATGGCCAGGTCGATATAGGGCACCTGGTTGCCCCGGATCGACAGCAGGCTGGCCTGGGGGCCCAGCGTGCGCGTGTCGGCGAGCCGGGGCTTGATCGATTCCAGCACCGCGTTCAGCGGCACCACCATCCGCTCGCCGTGAACCGTGACGAGCATGCCGTCCATGACCGCCAGGGTCAGCGGCAGGCTCATGGTGAAGGTCGAGCCCAGCCCCGGGCGCGAGGACACGGTGATCCGTCCGCCGAGCGCCTGGACGCTCTTGCGCACGACGTCCATGCCGACGCCGCGGCCGGAAAGGTCGGTGACCGACGAGGCGGTCGAGAAGCCGGGCTCGAAGATCAGGTTCTCGATCTCGTCTTCGGTGAGGGCCTGGTCGGCGGCGATCAGGCCGCGCGACACGGCGATTTCCCGCACGCGCGCGTGGTTGATGCCGGCTCCGTCGTCGGCGACCTCGATGACGACCCGGCCGCCCCGGTGCGCGGCGGTGATGCGGATCACGCCCTCGGCCGGCTTGCCGGTCTCCAGGCGGCGCTCTGCGGTCTCCAGCCCGTGGTCGATCGCGTTGCGGATCATGTGGGTCAGGGGATCGACCAGGCCTTCGATGATGGCCCGGTCGACTTCGGTCTCCTCGCCCTGGGTCACCAGCCTGGCCTGCTTGCCGGTCCGCGCCTCGGTCTCCCGCACCAGGCGCGACATGCGCTGGAGGACCGAGCGCAGCGACTGCGAGCGGATCGCCATCACGCTTTCCTGCAGGTCGCGGGTCAGGGCGCGCAGGTCGTCCACCGCGGCGGCGGCGGCCACGCCCTCGGGCCCGCGGATGGCGGCCACCCGTTCGCTCAGCGTGGCTTCGCTGGTGACCAGTTCGCTCATCAGGTCGATCAGCCGGTCGACCCTGTGCAGGTCGACGCGAAGGCTGGCGGCCGGCGCCGGCGCGGCCTGCGGCGCGTCGGGCGGACGACTGGCGGGGCGGGGCGTCGCGGCGTCCGCGCGGTCGGCGGGCGGATCGACCTTGAGGGCGGCCGCGGGCGCCGGCGGTTCGGCCGGCGGGCTCGCGATCGGGCCGGTCCAGTCGAACTGGATCGCGGCGGACGCCGGGAGCTCCGCCGCGAGCGGCTCGAACGCCAGGTCGCAGTCGGCGTCGACGAACTCGAACACCGATTGCAGGGACGCCAGATCGACCTCGTCCTCGACCGTGATGGTCCAGCCGATGTAGGCGCCGTCCGGATCGAGCGCGTCGAGCAGCGGCAGGTCGCCGAGGTCGGCCTCGATCCTGCACGGCGCCAGGCGCCGAAGCTCGCGCAACAGGACGAGCGGCTCGTTGGCGGTCGGATAGAGGCTGGCGCGGGGCCGGAAGGCGATCCGCCAGCCGACGGCCGGGGCCGCCGCCGGGATCGGCTCGAAATCGACCGGCATGGGCGTGAAATCGAGGCCGAACTCGTCTTCGGGCTCGGCGGCTCCGGCCTCGGCCTCGCCGACGGGCGGCGCGTCGGCGGCGGCCGGCGCCTGGGCCAGGCCGCGGACCTCGTCCATCAGCGCGTCCATGGCGGCGGCGTCGACGGCCTGGTCGTCGCGGGCGGCCGCGACGAGGTCGGCCAGGGCGTCGGCGGCCTTCAGCAGCACCCGCGGCGCCGCCGGCGGCGCCGAGCCGCGCTCGCGCATCGCGGCGAGGGCCGACTCCACCGTGTGGGCGTAGCCGGCGAGGTGGTCCATGCCGAAGATCGCCGCCCCGCCCTTGATCGAGTGCACGGCGCGGAAGACCGCATTCAGGATTTCCGGGTCGGTCTGGCCCTCGTCGAGCGCCATGAGACCGCGTTCGAGGGCGACTAGGTGCTCGCCGCATTCCTCGAAGAAGGCCAGGCGCAGCGGCGCCAGCCCCTCCTGCGACATCGGCCCCTTGTCGACCCCGCCCGCCATCTCAGGCGCTGACGCGCCGCAAGGCGCTCCTCAGCTTCTCGGGGTCGAACGGCTTGACGATCCAGCCGGTGGCGCCGGCGGCGCGCGCGCGTTCCTTCATCTCAGGCGCGCTCTCGGTGGTCAGCACCAGGATGGGCGTGCCGTGGTGCCGCTGGTCGCGCCGCACCCGCTCGATGAAACCGATGCCGTCCAGGCCGGGCATGTTGATGTCGGTGATGATCACGTCGGCGCCCTCGGCCTCGAGGACCTGCAGGCCGTCCAGCCCGTCGACCGCCTCGATCACCCGGTAGCCGGACCCGCTGAGGGCCAGCCGGAGCATGTCCCGCATGGTGCGGGAATCATCGACGGTGAGAACGGTCTTTTCTGGGGTCATGACGGGAGAGACTTCTGGAAACCGGCGACGGGCGCGCCGCACAAGGACCACTGCTCCATCAGGCTGTCGGAGACGGAGACCACGGAGAAGCCCAGGCCGTCGGCGGCCCAGGTGTTGCGGGCGGAAACCAGGACCTGGACGCACAGCGCCCCGATCCGGCGCACGGCGCCGGCCTCGATGGCCAGCGGCCGGCCGCGCAGCTCGAGCAGGGCGCCCGCCAGCGGCGCGGCCTCGCTTGAGTCCAGCAGGGGCGGAAGTCGCAGCCGGGCGATTTCCCCGTCGGGAGGAGGGGCGTCGACAGGCGGTTCGAAGTCGTTGGCGGTGCTGCTCATCGATTCAGTCCGGCGCCTGGCCGAGCGTGGCCGCCACACCTGAAAAACGCGTTAATCAATTGCTACCCGCCCCTCGCGGGCCTGGCCGGCCGGCAGGATCTGGTCGACGGCCACCAGACCCAGCAACCGGCCGTCGATCTCAACGACGCCGCGCAGCAGTTCCGACGGCGTCGGCAGGCCGGTCTCGGGAACGGGCCGCACCTGCGCGGCGCCGATCGAATGCAGGTCGCTGACCGCGTCGACGACCAGGCCGATCAGGCTGTCGCGCCCCTCGACCACCACCGTCACCGGCAGGGTCGCGGGCGCCTGGCCCACGCCCATCCGGGCGGCCAGGACGACCAGCACCATCATCTCGCCCCGCAGGTCGCTCATGCCCTGGACGAAGTGCGGCGCGCCGGGCAGGGGGATCGGCGGCGTCCAGCCGCGGATCTCGCGGATCGCCCCGGCGTCGATGGCGAAGTCCTGGCCGCCGGCGGTGACCGACAGCACCACGGAGTCCGCCGCGCCGGAGGGCCGGTCCGTCGGCGTGGCGCGGTCGATCGCCGCGGCGGGGGCGGTCAAAACTCCTCCCATCCCTCTTCCACCAGGGCGCTTTCCAGCTTCTCGGCGAGCGCGGCGTTGCCCGAGGACAGCGCCCCCAGGATCGCCCGGCCGTGCTGCGCGGGCCGCGGCGCCGGTGCGGCGGCGGCGGCCGGCGCGCGCAGCGCCGCGGCGCGCTCGATATGGAAGCGCGAGATCAGCCGCGTCAGCTCGTCCGCCTCCCGGCCCAGCGAATGGCTGGCGGCGGTGCTTTCCTCGGCCATGGCCGCGTTCTGCTGGGTCACCTTGTCCATCTGCGAGACCGTGGTGTTGATCTGCAGCAGGCTGTCGGCCTGCTCCTCGGCCGCGGCGGCGATGCCGCTGATGGCGGTGTTGATGTCGCCGACCTGGGCGACGATCTGACGCAGCGCCTCGCCGGTCTCGCCGACCAGGCTGACCCCGGCGCCGACCTGGCGGGTCGAGGCGGAGATGAGGGTCTTGATCTCCTTGGCGGCGACCGTCGAGCGCTGGGCCAGGGCGCGGACTTCCGTGGCGACCACCGCGAAGCCGCGCCCGGCCTCGCCGGCCCGCGCCGCCTCGACCCCGGCGTTGAGCGCCAGCAGGTTGGTCTGGAAGGCGATCTCGTCCATGACCCCGATGATTTCGGAGATCTGCTGGGCCGATCGCTCGATCTCGCTCATCGCGGCGACCGCGTTGCTCACCACGTCGCCGGACTGTTCGGCGCTGGACTTGGCGTCGGCGACGGCGACGCGGGCGACCTTGGCGTTCTCGGCCGAGGTCCGGACGGTGTCGGTCAGCTGCTCCAGGGCCGCCGCGGCCTCCTCGAGGCTGGCCGCCTGCTGCTCGGTGCGCCGCGCCAGCATGTCGGACGCCTGGCTGATTTCCTGGGTGCCGGCGTGGATGCCGTCGGAGCGCGCGGCGATCAGCTGCATCGCGCTTTCCAGGTCGTCCATGGCGGCGTTGAAGTCGTCGCGCAGCTTCTTGAATTCGGGCGGGAACTCGTCCCGCTGGCGCACGGTCAGGTCGCCCTTGGAGAGGCGGGCCAGACAGGCGGCGATCTGTTCGACGACGAAGGCGCGCTCGGCGGCCTCGCGCGCCAGCCGCCGGTCGGTCTCGGCCCGTTCCTCCTGGCTGGCGGTCTGCAGGGCGTCGGTCTCCGACTCCAGCCGCCGGACCTCCAGGCCGTTGTCGCGGAACACCTGGACGGCCCGGGCCATTTCGCCGACCTCGTCCCGGCGGGCGGCGCCGACGACCTCGGCCTCGAAGTCGCCCTTCGCCAGCCGCTGCATCACGCCCGACATCTGCACCAGCACCCGCCAGACCTTGAACTCGAAGAACAGGGTGGCGGCCAGCGTCATGGCGGCCAGGGCGAGCAGGCCGGCGATCAGCTCGATGCGGCTGCGGCTGGAGATGGCGGCGGCGGTGGCGTTGGCCTGGTCGCTGCGGGTCTTGGCCTCGTCGACCAGCCGGGAGAGGGCGTCGGCCACGAGGTAGAACTTGCTGGCGGAGTTGCGGAAGCGGTCGGCGGCCTCGGTCGCCTGGCCGTTGCGGGCGTAGTCGAGCATATCCTGGTTGGCGGCGACATAGTCGCTCCACAGCCGGTCCACCTCGTCGATGGCGGCCTTGGAATCGCCGGGGCGCAGCTGCTTGCGGAACGTGGCGATCTCGGCCGCCATCTGCTCGGCGTTGGCCGTCAGGTCGTCGTCGGCCTGCTGGGCCATCTCGGGCGACACCGACAGGATCCGCACCGCCTCGCTGATGCGGTATTCGCGCGCGGCGCCGTGGATCTGGTCGGCCGTGGCCAGCCGCCGCGTCCAGACCGAGGCGATCAGATCCGACTGCTGGCTGACCTGCGAAAGACGCGTGACCGAGAAGGCGCCGATGCCGACGAGGCAGGCCAGCAGGACGCCGAAGATGAGGCGCGTCTTGGTTTTCAGGGTCAGCGCGCCCAGGGCGGGGGCGAAGGTCATGGCTTTCCTCTCGATGGCGCCGGGAGCGGTCAGGTAACGCTGCGGACGAGAGTGGGACCCTCCCGGTCCGGCTTCGGAGTAAGCCCCGACTTTCTTAGTTAAGGATAAATGACGCCCCGCGGCGATCTGGCCGGGGCGGTTGAAATGTTTGTTTACGATGGCGCGCTAGGCTTCCTCCCGACAGTCACCCGCATCGACAGAACGGTCGAGCGAACTGGAGGGTCTCGTCATGAAAGGCATTGTGGTACTCGCCGCCGCCGGCGCCCTGTTGAGCATCGCCCAACCCGGGGTCGCGGCCGAACGCTGCGTGCGCCCCTACGCCCCGACCGTGGCGGTCACGCCGACCACCACCAAGGAAGAGCTGGTGCGGCTCCAGGGCGACATCAAGGCGTTCATGGCGGCGTCCGACGTCTACCAGTCCTGTCTGGTCAAGGGCGCGGTGACGGCCAAGGTTCAGGCCATGCTCAACGCCAACCAGGCCGACAAGGAGCGGGTCGCCGGCGCCTTCAACGCCGCGATCAAGGGCCGCAGCAAGGCCTGACGCCCCGCCCCTCAAGTCCCGGACGACCGACGGCGACCGGCGACGCCCGCCCGGCGCGCGGCCCCTCGCGGCCCCGCGCCGATCGGCGGCGTCACCAGCGCAAGGCCCAACGGCCGACGGCCGCCCCGGCCGCGCCGACGAGGGCCATGCCCAGGACGTACCAGGTGGCCAGGAAGGCGGCCGCGTTCTCCTGGCAGTGCAGGCCGTAGATCGTCGCGCCGACGCCGCCGGCCGTCATCCCCAGCATCATGCCCGCGAGCGCGGGCCGGGTCGGCGCGAACCGTCGCATGGCGAGGGTCACGGCCAGCAGCAGCGGCGCCGACAGGGCCGCGATCCACGCCGCGCAGGTCTTCCACGAGTCGCCGAGCCAGACCGCGACGCGATCGGGCGGCGGCGTGCCCAGCAGTTCCGCGGCCGCCAGCAGGGCCAGGACCGCGAAGGGCGCGGCCGCCAGGAGCCAGAAGCCGGTCCGCAGGCGCGCGCCGGGACGGGCCAGCCGGCAGCTCGCCGCCAGGCCCAGGGCGCCGACGAGCGCGGTGAACCCGAACTTCAACCAGAACGGCAGGGTCGCCGCCGCCGACCCGAGGTCCGGTCGGGGCCCCAGGAAGGCCATCAGCGCTCCCAGGGCGACGACCGCCCCCGTCAGCAGGGTCACGGCGAACCGGCGCTCGACGGCGTGGGACCGGACGACGCCGGTGTCGGCGGCCAGTCGGGCGATCAGATCATCGGTCCGCATCGCCGCCTCCCTTGCCGACCCGCGCCATCAGGGTCTTGAGCCCGCGGTGCACGTTGACCTTGACGAGCGACGGCGACATGCCGGTGGCCGCCGCCGCCTCCTCGGTGCTCAGGCCCTCGATGCGGGTCCGGCGGATGGCGTCCCTCTGGCGGGCGGGCAGGCCGTCCAGCAGTCGCCCAAGGTCGCGGGCGGGCATGGTCCCGTCGGCGCGGTCCGGCGCGAACAGCTCGCCCACCTCCTCGAGCAGCGACCAGGCCCTCACGCGCCGGCGCCGGTAGCAGTCGATCAGCTTGTAGCGGGCGATCGCGAAGGCCCAGGGCGTGAACAGGCCCGAGCGGTCGAAGCTCTCCCGCCGCACATGCACCGCGATCAGACATTCCTGCACCAGGTCCTCGACATCGCCGTCATCGCGTCCAAGTCGTCGCGCGAAGAACGGCCGCAGCAGCGCGGACAGTCCCGACAGCAGCCGGGCCTGGGCCGCGGCGTCGCCGTCGAGGCCCTTCAGCATCAGGGCTTTCAGCTCCAGCTCCGTCTCACGCACGATCTGTTCCTGACGTGAGTTCGCCCGCCCGCCGCACCTGGTTACAGCCGCCCGCGCCCGGCGTCATCGGTCCGATCGGCGCGGCGACTGTAACCGCCGCCGCCGGTCCCGCGAACTGGGGCTCGTGATCCGCTGGCGACCGGCACGGCTCGTCCGCGGACCATCGCGGAACCGGCCGCCCCCGCCGGTCCCGCGCCCGAACAGTCAACCCAAGGACAGATTCATGACCAAGACCCGCTTCGCCCTCGCCGCGCTGGCCGTCTCCGCCCTGGCCGCCGGCGGCTCGGCCGTCGCCGCCGACAAGAAGCCGCCGATGGAAAAGTGCTACGGCGTCGCCCTCGCCGGCCAGAACGACTGCGCCGCCGGGCCGGGCACGACCTGCGCCGGCACCTCGACGGTCGACTACCAGGGCAACGCCTGGAAGCTGGTGCCCAAGGGGACCTGCACCTCGATCCAGACGCCCAACGGCCCGGGCTCGCTGAAGCCCAAGGCCTGATCCAGCCTTCGGACCGCCTCCATGACCCCGACCGTCGGGCTTGGCTTCAAGCCCCAGCACTTCGAGGAGGCCGCCGGCTGCCCGGCGGTCGGGCAGTGGTACGAGGCGCACCCCGAGAACTACATGGTTCCGGGCGGGCCCAGGATCGCCATGCTGGCGAGCCTCCGCGACCGGTATCCGCTTTCCTTCCACGGCGTGGGCCTGTCCCTGGCCGGGGCGGAGCCGCCGTCGAGGGCGCACCTGGCGCGGTTGCGCGATCTCGTCGACCGGTTCGAGCCCTTCGTCGTCTCCGAACATCTGGCCTGGTCGATCGTCGACGGCGACTACGTCCCGGACCTGTTGCCCTTCCCCCGCACCAGGGCGGCGCTTTCCCGCATCGCCGACAACATCGACCGCACGCAGAACGCCCTGGGCCGCGCCATCCTCATCGAGAACCCCTCGCTGTACCTCCGGCTCGACGGGCACGACTACGCCGAGCCGGACTTCCTCGCCGAGCTGGTCCGGGCCACCGGCTGCGGCCTGCTCGTCGACGTCAACAACGTCTTCGTCAGCGCCTGCAACCTCCGCCTCAGCGCCGAGGCCTGGCTGGACGCCGTCCCGGCCTCGGCCGTCGGCGAAATCCACCTGGCCGGCCATGTCGCCGACAGCCGCGAAGGCGAGCGGCTGCTGATCGACACCCACGGAACCGAAATCGCCGAGCCGGTCTGGCGGCTCTTCGAGCGGCTGGTCGGCCGGATCGGTCCCCGCCCCACGCTCATCGAGCGCGACGAGAACATCCCCCCGTTCCGCAACCTGATGCAGGAGCGGACCCGGGCCGCCGATGTCCTGGCGCGCGTCGCGGAGCCCCGGCGGGGGGCCGCCGTCCATGCCTGACCTCGCCGCCTTCCAGCGCGACCTGGCGCGGGCCATCGGCGATCCGGACTACAACCCCGCCGGTCTCGCCGGCGCCGGGCTGTCGGTCTATCGCAACACCGTCGCCAGGGGACTGATCGACGTCCTGCGCGCCAACTTCCCGACGGTGGAGCGCCTGGCCGGCGAGGACTGGTTCGCCGCCTGCGCCCGGCTGTACAGCCGCCGGCATCCGCCGCGATCGCCGGTGCTGGCCCTGTACGGGCGGGACTTCCCGGACTTCCTGCGCGCCTTTGAGCCGGCGGGAGACATCCCCCTGGTCGCCGAGGTCGCGCGCCTCGACCGGTTGTGGACGGAAAGTCACTTCGCCGCCGACGGCCCGGTCCTCGACCCCGAAGCCTTGTCGGCGCGGGCCGGGGACCGGTTGCTCGGCCTGGTCCTGCCGCTTCACCCCGCCGCCCGCTTCGCCTGGTTCGACGGACCGGCGGCCAGCCTCTGGCGCCTCAACCGCCCGCCGGCCCCGCCGCCCGGTCCCGAGGGCCTGGCGCTCGACTGGCGGCCGGAGGGGCTGGCCCTGCACCGCGCCGGCGGCGCGGTGGCGGCGATCGCCCTGTCGGCCTGGCAGTACGCCTTCCTGTCCGCCTGCGACGGCGGCCGCCCGTTCGGCCAGGCCCTCGACCTGGCCGCGGCCCACGGGGCCGACGCCGACCCCGCCGCGCTCGGCGCCCTCTTCGCCGCCGGCCTGTTCGGTCCGCCCGACCTCAGCCCCAAACGCCGGAGACCGCCCCGATGACCGACGCCGAACGCCGCCCGCCGCCCGCCCTGCCGGCCCTGCCGGCGGTCCTCGCCCGGCGCTGGCTGCCGCCGGCCCTGCCGCTGCTGCTCGCCCGGCTCGGCATCGCCGCGGTGTTCTTCCAGTCGGGCCGGACCAAGGTCGAGGGGCTGGCGACCATCCGGGATTCGACCTACGTCCTGTTCGCCGACGAGTATCAGGTGCCCCTGATCCCGCCCGATCTCGCCGCGGTGACGGCGACCGCCGCCGAGCACCTGTTCCCGGTCCTGCTGGCGGTCGGACTTCTGACCCGGCTGTCGGCCCTGGCGCTGCTGGCGATGACCGCGGTCATCCAGCTGTTCGTCTATCCGGACGCCTGGCCGACGCACCTCGGATGGGCGGCCCTGCTGGTCGTCCTGATCGCCAACGGCCCGGGGGCCTGGTCGCTGGACCGCGGTCTCCGCCTCGAGCCCTGACGCGCCGGCCGCCGCCGGGCTGCAAAGTCGGGGCGGCGGTCGAAAACCCCTGCGCCGCCGCGCCGCCGCCGGCTGGACGCCCGCCGGCGCCCCGCTGATTCTCGCCGCTTCCGCCCCCGTATGGGGTATGCTGGCGGCGGGGCGAATCCGGAGGCGCATGGCGTGACGACGAGCGACGAGACCGATCCAGAAGCCGCGCCGGCGGGCCCCCTGTCGGGCGTCCGCGTCGTCGATCTCAGCCAGTTCATCCTGGGGCCCTACGCCACCCAGATCCTCGGCGACCTGGGCGCCGACGTGATCAAGGTCGAGGAACCGGCCGGCGACCGCCAGCGCAAGTCGGGCAAGGCGCCGAAGTCGGACCAGATGGGCCCGGGCTATGTCGCGTTCAACCGCAACAAGCGCTCGGTCAGCCTCGACCTGAAGAGCGAAGAGGGCAAGGCCGCCCTCCGCCGCCTGGTCGGGACGGGCGATGTCTTCATCCACAACATGCGCCCGGCGGCGGTGGCTCGCCTGGGCTTCTCCTACGAACAGGTCGCGGCGATCCGGCCCGACATCGTCTACGTCGAGGCCATGGGCTACGACGACGCGGGACCCTACCGGGGCCTGCAGGCGTTCGACGACCTGATCCAGTCGGCCAGCGGCGCCTGCGGTCTGGGCCAGCTGGTCGACCCGGAGGCGGAGCTGCGGCCGCTGCCCTCGTTCCTGGCCGACAAGACCTGCGGCCTGTTCGCGGTGATCGCCGTGCTGTCGGCGCTTCGCCATCGCGAGCGCACGGGCGAGGGCCAGTATGTCGGCGTGCCGATGCTGGAGACCTTCACCGGCTTCCTGATGGCCGAGCATCTGTACGGCGAGACCTTCATTCCGCCGACGGGCGGCTTCGGCTTCACCACGGCGATCACCCCGCATCGCCGGCCGCTGCGGACCCGCGACGGCTATGTGACGGTGATGCCGGCCAACGCCGAACAGTCGGCCCGGTTCATGGCCCTGGGCGGCCTTCCCGACGCCTATGAGAGCGAACGCTTCACCTCCAAGCCCAGCGGCAAGGCCAAGGTCGCCGAGTACTACGCGATGATGGCCGAGGCCGCCGCCAGCCACACGACCGAGGAGTGGATGGCCCTGGGCGCGGCGCATTCGATCCCCCTCATGCGCGCCAACCTGCCCGGGCGGATCCACGAGGACGCCCAGCTGCGCCAGACCCTGTTCGAGGAACGGACCCTGGAAGGCGAGGGCCGCTACCGGGCGATGAAGCCGGGGCTGCGCTTCTCGAAGACGCCCGCCGCCATTCGCCGCGACCCGCCGCGGATCGGCCAGCACGCCGCCGAGGTTTTCGCCGAGCTCGACGCCGCCGGCGGGAAGGGCGCCGGCGCCCGGCGCCGGGCCGGGCCCGCGGGGTGAAGCCGGCCGGGCGCGAACGGGCCGAGCTGTCGCGCGAGCGCATCCTCGCCGCGGCGCTGGAGCTGATCGACCAACGGGGCCTGGCGGCCCTGAACATGCGCGACCTCGGCCGGGCCCTGGGGGCCTCGACGATGGGGGTCTACCGGCACTTCCGGAACAAGTCGGACCTGCTCGGCGCGGTCGTCGACAGCATCCTGGAGACCTTCGCGCCGCAGGAGAACCAGGGCGACTGGCGCGCCCAGGCGAAGGCCATGAGCCTTCGGGTCCGGGGCGCGATGCTGGCCCATCCGGAACTGGCCGACCTGATCGGGCGCGAGTTCCGCCGCTCGCCGACCTCGTTCAGGGTCAACGCCCTGATGATCGATCGCCTGCGCGGGGCGGGAGTGCCCGACGCCCTGCTGCCGGACGCCTTCTGGGCGATCGCCAGCTACACGAACGGCTACGCCCTGCTCGAGGCCCAGACCCTGCGGCGCCGGCGCGGATCGGCCGGGTCCGGCTCCGGACCCGATCGGGTCCGCAAGCTGGCGGCGATGTTCGAGGGCGTCGAGGACCTCGATCCCGACGTCTCGCGCGCGGCCGCCGCCGTGCTCGCCCGCCCCATCAACGACGCCCAGTTCGAGTTCGGCCTGGCCTGCCTGATCCGCGGCATCGAGGACCGGATCCGCGCGGCCGGCGGTCAGAGCGAGGCGTAGACCGCCTCGACCAGGGCGGTGGCTCGCGGGTCCGGCCCGCCCTGGGGTTCGCGCATGAAGTTCATGGCGTAGCCCATGGCCAGGCCGCTTTCCGGATCGGCGAAGCCGAACGAGCCGCCCCAGCCGTGATGGCCGAAGGCCGTCGGATTGGGCCCGTAGACGCCCATCGCCTTGTTGAGGGCGAAGCCGACGCCCCAGCTCATCGGAAAGCGCAGGACCAGGTCCTCGTTCTCGATCTGGATGGTGGTCGCGGCCGTCAGGGCGTCCGCGCCCAGCAGCTCCACCCCGGCCAGCCGGCGATCGGAGGCCAGGGCCGCGTAGAGGGTGGCGATGCTGCGCGCGTTCGCCGTTCCGGCGGCCGAGGGCGTGCCCTGGGCCCGCCAGGCGCGCAGGTTGGCCAGCCCGTGGCGGACCGGCACGTTGACCTGGGCCAGGCGCTGGTAGTCGTTGAAGGCCTCGACCCCGCCGGACTCGGGATTGCCGTCGTGGACGATCTCGGCGACGCGGTGGTCCTGGTCGGCGTCCAGGCCGATGTGGAAGTCGACCCCCAGCGGAGCGGCGATCTCGTCCCGGAAATACTGGCCGACGGTCTTGCCGGTCACGCGCCGGAACAGGCCGTCGCCCAGCGGGCCGATGGTCAGGGCGTGGTAGCCGGAGCGGGTTCCGACCGGCCAGTGCGGGGCTTCGGCGGCCAGCACGCCGGCGACATGGTCGGTGTCGAGCAGCTGGGCCTCGGTCAACGGCGCGCCCGGACCGCAGAGGCCGGCCTGGTGCGAGAACAGCTGGGCGACGGTGACCGCGTCCTTGCCGTTGGCGGCGAACTCGGGCCAGTAGTCGGCGACCGGCCGGTCGAAGGCCAGCCGGCCCTGGTCGGCCAGCCGGGCCACGCAGAGGGCCAGGACGCCCTTGGTCGTCGACCAGACGTTGACCAGGGTGTCCCGGTCCCAGGGCCGGCTGCGGGCCGCGTCGGCGTGGCCGCCCCACAGGTCGACGACCTTGCGCCCGTCCTGGAAGACGCACACCGATGCGCCGAGTTCGCCCTCCTCCTGGAAGGTCCTGGCGAAGGCCTCGCCGACCGGCGCGAACGCGGGGTCGACCAGGCCGCCGATCATGAGGTCGGCCATCTGTGCATCCCTGGGAAATGGCGGATGAAGGAACGGCGTGACGGCGTCGGGGGGCGCCGTCACGCCGGGGCGTCAGTCGAACCGGTAGGAGAGGGTCACGCCGTAGGTCGCCGGCCGTCCGGCGAAGCGGACGGTGGTGTCGAGGTTCCGGTTGGCCGCGGTCCAGTAGTAGACATCGCCCACGTTCCGGCCCCAGGCCGAGAGCCGCCAGGCGCCGTCGGCGGACTCCACGCCCGCGCGCAGGTCGACCAGGGTGTAGGCGTCGACCTTTAGCGCCGGCAGGTCGCCCAGCTGGCTGTTCGTCGCGCTCTGGGAATTGAGCCCGCCGCCGACGAACCCGACCAGGCCGGACGCCAGGGTCCGCCGGTAGTCCACGTCGACCACCACCTGCCATTCGGGCGTGTTGGGGAAGGCCTCGCCGTGGAAGTCGACCAGCGCGCCGGCCGGGTCGTAGTTGGTGAAGTGGCCCTCGATCTCCGACTTGATGTAGGAGCCGCCGGCGTTGACGGTCAGGCCGCGCACCGGCGTCCAGGTCGCCTGCAGCTCCGCGCCGGTGATCTCGGACTCCGGCACGTTGACCAGCCGCAGCAGCGGGCCGAACACGGGGTCCAGCACCTTCCCGAGGATCTGCTTGTCGCTGTAGTCGTAGTAGAACACGGCGCCGTTGAGCTGCAGGGTGCGGTCCGCCAGGGTGGTCTTGAAGCCGGCCTCGTAGGCCACCAGCGACTCCTGGGTGGCGGGGCTGAACTGGGTGTCGAGCGTGGCGGCCAGATCGGGGAAGCCGCCCGCCTTGTAGCCGCGGCTGACGTTCGCATAGAGCAGGATCCGCGGGGCGGGCGTCCATTCGGCGCCGGCGCGCCAGGCGACGTTGTCCTCGTCCAGTTCGCCGCGGACCAGGCCGGGAACGAACAGGGCGTTCGACGTCACGCAGCCGCCGGGGGCGATGGCGGGGTTCGGCGGCAGGCCGGCCCCGGCCCGGAACACGTTCTGCAGGACGCCGAAATTGAGCGCGGTGACGCCGTCGCCCGAGTCCGCCGTGCAGCCGTGGAACTTGTCGACGGCCCGGGTGTAGCGGAGTCCGCCGTAGATCTTGACGGTGTCGGTCAGCCGGTAGTCGGCGCTGGCGAACGCCGCGCGCGTCGTCGCGGCCTGGCTGTTGATGTCCTGGAAGCTGGTGAACAGCGGCAGGCCGAAGGGAACGAAGGTGAAGGCCGTCGTGCTCTGGTCGATGCGGCCCAGGCCCACCTGGTCGACGTTGTCCTCGGCCCAGGCGACGCCCAGGACGAAGTGGCCGTCGGTCCCGAAGCCGCCGGCCAGGCGCAGCTCCTGCGAGACGGACTCGATCTCGCCGGTGGTCAGCCGCGTGAGGTTTGAGAGCGCCGTGCCGTCGATGTCCTGCAGCTCGCGGTGATCGTAGCGCAGGGCCGAGGTCAGCGAGGTCAGCGTCAGGGTGTCGGTCAGGTCGTAGTCGATGCGCAGGGCGCCCTGGACCATCGCGTTGTCTCGGCCGTAGTCCAGCCCCGGGTTCCAGTCCGCCGCCCGGGCGTTGGCCGGGGCCAGCGGATAGGTCAGCAGCCCCGGAACCAGGGCGGCGGCGGCCGGGATCGCCGGCGAGATGGCGATGACCTGCCCGGCCTGCACCTCCGAGCGGTCCTGGTAGCCGCTGACGCTGAGCTGCAGCCGGAAGGCGTCGGTCGGGCTCCAGGCGAGGATGAACCGCCCGCTGGTGAAGTCCTCCGCGCCGTTGGCGTCGCCGGAGGTGTGGCTCTTCTGCCAGCCGTCGCTTTCGTTGTGCTCGGCGGCCAGCCGGACCGAGACGGCGTCGCTCAGCGGCCCGCTGACGAAGCCGCCGATCTCGACGGCGTCGAAGCTGCCGAGGCCGAGGGTCGCCCCCGCCTCGAACGAGGCGGTCGGCTTGGCGGCGATGTAGTTGATCGCCCCGCCGGTGGCGTTCTGGCCGAACAGGGTGCCCTGCGGCCCCTTCAGCACCTCGACCCGCTCCAGGTCGAGGCCGGCGCCGCGGGTCACGATCGAGAAGGGCAGGGGCGCCTCGTCGACGTAGATGCTCACCGTCGGGCGGCCGCCCAGGCTGATGTCGCTGAAGCCGACGCCGCGCAGGGTGTAGATCGGCGAGCCGACGTAGGAATCCGCGTAGGTGAAGGACGGCGTGATCTTGACCAGGTCGCGCGGCTCGTCGATCCCCTGGCGCTCGAGCACCTCGCCGGTCGCGGCGGTGATCGACATCGGCACGGTGTTGGCCGTCTCCTCGCGCTTGTTGGCGGTGACGATCACCTCCTCGACGGTGGCGGCGTCCTCGCTCTGGGCCAGGGCCGCGGCCGGCGCCAGGGCGACGGCGGAAACGCCGGCCAGCAGCAGGCCGAGAAGCGCGCCGGACGGCGCGGCGCGGCGTCCGTCGGCGGCGGAGTTGCGATTGGTCATCTGGTTCGTTCCCCTTCCCTTGTCCGGCGTCCTGGCCGGGGAGGATCTTGCCGGCCCGGGTCGGGCGGCCGTCCTCTTGTCATGGCAAGTCTGGAACCGGCGTCCGGTCGCCGACAGGGGCGAACCGGCCGGGGCGAACCGGACATTTTCGGACGGACGGGCGCGCCTCAGGCCGCCGCGCGCCGGCTGCGGTAGGCGGAGGGGCTGACCCCGAACCAGCGTCGGAAGGCGCGGCGGAAGCTGCGCGAGTCCTCGTAGCCCAGCATCTCGCCGATCTGCTCGACGGTCAGGCCGGCGTGGATCAGGCAGGCGGAGTTCTGCATCCGCACCTCGTCGCGCAGGCGCCGGAAGGAGCAGCCTTCCTGTTCCAGCCGCCGCGCCACGGTCTTGGCCGACACCCCCCAGCGGCGGGCGATCGCCGCCTGGTCGCCGCCGTCGAGCAGCGCCACCCGCACCTTCTCCGAGAAGGGTCCGCCCAGTGCGGTCGCCCGCGGCCGGCGGGCCAGCTCGGTCAGCATGCGGTAGGCGCCGTCGCGCCAGCTGGCGATGTCGACATTGACGACGCGGGCCCGCGCCGCCTCGGCCGTGAAGACCACCTCCAGATCGTCGCCCGCGTGGACCACCGGCGCGGCCATCAGGTCCAGCAGGGTGGTGGCGCTCGCCCGCCGCGCCGCGGTCGCCCGCACCCGCGCCACCGGCAGGGCCTGGCCGGCGATCCAGCAGAAGATGGCGTAGTAGACCGACGCCACGCCCTCGAGGACGATCTGGTGCAGCGGGTTTTCCGGCTCCCGCGACCGCCAGCGCAGGGAGACGCCGTCGCGCCGCCGCACCACGGTCACCGTCAGTTCCGGCACGAAGAACTCCGTGGCGTCGGCGTAGGCGCACAGGGCCTCGTGAACGGTCTGGCACAGCAGCAGCCGGGCGATGACCAGGTTGGTGCCGCCCGGTTTCAGTCGCGAGCCGAAGACGCGGTGCAACTCGTCGTCGCTGAGGGCGGCGTGCTCGGTGAAGATCCGCCAGCAGGCGTCGATCGGGATCAGACCGTCGGCGGCCGTCACCCCGTGGGACCGGAGCAGAGCGTCGACCTGCCCCGGCGGGTTCCCGGCCGCGTCGAGATAGGTCCGCACGTCGGCGACGCTCATGCCCGGCACGGGCGGTTCGGTGTCCCTGTCAGCCATCCTCGCATCCCCGGAAACGAAGGGCCGTCCCGCGTCCGGCCCGGGAAGTGTACGACGTACGCATTCTGTGGACAAGCCGCCGGCCGCGCCATAGCGTACATCGTACACACGAGATGGGGCGCGTCGGTTCGGCCCGTCGGCGAGCGGAGGAGACGGCCGTGGGCGAAGCAGGGACGACGCGGAGACGCTTCCAGGGCCGGGTCGTGGCCATCACCGGAGCGGGCAGCGGCATCGGCCGCGCCTGCGCCCTGCGGCTGGCCGAGGAAGGGGCGGCGGTGGTCGGCCTGGACCTGTCGGCCGGGCCGCTGGACGCCCTGGCCGCCGAGGTCGCGACGGCGGGCGGGCGCTTCGCGGGCGTGGTCGGCGACGTCGTCGACCTGGCGGCCATCGACGCCATGATCGACCGGGCCGTGGTCGGGTTCGGCGGCCTCGACGGTCTCGTCAACAACGCCGGCGTGGGCGGTCCGATGAAGCCCTTCGACGCGGTGGAGCCGGAGGAATTCGACGCCATGGTGGCCGTCAACCTCCGGTCCGTCTGGTACGGGATCAAGGCGGCCCGGGCGCCGATGGCCGCGCGGGGCGGCGGGGCGATCGTCAATGTCGCCTCGATGGCCGGCATCCGGCCCAACCGCCATCATTCGCCCTACGGCATGACCAAGGCGGCGGTGATCAGCCTGACCCACCACGCCGCCATGGACTACGCCTCGGCCGGCATCCGGGTGAACTGCCTGTGTCCCGGGCCGGTCGAGACCCCGATCTTCGGCCAGATGGAGCGCCACCTCGGCGCGGCCGGATACGAGGCGGCGCGCCGCCGGCTGCTCCAGCGCACGCTGGTGAACCGCTTCGGGACGCCCGAGGAACAGGCGGCGGCGGTCGCCTTCCTGCTCGGCCCGGAGGCGGCGTTCATCACCGGGATCGCCCTGCCGGTCGACGGCGGCTGGTCGATCTCGGACGGCCAGACGCGCTGACCGGCGGCCTGACCGAAAATGTCCGCTCCCGCTGGCCGGTCGCGGCCCTGTCTGGCCCTGGGCGGCCTCCCTACGATGCTCCCCGGAATTGGCAGCGAGGGGCGCAGCACATGACGCCGACCGTCCGACCCGACGCCCGGGATCCGAGGCCGGCCAGATGAGGGACGGTCGCCTCGCGAACCGGACCGCGGTGATCACCGGCGGCGCCAGCGGCATCGGCCTGGCGACCGCGCGCCGTTTCCTGGCCGAAGGCGCCCGCGTGGTCATCGGCGACTTCAACGGCGACGCGGGGGCCGAGGCGGCGTCCCGCCTCGCCGCCGAGGGCTTCGGCGACCGCATCCTCTTCCGGCGCGCCGACGTCTCGGTCGAGGCCGACGTCGAGGCGCTGATGGCGGCGGCCGTCGACGCGTTCGGCGGGCTCGACGTGGTCTTCAACAACGCCGGCATCGGCGGGGCCATCGGTCCGATCGTCGAGACCCGGGCCGAGCACTGGGACGACACCTTCGCGGTCCTGGCGCGCGGCGTCTTCCTGGGCGTCAAGCACGCCGCCCGGACGATGATGGCGCGCGGCGGCGGGACGATCGTCAACACCGCCTCGATCGCCGCCCTGTCGAGCGGCGTCGTGCCGACGGCTTATTCGGCCGCCAAGGCCGCCGTGGTCAGCTTCACGCGCAACGCCGCCGCCGAGCTCGCCGAGCATCGCATCCGGGTCAACGCGGTCTGCCCGGGCGTCATCTTCACCCCCCTGATGCACGGCGGCCGCGAAGGGGAGGCCGAAGCGGTGGTGCGCGAGATCCAGCCCTGGCCGGACCGGGGCGAGCCCGATCACGTCGCCGCCGCCGTCCTCTACCTGGCGGGCGACGACAGCGCCTTCGTCACCGGCGAGGCCCTGGCCGTCGACGGCGGCTATCTGGCCAACGGCCTGCTGCGCGTCCATCCGCTGCCGGGCGCGAAGAAGAAGCCGGACTACGCCGGCATCACCTACGGCCTCACCGGCCGGCCGCGCGACGTCCGCCGGATCGGCTGACCCGCACCCTCTCCCGTCAGGATCCCACGCCATGTCTTCCGCCGACGCCCGCCCCGCCGAGCACTTCGACGTCGTCATCATCGGCGCCGGCATCACCGGCATCGACGGCGGCCATCACCTCAAGGCGCACTGTCCGGACCGGTCCTTCGTCATGCTGGAGGCCCAGGAGAGCTTCGGCGGCACCTGGCTGACCCACAGGTACCCGGGCATCCGCTCCGACAGCGACCTCTACACCTTCGGCTACGCCTTCAAGCCCTGGATCGGCCCGCCGATCGCCACGGCCGCCGAGATCCGCAAGTATCTGGGCGAGGTCATCGCCGAGGACGGGCTGGACGCCCACATCCGCTACGGCCGCCAGGTGACCTCGGCGCGCTGGTCGAGCGAGGACGACCGCTGGACGCTGGAAGGCCTGTGCAAGGACACCGGCGAGCGGTTCGTCCTGACCTGCGACTTCCTTTGGATGTGCCAGGGCTACTACCGCCATTCGGAAGGCTACACGCCCGACTGGCCCGGCATGGCCGACTTCGCGGGCCGCATCGTCCATCCCCAGACCTGGCCCGCGAACCTCGACTACGCCGGCCGCAGGGTGGTGGTGATCGGGTCAGGGGCGACGGCGGCGACGATCGTCCCGGCGATGGCCGCGGACAGCGCTCATGTCGTCATGCTGCAGCGCTCGCCGACCTACTTCTTTCCGGACCGCAACCAGAACCGGCTGGCCGACACCCTGCGCGAGATCGGCGTCGACGAGGCCCAGGTCCACGACATCGTCCGCCGCAAGATCGTCCACGACCAGCACCGCTTCGTCGACCGGGCGCTGAACGATCCGGAGGGCGTAAAGGCGATGCTGCTGGCCGGGGTCGCCGAACACCTGCCCTGGGAGACGGTCGAGGCCCACTTCACCCCGACCTACAAGCCCTGGCGCCAGCGCATCGCCGTCGTGCCCGACGGCGACCTGTTCGCGGCGGTCCGCTCGGGCAGGGCCAGCGTCGTCACCGACCATATCGACCGCTTCACGCGCGAGGGCGTCCTGCTGAAGTCGGGGCGGCTGCTGGAGGCCGACATCGTCGTCACCGCGACCGGCTTCAACCTCAACGTCATGGGCGACATCGCCTTCAGCATCGACGGCGAACCCCTCGACTTCGCCGACACCGTCACCTGGCGGGGCATGATGTTCACGGGCGTGCCGAACCTGCTGTGGGTGCTGGGTTACTTCCGGGGCGCCAGCTGGACCCTGAAGGCCGACCTGCTCGCCGGATTCGTCTGCCGGCTGCTCAACCACATGACCGCCATCGACGCCGCGCGCGTGGAAGTGGCCCTGCGGCCGCAGGACGAAGGCATGCCCCTGCTCGACTGGATCGACCCGGACACCTTCAGCCCCGGCTATCTCATGCGCGGGGTCCGCCTGCTGCCAAGGCGCGGCGACAAGGTGGAATGGATGCACAGCCAGGACTACTGGCGCGAGCGGGACGAGCTGCCGCGCATTGACCTCGACGACGAGGCCTTCGTCTACCGCCGCCGGCGGCGCGGGGCCGCGAAGGTCTCGGCGGCGTGACCGCCCCGCCCGGCGCCCGGCTGACGATCGCCCTGACGCGCCTGCCGACCCTGACGCGCGGCGAGTTCCAGGCCTACTGGCGCGACCGTCACGCGCCGCTGGTCCGCTCGATGGCGGAGGTCATGGGCATCGTGGGCTATGTCCAGCTGCATGTGGGTCCCGACGACGGCGGCCCCGGGGCCGCCCCCTTCGACGGCCTGGCCGAGGTCTGGTTCGCGAGCCGCGAGGCCCACGCGGCCCGCATGGCGACGGCGGACGCCCGCGCCGCCGCCCGCCGCCTGCGCGAGGATGAACGCCGCTTCGTCGACATCGCCCGCTCGCCGCGCTGGTGGGGCCAGGCGCACCGGGTGATCTGATCGGCGGCCCGCGTCAGTCCGTCCGGGACCGGCCGGCGTCGACCGGGATGACCGGCGGCACGGGCAGGGTCGACTGGCGGTAGGCCGCCACCATGGGCGCGGTGGGCATGTAGATGCGCAGGGTCAGCTTGAAGTCGCCGGTCGCCGGCGACGGCAGCCAGTTGCGGCTGGCCTGGCCGCCGGGGTCCTGGGGCTGCACGTAGATATCGATCGAGCCGTCCGGATTGCGCAATAGACTGTCGCGGCTGCCGATGGCGTACCGCCCGATCGGGTTCTCGACGAACTGGAACCGGCGGGCGTCGTAGAGCGTGAGCGACCAGAAGCCCAGGGCGTCCGTCTGGGGCAGGGCGTCGGCCGGAAAATGCAGCCGATAGGCCCGCCCGCCGCCCAGGGCCTGTCCGTCCGAGCCGAAGAAGTTGTTGAAGTAGAGGGCCTCTTCCGGGTCGTTGCCCATCAGGCCGACGAGGGCGTTGCCGGCGCGGGTCGGATAGTCGAAGTCGTTGGCCGCCGCCGACCGGTTGGCGGTCCAGCCGGTGGCCGTGGGCGTGCCCCGCGTGCGCCGGATCAGGTCGATGATTCCGGGTCCTTCGCGCTCGGCGCGCAGCACGCCGGCCCGGGTCGCGGGGTCGAGCCGCTCAGGATCGAACGGCTTGCCGGGCACGAGTCCGATCCGCCGCATCATCGCCAGCATGCCGACATGCCTGGCCGGCGGCGGGTTCTCGGCCATCAGGTCGGCGACGGTCCGGAAGTAGGCGAAGTCGCCGCTGTAGGTCGTCCGGGCGCGCGGCGCCGGCGCCGGCGGCGGCGCGCTGCTCGGACCTCCGCGCCAGTCGGCCAGGGCGGTGAGGGACATCGCCGCCTGGTATCGACGCACGGCCGGCAGGTCGGCCTCGCCGTTCACGGCGATGCGGACGGCGATCGACGACAGGTTGGTCGGCATGCGGGCCGCGACCACGCCGGCGGGCAGGTCGCCGGTCCAGCCGGGTCCGACGAAGGCGATGTCGGTGGCCCGGCCTCCGTTCACCCGAGTCGAGTAGAGGTAGGGCTGGTTCTCGATATAGGCGTCGGTGACCTGGACCGACACGTAGCGGTCGCGGATTTCGGGCATCCTGAGGATGATCGGACCGCCGCTGAGGTCGAGGGCGACGCCTGTGTAGACCGTGTCGGAGTTGGGGCTGTAGGGCAGGTCTCCCCGGGCGCCGGCCAGCCAGGACATGTGGCCCAGCTGGTTGATGGGCGCCGCCGGTTCGCCCGGCGTGGGCGCCGTGAGCCGTTCGCGGCGCAGCCGCTCCCGCTCGGTGATGATCAGGGGGAAGGTGAACACATAGGCCTGCAGCGCGTAGGCGTAGGCGAGTTCCTCCCGGGCCCGGGCGTCCTGCGCGGCGGCGGCGGGCGGGGCCGGCTGGCCGGTGGCGGCGTGCGGCGCGAGGGCGATGGCCAGGGCCGCGCCCAGGGCGGCCGCGCGGGCTCGGGGTTTCGGGGCCGCCGTCCGGTCGCGGCGGTCGATGATCGGCCTCATGACGTCCTCCATCCGGCCCGTGTCGGGGCGCTCTGGCTCGCATCCTCGGCGGACCCGGGACCTCTCGCTTGACTTTTTGCGTCATGTCTCCACCCCTGACGCCGTCCCGCCATGGAGGACCGGCATGCGTTTTCGGCCCGTCGCCGCCGCCCTCGCCGCCATCGTCGACCTGGTCGTGGAGCTGGGCGGCGATCCCGGCCCGCTGATGGCGGAGCTTGGGCTCGGGCCCGGGCGCGCGGACGAGGCGGCGTTCCCGCCCCGGGCGTTCCAGGTCGCGCTCGGCCTCGCCGCGCGCGCGACGGGCCGACCGGATTTCGGCCTGGCGCTGGCCCGCCGGAGGACTTTGGACACCTTCGGCGACCTGGGCGCGCTGCTTGAGAGCGCGCCGAGCGTGGGCGACGCGGTCGACCAGCTGTTCCAGTTCCTCCCCTTCGGCCAGGAGGCCGGCGTCCGGGGACATGTCGTGCGACGCGGGCATGAGGCCCTGCTGGTGGGCCAGGTGGTCCTCTCCGATCCCCCCTCGCTCGATCAGCAGATCGATCATCTGGCCGGCGCCGCGGTGGGCCTGCTGCGAGGCCTGACCCGCCCCGACTGGACGCCGGAAGCGGTCTATCTCACCCGCCGGCGGCCCGCCTCCACGGCGCCCTACGAACGCTACTTCGGCGCGCCGGTGCTGTTCGGTCAGGAGACCGCGGCCATCGTGGTCCGCGCCGACCTCCTCGCCCAGCCGGTCGCGCGCGCCAATCTCGACCGCAACCGCCTTCTCCACGCCCACCTGCGCGAGCGGGCCCGGTCGGCCGACCGGAGCCTCCGGGACCAGGTTCGCGACAGGATCTGGCGGGGCCTCGGCGACCGCTGGCGCGGCGAGGCGGGGGTCGCGGCGGACATGGGCCTGTCCCGGCGGACCCTGCAACGGCGGCTGGCCCGGGAAGGCGCGCCGTTCCGGCGCCTGGTCGAGGAGGCGCGGCTGGAGATCGCCCAGCGGATGCTGACCCAGACCGCCGCGCCCCTGGTCGAGATCTCGGCGGCGCTGGGCTATGCCGAGCCGGCCATCTTCACCCGCTTCTTTCGTCGTCGCGCCGGCGCGACCCCCACGGCCTGGCGTCGCCGGGCGACCGTCGTTCCGGACGGCGGCGGCCTGCGGCGTGGTTTGACCCGCCCCCCGCCCTGACCGGCGTCGCCGTCAGTCCTTCGGCAGGCTCGCGCCGTCGAAGGCGTCGGGCAGCAGGTCGCTGGCGGCGTCGACCCGCCAGTCGCCCGCCAGGTTGGCCCGGATCACCGGCAGGCCGGCGCCGCCGAGCTCGAGCATCACCTGGCGGCAGGCCCCGCAGGGCGCGATCGGACCCTCGGAGTCGCCGACCACGGCCAGGGCGACGAAGTCGCCGGGCCGGCGCCCCGCGGCCACGGCGCTGAACAGCGCGGCGCGTTCGGCGCAGACGGTCAGGCCGAAGGACGCGTTCTCGACGTTGCAGCCGTGGAACAGCCGGCCGTCGCGGCAGAGCAGGGCGGCCCCGACCTGGAACCGCGAATAGGGCGCATAGGCGGCTTGGCGCGCGGCGAGGGCCTCCTGGATCAGCCGGGCGGGGTCCATGGTCTTGTCCCTACGCCGGCGGGGGAAGGTCGGACGCGGGCGCCCGGTCGTGGACCAGCGCGCGGTCGGCGGGCGCCGCGTCCCCGATCGTGAAGGCGGCCCGGACCGCGTCGGCGGCCCGCCGGGCGGCGTCGGCGTCGCGGGCGTGCACCATGGCCAGGGCGTCTCCGGCGACGACGGCGTCGCCGATCCGGGCGAACCGGCTCAGCCCCGCCGCGGGATCGATGCGCCCGCCCGGGTCGCGCCTCCCGCCGCCGAGCCCGACCACCGCCAGGCCCAGCGCGCGGCCGTCGCAGGCCTGCACATACCCCGACCGGGGCGCGGCGACGGTCAGCTCGGCGGGCGCGCGGGCAAGATGCCGGTCGGGACGCTCCAGCAGGTCGGCGGGTCCGCCCAGCCCGGCGACCATGCGGGCGAAGCGTTCGGCGGCGCGGCCGGACTCCAGCGACTCCAGCAGCCTGCCGCGCGCCTGCGCCGCGTCGTCGGCGAGGCCGCCGAGCTGCAGTAGCTCGGCCCCCAGCGCCAGCGTGACCTCGTGCAGCCGGGACGGGCGCGCGGCGCCGGTCAGGTAGTCGATCGCGCAACGGACCTCGATGGCGTTGCCGGCGCAGGGCGCCAGCGGCTCGTTCATGTCGGTCAGCAGGGCCGAGGTCTTCATGCCGGCGCCGTTGCCGACGGCGACGATGCTCCGCGCCAGCGTCATCGCCGCCTCCGGGGTCGGCATCACCGCTCCGGACCCGACCTTGACGTCCATGACCAGCGCCTCGAGGCCGGCCGCGAGCTTCTTCGACAGGATCGAGCCGACGATCAGGGCCACCGACTCGACCGTCGCGGTGACGTCGCGGACGGCGTAGAGGCGCTGGTCGGCGGGCGCCAGCCGCGCCGTCTGGCCGATGATGGCGACGCCCGCCTCGCGAACGACCCGGCGCAGGCGGTCAAGGTCCGGCGCGACCTGGTAGCCCGGGATCGACTCCAGCTTGTCCACCGTGCCGCCGGTGTGGCCCAGGCCCCGTCCGGAGATCATCGGCACGAAGCCGCCGCAGGCCGCCGCCATCGGCCCCAGCACCAGCGAGACCAGGTCGCCGACGCCCCCGGTGGAGTGCTTGTCGAGCACCGGGCCGGGCAGGTCGAGCGGGCGCCAGTCCAGCACCTCGCCGGAATCCCGCATCGCCTCGGTGAAGGCGACCCGCTCGTCCAGGGTCATGTCGTTGAAGAAGACCGCCATGGCCAGCGCGGCGATCTGGCCCTCGCCGATCGAACCGTCGGCTATGCCCCTAACGAAGAACGCGATCTCCTCGCGACCCAGCGCCAGGCCGTCGCGTTTCCGGCGGATGATCTCCTGCGGCAGCAGCATCGGTCCGCCTCAGACCCCGTAGGGGATCCAGATGTTCTTCACCTGGCTGGCGTGGGCCAGGAAGACGGGGCCGGCCGACTGCGCGTCGTCGAACCAGTCCCGGCCCCGGCCGCCGCTCACCCAGGTGCGCTTCAGGTTCTCCGCCGACAGCCGCTCGACCTCGGCGCAACCGGCCGCCGATCCGTCGTGGCGCCAGACCGCGTCGAGATCGGCGTGGGCGGCCATCACCCGGGCCAGCTCGTCGGCGTCGCCGGTGACGATGTTGAGCGCGCCGCCGGGGAGGTCGGAGGTGTCGAGCACCTGGTAGAAGTCGGTGGCCGACAGCGGGTGGGCGGACGAGGGCGCGGCGACCACCCGGTTGCCGAGCGCCAGCGCCGGCGCCGCCAGCGAGATCAGGCCAAGCAGGGGCGCCTCGTCGGGGCAGACGACGCCGATGACGCCGACCGGCTCGTTCAGCGCGGCGGTGATGCCGTGCAGGGGCGGCTGGTGCACCGCGCCATCGTACTTGTCGGCCCAGGCGGCGTAGGTGAACAGCCGCTCGATGCTGGCGTCGACCTCGCGTCCGCCGTCGGCCGCGCCGGTCATCGCCTCGATCCGCGCGGCGAACTCGGCCCGGCGGGCGGCGAGGTTCTCGGCGATGTAGTAGAGCACCTGGGCGCGGTTGTGGGCGCTGGCGTCGGCCCAGCCGGTCTGCCTGTGCGCCGCCTCGACGGCGTCGCGGATGTCCTTGCGGTTGCCGTCCGCGACCTCGCCCAGCAGACGCCCGTCCCAGCCATGGACGGGCCGGCTGTAGCCGCCGTCCGGGCGAGTCTGCTTGCCGCCGATATAGTGCTTGGCGGTGCGGTCGATGGCGTCGGCGGCGGCCGGGGCGCCGCCCCTGCGCTTGGCGACGGCGGCGAGGGGCGCCGGCGGGCGGGCGTCCTCGGCGCGGGGCGTCAGGTATTCCAGCAGGCCTTCCCGGCCGCCCTCGCGCCCGAAGCCGGACTCGCGATAGCCGCCGAAGCCGCAGGCGGCGTCGAACTGGTTGGCGGTGTTGATCCAGACCACGCCGGCCTTGATCTGCGGCGCGATCTCGAGCGCCAGGCTGATGGACTCGCTCCACACGCAGGAGGCCAGGCCATAGACGGTGTTGTTGGCCAGCTGCACCGCCTCGGCGGGGGTGCGGAAGCTCATCGCCACCAGCACCGGGCCGAAGATCTCGGTCTGCGACACGGTGGCCGCGGTCGAGGCGCCGGTGATCAGGGTCGGCGGATAGAAGCAGCCGCGCTCGGGCAGGGCGCACGGCGGCTGCCAGACGGTGCAGGCCTCGTCATGGGCCGTCTGCACCAGGGCGGCGATGCGCCGGTGCTGGACCGGGTCGACCAGGGCGCCGATGTCGGTGGACTTGTCGAGGGGCGAGCCGACGATCAGCCGGGCCATGCGCGCGCGCAGCTTGGCCAGGAACCGCTCCTCCACCGACTCCTGCACCAGCAGCCGCGAGCCGGCGCAGCAGACCTGGCCCTGGTTGAACCAGATGCTGTCGACCAGGCCCTCGACGGCGGCGTCGAGGTCGGCGTCCTCGAAGACGATGAAGGGCGACTTGCCGCCCAGCTCCAGCGACAGCTTCTTGCCGCTGCCGGCGGTGGCGCGGCGGATCGCCCGGCCGACCTCGGTGGAGCCGGTGAAGGCCAGCTTGTCGACCCCCGCGTGGGCGACGAGGGCCTCGCCGACCTCGCCGTCGCCGGTGACGATGTTGACCACCCCCGGCGGCAGGTCCGCCTGCTGGCAGAGCTCGGCGAACAGCAGCGCGCTCAGCGAGGTGAACTCGGCCGGCTTGAACACCACCGTGTTCCCGCAGGCCAGCGCCGGCGCGATCTTCCAGGCCAGCATCAGCAGCGGGAAGTTCCAGGGCGTGATCTGGCCGACCACGCCCACGGCCCGGTGATCGGGAAACTCCCGGGCGAGCAGCTGCGCCCAGCCGGCGTGATGGTAGAAGTGCCGCGCGGCCAGGGGGATGTCGATGTCGCGGCTCTCGCGGATCGGCTTGCCGTTGTCGAGCGTCTCGAGCACGGCCAGCAGGCGGGCGTGCTTCTGGATGAGCCGGGCCAGCGCGTACAGCGCCCGCGCCCGGCCGTGCCCGCCCAGCGCCGCCCAGCCGGGCTGGGCCCGCCGCGCCGCGGCCACGGCCCTGTCGACGTCGGCCGCGCTGGCCTGGGTCACCTCGGCGAGCAGCGCCTCGTCGGCCGGATTGCGCGAGGCGAACAGGGCGCCCGGTTCGCTCCAGTGGCCGTCGATGAACAGGCCGAAGCGGCGCTGGCGGCCGTCGAGCCAGGCCTGGGCGGGGTCGTCGCTTTCCGGCGAGGGTCCGTAGTCCATGGTGGCGAGAATCTCGTCGACGGAGGGCATGGCGATCTGGCTCACGGCATGGCGTGGCGGCGGGCCGCCGAATAGCGGCCCGTGACATGGTGCTCGAGCTGGCGCTCGATGTCGGTCAGCAGGCTCGAGGCGCCGATCCGGAACAGGGCGGGCTGCATCCACTCGACGCCCAGTTCTTCCTTCATCAGCACCAGGTACTGCAGCGCGGCCTTGGCCGTGCCGACCCCGCCGGCCGGCTTGAACCCGACCTGGAAGCCTGTCCGCTCGCCGTACTCGCGGATCGCCCGCACCATGGTCAGGGCCACGGGGAGGGTGGCGTTGACGGCTTCCTTGCCGGTCGAGGTCTTGATGAAGTCCGCCCCGGCCATCATGCACACCCACGAGGCGCGGGCGACGGTCTCCAGGGTCATGAGGTCGCCCGTGGCCAGGATCGCCTTGACGTGCGCCTCGCCGCAGGCGCGCCGGTAGGCCCGCACCTCGTCGTACAGGGTCTGCCAGTCGCCGGTGAGCGCGTGTTGCCGGGTGATGACGATGTCGATCTCGCGGGCGCCGGCGGCGACCGACAGCTCCACCTCGCGCAGCCGGGTCTCGAAGCTCGACAGGCCCGCCGGGAAGCCGGTGGACACGGCGGCGACCGGCAGGTCGGCGCCGGACAGCGCCCGCAGGGCCGGGGCGATCATCTCGTGATAGACGCACACCGCCCCGACGCGCACGCCGTCGACGCCCAGGGCCTCGGCGAGGTCGGCGCGCAGCGGGCGCAGCGCCTTGCGGCACAGGCGGTCGACCCGCCCGGGCGTGTCGTCTCCGGCGAGCGTGGTCAGGTCCATGCAGCGGATCGCCTGGATCAGCCAGGCGGCCTGGTGCGCCTTCTTGACCGACCGCCGCGCGGTCAGGCTGGCGACGCGGCGGTCGGCGGCGTTGCGGTTGACGCGCAGCCGACCCAGCTGGTCGAGGTCGAGGGCGCAGCCCTCGTTGCGCCGCGGGGGATGCGGCCTGGCGCCGGTCATGACGGGCGGTGATCCGTGAAGAAGAGAACCCTGATCCTGCATTTCTGGTCCATCCGCCGGTCCCCGGCCTTGTCCTGAATCAAGCCGACCCGCGTGAGGGGTTCGCGCCGGGGGTCAGGCGCACAGCGCGTCCAGCGTCAGTTCGGTCATGGCGTCGACCCCGGTCTGGCGCTGGCGGACGTCCATGTGCGCGTCGTGGCGCAGGTGATCGGAGACGGTCAGCACGGCCAGCGCCTGGGCGCCGAACTCGGCGGCCAGGCCATAGAGGCCCGCCGCCTCCATCTCGACGGCCAGGATGCCCATGGCCGCCAGCCGGTCGGCGATGTCCGGGACCGGCGAATAGAAGAGGTCGGTCGAAAAGACGTTGCCCACGCGCACGACGGCGCCGGCCCGCTCGGCCTGGTCGGCCACGGCGCGCAGCAGCGGATAGCTGGCGCCGGCCCCGAAATCCATGCCGGCGAAGCGCAGCCGGTTGACGTTGGAATCGGTGCTCGCCGACAGGGCCAGCACCAGGTCGCCGATCGCCAGCTCGTCGCTCACCGCCCCGCAGGTGCCCACCCGCACGATGCGCTTGACGCCGTAGTGGCGGATGAGCTCGGTGGCGTAGATCGAGCTCGAGGCGATGCCCATCCCCGAGCCCATCACCGAGACGCGCTGGCCGCGATACCCGCCGGTGTAGCCGAACATGTTGCGCGCCGAGGTGACCAGCGTCGCGTCGGCCAGGAACCGCTGGGCGATATGCTGCGCGCGCAGCGGATCGCCGGGAAACAGCACGGTCGGGGCGAACGCGCCGTCGGGCGCGTCGATGTGGGGCGTGCTCATGGGCGCTCCAGGAACGAGAGGCCGTGCGGCAGCGGCGCCAGGCCGAAGTGCTCGGCCAGGCTCTGGCCGATGTCGGCGAAGCTGTCGCGAACGCCGATGCCGCCGGGCGGCGCGCCGGCGCCGAAGGCCAGGATCGGCACATGCTCGCGGGTGTGGTCGCTGCCGGGCCAGGTCGGGTCGTTGCCGTGGTCGGCGGTGAGGACCAGCAGGTCGTCCGGCCCCAGCGCCGCCAGCATCTCGGGCAGGCGGCGGTCGAAATGCTCCAGCGCCGCCGCGTAGCCGGCGACGTCGCGGCGATGGCCGTACTCGGAATCGAAGTCGACGAAGTTGGTGAACACCAGGCCCCCGTCGGCGCAGGTCGCCAGGGACGCCAGCGTGGCGTCGAACAGGCCGTCGAGCCCGTGCGCCCGCACTTCGCGCGAAATGCCCTGGTGGGCGAAGATGTCCGGGATCTTGCCGACGCCGTGCACCGCCCCGCCGGCTTCGCACAGCCGGTCCAGCAGGGTCGGCGAGGGCGGCGGCATCGAGTAGTCGTGGCGGTTGGGACTGCGCCGGAAGCTGGCCGCGTCGTTCCCGACGAACGGGCGGGCGATGACCCGGCCGATGCGATGATCGTCGACCAGCTCGCGGGCGACCTCGCAGACCTTGTAGAGCCGCTCGAGCCCGAACGCCTCTTCGTGCGCGGCGATCTGCAGGACGGAGTCGGCCGAGGTGTAGACGATCGGCTTGCCGCTGCGCACATGCTCTTCGCCGAGCTCGGCGATGATCGCGGTTCCCGAGGCGTGACGGTTGCCGAGCCAGCCCGGCGCGCCGGTCCGGGCCGCCAGCGCGTCCAGCAGCGCGGCCGGCGCGCTGTCCTCCCGGTCGCGGAAATAGCCCCAGTCTTCCAGCACCGGCGCGCCGGCCATCTCCCAGTGGCCGGAGGTGGTGTCCTTGCCGGTCGACAGTTCGCGTCCCGCGCCCCAGGCGCCGACGGCGCGGGCCTCGGGGTCGAGGCCGGCGGGCGTCTCGCCGCTCGCCAGCCGGGCGGCCCGGCCCAGTCCGAGCCGCTCGAGGTTGGGGATCGCCAGGGGGCCGCGGCGCCCGACATCGGCCCGGCCCTGCGCGCACCAGGCCGCGATATGGCCCAGGGTGTCGGCGCCGGCGTCGCCGAACAGGTCCGCGTCGGGCAGGGCGCCGACGCCGAGCGAATCGAGAACCAGCAGTACGGCGCGCGGCATGGAAGCCCCGGTGGCGGCGGGATCGGCCCGAACGCGCCAGTCTAGCCGCACTCGCCCCCGGTTTGAACCGCCAAGGTGTGAATGCGGCCTGGCGGTGGGGGCAGGCCAATGCTGAAGTTCCTCCACTTTGGCTCCCTGCGGTGCGGGGAGCCGGGGATGGCCTTGCGACCAATCTCACTCAAACGTCTCCGGGTCCCGCCGGACGTGGTCCGTCATGACGCCTGGCCGTACCTGGAGTTCACGCTGAGCATCCGCGACGTCGAGGAATTGCTGGCGCAACGGGGCGTGGAGGTCATCCGCGAAGCTATGCCCTGCTGGGCAACAAGTCTCGGCCGCTGATGGCCGCCAATCCTCGCCGCCGCCGTGGTCTGACGAGCCGCCACCGGCCGGGCGGGATGCGCGAGAACAGCCGGGGTTGAAAGCTCCCGCCTGGTCATCCGGCGACGAGAACGAAAACAGCAGAAGTTCAAATCGCGGGGGTCAGCCCAACGGTTTCTCGCCAGTCACGCCGCCATCTACAACACGTTCAATCTGCAACCCCGCCTGATCTCCTGACCGACTCTCCGGATTCTGCGAGCCCAGGCCGGCCGGGCGTGGGAAGTCGCGGCTGCCGCCACCTGATCCAAGGATAGGGGAGCGACCTTTTCGACCGGGCCGGCTCAACGTGTCAGTACCGTCGCTCAAGCTCGTGATTTGGTCAGCATTTCGACTCTCTGGATCTCATAATCCGAGATAGGGCCGTCTTGCGTCAGAAGGTCTCTAAGAGTGTTGGCGGTCAGGTAATCAAGGTGATGCAACAACAAAGCGTAGATTATACTTCCGATTTTGGCATTCACGTCAGGAGTCTTTAGCAACACGATGAGTTGATCAAGCACATTCTCAGATGGGCGACATCCGGTGGCCAGCATAGCGAGCGCAGCTACCGACAACGTCGCAAGGTTGTGCGCTGGGGTGCTGGTTAAGATGGCTTCGAAAGCGTGGCAAAGGTCCGTTCGCTTCAGCTTTATTCCAAAGACAAAGGCTGCGCGTTCCCTGATGTTTGGATCGTCGTGGAGAAGAAGTTCTTCTGCAGGCGCGGACGATAACCAAGATGGAAGAACCTGAAGCCCGGACAGAGAATAAAGCGCGTCGAGTTTTTCGTCGTCGGTTCCTAAACGAATGAATCGTTCTAACTCATCCATCATCTTTCCTGACATTAAACACGGCGACAGGATCTGCTTCGAGGTTCTCTTCTGGCGGCCTGGGGAATCCGATAGTTCGTCTGAAAGAAGGGCAGAATGCCAAATCGTTCCGTAGCAAATCGCCGTTTGATCGCCTCTTACTTTAGTCTCTTAACCTACCTTGGGGCCGAAAATCTCTTCGGCATGTACCCGATGTCTTGCATCTCTCTGGCGAATAGTTTGGCAGTCGGCGGCCGCCAGGA
The DNA here is from genome assembly GCA_049323695.1 of Pseudomonadota bacterium. Classification (GTDB taxonomy): domain Bacteria; phylum Pseudomonadota; class Alphaproteobacteria; order Caulobacterales; family Caulobacteraceae; genus Caulobacter. The sequence goes on from JBMOOF010000032.1 coordinate 105,606, forward strand.
CGGCCTGGCGGCCCGGGAGGGACTCGAACCCCCGACCTTCGCTTTAGGAAAGCGCTGCTCTATCCTGCTGAGCTACCGGGCCGCGGCCGTCGCGGCGTGGGGGCGGTCATAGCGTGCGGGACGCGCGAGCGGAACCCCGGCGTGGCGAGGGGGCGCATGCGGATTCTGAGGCTGCTCTACGTACAGGTGCTGATCGCCATCGCCCTGGGGGTCGCGGTCGGCGCCCTGTGGCCGGCGGTCGGGGCGCAGCTGAAGCCGCTGGCCGACGGCTTCGTCAGGCTGGTCAAGCTGGTCATCGCCCCGGTCATCTTCGTCACCGTCGCCGGGGGCATCGCCCGGATGAGCGACCTCAAGGCCTTCGGACGGGTGGGGGCGCGGACCCTGATCTACTTCGAGGCGGTCTCCACCCTGGCCCTGGCCGCCGGCCTCCTGGTCGGCCTGGCGATCCGGCCGGGCGCCGGCTTCGACGTCGACCCGGCGAGCCTCGATCCCGCGGTCGGGGCGGGCTACGCCGGCAAGGCGGCCGCCGGCGAGGGGCTCGTCGACTGGCTGCTGCACCTGATCCCGGACACCTTCCTGGGCGCCCTGGCCGAGGGAAACCTGCTGCAGGTGCTGGTCATCGCCATCCTCACCGGCTTCGCCTGCGCCCGGCTCGGCGAGTTCGGCGGCCGCGTCGCCGACGTCCTCGACCAGGCCGGCCGGCTGTTCTTCGCCATCATCCACATCGTCGTGCGCCTGGCCCCGGTCGGCGCCTTCGGGGCCATGGGCTTCACCATCGGCCGGTACGGCGTCGAGGCCCTGGGCAGCCTGGCGGTGCTGATCGCGACCTTCTACGCGGCCAGCCTGCTGTTCGTCCTGATCGTGCTGGGGGCGATCGCCCGCCTGGCCGGCTTTTCGATCCTGCGGTTCATCGCCTACATCCGCGAGGAGCTGCTGATCGTGCTCGGCACCAGCTCCTCGGAGAGCGTGCTGCCCCAGATGATGGAGAAGCTGCAGCGGCTGGGCGCCTCGCGCACGGTGACGGGCCTGGTCATCCCCACCGGCTACAGCTTCAACCTCGACGGCACCAACATCTACATGACCCTGGCGACGCTGTTCCTGGCCCAGGCCACGAACACCCCCCTCGACGGCTGGCAGCTGGCCACCATCCTGGGCGTGGCCATGCTCACCTCCAAGGGCGCCAGCGGGGTGACCGGGGCCGGCTTCATCACCCTGGCCGCGACCCTGGCCGTGGTTCCGGACGTGCCGATCGCCGCCCTGGCCCTGATCGTCGGGGTCGACCGGTTCATGAGCGAGTGCCGGGCCCTGACCAACCTCGTCGGCAACGGGGTGGCGACCCTGGTGATCGCCCGCTGGGAGGGGGCGCTGGACCGCGACCGCCTGGCCGCCGAACTGGCCCGCGGCCCGGCGGTGCGCGACGACCGGGCGCTGGAGCATGCGCTAACGAAGGACGCCGACGGGGACTGACGGGCTCAGATCGGTTCGATCTGAACCCGTCAGGCCCTAGACCTGCGCCACCCGCTTCGCCAGGGCCTCGTTGACCCTGACGTAGTGCGGGCGGAAGTCCTCTTCCAGCTGGCGGTCGCTGAAGGTCATGGCGATCAGGCCGCCCATGTCCTCGCCGTGCAGCAGGCGGGAGCCCTCGGGGACCGGCTCGAGCGTGAAGTGATGGCGCCCGCGCCACAGCAGCGGCGCCCGCCCGGTCCAGGCCAGGGCCCGGTGGGGCTCGAAGGTGGTCAGCCGGACGGTCTGGGTGATCGTGGTCCCGGGCCGCGCGGGATTGAGGAAGGTGGTGCGGATCCGGCCGCCGGCCACCGGCTGGCCCTCGGCGGCGATGTTGAGCGGGTTCCACTCGTGATAGCGGGAAAAGTCGGTCAGCACCGCCCAGACCTTGTCGGGCGGCGCGGGGATCAGGGCCTCGGTGCGGATCGTCTTCACGCCAGCGCTCCGGCGGCGCGCGTGGCGGCCCAGCCGGGCGCCGGGGCCCGCTCCAGACGGCTCTCTGGGATCAGCCGGCGCAGGCGGCGGGTGAAGCTGCGCAGGGCGACCTCGTTGCGGCTCAGCGGACCCATGGCGTAGCTGGACGAGCTCATGCCCGCCTGCACCCGCTCGATCAGCGCCTTGTCCTCGAGATTGACCAGCCGGTTGATGCGCCAGTTGAGGTATCGCGCGGCCTTCATCTCCCGCCGGTCGTCGGGCAGGGCGTAGGCGATCTCGCGCAGGATGGTCCGGGTCGGCGAAACGGGGATGAACTGCATGAAGTCGATCTGGTCGGGATAGACGTCGAAGGCGACATTGGGCCAGAGCTTGAAGTAGGTCCACAGCCGCTTCCGCTCCGGCGGCAGGTGGGCGACGTCGGGCAGGAAGGTCTGGTAGGCCCGCTCGGAGAGGGAGCCGCGGACCCGGTCGGGCAGGGCGCCCCACATCTTGTCGCACCAGGGCCCGGCCTCCAGGCCGTAGCCGGTCCCGAACAGCCGGGTCAGCCCCGGGTGGGCGACGGTGATGTGCAGGCTGTCGCTGTAGTTGTCGGAGACGTTTTTCCAGTTCACCGCCCGCTCGCGCAGGGTGACCCGGCCGAGCGGCCGCAGGTCCTCCAGGCGATAGCAGGCGAGCTCGTCGTGGTAGTCGCCCAGCATCTCGCGCACGCTGGGCAGGCCGGGCGCCAGGCGCACGAAGACAAAGCCCAGGCAGACCTCGTGCTCCACCGGGACCAGGCCGTGGGCCGCCTGGTCGAAGTCGTCGAAGGCCTTGCGATGCGGCACGCCGGCCAGCCGCCCGTCGAGGGCGTAGCTCCAGGCGTGGTAGGGACAGGTCAGGCGCGGGCCGCAGTGGCCCTTCGGCCCGTCGACCACGCGCGAGGCGCGGTGGCGGCAGACGTTGTGGAAGGCGCGCACCCGGGCATCCTCGCCCCGCACCACGACCAGGCTCTCGCCGAGATACTCCAGGGTGTGGAAGTCGCCCGGCTCGGGGATGTCGCTGAGGTGGCAGACCACCTGCCAGGAGGGGCGGAACACGGCCTCCTTCTCGGCGGCGAAGAAGTCGGCGTCGTCGTAGATCCAGCCCGGCAGGCCGACCGCCTCCTCGTCGGCGGTCGGAAAGGCGTCTGGCGTGCGGATGGCCGTCATCTGGAGTCCCCGGATCGCCCGACCCTGGAGCGCGTTCCGACCGGCGGTCATCGGAACCGGCGCGCGACGACAAGGGAACCCCGGGGCGGGCGATCTGCCTCCATCAAATCGCGCCCCGCCACCGCTGACAAGGACGCGGTGAACCGGTCGGGCGCGGCCGCCGTATGCGCCTGGAAGGAGGCGCACATGGCCGGCGCGGTCCAGGGTTCCGACGAACGACGCTTCCTGCGCGAGGCCATGCGCGCGCCGCTGCTCGACGCCGGGGCCGAACAGACGCTGGCCCGCCGCTGGCGCGAGGCCGCCGACCAGGACGCCCTCGAGGACCTGACCGGCGCCTACATGCGGCTGGTGATCGCCATGGCGGCGAGGTTCCGGCGTCACGGCCCGCCCATGGCCGATCTGGTGCAGGAAGGGGCCGTCGGGCTGCTGCAGGCGGCCCGGCGGTTCGACCCGGACCGGGGCGTGCGCTTCTCCACCTACGCGGCCTGGTGGGTGCGGGCGGCGATGCAGGATCACGTGCTGCGCAACTGGTCGATCGTGCGCACCGGCACGACGGCGGCCGGCAAGAGCCTGTTCTTCGGCCTGCGCCGCCTGCGCGCGCGCCTCGGCGACCTGGACGAGCGGATGACGGCCGCGACTCGCGCGGCCGTGGCGGCCGAGCTGGGCGTGACGGAGGACGAGGTGGCGGCCATGGCGGCGCGGCTGGCCGGGCCGGACCGCTCGCTGGACGCGCCGCTGGGCCCCGGGGCGGACGAGGACTGGCTGGGCCGGCTGGCCGACGGGGCCGAGGGGCCCGAGGCGGCGGCGGCGTCGCGGATCGACGGCGAGCGGCGCCGGCGCGCGCTGGCCCGGGCGCTGGCCCGCCTTGGCCCCCGCGAACGGGCGGTGATCGAGGCGCGCCGCCTGACCGATGATCCCCCGACGCTGGAGGCCCTGGGCCGGAGCCTGGGCGTCTCCAAGGAGCGCGTCCGCCAGATCGAACAGGCCGCCCTCGCCCGCCTCCGCGCCCTCATCGTGGACGAGGCGGGATAGCGGCCGCCCGCCTGTCCGGCCGGGACGAGCGCCCCCCGGCGCAGGCGTTCCCTGAAGCCGGGTCCCCGGAACCGGCGCCGAAGCGCCCGTCGCCGCGGCCTAGGGGCCGGACTCAGAAGGGTTCCAGCAAATTCAACGGCTTGCCCCTGCCATCCGCTCATCCCGGCGAATGCCGGGACCCAGATCTCATGGCTCTGACGCTGGTGGGATGGCCTCGGCGCTTTTAGAACCCACGCCTGCGCCATTCCATCTGGGCCCCGGCATTCGCCGGGGTGAGCGGTATTGAGTCCGGACCCTAGGCCGCCTTCTGCAAGGACTTGGTCAGGATGCCGACGGCGGCGTCGCGGTCGATCTTCTCGATGGCGGCGACCTCGCGGGCCATGCGGTCGAGGGCCGACTCATAGAGCTGGCGCTCGGAGTAGGACTGCTCGGGCTGGTTCTCGGCGCGGTGCAGGTCGCGCACCACCTCGGCGATCGAGATCAGGTCGCCGGAGTTGATCTTGGCCTCGTATTCCTGGGCCCGGCGCGACCACATGGTGCGCTTCACCCGGGCGCGGCCCTTCAGGGTGGTCAGGGCCTTGGTGACGACGTTGCCCTCGGCCAGGGGACGCAGGCCGCTGGTGACCGCCTTCCGGGTCGGAACGCGCAGCGTCATCTTCTCGTGGTCGAAGGTGATGACGTAAACCTCGAGCGACATGCCGGCGACTTCCTGGGTCTCGATCGCGCGGATGGTGCCGACGCCGTGCGCCGGATAGACCACGTGATCGTCGACCGAAAACGCCAGACCAATCTTGCTCATATGCTCGTCCTTCTCTTGCACCCTGACCGCGGGTCGCCCCGCGGGCCGCAACATCCTTCGGCCGACCCCGGAGACGAAAAGAGCCCCGTCCGCAAAAGCCCGCGGCGAAGCCATCTCCGATTTGCTAGACCTCTAGGACACCCTCGCCGTTTTTCAGGCGCGCCGATTGTTTGCGGCTGTTCTTGAACCAAGGCGCGACGGCGAACCCGTCACGTCACTTGGAACCCTACCACAAAATCGAGCGTAAAGAAAGGCTTGCGGAAGAGCGGCCGGGGCCGGGGGAAATCCGCGCGGACGCGTCAGCTGCCCTTGCCGGGCTTTTCGCTGAAGTATTTCTCGAACTTGCCGGTCTCGCGCTCGAAAGCCTCGGCGTCATCGGGCGGCGTGCCCTTGAGCGTGATGTTCGGCCAGGTCCGCGAGTACTCGGAATTGACGCGCAGCCACTTGCCGTCGGGCTCGTCCTCGGTGTCGGGCTTGATGGCGTCGACCGGGCATTCGGGCTCGCAGACGCCGCAGTCGATGCATTCGTCCGGGTTGATGACCAGGAAGTTCTCGCCTTCGTAGAAGCAGTCGACCGGACAGACCTCCACGCAATCCATGAACTTACATTTGATGCAGGGGTCGGTGACGATATAGGTCATCGGGAGGCGGTTCGGTCCGAACGTGATCGAGCGCGCGCCTTTTCAAAGGCGAGCGGCGGCTTGTCAATGCGGCGGGAACTCTCCCCGTCCGCAGGAAATCTCAATGACCTGCGTCAACGGCTTGGGGCGGTAGGCTCCCGTCCAGGGGCGCATAGAGTCCCCGCGCCTCGGGCGCCGGCCCCCGGCGCTCGCCGAAGGCTTCGACGCGCACGGCGATCAGCCGGCCGCCGAGGGCGAAGACCAGCTGGTCGCCGACCTTCAGTCCGCGCGAGGGCTTGTCGATCCGGGCTTCGGCGCCGTCCCGCGTGAAGCGGACGCGGCCCTCGTCGATGAAGCGGGCGGCCATCGAGCGGGTCTTGAAGAACCGGGCGCGCCACAGCCAGACGTCCGCGCGGCAGGAGGCCTCGCTCATGACGGCTTGCCGCGCTTGCGGCGGCGCCGGGCCGGCGCGACGGGCTTCAGCGCCGCCAGGGCGGCGAAGGGCGAATGGGCCGGCGGCGGAGAGGGGGCTTGGGCGGCCCTGTCGGCGCGCCGGCGCCAGGCGTCGGGCGCGGCCTTGCCGACGGGCGCGAAGCCCAGGCCCTTCATGATCGACCGGGCCTCGGGGACGCTCCAGCCCAGTTCCTCGCGGGCCTGGTCGGAGAGGACCACGCCGGCGCCGGAGCGGAAGCCCGCGCGCAACAGCGCGTCGAGGCGCTCGAGCTGGGCGACCGGAACGGCGAGGCCGCCGACGGCGAGCAGGCCCCGGGCCGCCAGCTGGCCCGGCGACGGGACCCGGGGCGGCAGCGGCGAGACGCGGCCGGCCGGTCCGCGCCAGTCGCCCCCGGCCAGGGCTTGGGCGAAGGCCAGGGCCGGCGGCTCGAGCAGGGCGGGCAGGTGCAGGCTGAAGGCGCCGACGCGCACGCCGAGCATGCGCAGCGCCCGGCGTTCGGCCTGGCTGAGCGCCCTCAGGTCGGCCTCGACCCTGCGGCGGTCGACGATGCCGCCGGCCTCGACGAGCCGGTGCGCGAGCCCGCGCGGCAGGCCCTTGAGGCGGCCGTCGGCCATCGCCCGCTCCAGCCGCGTCAGCGGCGCCAGCCGCCGCTCGCGCTCGGCGGCGACGAAGGCCTGCAGCCGCTGGCGGGCCCGCTCGCGCGCCGGCTCGGGGCCCAGCTCGCCCAGCAGCCGCACCCGGCCGCCCTCGGCCAGGGCCCCGGCCGCCTCGCCGCGCCAGAGCACGGCGCCGTCCGACGTCACGGCGAAGGCCTCGTCCGGCTCGGCCGCCAGCCGCCCCAGCCGCCGGGCGACCTCGGGCGCCACGGCCCGCTGGGCCGCGCCGCGCAGCGCCTTCTCCTCCAGCGAGCTGCCGGCCCGGGGCGCGTCGAACGCCAGCCCGCGCAGGCGGCCGACATAGTGACCCTCGACGGTCACGGTTCCGTCCTCGGCGACTCCGGCCAGCAGATCGCCGCGTTCGCCCAGCTGGCGCATCAGCACGCTGGTCCGCCGGTCGATGAAGCGGGCCATCAGCCGCTCGTGCAGGGCGTCGGACAGGCGGTCCTCGAGGGTCCGCGTCACCCCCTGCCAGTGCGCGGGATCGGCCAGCCAGTCGGGCCGGTTGGCCACATAGGCCAGGGTGCGCACCCCGGCCAGCCGGGTCGCCAGGGTGTCGATCTCGCCGTCGGCCCGGTCCAGCGCCCTGAACTGGCCGGCCATCCAGTCCTCCGGCACGCGCCGGCGGCCGGCGGTGAGCTGCTCGAACAGGGTCCGGATCAGCCGCAGGTGCTCGTCGCTGGTCTGTTTGCGGAAGTCGGGGGTCTGGCAGACCTCCCACAGCCGCTCGAGCGCGGCGCGGTCGCGGCAGCGCGCGGCGATGTCCGCGTCCTCGGCCAGCCGTTTGAGGGCCGTCTCGTCGATCGCCTCCTCCGCCAGCTTGAGCCCTTCGCGGGGCGGCGGGGCGTCCAGCGAGCGGATCAGGGCCGGCAGGCCGGCGAAGTCGAGCCGGTGGTTGCGCCATTCGGCGGCGGCGACCGGCTGGAAGCGATGGGCCTCGACGGCCTCGATCAGGTCCTCGTCCATGTCCCCGGCCTCGCCGGTGACGCCGAAGGTCCCGTCGTTGACGTGGCGCCCGGCCCGGCCGGCGATCTGGCCGATCTCATGCGGGTGCAGCCAGCGGGTCTTCCGGCCGTCGAACTTGCGCAGCCCGGCGAAGGCGACGTGGTCGACGTCCATGTTCAGCCCCATGCCGATGGCGTCGGTGGCGACCAGGAAGTCGACCTCGCCGGACTGATAGAGGGCCACCTGGGCGTTGCGGGTGCGGGGGCTGAGGCTGCCCATCACGACCGCCGCCCCGCCTCGCTGGCGGCGGATCAGCTCGGCGATGGCGTAGACGTTGTCGGCGCTGAAGGCGACCACGGCGGAGCGGCGGGGAAGGCGGGTCAGCTTCTTGGCGCCGGCGTAGCGCAGGTTCGAGAACCGCTCCCGCTCGACGATCTCGGCGTGCGGCAGCAGCCGGCGGATCAGCGGCGCCAGGGTTCCGGCGCCCAGCAGCATGGTCTCCTGCCGCCCCCGGGCGTGCAGCAGGCGGTGGGTGAAGACGTGGCCGCGCTCGGGGTCGGCGCAGAGCTGGATCTCGTCGACGGCCAGGAAGTCGACCTCGCGCCCCAGCGGCATGGCCTCGACGGTGCAGACGAAATACCGCGGCCGCGGCGGGACGATCTTCTCCTCGCCGGTGATCAGAGCGACCTCGCGCGGCCCCTTCAGCCTCGCCACGCGGTCGTATACCTCGCGCGCCAGCAGCCGCAGCGGCAGGCCGATCATGCCGCTGTGGTGCCCCAGCATCCGCTCGACGGCGAGATGGGTCTTGCCGGTGTTGGTGGGCCCGAGCACGGCGACGAGCCGGTGCGGCGCCTGGCCCGTTCCGCGATCGCTCATGACCTGAAGGTGGGGGAGTCGTGGGGGCCGGACAAGGG
>JBMOOF010000033.1:0-14040 GCA_049323695.1 Pseudomonadota bacterium
GACGAAGGCGAAGGCCAGTCCCCCGACAAGGGCGCAGGCGGCGAGCAGCGGGGCGAGGGCGACGGACGCGCCCATCATCAGGGCCGCGAAGGGCGCGGCCATGGCCAGCGGCAGGCCGGTGGTCAGCCATTGGGCGAGGGCCTTGACCGCGCAGACCGCGGCCAGCGGCGGATCGCCCAGCGTCAACAGGTCGAGGGCCCCGTCCTCGAAGTCACGCTCGAACAGGCGCTCCAGCGACAGCAGCGAGGCCAGGGCCAGGCCGATCCAGGCGACCCCCGGCGCGATGACGGCCAGGCGCGCCGGCTCGGGGCCCACCGCCAGCGGGACCAGGGTGGTGACGCCGGCGTAGAAGGCCAGGGCCGGCAGGGGTCCGCCGCCGCGCCCCCAGGCCAGGGCGATCTCGCGCCGGAGCAGGACCAGCAGCGGCTTCATGCGCCGATCTCCAGGGTCCGGGCCGGGACCGGCAGGGGATCGTGCACGGCCGCCACGATCAGGCCGCCGCCGGCGAGATGGACGGCCATCAGCTCGCCCATGCGGCCCCGCCAGGCCGCGTCGAGGGGGGCCAGGGGCTCGTCGAGCAGCCACAGCGGCCGCGGCGCGGCGACCAACCGGGCGAGCGCGAGGCGGCGACGCTGGCCGGCCGACAGGCGACGCACCTCCAGGTCCAGCAGGCGGGCGAGGTCGAGGTCGGCGACGGCGGCCCCGATGTCGCCGCCGCCCAGCCAGCGGGCGGCGAAGGCCAGCTCCTCGCGGGCCGTGCGCCCGCCCTTGAGGCCGTCCTGGTGGCCGACGAAGTGCAGGCCGCGGGCCCGGGCCTCCTCGGGATCGGCCGCGCCCGCGAACCGGATCCGCCCCGCCGCGGGCCGCAGCAGGCCGGCGATCGCGCGAAGCAGGCTGGTCTTGCCGGCGCCGTTGGCTCCGGTCAGGGCCAGGGCCTCGCCGCCCCCGACCTCGAACGAGAGGCCCTCGAACAACAGCCGCTCGCCCCGGCGGATGGCCAGGTCTTCGACCACGACGGCGGAAATCACGCGCGGGCCTCCCGCCCCGTCCAAAAGACCCTGTCGCGGGCATGGACGAAGGCCCCGACGGGGCGTATGCACCGCAGCACCGGCCCCGCGCCCAAGCGCGCGGACGTCCGCCGCGCCGGGGGGGACGCTGTGAGTCCCTTCCGAGCGCGCGATCCCGGAAGTGGTTTTCGGGCGGCCGAGAACAGGAAAGGACTCCCCCACATGGCGTCGATCGACAGCCTGCAAACCCGCCGGACCCTGACGGTCGGCAAGAGTTCGTACGTCTACTACAGCCTTTCGGCCGCGGAAGAAGCGGGTCTGAAGGGAGTTTCCCGTCTTCCCGTCTCGATGAAGGTCCTGCTCGAGAACCTGCTGCGCAACGAGGACGGCGTCGACACCGACCAGGCCGACCTGAGGGCGATCGCCGCCTGGATCGAGAACAAGGGGTCGGTCGAGCACGAGATCAGCTTCCGCCCCGCCCGCGTCCTGATGCAGGACTTCACCGGCGTGCCGGCGGTCGTCGACCTGGCCGCCATGCGCGACGCCATGACCCGGCTGGGCGCCGATCCGACCAAGATCAACCCGCTGATCCCGGTCGACCTCGTCATCGACCACTCGGTGATGGTCGACCATTTCGGCACCGCCCGGAGCTACGAGGCCAACGTCGACAAGGAGTACGAGCGCAACATCGAGCGCTATCGCTTCCTGCGCTGGGGCTCTTCGGCCTTCAACAACTTCCGCGTGGTGCCGCCGGGCACCGGCATCTGCCACCAGGTGAACCTCGAGTACCTGGCCCAGACGGTCTGGACGGCCGTCGACCCCGGCTCGCCGGAGCCGGGCGACGAGGCCGTCATCGCCTATCCCGACACGGTGGTCGGCACCGATTCCCACACCACCATGGTCAACGGCCTGTCGGTGCTGGGCTGGGGCGTGGGCGGCATCGAGGCCGAGGCCGCGATGCTGGGCCAGGCCATCCCCATGCTGATCCCGGAGGTCATCGGCTTCCGCCTGACCGGCGCCCTGCCGGAAGGGGCCACGGCCACCGACCTGGTGCTGACCGTCACCCAGATGCTTCGCAAGAAGGGCGTGGTCGGCAAGTTCGTCGAGTTCTTCGGTTCGGGCCTGGCCCATCTGACCATCGAGGACCAGGCGACGATCGCCAACATGGCCCCCGAGTACGGCGCCACCTGCGGCTTCTTCCCGGTCAGCCAGGCCACGGTCGACTACCTGCGCGCCACCGGCCGCGATCCCCAGCGCGCCAACCTGGTCGAGGGCTACGCCAAGGCCCAGGGCCTGTGGTTCGACCCCGAGGCCGACGAGCCTGTGTTCACCGACGTGCTGGAGCTGAATCTCGCCGACGTGCTACCCTCGCTGGCCGGGCCCAAGCGCCCGCAGGACCGGGTGCTGCTCAGCGACGCCGCCGCCGCCTTCGAGGCCGCCCTGGCGGACGACTTCGGCAAGAAGGACCAGGCCGACCGCCGGGTCGCCGTGTCGGGCGAGGACTTCGACGTCGGCCACGGCGACGTGGTCATCGCCGCCATCACCAGCTGCACCAACACCTCCAATCCCTCGGTGCTGATCGCCGCCGGCCTGCTGGCCAAGAACGCCGCCGCCAAGGGCCTGAAGGTCAAGCCCTGGGTGAAGACCTCGCTGGCCCCGGGCTCGCAGGTGGTCACCGACTACCTGGCCAAGGCCGGGCTGCAGAAGCACCTCGACGCCCTCGGCTTCAACCTGGTCGGCTACGGCTGCACCACCTGCATCGGCAACTCCGGGCCCCTGCCCGAGCCGATCAGCGCCGCGGTCAACGAGGGCGACCTGGTCGCCGTCTCGGTGCTGTCGGGCAACCGCAACTTCGAGGGCCGGGTGAACCCAGACGTCCGCGCCAACTACCTGGCCAGCCCGCCGCTGGTGGTGGCCTACGCCCTGGCCGGCTCGATGCGCATCGATCTGGCGACCCAGCCGCTCGGGACCGACAAGAAGGGCCAGCCGGTCTACCTCAAGGACATCTGGCCGACCTCCAAGGACATCGCCGACCTGCAGCGCAAATCGGTGACCAGCGAGATGTTCGCCAAGCGCTACGGCGACGTCTTCAAGGGCGACAAGAACTGGCAGGCGATCAAGGTCGAGGGCGGCCAGACCTACAGCTGGGACATGGGCTCGACCTATGTCCAGAACCCGCCCTACTTCGAGGGCATGTCGATGACTCCGGCCCCGGTGAAGGACATCATTGGCGCGGGGATCCTCGGCATCTTCGGCGACTCGATCACCACCGACCACATCAGCCCGGCCGGTTCGATCAAGAAGACCTCGCCGGCGGGCGAGTACCTCACCGGCCATCAGGTCCGCTTCGAGGACTTCAACAGCTACGGCGCCCGCCGGGGCAACCACGAAGTGATGATGCGCGGGACCTTCGCCAACATCCGCATCCGCAACCGCATCACGCCGGAGATCGAGGGCGGGGTCACGCGACACTTCCCGTCCGGCGAGACGATGCCGATCTATGACGCGGCCATGCGCTACGCCGCCGAGGGCCGGCCGGCAGTGGTGTTCGCGGGCAAGGAATACGGCACCGGCTCCTCGCGCGACTGGGCGGCCAAGGGCGCCAAGCTGCTGGGCGTGCGGGCGGTGATCGCCGAGACGTTCGAGCGCATCCACCGGTCCAACCTGGTGCAGATGGGCGTGCTGCCGCTGCAGTTCCTGTCGGAAGGCTGGCAGCGGCTGGGCCTCACCGGCGAGGAGCTGGTGTCGATCCGGGGACTGCACGACCTGGCGCCGCGCAAGCAGCTGATCATCGAGCTGTACCGGCCCTCCGACGGACGCATCGCCCGCTTCCCGGTCCGCTGCCGGATCGACGGCCCGACCGAGCTGGCCTATTTCCAGAACGGCGGCGTGCTCAACTACGTTCTGCGCAACCTCTCGGGCGTCCCGACGGCCCTGGCGGCGGAATAGGGGCGGGGGACGCGCGCTGCAGCCCGCGTCCCCACCTCACGGCCTCGTGAAACGCGCCGGCGGCGCATCTCCGATTAAGTGCGGCGCGATGAAACGAGGCCTTTTCGCCCTGGCGTTGCTGCTCCTGTGGCCGGCCGCCGCGCCAGCCGCCGCGCGCGCGACCGCGCCGGTGGTCGTCGAGCTGTACACGGCCCAGGGCTGCTCCTCCTGCGCCCCGGCCAACGCCCTGGTGTCCGACCTCGCCGAGCGGCCCGATGTGCTGGCCCTCACCTTCGCGGTCGACTACTGGGACTACCTGGGCTGGCCGGACACCTTCGCCCGGCCCGAATTCACCGAGCGGCAGAAGGCCTATCAGCGCCGCCTCGCCCTGCGCGAGGTCTACACCCCCCAGGTGATCATCGACGGCCGTATGCAGGCCTCGGGCGTCAAGGGCGAACAGGTCGAGGCCCTGGTCGACGCCGTCGCCCGGTCGGTCCGCTACCCCCCAGACATGCAGTTCATGGGGACGCGCCGCGTCGCCGTCGGCTCGGGGCCGGCCCCGCGCGGCGGCGCCGATGTCTGGCTGATCCGCTACGATCCGCGCGAGCTGGAGATCACGCCCCGACGAGGCGACAACCGCGGCCAGACCCTGGTCCAGAAGAACGTCGTGCGCGAGGTGGTGCGCCTGGGCGCCTGGCGCGGCCGGCCGACCGCCTACCGCCTGCCCGCCACCGAAACCGAGGGCCTCTCCATCGCCGTGATCGTCCAGGCCCCCAGGGGCGGCCGGATCATCTCGGCGATCGCCCGGTAGTCCCTCTCCCGGAGGGAGAGGGGTCGGGGTGAGGGCTTACGGCCCGATCACCCTCATCCGTCGCCCCGGATCAGGTCCGGGACGACACCTTCTTCCCCGGGGAGAAGGATCACACCCTGAGCATCAGCCCGCCGTCCACCCCCAGCGCCTGGCCGGTGACGAAGCCGCCGTCGTCGCTGGCCAGGAACAGGGCGGCCCGGGCGATGTCGACGGGCCGGCCGAGCCGCTTGAGGGCCGCCTTCTTCGCCCAGACCGCGGCCACGTCCTCGCGGGCGAAGCTGGCGGCGGTCATGCCGGTGGCGATGGCGCCCGGCAGGATGGCGTTGGCGGTGACCCCGTGGCGGCCGAGTTCGAGGGCGAAGGTGCGCATCATGCCGACGACGCCGGCCTTGGAGGCCGAATAGGCGACCAGTCCGTTGTCCGTGTGCCGGGCCATGATCGAGGCGGTGAAGATCAACCGCCCGGCCGGCGACTTCACCAGATGCGGGACCGCCGAGCGCGCGATGCGGAAGGCGGCGCGCAGGTTGACGGCGATCTGCCGGTCGAAGGCCTCGTCCGTGGTCTCGCCCACCGGCGCGGCGCCCGAGACGCCGGCGTTGTTGTAGACGATGTCCAGCCCGCCGAAGGCCTCGACGGCGGCCGCGACGATGGCGGCGGGCGCGTCGTCCTCGCCGATGTCGCGGGCCAGCGACACGATGTCGCCGGTCGGGAAGGCCAGGTCCGCCCCCGGCCTGTCGACGGCCAGAACGCGGGCGCCCTCGGCGGCGAAGAGGTCGGCGCTGGCCCGGCCGATGCCGCTGGCCGCCCCGGTGATGATGGCCGCCCGGCCCGCAAGTCTGCCCATCGTCCGCCCTCCGCTGTGGCCCGGACAAAATGAAACCCCCGCTGCCGGAGGGGAAGACAACGGGGGTTCATGGAGGGGCTTGAGTGTGTCGGCCGATCGAAAACCCGCGATCCAGGGGGGCTGGGGGGGCTGTTCAGGATCCGGGACCAGCGTGGCTCCCGACCGGCCGACGCTGTCAATCTGGAGGGCCTTACCGGCGCGCGCGCGTCGGAAATAAGGTCATTTGAAGGCGCTGCGTGACCGGTCGCGCACATTCGGCGCAAGCGTGGCGAATCCGCGACGCCTCTCGCCAAGCGCCGCGATTTGGCGTTACCGTGAAGTCCGGCATGGCGTTCGATCCGACATACGAGCCCCGCGCCGCCGGGGTGTTCTTCGAGCGGCGCGAACTGGACCGACTTTTCAGGCTGTACGGCGGCATGGTCGCCGCCGGCGAGTGGCGCGACTACGGCATCGCCGGCCTCGCCGACTGCGCGGTGTTCAGCGTCTTCCGGCGCGCCGGCGAGAGCCCGCTCTACCGCATCGAGAAGCGCCCGGCCCTGGCCCGGCGACAGGGCGCCTGGTCGGTGACCACCCAGACCGGCCACATCCTCAAGCGCGGCCACGAGCTGGAGCAGGTGCTGAAGGTCTTCGGCAAGGCCCGGCTGAGCGTCGTCGAATAGACAAGGGCCCCGCCGGTCCGCCGACGGGGCCCTCGTTCCGACCGGTTGCCCGGACGGCCCGAGGCCGCCCGGGATGACAGCGGGGGTCAGTCCCGACGCACGCCCAGGAAGGCGAGCAGGAACTGGAACAGGTTGATGAAGTCCAGATAGAGGTTCAGCGCGCCGATGTTGGTGGCCACCGCCATGCCCTCGCCGCTGTGCTGGACGTCGTAGTAGGTCATCTTCAGGCGCTGGGTGTCGTAGGCCGTCAGACCCGCGAAGATCAGCACGCCGAGGCTGTTGATGATCCAGTACAGGGCCGGCTGCTTCAGGAACATGTTGACCAGGCTGGCGATGATCAGGCCCCAGACGCCCATGATCAGGAAGCTGCCGAAGCCGCTCAGGTTGCGCTTGGTGGTGTAGCCCACCAGGCTGAGCGCGCCGAAGGCGGTCGCCGTGATCAGGAAGGTCATGAACACCGAGGCGCCGGTGTAGGCCAGCAGCCAGACGCCCAGGCCCGCGCCGATGGCGGTGACCAGGGCCCAGTAATAGATTCCCGAGCTGCGGGCGGTCATGTTGCGCGCGGTGAACATCACCACCAGCACCATCGCCAGCGGGGCGAAGCCCACGATTTTGCCCAGCGGGGTGAAGCCCTGCAGCGCGCCCTCGGGCGAGAGGACGTAAAGCATGCGCGCCACCGGTTCGATCGACGAGGTGGCGTAGGCGAGAGCCGCCGACCACAGCAGGCCCAGCATCATCTTGTTGTAGACGCCGAGCATGAAGCTGCGGAGGCCGGCGTCGATCGACATGTCGCCGGTCTGCGGGATCGAGCGCGCATGGCCGCGTTCGAAGTCGCTCATGGAGAATTCCCTTTGATGGCGTCCGCGGTGGACGCAGGAGCGCTGAATATCGGGTTGGCCGAGCCCCGGCGCAAGCGGATCCGGCGTCTACTCGGCGCGCAGGACGGGGGCCGGCCGCTTCGACAGCGCCTGGAGGGCGGCCAGCAGGCCCCCGAGGGCCGCCAGGCCGCAGGCCCCGCCGAGCAGGGCCGCGACGCCGCCCCAGTCGACGCTCCACCTCGCCTCGAACACCTTGACCACCACCGGCCAGGCGGCGGCGTAGCCGAGCGCCACCCCGGCCAGGCCGGCGATCAGGCCGACCGCGCCATACTCGACGACGTAGGCGGCGAGGATCTGGCCCCGCGAGCCGCCCAGCACCTTCAGGGTCGCCGCCTCGCGGGCCCGGGCCCGGGCGCCGGCGGCGATGGCCCCGGCCAGCACCAGCAGCCCGGCGAGGGCGGCGACGGACGCCGCGCCCCGCACCGCCAGGGCCAGCCGGTCGAGCATGCCGACGGCGGCTTCGAGCTGCTCGCGCACGCTGATGACGTTGACCATCGGAAAGTCGCGGCCGAGCGCGCGGATCGCCCGCGCCTCCTGCGCCCGGTCGGCCCGGGCGATGGCCGCGTGGCGCAGGGTCGCGCCCTCCAGGGCGTTCGGGCTGAGGATGACGGCGAAGGCGGGGCCGAAGCCGCCCCAGTCGACCTTGCGCAGCACCGCGACGCGGGCGTCGATCTCGCGGCCGAGGACGTCGAGGGTCACACGGTCGCCGACCTTCAGGCCGCCGCCCTTCGCCATGTCGGCCTCGAGCGCGACCAGCGGCTCGCCGCGATGGTCGGCCGGCCACCAGGCGCCGTCGACGACGCCGGCCTCGCGCGGCCTGGGGCCGATGGCCGACATCTGGATGTCGTTGTCGTAGGCCCAGCGCTCGCCCGGCGCGATGCGCTCCTTGTCGACGACCTCGCCCCGGATGCGGACGATGCGGCCGCTGACGACCGGCGCGCGCAGATAGTCGCTTTCGGCGAGCGGCGCGCCGAAGGCCCGGCTGACGGCGGCGTCGAAGGCCTCGGCCCGGTCGCCGGGAATGTCGGTGAAGACCAGCGCGGGGGCCGTCCTGGGGGCCACCACGCGCACCTGGGCCAGCAGACTGGACTGGATCAGCACCACCGCCGCCAGCAGGCCGACGCCCAGGCCGATGGCCGGCGCCGCCGTGCGGGCCGCCGAGCGCGGGCCGGCCAGGTTGGCGACGCCGATGCGCGTCGGCCCGCGCGTCAGGCCCCGCAGTCGCCCGGCGAGCAGGGCCGCGCCCCGGCCCAGCGCCCAGAGCGCGGCGAAGGCGACGGCGACTCCGGCGATCATGATCCCGGCCGCCAGCGGCGTCGGGGCGGTGACGACGGCGAGGCCCGCCAGGCCGGCGCCGGCGAGGAGGGCGACGACGATTTCCGGTCCGAAGCGGGCGCGGCCGGCGAGGTCCCGTCGGAACAGGGCCGCGGGCGGCGTCGCCCTGGCCCGGGCGAGCGGGGCCAGGCTGAAGGCGGCGGCGGCCAGCAGGCCGAAGGCGGCGGCCTTGGCCAGCGGAACCGGATAGACGGCGAACAGGGCCGGCACGGGCAGGTCCTCCGCCGCCAGCCGGCCCAGGACCAGCGGCGCGGCGGCGCCGACGGTCAGGCCGATGACCACGCCCAGCGCCGACAGGACCGCGATCTGGATCAGGTAGAGGTCGCGGATCAGGCCGCCCTCGGCGCCCAGCGCCTTGAGCACCGCGATCGAGGGCTTGCGCTGTTCGAGATAGGCCGAGACCGCGCCGGCGACGCCAAGGCCGCCCGCGACGAGCGAGGCCAGGCCGATGAACCCGAGGAAATACTCCAGCTGGTCGATGAGCCGCTTGACCCCGCCCGCCGCCTCGTTGCGGCCGCGGGCGAGCAGGCCCTGCTCCTCGAACCCCCTGGCCAGGCGGTCGACGGCGGCGTTGGCGGCCAGCTCCCGCCGCACCGCGATGCGCACCGTCTCGCCGCTGTCGGGCAGGCCCGCGGCGAGGAAGCCCGCGGCCTCCATGGCCGACAGGCTGGTCAGGACCCGGGGACCCAGGGCGAAACCCCGGCCGAGGCGGTCGGGCTCGGAGACCAGCACCGCCCGGGCGACGAAGGCGCTTTCGCCGACCCGGAACCGGTCGCCGAGCTTCATGCCCAGCCGGTCGAGCAGGGCCTGCTCGACGGCCGCCCCGGCGGCGTCGCCCTCCGGCCGGAAGGCGTCGGCGAGGCCGCCCGCGCCCTTCAGCTCGACCCTGCCGGCCAGGGGATAGGCGTCGGAGACGCCGCGGATCTCGACCAGGCGGCGCAGGCCCGACGGCGATTCGGCCATCGCGCGGGCGGCCGTGGCGTAGGCGGTCTCGCCCAGGGCCTCGAACCGGGCCCGCTCGGCGGGGGTGAAGGCGCGGCGCTCGACGCTGACCCGCAGGTCGCCGCCGAGGATCTCGCGCGCCTCGGCGGCGAGCCCGCGGCGGAACGCCTCGGCGGTTGAGCCCGCCGCGGCGATGGCCGCCACGCCCAGCGCCAGGCAGGCCAGGAAGACGCGGAACCCGGCCACGCCCGAGCGCAGTTCGCGGCCGGCGAAGCGCAGCGACAGCGGGATCATGCGTCGTCCAGGATCAGGCCGCCGCCCATGGTCGCCCGGCGGTCGGCGCGGGCGGCGAGGGCGGCGTCGTGGGTCACCAGCACCAGGGCCGCGCCGGTCTCGCCGACCAGGTCGAACATCAGCTGGGCGACGGCGGCCGCGTTGGCGGCGTCGAGGTTGCCGGTCGGCTCGTCGGCGAACAGCAGGTCGGGCTCGACGGCCAGGGCCCGCGCGAGGGCCACCCGCTGCTGTTCGCCGCCCGAAAGCTGGGTCGGATAATGGCGTAGCCGTTCGGCGAGGCCCACGCGGCCGAGCCATTCGCGGGCCGTCCGCGTCGCGCCGGCGCGGCCGGCCAGCTCCAGCGGCGCGGCGACGTTCTCCTCGGCGGTCATGTTGGGCAGAAGGTGGAAGGCCTGGAAGACCAGCGACACCCGACCCCGGCGCAACCTGGCCCGGCCGTCCTCGCCCAGGGTCGCCAGGTCCTGGCCGAAGAGGCGCACCCGCCCGGCGGTCGGCCGCTCCAGCCCGGCGGCGACCGCGATCAGCGACGACTTGCCCGATCCGGAGGGCCCGACCACGGCCAGCCGCTCGGCGCGGCCGACCTCCAGGCTGACGCCCCGCAGGATGTCCACCGGCCCGGCGGCGGACGGCAGGGTCAGACTGACCGCCTCGAGCGACAGCGGCGGAGGCGCGGGGGTGGAGTCGAACATTCGGCGGCCTGGCGGGGTTACGTCGGCGGGGAGGTTCACCCTACATAGGGCGAAGCCATGGCCAGCACACCCTACGGTCCTGTAACCCGTCGCGCGTTCGGCGCCCTATTAGTCGCCGCGGCCGCCTCGCCGGCGCTCGGTCAGGCGCGTCCGCGCATCGTCACCCTGCTGGGCGATTCGATCACCGCCGGCTACGGCCTGCCCGCCCGGGACGCCCTGCCCGTCCGGCTGGAGGCGTCGCTGAAGCCGCTGGCGCCGGGCGTGCGGGTGCGCGGAGCCGGGGTCAGCGGCGACACCAGCGCCGGCGGCGCGGCCCGGGTCGACTTCAGCGTGCGGCCCGACACCGCCCTGTGCGTCGTCGCGCTGGGCGGCAACGACCTGCTGCAGGGGCTGGAGCCGGACCAGACCCGGGCCAACCTCGACCGGATCATCCGCCGGCTGAAGGCGCGCCGGATCGGCGTGGTCCTGGCCGGCCTCTCCGCGCCGAAGGCCATCGGCCGCCGCTACGCCGCCGAGTTCAGCGCCGTGTTCCCGACCCTGGCCCGCCAGCATGGGCTGACGCTGTATCCGGACCTGCTGGCCGGCGTGCAGGGCGTCCCGCGCCTGAACCAGCGCGACGGCATCCATCCGAACGCCGCCGGCGTGAGCCTCATCGCCGGCCGGCTGGCGCCGGTGGTGGCGAAGGCGCTGAACGGTCGTGGATAGTCGCGGCGCGATTCAGGACGGACCACGTTTCACAGGACTCGGCCTCATTGGGCGCGAGCGAAGGCAGCGTCTCGAAGGGCGCGACGAGGGGAGTTGATGCAGTATTCGAAACTGGGCCGCACCGGCCTGACGGTCAGCCGTTGCTGCCTTGGGACCATGACGTGGGGCTCGCAGAACAGCGAGGCCGAGGCCCACGCCCAGATGGACTACGCGCTGGAGCGCGGCGTGACCTTCTGGGACACCGCCGAGATGTATGCGTCGCCGCCGACCCGGGAAACGCAGGGTTCGACCGAGCGCTACATCGGCAGCTGGTTCGCTCGGACCGGCAAGCGCGACCAGGTGGTGCTGGCCAGCAAGGTCGCCGGCCGGGGCGCGGCCTTCGGCGGGCTCGACTGGATCCGCCGCGACGGCGCGACGCCCAGGCAGACCCGGGCCCAGATCGACGAGGCCATCGAGGGCTCGCTGAAGCGTCTCCAGACCGACCGGATCGACCTCTATCAGTTGCATTGGCCGGACCGGCCGGTGCGCACCTTCGGCGGCATGGTGTTCCGCGACTACGCGCAGGACTTCGTTCCCTTCGAGGACATCCTCGAGGCGCTGGACGACCATGTGCGGGCCGGACGCATCCGCGCCGTCGGCGTGTCGAACGAATACCCCTGGGGCGTGATGCGCTTCCTGCAGGAGTCGGAGCGGCGGGCCCTGCCGCGCATCGCCTCGATCCAGAACGCCTACCACCTGGCCAACCGCGTGTTCGAGTACGGCCTGGCCGAGATGGCCCTGCGGGAGGACGTCGGCCTGCTGGCCTATTCGCCCCTGGCCCAGGGCTGGCTGACCGGCAAGTACCAGGGCGGGGCGGAGCCGGCCGGCTCGCGCAAGGCCCTCTACCACCGGATGCAGCGCTACGAGGGGCCGGGAGCGCACGCGGCCTTCCAGGCCTATGTCGACCTCGCCCGCGAGCACGGCCTGGACCCGGCGCAGATGGCGCTGAAGTTCGTCGACGCGCGGCCGTTCGTCACCGCCACCATCATCGGCGCCACCTCGATGGCGCAGCTGAAGACCGACATCGACGCTTTCGACCTGGACTGGACCGACGACCTGGAGAAGGCCGTCAACGCCCTCCACGTCGCGCATCCCAATCCTTGCCCGTGACGCGGTTTCCGCCCCGCGCGGCTCGACACGCCCGCGCGGGGCTGCTCACCCTGACGCGTTCCGCCCGCGTTATCCCGGGCAGGGCGGGCCCGTGTCGAAGGATTCTCCGATGATCCGCCTGTTCGCCGCCATTCACCTGCCCGAGGAGATCGGCGAGCCGCTGCAGCGACGCCAGCAGGGGCTGCCCGGCGCGCGCTGGCGGCCGCTCGAGGCGTTCCACGTCACCCTGCGCTTCTTCGGCGACGTGGCCGAGCCCGTCGCCGACGACATCGACGCCGAGCTCTCGACGATCGCCGCGCCGCCCTTTGCGCTGGCGCTGGAGGGCGCGGGGGCGTTCGGCGAGGGCGACGACCTCAACGCCGTCTGGGCCGGGGTCGCCGACAGCGCGCCGCTGCGCCATCTGGCGGCGAAGTGCGAGACGGCGGCGCGGCGGGCGGGCCTGAAGCCCGACACCCGCGCCTACAAGCCCCATGTGACCCTGGCCTACCTGAAGCGGCCCGAGCCCTCGGCCGTGGCCCGCTGGATCCAGAACCACAACCTGCTGAGGTCGCCGGCCTTCGCCGTCGACCGCTTCGGCCTCTACTCCAGCCGCCAGACGGGCGAGGGCTCGGTCTACCGGCTCGAGCGGGAGTATCGCCTGTAGGGTCGGCGGGACCGGTTCGACCCGACCCGAGCCTGGCGCCGGGCCCTCCAGGCCCAGGGCGCGACCCGCGGTCGGACGGCTCCGCCCGGCCGCCTCGCGCGTCAGTTTCCGCCGGTCCAGACCTCGACCGTCAGCCCGTCCTTCAGCAGGACGCCGTCGCCGCCCGGGACGCCGGTGACCTTGTAGCCGAAGTTGCCGCTGCCGCCCCCGTTGTCCACGACCAGGAAGACGATCCTGTCGGGCGGAATCGAGGTCAGCATCTTCACCTGGGTGAAGCCGGCGTCCGACCCGTTGACCGGCGGCCGGGTGTAGACCGTCCAGCCCTCCGCATTGGCGGCGGGGATGTCGGCCGCCGGCCGACAGCCGAAGATCCGGATCGGCCCCGACGTGGGATCGACTTCCCAGGCGGCCTCGGACAGGCACTTGGGGTCGAGGATGACGCCGGCCGTCCCCATGGCGGCGGACGGCGGGGCGGTGAGCGCCAGCAGCGCCAGGGCGCCGGCGGCGGCGAGCGTGGTGCGGATCATCGCGGCTGTCTCCTGGTTACGAACCCGGCCGCAGGCCGAGGGTGATGGTGTAGGCCATCTGGGCGGCCGTGGGATGGCAGCTTGCGGCGGGCGCATCCTGGCGGCAGACGCCCTCGGGCGTGTCGTAGGCGACGCTGACCGCCACGGCTTCGCCGCCCTTCCGGTAGCCGGTGGCCGTGCCCGTGGGGCCGTCGGCGTCGGCGTTGTGGTCCTGGGTCCAGCCGGCCGCGGTCAGCGCCGCGCCCAGCCTGTCGGCGACCGCCTGGAAGCGGGTTCCGAACACGGTTCCGTCGCCCGAGAAGGTGATCAGGCACCCCGGGGCGTCGGCCAGGCCGGGGTAGCCGACGCTGGCGGCGACGGCGACGGCCTCGGCGCCGAGGGCGGCCTCGGCCTGGGCCTCCAGCGCGGCGCAGCCGGCGGACGGCGCCTCGCGGGCCAGGGCCGGCGCGGCCGCCGACAACGTGGCCAGGGCGGCGGCCGCGGCGGCCGTCAGAACAGGAATTCGCATGTGGGACCCCCCATTCTCGTCGCCGTCCGCGGGTCGCTGACGGCGAGCGGGATCGCAGGCTATCGCCTGCCGCGGGCCGCGGGAACGCCGCCATCCGCGATTCGGGTAACTTCGGGCCGGC
>JBMOOF010000034.1:0-111208 GCA_049323695.1 Pseudomonadota bacterium
CGGGCGGTGTTCTCGCGCATGGTCCCGGAGAGCGGCCTGGCCCTGTGGCAGACGCTGAACTGGTGGCTGGACCCGTTCATGACCACCCGTGTCGCCGGCGCCGGCGGCGCCCCGACGTTGGTGGCGGCCGGCGGCCGGGATGTGATCCATCCGCCGGCGACGACCAAACTGGTCGCCGACCGCCTGGGCGCGCGGTTCGAGGTGTTCGCCGGCATGAGCCACTGGCTGCCGGGCGAGCCCGGCTGGGAGGCGGTCGCCTCCCGATGCCTGACCTGGCTCAGCGAGGAGGGGCGCCGGGCCGCGGCCTGAAGGCCAGCCGGAAAAGCCCGAACAGGGCCATGGCCGCCCAGGCGCCTTCCATGAGGGCGGCCGACAGGTTGAAGTCGACCGACAGCGACAGCAGGATCAGCGAAGCGCCGACGAAATTCGCCAGCAGCGAGACCGCCCTTTGCGGATGCAGCTTTCCGAGAATGCCCGCGGCGTAGGCGGCCAGGATCAGGACGACCCCGGCGACGCCCGCCGCGTCGGTCCAGGACACCGTCAGAGCTGACGGACGCTGAACAGGACCTGGGTGTGGTCGTACTTGGCGTTGACCGGCCTGCCGTCGATCTTGCGCTCGGTCATCAGCACCAGGGCCTCGGTCTCCGCCCCGTTTTCCCGCTCCCACGAGCGGGTGGTGCGTTCCATGTCGGAGACGAAGCGGTCGAAGCGGGCCAGGTACCAGCCGCCGCCCTGACGCTGGGCCCAGTAGTGCAGGTCGGTGGCCAGCGTCGCCGCCGGCGCCACGGCCTCGACCGGGTGGTTCAGGTCGATGGTGCAGACGTTGGGATTGGTCGTCGAGGGCTGGATCGAGACGGTGAAGCCCTTCTGGTAGGTCCAGACCCAGACGTCCTTCTTCTTCTTGAAGCCGAGCGAGGGGGCGACCTGGGCGATGTTCGTTCCCCGCACCATCGGGGCGCAGACGCGCTCAAGGGTGTTGATCACGGCCAGCGAGGTGATGTCGGTCGGGGCCGGCGGCGGCGGCGGGGGCGCGGGCGGCGCGTCAGGTGCGGGCGGGACCTCGACGGGAGGCGCGGCCTCCGGAGCCGGCGCGGGCGTCTCGGGAGCCGGAGCCGGCGTTTCCTGGGCGATGGCGGCGCCGGCGATGAGGCCCGCGGCAGCCAGGGGGAGGAGCGCTAGGCGACGCATGTCGTCTGATCCCTTGTCTAGTTCGGCGGCATAGAAGACCGCCGGGCGTTCCCTCGCAAGCCTTCTTGCGTTGGATTTGCGGCGGAGGTTGGGCCGACCCTACGCTTCGACGGCGTGCTCGGCGAGGATGGTCAACCCCTGGGCGTTCACGTCGGCGAATCCGCCGTGGATTTCGAAGGTGCGCGTGGCGGCGCCGTCGTGCACCGTCACCGCCCCTTCTCGCAGGGCCGTCATGAACGGCGCATGACCGGCCAGCACGCCGAAGTCGCCCTCGACGCCCGGCGCGTCGACGCGGTCGACCTCGCCGGAGAAGACCTCGCGCTCGGGCGCGACCAGGGAGAAGTGGAGCTTGTCAGCCATCAGGCCGCTTCCATCGCCATCTTCTCGGCCTTCTCGACGGCCTCCTCGATGGTTCCGACCATGTAGAAGGCGCCTTCCGGCAGGTGGTCGTATTCGCCGTCGCAGATGGCCTTGAACGAGCGGATGGTGTCCTTCAGCTCGACGAACTTGCCCGGGCTGTTGGTGAACTGCTCGGCGACGAAGAACGGCTGGCTCAGGAAGCGGCTGATCTTGCGGGCCCGGGCCACGGTCAGCTTGTCCTCTTCGCTGAGCTCGTCCATGCCGAGGATGGCGATGATGTCCTTCAGCGCCTTGTACTGCTGCAGGATCTCCTGGGTGCGGCGGGCGACGCTGTAGTGCTCCTCGCCGATCACCAGCGGGTCCATGATCCGGCTGGTGGAGTCCAGCGGGTCGACGGCCGGGAAGATGGCCTGGGCGGCGATGTCGCGGCTCAGCACGGTCGTCGCGTCCAGGTGGGCGAACGAGGTGGCCGGCGCCGGGTCGGTCAGGTCGTCGGCGGGCACGTAGATGGCCTGCACCGAGGTGATCGAGCCCTTGGTGGTCGAGGTGATGCGCTCCTGCAGGTTGCCCATCTCGGTGGCCAGGGTCGGCTGGTAGCCCACGGCCGAGGGAATGCGGCCCAGCAGCGCCGACACTTCCGAGCCGGCCTGGGTGAAGCGGAAGATGTTGTCGATGAACAGCAGCACGTCCTTGCCTTCCACGTCGCGGAAGTACTCGGCCTGGGTCAGGCCGGTCAGGGCGACGCGGGCGCGGGCGCCCGGCGGCTCGTTCATCTGGCCGTAGACCAGGGCGCACTTCGAGCCCTCGGTCGAGCCGTTGTTGTGCTTGGGGTCCACGTTGACGTTCGACTCGATCATCTCGTGATAGAGGTCGTTGCCCTCGCGGGTCCGCTCGCCAACGCCGGCCAGCACCGAATAGCCGCCATAGGCCTTGGCGATGTTGTTGATCAGCTCCTGCATCGTCACGGTCTTGCCCACGCCCGCGCCGCCGAACAGGCCGATCTTGCCGCCCTTGGTGTAGGGGCACATCAGGTCGATGACCTTGATGCCGGTGACCAGCACCTCGGCCGAGGTCGACTGCTCGGCGAAGGACGGGGCGTCGCGGTGGATGACGTTGTAGGTCGAGGTGTTGATCGGGCCGGCCTCGTCGATCGGCTCGCCGATGACGTTCATGATGCGGCCCAGCGTCGCCGGACCGACCGGCACGCGGATGCCGGCGCCGGTGTCGACCACTTCCTGGCCGCGGGTCAGGCCCTCGGTGGTGTCCATGGCGATGGTGCGGACGGTGTTCTCGCCCAGGTGCTGGGCGACTTCCAGGACCAGGCGGAATTCCTCGCCGGTGCGCTGGTCGCGGTTGGAGGTCTCCAGCGCGTTGAGGATGGCCGGCAGATGGCCGTCGAACTCGACGTCGACGACCGCGCCGATGACCTGGGCGATGCGGCCCTTGGGGCCGTCGGCGGCCGGCTTCACGGCCTTGGGCGCGGCGGTCTTGGCCGCGGCGGCCTTCTTGGCGGGCGCCTTGGGCGCGGCGGCCTTCGGAGCGGCGGCTTTCTTGGGGGCGGTGGCCATTGGTCTGGTCTTCCGTACGGTCTTTATGCGGTCAGAGGGCTTCGGCGCCGGAGATGATCTCGATCAGCTCCTTGGTGATCTGCGCCTGGCGGGTGCGGTTGTACTGGATGGTGAGGCCGCGGATCATGTCGCCGGCGTTGCGCGTGGCGTTGTCCATGGCGCTCATCTGGCTGGCGTAGAAGCCGGCCATGTTCTCGAGCAGGGCCGAGAGGATCTGCACCGTGATGTTTCGCGGCAGCAGGGTCTCGAGGATCTCCTCCTCGGAAGGCTCGTAGTCGTAGATCGCCCCGCCGAGGTCGGTGGCCTGCGCGCCTTCGACCTGGGCCGGGATCAGCTGCTGGGCGGTCGGGACCTGGCTGACCACCGACTTGAAGCGGCTGTAGTAGAGGGTGACGACGTCGACCTCGCCGGCCTCGTAGAGGCCGATGATGCGGTCGGCGATCGGCTGGGCCACCGACAGGGTCAGGGTCCGCTCGGCCGACAGGTCGTAGCTCTCGACGATCTGGCCGGCGAACAGCCGGCGGAGCGGCGGCAGCGCCTTCTTGCCGACGGTGATGATCTTCACGTCCTTGCCCTCGGCGATGAGGGCCTGGATGCGCTCGCGGGCGGCGCGGACGATCGCGGAGGTGAAGCCGCCGGCGAGACCGCGGTCGGCCGCGGCCACCACGATCAGGTGGCGCCTGTCGCTGCCGGTTCCGGCCAGCAGCGCCGGAGCGCCTTCGCCCGACACGCCGGCGGCGAGGTTGGCGATGACGGCCGCCATCCGGTTCGCATAGGGACGCGCGTTCTGGGCGGCGTCCTGGCTGCGGCGCAGCTTGGCGGCGGCGACCATCTGCATGGCCTTCGTGATCTTCTGCGTGGCCTTCACGCTCGAGATCCGATTGCGCATGTCCTTGAGGCTGGCCATCGAGGGCTACTCTCTCTCGTTGTCAGCCAGGCCTAGGCGAAGGTCGCCGAGAAGCTCTCGAGGGCGGCCTTGAGCTTGTCCTCGAGGTCGGGGCCGAGCGCCTTGGTCGTGCGGATGCCGTCCAGCAGGTCCTTGTGCTTGGCGTGCAGGCGGGACAGGAACTCGCGCTCGAAGCGGCCGACGTCGGCGGTGGCGATGCGGTCCAGGTAGCCGCGGGTGCCGGCGTAGATCACGCAGACCTGCTCCTCGACGGCCAGCGGCGCGTACTGCGGCTGCTTGAGCAGCTCGGTCAGGCGCTCGCCGCGAGCCAGCTGGCGCTGTGTGGCGGCGTCCAGGTCGGAGCCGAACTTCGCGAAGGCGGCCATTTCCCGGTACTGGGCGAGCTCGCCCTTGATCGGGCCGGCGACGGTCTTCATGGCCTTGATCTGGGCCGAGGAGCCCACGCGCGACACCGAGATGCCGACGTTCACCGCCGGGCGGATGCCCTGGAAGAACAGGTCCGTCTCAAGGAAGATCTGGCCGTCGGTGATCGAGATCACGTTGGTCGGGATGTAGGCCGAGACGTCGTTGGCCTGGGTCTCGATGACCGGCAGGGCGGTCAGCGACCCGGCGCCGTTGTCCTCGTTGAGCTTGGCGGCGCGCTCGAGCAGGCGCGAGTGCAGGTAGAAGACGTCGCCCGGATAGGCTTCGCGGCCCGGCGGGCGGCGCAGCAGCAGCGACATCTGGCGGTAGGCGACGGCCTGCTTGGACAGGTCGTCGTAGATGATGACGGCGTGCATGCCGTTGTCGCGGAACCACTCGCCCATGGCGCAGCCGGCGAACGGCGCCAGGAACTGCAGCGGGGCCGGTTCGGAGGCCGTGGCGGCGACGACGATGGTGTAGTCGAGCGCGCCCTGCTCCTCGAGGGTCTTGACGATCTGGGCGACGGTCGAGCGCTTCTGGCCGATGGCGACGTAGATGCAGTAGAGCTTGGCGCTCTCGTCGCCGGTCGCGTTGACGGCCTTCTGGTTCAGGATGGTGTCGATCGCCACGGCGGTCTTGCCGGTCTGGCGGTCGCCGATAATCAGCTCGCGCTGGCCGCGGCCGATGGGGATCAGGGTGTCGATGGCCTTGAGGCCCGTCTGCACCGGCTCGTGCACCGACTTCCGCGGGATGATGCCCGGCGCCTTGACGTCCACGCGGCGGCGCTCGGCGACGTTCTGGATCGGACCTTTGCCGTCGATCGGCTCGCCCAGCGGGTTGACCACGCGACCCAGCAGGCCCTTGCCGACCGGCACGTCGACGATCTCGCCCAGCCGGCGGACCTCGTCGCCTTCCTTGATCTGGGAGTCGGCGCCGAAGATCACGACCCCGACGTTGTCGCGCTCCAGGTTCAGGGCCATGCCCTTGACCCCGGCCGAGGGGAATTCGACCATTTCGCCGGCCTGGACGTTGTCGAGGCCGTAGACGCGGGCGATCCCGTCGCCGACGCTGAGCACGGAGCCGACGTCCGAGACGTCCGCTTCCTCGCCGAAGCTGGCGATCTGCGACTTGAGGATGGCCGAGATTTCGGCGGCGCGGATATCCATTGGTCTTACGCTCTCTTGAGGGCGAACTTGAGGGAGTCGAGCTTCGACTTCAGCGAAGCGTCGAACAGGCGGGAACCGACGCGCACCTTGACGCCGCCGAGGATGGCGGGGTCGACGCGGGTCGAGATTTCGGGGTCCTTGCCGAGCGCGCTGCGCAGGGCGGCCGCCACGCCCCTGGCCTGGGCGGGGCTGAGCGGCAGGGCGGTGACGACCTCGGCGGCGATGACGCCGCGCTGGTCGGCCGACAGCCGGCGGAAGGCGTCGATGACCTCGACCAGGGCGCCGGCCCGGCGGTTGGCGGCCAGCAGGCCGAGGAACTTGCGGGTGATGGCGTGGCAGCCGGCCCTGGCGGCGATTGCCGCGAGCCCCGCGCCCTTGTCCTCAGCGCCGAACGCCGGCGAGGCCAGCAGATGGCGCAGGTCGGCGCTCTCCGCGTGCGCGGCCTTCAGGGAGACGAGATCGGCCTCAACGGCGGCCGTCGCCCCGGCCTCTTCCGCCAGATCAAACAGGGCTCGCGCGTAGCGCTGGCCCACATCCGTCGCCTTGGTGTCGTCCGCCACTTGTCAAACCGTCCGGTGCGTCGCGCGCCGCGTCCCGGGTGAAGCCCCTTGGCGCGGCGCTAAAGTCTTGAAAGTGCTTGGGAAAGCACATGAGCCGGCGGGCCGTGAAAGTCCTCCGGCCCGAAGCCGCGCGCCTGATAGCACGCGTTCTGCTGCATCGCAACGCCGCGCGCTTCAGCCGCCCAGGACGCGGAACACCGCGGAGGCGCTGGCGGCGCGCCGGCCGTCAGGCAGCAGGGCCTCGCCATGGGCGAACACCAGGCTCCGCGTGGCGCGATCGACGCGGGCGACGACGGTCAGGTCGGCGGGGTCGCCGCCGGTCCCGTAGTCGAGGGTCAGCGAAACGGGCGCCAGGTCGCGGCCGTCGCGGGCCGCGTCGAGCAGGGCCGCCTCGAGAAGGCCGGCGAGGGTCGATGTCGGGGTCATGTCGGGCGGGGACCTACGCCAGTCGCGGGCGAAGAAAAAGGGCGGCGGATTGAACCGCCGCCCGGCCACGTGGCGAGTTGCTCGAGGAAACAAACCGGACGAGAGGGCCCGGGGCACTGAAAGGTCAGTTGGTGGCGACCGCGTTGCAGGCTTCCAGATCGGCGCCCTCGACGACCTTGCGGCCGTTGCCGTAGGCGGTCAGCTGGCCGACTTCCTTGGCCAGGGCCTTGCAGCCCGCGGTCGTCACCGCCCGGGCCGGCGCGGCCAGGGCGACGCAGGTGTCGTTCTCGCAGACGAAGACGGCGCCGGCGGCGACGACCTTGGTCTTGGCGGCCACGGGGGCCTTCAGCGAGGCGGTGACCTTGCTGTCGGCCCAGGCGGCGCCGGTGAAGGCCAGGGAAAGGACGGCGACAGCCGTCAGCATACGGAGTTTCATGGTTCGCCCTCCGGCGGAATTCGGGGTGGTGATCGTTGTCTACGCTTGGATCGGTACTGGCCCGGTCCGTGTCGCCGGGATGGCGTCCGGTATCCCCACCGAACGCCGCGACACGAACTAAGCACCGCTTAGATATCAGCGATAAGAAAGACCGCGCAAGCGGAATCTTCACAGTGCTTAGATTTTTTTGCGAGTCGCTCTCAGCGATCCATCGCCCGATCCAGCCGGGCCTTGGCCTGCCGGTGGATGTCGCGCTCCTCGACCAGGGCCATCGACCGCACGCCGCCGCGCGGCTCCTCGCCCGGCCGCGGCAGCCAGAAGCGGTCCGTGGACTCGTTGCGGAACAGCGACCAGAACACCGCCGCCAGCAGGCATCCGGCGCCGGCGGCGGCCATCACCGGCCAGAGGCCGTGGACATCGAAGTCTCCGAGGAAAACCATCCAGCGGGACGCCGCCTCGTGGTTGGGGCCCTTCTGCGCCAGGCGTCCGACGAACCCGATCACGATCTGCGCCGCGCCGGAGACCGACAGCGCCACGGCCAGCGCCAGCATCCGCGGCTGCACGTAGAGCCCGGCGGCGGCGCCGACGATCGCTGCTGCGACGATCAGGATCATGGCCCGATGATCCTCGCCCAAGGTGAATGAATCGCTCACCCGAATTGCGCCGGACCGGGTTCCGTCGGGTCACGGTTGCCGCGCACGTAAGGCCGCGCATACTGCCGCCCGACAAGGAAAGATCGAACGGGAGCGCGCCATGGATTTCGCCCTCGAACCCGGGCTCGTCGCCTACCTCGCCGAGCTGGACGAGTTCATCGAGACCACCATCAAGCCGCTGCAGGCGAAGGACGACAACGAGCGCTTCTTCGACCACCGCCGCGAATGGGCCCGCACCGATTTCGACAACGGCGGCCTGCCGCGCCCCGAATGGGAGGCGCTGCTGGCCGAGGCCCGCCGTCTGGCCGACGAGGCCGGCCACCTGCGCTTCGCCTGGCCCAGGAGCATGGGCGGCCGGGACGGCAGCCACCTGTGGATGGCCGTCATCCGCGAGCATCTCGCCGCCCGGGGCCTTGGCCTGCACAACGACTTGCAGAACGAGCATTCGATCGTCGGCAACAATCCTTTCGTCCTGCTGTTCAAGGAATTCGCCACGCCCGGGCAGTACGCCCGCGACGGCGAGGCCCTGCTCAACGGGACCATGCGCGCCGCCTTCGGCCTGACCGAGCCCAACCACGGCAGCGACGCCACCTTCATGGAGACCCGCGCCGTCCGCGAGATCAAGGACGGCAAACCCGGCTGGCGCATCAACGGCGAGAAGATGTGGACCACCGGCATGCACGTGGTCACCCACGTCATGGTCTTCGCCCGCACCAGCGGCAAGGACGGCGACGCTCACGGCATCACCTGCTTCCTGGTCCCGCGCGACCAGATCACCATCGACGAGTGGCTGTGGACCTTCAACATGCCCACCGACCATCCGCGCATCTCGATCCGCGACGCCTGGGTGCCGGAGGACGCCTACTGGGGCGAGGTCGACAAGGGCCTGGGCATCGGCCAGTCCTTCGTTCACCAGAACCGCATCCGCCAGGCCGCCAGCTCGCTGGGCGCGGCGGTCTACTGCATCGAGGAAAGCGTCAAGTACGCCCGCATGCGCAAGCCGTTCGGCGAGGCGCTGGCCCGCAACCAGGCGATCCAGTGGCCGCTGGTCGAGCTGGCCACCCAGGCCGAGATGCTGCGCCTGCTGATCCGCCAGACCGCCTGGCAGATGGACCGCATGGAGCACAAGCAGATCGAGAAGGAGCTCTCCGACAAGGTCTCGATGTGCAACTACTGGGGCAACCGCCTCTGCTGCGAGGCGGCGGACCGGGCCATGCAGGTGCACGGCGGCATCGGCTATTCCCGGCACAAGCCCTTCGAGCACATCTACCGCCACCACCGCCGCTACCGGATCACCGAAGGCAGCGAGGAGATCCAGATGCGCAAGGTGGCCGCCTTCCTGTTCGGCTACCTCGGTCCCCGGCGGAAGGCGTTCCAGGCGCTGGAAGAGGAATGGGCCGCCGGCCGGGCCCGGGGCCTGAACGACCGCGAACTGGGGATGTAGGCGCCGGGATCCTCCGCATTCGCGGGAGGGAGACCGCCTTCGCCGACAGCCGCCCGCGAGCGGGGAGCATCTGGCGCGGGAACCGGCCGTGCATATATCATCGTTCGACGGCCGCTCGGGCGGCCGAAGGAAGGGGCCAATTCCATGACCGCGATCCAACGCCTTCTCCGCGTCGTCCCCGCGCTCGCGCTCGCGATGACGCTCGCCGGCTGCGGCATCAACACCATTCCCACCCGCGACGAGCAGGTGAAGGCCGCCTGGGGCGACGTCCAGAACCAGTACCAGCGACGGGCCGACCTGATTCCGAACCTGGTCGCCACCGTGAAGGGCTACGCCGCCCAGGAGAAGGACGTGCTGACCGAGGTCACCGAGGCGCGGGCCAGCGCCACCCAGGTGCGGGTCGACGCCTCGACGATCACCAATCCTCAGCAGTTCGCCCAGTACCAGCAGGCGCAGGACCGCCTGACCGGCGTGCTCGGTCGCCTGATGATGATCCAGGAGAACTATCCGGAGCTGAAGTCCAACCAGAACTTCCTGGCCCTGCAGAGCCAGCTGGAAGGCACGGAGAACCGCATCGCCGTGGCGCGGCGCGACTACAACGAGGCCGTCCGCCGGTACAACACGTCGCTGCGGACCTTCCCGACGGTGATCTGGGCCAAGACCCTGTACGGCTCGCAGAAGCCCGCCCTGCCCTTCGAGGCCGCCGCGACGGCGCAGACCGCGCCGACCGTCAGCTTCGAACCCACGGCGCCGGCGGCTCCCGCCGCCGAGCCCGCGAAGAAGTAGGTGAGAAACCCCGGCTCGATCCTCCCCGCCTCGACGGAGAGGAGCTTCTCGAAGCTGGCGGGCGCGCTGCTGGCGTTGACCGTCGTCGCGCTCGCCCTGCCCGCGCTCGCCGCGACGCCGAAATTCCCGGCGCTGGAAGGCCGCCGCGTGGTCGACGAGGCGAACATCCTGTCGCCCGCGGTCGAGGCGTCGCTGACCGGCGAGCTGGAGGCGCTGGAGACCTCGACCGGCCGGCAGCTCGTGGTCGCCACCGTGCCGACCCTGCAGGGCTACGAGATCGAGGACTACGGCTATCAGCTGGGCCGCCACTGGGGCATCGGCGACAAGGATCGCGACGACGGCGCCCTGCTGATCGTCGCGCCGGCCGAGCGCAAGGTGCGCATCGAGGTCGGCTACGGTCTGGAGGGCGTGCTGACCGACGCCCTCTCCAGCGTCATCATCCAGAGCGCCATCCTGCCGAAGTTCCGCGAGGGCGACCTGGAGGGCGGGGTCGTCGCCGGGACCGACGCCATCGTCCAGCAGCTGAGCCTGCCCGACGAGGAGGCGCGGGCGAAGGCGGCCTCGGCGAGCCGGCGCTCCGACGGGCGCGACGGGTTTCCGCCGATCCCCCTTATCATCGTCATCGTCTTGATCCTCATCTTGCTGCGCGTGCTGGGCGGCGGCGGCTGGCTGCCGTGGCTGATCATCGGCGGACTGTCGGGAGGGGGCGGCCGCGGCGGCGGCGGCTGGAGCGGCGGCGGCTTCTCCGGCGGCGGCGGCTCGTTCGGCGGCGGCGGATCCTCGGGGAGCTGGTGACATGGCGATGAGCGAACACGACCACGACCGCATCGCCGCCGCTGTCGCGGCCGCCGAGGCGAAGACTGCCGGCGAGATCTACTGCGTGCTGACGCCGTCGGTGTCGGACTACCGCGAGACGCCGCTGGCCTGGGCCACGGCGGCGGCGCTGATCCTGCCGGCGGCGGCGCTGCTGCTCGGCTTCGAGCCGCAGATGCTGACCCGCCTGTTCGGCGGCTGGACGGTCGGCCATGCGGCGGCGACCGACGCCACCATCCTGGCGGCGCTCTCCATCTATGTGGCGCTGCAGGCGGCGGTGTTCGTGGCCGCGGCCCTGGTCGTCTCCATCCCGCCGGTGCGCCGGGCCCTGACGCCGCGCGCCCTGAAGGCCGAGCGCGTCCACCGGGCGGCCATGCAGCAGTTCCTCAGCCACGGGCTGCACGCCACCCGCGACCGCACCGGAGTGCTGCTGTTCGCCTCGATGGCCGAGCATCGCGCCGAGGTGATCGCCGACGAGGGCATCTACAAGGCCGCCGACCCGGCCGTCTGGGACGAGGTGGTCGACCGCCTGATCGACGGCCTCAAGCGCCGGAAGGCCGCCGACGGCTTCGTGTCGGCCATCGAGCTCTCGGGCCGCATCCTCGCCGCCCATGTGCCGCCCCGGCCGGGCGACAACCCCAACGAGCTCTCCGACCGCCTCGTCGAGCTCCCCGGCCCGGGGAAGCGCTGGGAGCATGTCGATGCGCCGGGCGCTTGCGGTCCTCGCCGCGCTGGCGCTCGTCTGCGCCGCTCCGTCTACCTGGGCCGCGCTCACCGCGCCGGCGATGAAGGGTCGGCGGGTGATTGACGAGGCGCAGATTCTCTCGCCGGCCACAGAGGCTGCCCTGACCGAGGAACTGGCGGATCTCGAAGGGACCACCGGTCGGCAGATGGTTATCGCGACCCTGCACTCCCTGCAGGGCGCGCCGATAGAGGAATACGGCTATCAGCTCGGACGGGTCTGGGGCGTCGGGTCGGCGGATCGCGACGACGGTCTGCTGCTGATCGTGGCGACGAAGGAGCGAAAGGTCCGCATCGAGGTCGGCTACGGACTGGAGGGCGTGATGACCGACGCCCTGGCGAGCAGCGTCATCCAGACCTCCATCCTGCCCCGTTTCCGCAAGCACGACCTGGAAGGCGGCATCGTCGCCGGCGCAAGGGCGATCGTCGATCAGCTGAGGTTGCCCGACGAGGAAGCGAATAAGGCCGCGACCGTCGCAACGGTCCGTCCTGATCCCCGCCCGCTGGCCTGGTGGACAGGACCGCTGCTTGAGGTCTCGATCGCGTTGATCATCACTGTCTTCATCCCGGCTCTTTGGTCCTTCTGCAGAGGCCTGTTCGGCGGCTGGCGCTATCGGCCCGGCGTGATCCGGCGCCGATCCAGGGGGATGGTCGACTGGAGCGCCGGCGGCTCTGGCGGCGGGCAGACTGCGGGAGGCGGCGGGTTCTCCGGCGGCGGCGGATCATTCGGGGGTGGCGGCGCGTCCGGAAGCTGGTGAAACTGCCTCCCGACAGGAGCGCCTCATGACCGGAAGCATCGACCCCGCCCGCCCGCAGTTCGATCTGTTCAAGTCCCTGCCGCGGGACCAGCCGATCCACATGCTGAACCTGATCCGGCTGAAGGCGCTGGCCGACTATCCGCCGGACCACCCGAACCACGGCAAGGGCATGACGGGACTGGAGGCCTATCGCGCCTACGGCCGCACCAGCGCCGAGGTCTTCGCCCGGGTCGGCGGCAGGCAGGTCTGGGCGGGGCGCCCGGAGGTGGTGCTGACCGGCCCGGCCGACGAAAAATGGGACCTGGCCTTCATCGCCGAATATCCCGGCGGCGGCGCCTTCCTGGCCATGGTCACCGACCCCGGGTACCGCGAGCACGTCAAGCACCGCACCGCCGCCGTCGCCGACAGCCGCCTCATCCGCCTGGCCCCGCTGGAACCGGGCGAAGGGTTCGGGGAGTAGGCCCCCTTCCGCCTCAGGGGAGGGCGCGCGGCTATCCGGCCGCCATGGCCACGGGCGCCGGCCGCGCCCCGCGCACCAGCCGTCCGGGCAGGGCGCCGGTGGGTTCGCCGTCGCGGTAGGTGATCTCGCCCGCCACCACGGTCGCCACGTAGCCGTCCGCCCGCTGCACCAGCCGCCGCCCCCCGGCCGGCAGGTCGTAGGCGACCGCCGGCGCGTGCAGGGTCAGGCCCGCGTAGTCGATGACGTTGAGGTCGGCCCGGTAGCCGGGGCGAAGCAGCCCGCGGTCCAGCAGGCCGACGGCCTCGGCCGTGTCCCGCGTCTGCATGCGGACGATGTCTTCCAGCGCGAACCTGGGTCCCCGGGTGCGGTCGCGGGTCCAGTGGGTCAGCATCGAGGTCGGGAAGCTGCCGTCGCAGATCATCCCCACGTGCGCCCCGCCGTCGCTGAGCCCGGGCACCGTGTCGCGGTGGCCGAGCATGGCGAAACTGGGGTCCAGCGAGCCGTCGGCGTAGTTCAGGAACGGGTGGTAGAGCATGCCTCGCCCGCCGCCGGTCAGCATGTGGTCCAGCGCCAGCTCGTCGGGGAAGATCCCGCGTCCCGCCGCCAGGGCCTGGACCGTCTGCGAGGGATGCGGCTCGTAATCCGGCCGCTCGCCCATCAGGTACATGTTGTCCCAGGCGCGCAGGGCGCTGCCGGCGAAGGGGCCCTTCGGGTCCAGCTCCTCGGCCAGCAGACGCGCGCGGAAGGCCGGGTCCGACAGGCGGGCCACGCGGCCCTCCAGCGGCAGGTCGGCGATCTCGCGCCAGGTCTCGTGCTGGCTGAAGGGATTGAGGGTCAGCTCCAGTCCGAACAGCACGCCGACGGGGCGGCCGCAGACCTGGGCCTTGATCGGCAGGCCGGCGTCGACGGACTCCTCCACCGCCGCCAGCAGGAGCTTCCAGGCGTCCTTGCCCTTGTGGCTCTGGGCCAGGGTGAAGCTCAGCGGCCGCCCGGATCGCTCGGCCAGCCGCCGGAACATGGCGAACTCTTCCGCCGGCTTCTGGAAGTCGGACACCAGCTGCAGCACGCCCTTCCCGGCCCTGGCCATGCCCATGGCGATGCCGAGCAGCTCGTCCTCGCCCGCGGTCAGGGTCGGGGTCGGCTGGCCGTCGCTGGTGCGGTGGTTGAGCGTCCGCGAGGTGGAAAAGCCCAGGGCGCCCGCTTCGACCGCCTCGCGGGCGATCTCGGCCATCCGGGCGATGTCCTCCGGCGTCGCCGCCTCGCGGTTGGCGCCGCGCTCGCCCATGACGAACACGCGAAGGGCCGCGTGCGGCAGCTGGGCGGCGACGTCGATGTCGAACGACCGCCGGCCGACGGAGTCGAGGTACTGGGGGAAGCTCTCCCAGGTCCACGGCAGCCCCTCGGTCAGGACCGGGAAGGGAATGTCCTCCACCCCTTCCATCAGCCGGATCAGCCGGTCGTGGTCGTCCGGCCGGCAGGGGGCGAAGCCGACGCCGCAGTTGCCCATCACCGCCGTGGTCACGCCGTGCCAGGACGAGGGCTGCAGCCGGCTGTCCCAGGTCGCCTGGCCGTCGTAGTGGGTGTGGATGTCGACGAAGCCCGGGGTGACAAACCGTCCGGCCGCGTCGATCTCCGCGGTCCCGGCGGCCAGATCCGGCCCGATGGCGGCGATCAGGCCGTTCTTCACGCCGATGTCGGCGACGGCGCCCGGCGCGCCCGTGCCGTCGATCACGGTCCCGCCGCGGATGACGAGGTCGAACACCGGCTCGGCCATGGACTTCTCCCCGGGTTATCGGTGATCAGGGATCGTCGGCCCGGCTGACGCGAGCGTCAAGCGACGAGAGTCATCTCAGCTCCACCGCCGCGATCCGGCGGCAGCGGTCGGCCGGACAGCCGGACGGATTGGCGACCGGATCCATGACGTAGAGTATGGCCAGCGGCCGGGCGGCCTCCCGGGCCGCCAGCGCCAGGCGCAGGGTCGGATCGGACAGGGGCCCCATGCTCTCGATGGCGAATTCGCGCGGCTGCCCCCCGTCCAGCCCCTTCGCCAGCGGCGGCGCGGCGCAGCGGACGATGATCCGGTCGCGATAGGCCGCCACGGAGCTCACCTGGCAATCCGTCCAGGCGCCGCCCGGCGGGGCCTCCTCGGCCGCGGCCGGGACCGCGACCGCGGCGCAGGCGGTGAGCGCGGCGAGCCAGGTTCGCATGGTCGGTCCTCCCTTCGGGCGAGGGGACCACAGAGCCCGCCGCTCGCCAAGTCCGGCGGTTGACGCGCGCGTGACCTTTTCCTTCGGCGAAAGGTCGCCTAGTGTGCGCCGCAACATTCAAACTAGCGTTTGAGAAGCAAGGGAAACGCCAATGCGTGAAGCCGTTATCGTGTCCTACGCCCGCACCGGCCTCGCCAAGAGCGGGCGCGGCGGGTTCAACATCACCCCGCCGATGACCATGGCGGCTCACGCCATCAAGCACGCCGTCGAGCGGTCCGGCGTCGAGAAGGACTTCGTCGAGGACTGCTACCTGGGCAACAACGCCCACGGCGCCTCCAACATCGGCCGCCTGGCCGCCCTGCTCGCCGGCATGCCGGTGACCACGGCGGGCGTGACCGTCAACCGCTTCTGCTCCTCGGGCCTGCAGACCATCGCCATGGCCGCCAACCATATCCGCGGCGACAACGCCGACTGCGTGGTCGCGGGCGGCGTGGAGAGCATCTCCATCCCCGGCGGCGGCATGGGCGGAGCCGGCACGGTCGATCCTGAGCTGCTCAACATCGCCCCGGCCATCTTCATGGCCATGATCGACACCGCCGACGTGGTGGCCAAGCGCTACGGCGTCACCCGCGAATACCAGGACGAATACTCGCTGGAATCGCAGCGCCGCATGGCCGCCGCCCAGCAGCGCGACCTGTTCAAGGACGAGATCGTGCCGATGGCCACCAAGATGAAGGTGGTCAACAAGGAGACCAAGGAGGAGTCGATCGTCGACTACGTGGTCTCCCGCGACGAATGCAACCGCCCCGACACCACCCTGGAGGGCCTCGCGTCCCTGCAGCCGGTCAAGGGCGAAGGCAACTTCGTCACCGCCGGCAACGCCAGCCAGCTCAGCGACGGCGCCGCCGCCGTGGTGCTGATGGAGGCCAAGGAAGCCGAACGCCGCGGCCTGGAGCCGATGGGCCGCTTCGTGTCCTGGGCCACCGCCGGCTGCGAGCCCGACGAGATGGGCATCGGTCCGGTCTTCGCCGTGCCCAAGCTGCTCGCCCGCCAGGGCCTGAAGGTCGACGACATCGACATCTGGGAGCTGAACGAGGCCTTCGCCAGCCAGTGCCTCTACAGCCGCGACAAGCTCGGCATCGACCCGGCCAAGTACAACGTCAACGGCGGCTCGATCTCCATCGGCCACCCCTTCGGCATGACCGGGGCCCGCTGCACCGGCCACATCCTGCAGGAAGGCCGTCGCCGCAAGGCCAAGTGGGGCGTGGTCACCATGTGCATCGGCGGCGGCCAGGGCGGCGCCGGCCTGTTCGAGATCTTCCACTGACGACGGACGGCCGGCGGCGCCCCGCGATTTCGGCTGGGCGGCGCCGGCCCGTTCAGGTCCAGCGTCGATAAGGGTCGTCGCGACCCGGCTTTCCCCGGGCCGCCCCCGCGCGCCGCGGGGAGGCGGCCATGTCGCCGTTTCCCGTTCGTTAAGTCTGTCGGCGTAGCCTGACGGGGTCGTCCCCTTCAGGAGAGTCGACCATGGCCGTCAAGGCCGCCTACGCCGTCGCAGCCGCCCTGGCCATCGCCATCGCCATGCTGCTGCCGGCGCCCCGGGTCCAGCCCGACACCCGCACTTCGCAGTTCCAGACGATCGACGTGGGCGAGGGCTGAGGCCTCAGCCTTCGGCCTTCGGCTGCCGGGCGGTCGGGAAGCCGCAGCCCCTGAGCGTCTCCGCGCCCCAGACGACCTCCGCCGAATAGTCGTACCTGGCGTCGCTCATGCCGTCCGAGCACTCGGCCCGCGCGACCTTGACCACCACCGAGGTCGCTCCGGCCTGGGCGGTCCAGGTGGCCGCATCGGCGGTGGCCGCCAGGCCCGCGTTGGTCGCCGTCACGGTCACGGGATCGGGACCGGTCTCGCCGGGCCGCGTCAGGACGACATCCGTCCCCTTGATGTCGATCCGCCAGAAGGGTTCGTTGCCGACAGCGCTGAACGCGCCGGCGAAGTCGGCGGGGACCGCGGCCGGAGCCGGGGCGTCGGCGGGCGGGGCGGCCTCGCCGCCGCCGGGGGCCTGCGGCTGGCAGGCGGCAAGCAGCAACGAAGCGACGGAAAGGGCGGCGATGGGGCGCACGACGGCTTCTCCTCGGCGATGCCGGAACAGGATACGCTCGCTTCCCATGAGTCGGAACGGCCCTCTCCGCTTCTATGAGTTCTTCGCCGGCGGGGGCATGGCGCGGCTCGGCCTGGGCGAGGGCTGGTACTGCCTCCACGCCAACGACTTCGACCCGGTGAAGGCCGCCACCTACCGGGCCAACTTCCCCGACGCCGCCCGTCACTTCCGCGAGGGCGACGTGTGGAAGACGGATCCCGCGGACCTCCCGGGCCAGGCCGATCTCGCCTGGGCCTCCAGCCCTTGCCAGGATTTCAGCCTGGCCGGCCAGCGGGCCGGGCTGGGCGGCGGCCGCTCGGGCGCCTTCTTCGGCTTCTGGCGGCTGATCGAGGCCCTGAACGCCGAAGGCCGCGCCCCGCGCGCGATCGTGATCGAGAATGTCGCGGGCCTGTTGTCCTCGCACGGCGGGGCGGACTTCGCGGCCCTCTGCCAGGCGCTCGAAAGCCAGGGCTACCGCTTCGGCGCGCTGGAGATCGACGCCGCCCGCTTCACGCCCCAGTCCCGCCCCCGGATCTTCATCGTGGCGACCCGGGCGCCGCCGCCCGCCGCGCTGACCGGACGCTGCGCCTTTCACACCCGCGCCGTCATCGAGGCCGAGCGGGGCCTGCCGCCGGACCTGCGCGCGGGCTGGATCTGGTGGCGTCTGGCCGCGCCGCCGGCCCGCAACACCCATCTGGCGGCGCTGCTGGAGCCGGACGAGGCCATGGAATGGCGCTCGCCGGCGGAGACGGGTCGGCTGCTGGGGCTGATGGCGCCGGCTCATTTCGAACGGCTGCGGCGCGCCGGCGAACAGGGCCGGGCGGTCGGGACCGTCTTCCGCCGCATGCGCCAGGGCGTCCAGCGGGCGGAGGTGCGGCTGGACGGCGTCGCCGGCTGCCTGCGCACGCCGCGCGGCGGCTCCTCGCGCCAGTCGATCGTCGTCGCCGACGCGTCGGGCGTCCGCTCGCGCCTGCTGACCCCGCGCGAGGGCGCCCGCCTGATGGGCCTGCCGGACAGCTATCGCCTGCCCCGGACGCAGACGGCGGCGCTGCAGGTGGTCGGCGACGGGGTCGCGGTTCCGGTGGTCCGCTGGCTGGCGGACCGTCTGCTCGAGCCGCTGCTCGCCGGGGACGGCGCGGCCGCCCTCGCCGCCGAATGAGCCCCTGACAAACACGATCCCGCCGCCTGGAGCCTGAATCAGGCTCTACACTTTTGGATCCAAAGCACGATTCAACGGTCGAACGATTCCGTCTGACCGCATCGTGCATTAGGGTCGCCCGCGAAAGGGCGAACCCGCCGGAGACATCCCATGAGCACCTACGACGCCGCCCGCTACCGGCGCGCCGGACGCGGCAAGATCTTCGAGTCCATCCTGGACACCATCGGCGACACCCCGCTGGTGCGGCTGCCCAACCTGACCGCCGAGCTGAAGCCCCTGGCGACGGTTCTGGCCAAGCTGGAGTTCTTCAATCCCCTCGCCTCGGTGAAGGACCGCATCGGGGTCGCCATGATCGAATGGCTGGAGGCCGAGGGTCACCTGAAGCCGGGCGGCATGATCGTCGAGCCGACCAGCGGCAACACCGGCATCGGCCTGGCCTTCGTGGCGGCGGCCAAGGGCTATCCCCTGATCCTGGTCATGCCCGAGAGCATGTCGATGGAGCGGCGCAAGATGCTGCTGGTGCTGGGCGCCCGGCTGGAGTTGACGCCGGCCGAGAAGGGCATGCGCGGCGCCGTCGCCAGGGCGCAGGAACTGCTCGTGGAAAACCCCGGCGCGGTCATGCCCCAGCAGTTCGAGAACCAGGCCAATCCCCTGATCCACCGTGTCTCGACCGCCGAGGAGATTTGGAACGACACCGCCGGGTCGGTTGACATCGTCGTCTCGGGTGTCGGCACCGGCGGCACGATCACCGGCGTCGGCCAGGTGCTGAAGGCGCGAAAGCCCTCGGTGCGGATGGTGGCGGTCGAGCCGGAGGCCTCGCCCGTGCTCTCCGGCGGCCAGCCGGGGGCCCACAAGATCCAGGGCATCGGCGCCGGCTTCGTGCCGGGCATCCTCGACCGGGGCGTGATCGACGAGATCGTCCAGGTGAGCAACGACGACAGCTTCGCCATGGCCCGCCGGATCGCGGCGACCGAGGGCATTCCCGTCGGCATCTCGTCCGGCGCGGCCCTGACCGCGGCCTTCGACCTGGCCGGTCGGTCGGAGAACGCCGGCAAGACGATCGTGACCATCATCCCGAGTTTCGCCGAGCGCTATCTGTCGAGCGCCCTGTTCGAGGGTCTGTAGCGCCGTGCGGCGGGTCGGCCTCGCACTCACGGCGATTCTCATTGCGTCGACTGCTACGAGCGGAGCCATCGCCTGTAGCTGCATCCGGTATGCCAGCGCCCTTGAGCAATATGACAAGACTGATTTGTTATTCGTCGGTCGGGTCATCGCGATTGAGGCCCGGCGGGGAGAAGGTGGACTTCCGGATGTTCTGACCACGTTCGCGGTTTCCCGGACAATCAAGGGGCCTTCGGAGGCCCGGCGAACGGTGGTGCATTCAACACCGGCCGGGGGCAATTGCGGCATCCCGTTGCTCAAGGGCCGAACCTATTTCGTCGGCGCCCTAATGGGCAACGACGGCAAGCTCTACACGGGCTCGTGCATGAAGCCGCAGTTTCCGGTCGAAGCCTTCGAGCGGATCGCGCGGGCGAATTGATACGATGAAGGTCGGCGTCGTCAGATGCCGGGTCGGCGGCATGGCCACGGCCCGGGCGCTGGCGCGCCGGGGTCATGAGGTCGTGCTCCGCGAGCATTGCGTCGAGCCGGTCAGCGCCTTGAAGGCCGCCCGCGCCTACGCCTGCAGCCGGATGCGCCATGTGGTTCCCTATCAGTTCATCTCCAGGGTCAGTCCACCGCTCTTCCAAGCCCACGGGCGTTTCTGGCCCATGGTCCGCGACCTGGTCTTCACGCCACTCTCCCGCCTGCCCGGCATCCGGCGGCTCGGCGCCGCGGCG
Source organism: Pseudomonadota bacterium (assembly GCA_049323695.1). GTDB lineage: Bacteria > Pseudomonadota > Alphaproteobacteria > Caulobacterales > Caulobacteraceae > Caulobacter. The sequence continues at coordinate 20,010 of JBMOOF010000034.1, forward strand.
CTGACAGGGACCTTCCGCCTGGGCCGCAGGCCGGACGCGACCCGGCCATGACGGACGTCTTCGATCCCGCCAAGCGCTCGGCCGTCATGCGGCGGGTGAAGGGGCGCGACACCGGGCCGGAGATGACCGTCCGCCGCCTGCTGACCGCGCTCGGCGCGCGTTACCGCCTGCACCGCAAGGACCTGCCCGGACGGCCCGACATCGTCCTGCCCGGACGGCGGCTGGCGATCTTCGTCCACGGCTGCTTCTGGCACGGCCACGACTGCGCCCGCGGGGCCAGGACGCCCCGGCAGAACCGTGACTACTGGCTGGGCAAGATCGCACGCAACCGCGCGCGTGACGCGGCCAGCGCCGAGGCGCTCGCCGCCGCCGGCTGGCGGATCGAGACGATCTGGGAATGCGAGATGAGGGACGAGCCGGCGCTGAAGGACCGGCTCTCCAGGTTGCTCCGGTGAATCCCCGGCGCGACCGGAAGGAACAGGCGACGGCCGGTCAGGCCGCCTTCCGCGCCGCCGCTTCGGACAGCACGCGGTCGAGCGCGGCGTAGAGTTCGGCCGGCTCGATGGGCTTGGCGACATGGGCGTCCATGCCGGCGGCCCGGCAGGCCTCCCAGTCGCGCTCGGTGGCCGAGGCGGTGATGGCGATGACCGGCGTGCCGCTGTTGGGGCCGCCGCCGGCGCGCAGCCGGCGCGTGGCCTCGCGGCCGTCCATGTCGGGCATGTAGACGTCCATCAGCACGACGTCGAACGGCTCGTGGGCCAGCCGCTCGAGGCCCTCTTCGGCCGAGGCCGCCGTCTGCGGCGTGACGCCCAGCGGGGCGAGGATCAGGGCGATGGCCTGGCGGTTGACGATGTGATCGTCGATGACCAGCACCCGGGCCTCGACGGCGTCGGGCGCCTGGGCCGCGGCCGGGGGCTCGGCGGCGTCCAGCACCAGGGACAGGGCGAAGACGGCCCCTTCGCCCTGCGCGCTGGCGACGCTCAGTTCGCCGCCCATCAGCCGGGCGAGTTCGCGGCTGATGGCCAGGCCCAGGCCCGATCCGCCGTGCTTGCGGGCGGTGCCGGCCTCGAGCTGCTCGAAGGGGGTGAACAGCCGCTCGATCTGGCCGGGCGACATCCCCGGTCCGGTGTCGGCGACCGCCAGGGTGACGGCGGCGGCGCCCGCGTCCGCCGGCGCGCTGGCCAGTTTCAGGGTCACCGAGCCCTCGGCCGTGAACTTGATGGCGTTGGAGATCAGGTTGTTGAGCACCTGGCGGATGCGGGTCGGGTCGCCCTTGACCCAGCCCGGCAGTCCGCGCGCGCCCTCGACCCGCAGGCGCAGGCCCTTGGCCCTGGCCTCGGCGCGCCACATGCGGACCGCTTCGCTGATCAGGGTCCGCAGGTCGAAGTCGACGGTTTCCACGGCCATGCGGCCGGCCTCGATCTTGGAAAGGTCGAGCAGGTCGTCGAGCAGGGTGCGCATCATCTGGCCGGCGCCGCGGATCAGACGGGCCTGGGCCCGGCCCGCGCCCGCGCCGGTCCGCTCCAGCTCGGCCGCGCCGGCGAGGATGGCGCTGATCGGCGTCCGCAGCTCGTGGCTGATGGCGGCGAGATAGGCGGACTTGGCCTCCACCGCCGCCTCGGCCTCGGCCCGGCGGCGCTCGGCCTCGAAGGCGGCTTCCTGCTGGGCCCGCCGGGCGTGTTCGGTGCTGACCCAGGCGCCCAGGATGTTGAGCATGATCAGGCCGACGGCGATCATCATGGTGGTCAGCAGCGGCCCGGCGATCCGGCCGTAGTCCATCAGCGGCATGGTCACCAGATAGAGGCCGTAGGGCGTGGCGGTGGCGGCGAAGACGATGCGCGAGCCGCGGCTGAGCGCGACCAGGTTGATCATGGCGCTGGCGACGATGGCGACGCCGAGGGCCGGGCCATAGTCCGGCACGCTGGCCCACAGGGCCACCGCCAGCCCGCCGAACACGAGGGCCCCGGGCGAGAACAGGATGATGGCCCGGTTGGCCGCGTCCGTCGGGGTCTCGAGCGGCCCGGCCAGCAGCCTGGGCGCCATCCAGGCCTCGAGCAGCTGGCTGGCGACATAGACGGCCGCCCAGACCCAGGTCTGCCACCAGCCCAGGCTGAAATGCAGGGCCGCGCCGACGACCAGGGCGGTCACGACGCGCACGGTCAGGTGGCGTCGCCGCGCCCGCGCCGCCGCGCCTACGCCGAACCGGTCCGTCGCTTCCGAGACTGTCGTCACGCCGTCGTCCCCCTGGGTCGGGGGACCTTGCACGGCGTGTCCCTAAGACTCGGTGAAAGAACGCCGATCTTCGAGCGAAAGAACCGGTTCCTGCCCGCGGGACGTTCAGGCCGCCGCCTTCGCCCCCGCGCCGAAGCGCCCGTAGAAGGTCTCGCCCTTCGCCGCCATGTCGCGGAGCAGCCTGGGCGGGGCGTAGCGCGAGCCGTACTTCGCCGTCAGCGCGTCGAGCCTCGCCACGAAGGCCGCCACGCCGACGCCGTCGATCAGGCTGATCGGTCCGCCGGTCCAGGGCGCGAAGCCCCAGCCCAGGATGGCGCCGACGTCGGCGTCGCGCGGATCGGTCACCACGCCCTCCTCGAAGCAGCGCGCCGCCTCCACCGCCTGGCGATAGAGCAGCCGGGTGCGGATCTCCTCGATCAGGTCGGGGTCGGCGTCGTCGATCTTGGGCTCGACGATGTCCTTCAGCCCCGGCCACAGCGTCTTGGCCGAGCCGTCGGCGGGATAGTCGTAGAAGCCCTTGCCGTTCTTGCGCCCGTAGCGCCCGAGGTCGACGACCATCCGGGTGATCAGGGCGTCGACCGGTCCGCCGGCGTACTGGTCGCCAAGGTCCTTTTTGGTCTGTTCACGGACCTTGTAGGCGAGGTCCAGGGCGACGTCGTCGTTCATTTCCAGCGGGCCGCGCGGCATGCCGGTCGCCCGGCCGACGTTGTCGATGATGGCCGGGGCGATCCCCTCGGCCAGCATTTCCAGCCCCTCCTGGATGAAGGTGCCGAAGCAGCGGCTGGTGTAGAAGCCGCGGCTGTCGTTGACCACGATGGGAGTCTTCCTGATTTTCAGGACGTAGTCGATCGACCTGGCCAGGGCCTCCTGGCTGGTCTTCTCGCCCATGATGATCTCGACCAGGCCCATGCGGTCCACCGGCGAGAAGAAGTGGATGCCGATGAAGTTGGCCGGGCGGACAGACGCCTCGGCCAGGCCGGTGATCGGCAGGGTCGAGGTGTTGGAGCCGAACACCGCGGTTTCCTCCAGCTGGGCCTCGGCCTTCCTGGTCACCTCGGCCTTGATCTCGCGGCTCTCGAACACCGCCTCGACGACCAGGTCGGAGCCCTTCACGGCGGCGTAGTCCGTGGTCGAATGGATCAGCGCCAGCAGGGCCTCGCCCTTCTCCGCCGTCATCCGGCCGCGCTTGACGGCCTTTTCGACGAGGTCCCGGGCGTAACCCTTGCCCTTGTCCGCGGCTTCCTGGGAGACGTCGATCAGCACCGTCTCGATGCCGGCCTGGGCCTGCACATAGGCGATGCCCGCGCCCATCATCCCGGCGCCGAGCACGGCGACCTTGTTCACCGCGCAGGGCGCGACATCGGCGGGCCGCGAGGCGCCCTTGCCCAGCTCCTGCATCGACAGGAACAGGGTGCGGATCATGCCCCGCGCCTGGGGCGAGGACATGGTCTTGAGGAAGTAGCGGGTCTCGATGCGCAGGGCGGCGTCGATGGGAACCTGCAGGCCCTCGTAGACGCATTTGAGGATGTTCAGCTGGGCCGGGTAATTGCCGTAGGACTGCTTGCGCAGCATGGCGTTGCCCATGATGAACACCTGGCTGCCCGTCGGGCTGTAGGGGCCGCCGCCGGGAATCTTGAAGTCCTTCCTGTCCCAGGGCGCGACCGGATCGCCGGTCTTCACCCAGGCCCGGGCCGCCTCGACCGTTTTGCCCGGCTCGACCACCGCGCCGACGACGCCGTTGGCCAGCGCCTCCTCGGCGGTCATCGACTTGCCTTCCAGCAGGTAGGGCGCGGCCTTCATGGCGCCCATCAGCCTGGGCAGGCGCTGGGTGCCGCCGGCGCCGGGCAGCAGGCCCACCTTCGACTCCGGCAGGCCCAGCTGCAGCTTCGGGTTGGCGGCGGCGACGCGGTAGTGGGTCGCCAGCGCCAGTTCCAGCCCGCCGCCCAGCGCCAGGCCCTCCAGCGCGGTCGCCACCGGCTTGCCGCAGGTCTCCAGCGCCCGGAAGGCCCGGTTCAGCGCGAAGGCGCCGTCGAAGGCGGTCCTGAGCTTCTCCTGCTCCGAGCGCCGGTCGTCGCCGGCCGCGCCCGCCTGCCCGCCCAGCTCGCCCAGGTCCGCCCCGGCGCAGAAGCCGCTGGCCTTGCCCGAGGCGATCACCGCGCCTTTGATCGCCGGGTCGGTGCGGATGCGCTCGACCACCTCGCCGATCTCGGCGATGACCTTGCCGGTCAGGGTGTTCATGCTGCGGCCGGGGACGTCGAAGGTGACCAGGGCCACGCCGTCAGCGTCGATGTCGATGGTGAAGTTTTCCATGATGCCCGTCTCCCCGATCAGACGCGTTCAATGACGGTCGCGGTGCCCATGCCGGCGCCGACGCAGAGGGTGGCCAGGCCCACCGCCTTGTCGGACCGCTCCAGCTCATCGAGCAGGGTGCCCAGGATCATGCCGCCGGTGGCCCCCAGCGGGTGGCCCATGGCGATCGCCCCGCCGTTGACGTTCATCTTCTCGTGCGGGATGTCGAGCGCCTGCATCATGCGCAGCACGACGGCGGCGAAGGCCTCGTTCAGCTCGTAGAGGTCGACGTCGCCGACCTCCATGCCCAGCCGCCCCAGCAGCTTCTCGGTGACCAGCGCCGGGCCGGTCAGCATGATCGACGGCTCGCTGCCGATCGAGGCCATGCCCCTGATCCGCGCCCGGGGCTTGAGGCCCAGCGCCTGGCCCATCTCCTTGCTGCCGACCAGCACGCCCGAGGCGCCGTCGACGATGCCCGAGCTGTTGCCGGCGTGGTGGACGTGGTTGACCTTCTCCACCTGCGGATAGCGTTGCTGCACCACCGCGTCGAAGGCCATCTCGCCGGGAACCGCGAAGGAGGGCGTCAGCGAGGCCAGGGTCTGCATCGTCGTATTGCCCCGCACCGTCTCGTCGCGGTCGAGGATGTCGAGGCCGAGCTGGTCGCGGACGGGCGCCACGCTGCGGGCGAAGCGGCCCTCTTCCCAGGCCCGGGCGGCGCGCTTCTGGCTCTCGACGGCGTAGGCGTCGACGTCGTCCCGGGAGAAGCCGTACAGGGTCGCGATCAGGTCGGCGCCGATGCCCTGGGGCGCGAAATAGGTCTTGAAGGCGCTGGACGGATCGGTGGGCCAGGCGCCGCCGTCGCTGCCCATGGGCACCCGGCTCATGCTCTCGACGCCGCCGCCGATGGCCATCTGCGCCTCGCCGGAGATGACCTTGGCGGCGGCCATGTTCACCGCCTCCAGGCCGCTGGCGCAGAAGCGGTTGACCTGCACGCCGGCGACGCTTTCGGCGTAGTCGGCGGCCAGCACCGCGGTGCGGGCGATGTCGGCCCCCTGCTCGCCCACCGGCGAGACGCAGCCGAGGATGACATCGTCGACCTTGCCGGTGTCCAGGCCGTTGCGGTCGCGCAGGTTCTCGAGCACCTGGGTCGCCAGCGACAAGGCGGTGATCTCGTGCAGCGAGCCGTCCTTCTTGCCCTTGCCGCGGGGCGTCCGGACGGCGTCGTAGATGTAGGCTTCGGCCATTGAATGCCTCCTCAGGGTCCCGGGCGCTGGTTCGGGTTTGTTAACCAAGACGGTATGGAGTGCGGGCGATTGGGAAGGGACGACCGATGCCGGCTGCCCGTCTGGCCGCCCAGCGCGATCATGTGGCGGTAAGCGACTTCATCGCGCGCGGCTATCACGAGTTTGAACGCGGCGTCGATCCCGCGGCCGCGGCGGCGCTGCTTGCAGAGATTCGCGCCACGCGCCGGTTCGACGGGACCCTGTTCCTGAGCGAAGCCGAGTTCGACGCCTGCCCGCAATACACCGGCGTCAATCCCCGGCCCGGCCGCAATCTGCTCGACACGCTGAAGTCCCGGCTGGGTTTCGTCGAGCGGGACGAAGCGATCGTCGAGAGCCTGACCGCCATGCTCGGCGAGGGCTATGAACTGCTCAATCGCAAGATCGTGTGCGGCGTGCCGGCCTCCGCCGTTCCAGGCTGGTTGCGGGCGCGGATCGAGGGCAACCCGGTCAACAACCTGGGCGCCTGGGTCAAGCCGCCCTACCGTGACATCACCTACTTCTACGGCATCGACTTCCATCAGTACCTGATCGACTTCAAGGACCGGGACGCCGATTTCGTGACCCTGTACGTCTACCTGCACGAGGTGGGCCGCCGCGACGCCCCGCTGTTCCTGCTGGAAGACAGCCACCGACTCGGGGCCACCGTGTTCCCTCACGACCTGACCCGCACCGAGGCCGGCTGGCTGTATCGCGACGGACGCGGCGGCGGGATCGACTGCCGCCAGCGGCTGCTGACCGGCGCGGCGGGCTACGCGGCCATGTGGCACGGCTGCACGCTGCACGGCACGCAGCCGGACGCGGCGGACCATGAACGCCTGTCCCTGCGCTATCTGTTCGCGAAGAACACGACCGCCCGGACGGGAATCGACGAGGTCAACGCCGCGATCGAGGGGCCGATCAGCCTGGCGGCCACGCGCGAGGACCTCGACGCCCAAGGCGCGGCGCGCGTTCGCAGGAACGCCGTCAACGCGGCCTGACGGCCTCACCGGGGCCCCTCCACGACCACCTCGGCCCGGATCGAGTTGGCGATGAAGCAGTCCTCGTGGGCGGCATGGTGCAGGGCCTCCAGCCGCGCCGCGTCCGGCGGTTCGCCGGCGAAGGCCACCTCGGGGCGCAGGGTCACCCGGGTGATGGCGAGCCGGCCCTCGGCGTTCTTGCGCATCACCCCCTCGGCGCGGTCGCGGTAGCGGGCGACGACGAAGCCGGCCTCGCGCGCCTTGTGCAGGAACCAAAGCATGTGACAGTTGCTCACGGCCGCCACCAGCAACTCCTCGGGATCGGCGGCCGCCTCGACCGACCAGGGCGCCGGCACGGAGCTGGCGGCGGGCGAACCCGGAACGACCAGCCCGCCGTCGAAACCGATGGCGTGGGCGCGGCTGTAGCGGCCGGCGAGGAAGTCCCCGGGCTCGGCCGTCAGCGTCCAGTCGACGGTGGCGACATAACTGGCCATGGCCTACAGCGTCCTGGCGATCAGGACCTTCATGATCTCGTTCGTGCCGCCATAGATCCGCTGCACGCGGCTGTCGCGGTACATCCGCGCGATCGGGTACTCGGCCATGTAGCCGAAGCCGCCGAACAGCTGCAGGCAGCGGTCGATGATCCTGTTCTCGAGGTCGGTGACCCAGTACTTGGCCATCGAGGCGGTCGCCGCGTCGAGCTTGCCCTTGAGGTGCTGCTCGATGCAGTGGTTGACGAACACCCGCGCGACCGTCGCCTCGGTCTTGCATTCGGCGAGCACGAACTGGGTGTTCTGGAAGTCGATGATCTTCTTGCCGAAGGCCTGGCGCTGCTTGACGTAGTCGATGGTCAGGGCCAGGGCCCGCTCGATCTGGGCGCACCCCTGGACGGCGATGTTCAGCCGCTCCTGCGGCAGCTGGCCCATCAGCTGGAAGAATCCCTGGCCCTCGCCCTCGCCGATCAGGTTGGCGGTCGGGACGCGCACGTCGTTGAAGAACAGCTCGGAGGTGTCGGCCGCCTCCTGGCCGAGCTTGTTGAGGTTGCGGCCGCGCTCGAAGCCCTCGGCGCCGTCGGTCTCGACCACCAGCAGAGAGGTGCCGCGCGCGCCCTGCGCCGGGTCGGTCTTGCAGACCACGACGATCAGGTTGGCGGTCTGGCCGTTGGTGATGAAGGTCTTGGAGCCGTTGATTACGTACTCGTTCCCGTCGAGGCGGGCGGTGGTCTTGATCCCCTGCAGGTCCGACCCGGCGCCGGGCTCGGTCATGGCGATGGCGGAAACGTACTCGCAGGTCGCCATCTTCGGCAGCCAGCGCCGCTTCTGCTCCTCGGTGGCGTAGTGCAGCAGGTAAGGCGCGACGATGGCGTTGTGCAGCGACAGGCCGAAGCCGTCGACGCCCCGGGCGCCGAGCTGCTCCATCAGCACCACCTCATGGCGGTAGTCGCCGCCCATGCCGCCGTATTCCTCGGGCATGGACAGGCAGGCGAGGCCCGCCTGCGCGGCCTCGGTCCACATCGCCCGCTCGACGATCCCCTCCTCGCGCCATCGGGCGACGCGGCTCTCGGGGGCGTGTTCGTCGAAGAACTTCCCGACCGCGTCCTCGAAGATGACGATGTCCTCTTCGGCCAGGACGGCCGGGCGCTCGAGATTGAGGACGCCCATCAGAAGGCCTCGGCGGCCATGGCCATCATCGTCGCCGAGCCGGTCTTCAGCTTGGCCAGATGGGCGCCGGTGTCGGGCAGGACCCGTTCGAGGAAGTAGCGGCCGACCATCAGCTTGCCGGCGTAGATCGGGTCGGTCGAGCCGGCGGCGATCCTGGCCAGCGAGACCTTGGCCATCAGCGCCCACATGTAGGCCAGGCCGGTGATCCCGAAGAGATGCATGTAGTCGGTCGAGGCGGCGCCGGCGTTGTCGGGGTTGGCTAGGCCGTTCTGCATCAGCCACAGGGTGGCGTCCTGCAGCTGCGCCTTGGCGCCGGCGAGGCCGTCGAGGAACGGCTTCAGCTCGGCGTCGCCGGCGTTTTCGTCGACGAAGACGTCGAGCTCGGCGAAGAAGCTCATCACCGCCCGGCCGCCGTTGGCCGCCAGCTTGCGGCCGACGAGATCCAGCGCCTGGACGCCGTTGGTCCCCTCGTAGATCAGGGCGATGCGGCAGTCGCGCAGGTACTGGCTGGCGGGGAAGTGCTCGGTGAAGCCGCTGCCGCCGTGCACCTGCATGCCGTCGACGCAGACCTTGAAGCCCTTGTCGGTGAGGTAGCCCTTCAGCACCGGCGTCAGCAGGCCCATGTAGTCGCCGGCCTTCTGGCGCACGGCCTCGTCCGGATGGGCGTGGGCGAGATCGCCGTGCAGGGCGGTCCAGAACAGGAAGGCGCGCCCGCCCTCGATCACCGCCCGGCTGTCGAGCAGCATGCGCCGCACATCCGGGTGGACGATGATCGGGTCGGCGGGTCCGTCGGGGTTCTTCGGCCCGGTCAGCGAACGGCCCTGCAGCCGGTCGAGGGCGAAGTCGCGGGCGGCCTGGTAGGCGGCCTCGGCCTGGGCGACGCCCTGCAGGCCCACGCCCAGCCGGGCCTCGTTCATCATCACGAACATCAGCCGGAGGCCGCTGTTCTCTTCGCCGATCAGGAATCCCTGGGCGTCCTCGTACTGCATCACGCAGGTGGCGTTGCCGTGGATGCCCATCTTCTCTTCCAGGCCCACGCACTTGACTCCCGCGTTGCGCGGTCCGACCGACCCGTCCGGGTTGGGCAGGAACTTGGGCACGATGAACAGGCTGATGCCCTTCACGCCCGCCGGCGCGCCCTCGATGCGGGCCAGCACCAGGTGGACGATGTTGTCCGACATGTCGTGTTCGCCGGCGCTGATCCAGATCTTCTGGCCGGTGATGCGATAGCTGCCGTCCGCCTGCGGAACCGCCTTGGTGCGCAGCAGGCCGAGGTCCGTGCCGCACTGCGGCTCGGTCAGGTTCATGGTGCCGGTCCATTCGCCGGTCACCATCTTGGGAAGATAGGTCTGCTTCTGCTCGTCCGTGCCGCCGTTGTGGATGGCCGAATAGGCCCCGTGCGCCAGGCCGGGATACATCGAGAAGGCCATGTTGGCGCTGCTCGACATCTCGCTGAACGACAGGTTCACGACGTGCGGCAGGCCCTGGCCGCCGTAGGCCGGGTCCGAGCCCAGGCCGGTCCAGCCGCCCTCGCAGAGCTGGCGGTAGGCCTCGCGGAAGCCCTTGGGCGTGGTCACCGTGTTGTCCGGATTCCAGACGCAGCCCTGCTTGTCGCCGACGGCGTTGAGCGGGGCGAGCACCTCGCCGGTGAACCGGGCCGCCTCCTCGATGATCTGCTCGACGACGTCCATCGAGGCGTCGGCGAAGGCGGGCAGGTTGGAATAGCGGTCGATCTCCAGCACGTCGCGCAGGAGGAAGACGTGGTCGCGTACCGGCGGCTGGTAGGCCATGGGCGCTCCGTTGAGTCGGGGTTCTGCTTGTATGGCCCGCCGTCGCCTACTTGGCGAGGACGGGTTCGGCGTGGCCGTCGAGGCCGGCGCGCATGGCCTGGTCGTAGTCCGCCGCCTTGGGCAGCAGATCCGGCCGCTTCTCGGCCAGGTGCTTCTCCAGCCGCTCGCAGGCGGCCCTCAGCTCCTGGATGGCGCCCTCGATATCCTCTCGCTGCTGCTCGAGGTCGACGATCTTCTCGCGGAATTTCCGCAGGGAGTGGGCGTTCTGGGTCATCGCATCGTCGCGCTCGTCGTAGAGCTCGAGGATCTCGCGGATCTCCTGCAGCGACAGCCCGACCCGCTTGCCGCGCAGGATCAGGATCAGCCGGGCGCGGTCCTTGTAGGAATAGACGCGGTTCATGCCGTCCCGGGCCGGCGAGAGCAGGCCCTTGTCCTCGTAGAAGCGCAGGGCGCGCGGCGTAGCTTTGAACTCGGTGCAGAGCTGCCGGATGGTGAAGGTCCGCTCCGGGCGACGTAGTTCGGTCGGCATTCTTTCCTCCCGTGCCTCCGATTGTCGGAGGCAAGGTATACTGCCCCTTACGTTAACGTCAACAATCCCAATCGCGTGATGTTTACCGTGGATTGCAGACTTGCATTCGCTCTCGTCTCGTGATTCATATCGCCTACTCATTCTGGGGAGCTTCGTCATGGACAGAACCCGCATCGCGGCGGTGGTCGCCGGGGAGCTGTTCGCGACGGAATCGGCGGTGGAGACGGCGCTGGCCCAGGCCGTCGGCCTGATGCGGCGGATGATCGAGACGCGGCGGGCCCTGGGCCTGTCGCCGGCGACAGGCGATCCGGCGATGCGGCGGGTCGAGGCCGTGGTCAACGCCCTGGGCGACGCCCAGCGCGAGATCGTCCGGACGCATGACGCCCTCGACGCGGTGCGGCGGGTCGCCGGCCTGCCGGCCCAGGCCTTCGGCCCGCTGGTCAAGCCCGAGGGCCGGCTGGAAGAGGACGAACCGGCGGGCTGACCGGTGACGCTGCTGGCTTTCGCCCTGCTGCTGGCGGTCGCCCTGGCCGGCGCGGCGACGCGCGGCGGCGTGGTGGAGCGGAAGGGCGCGGCCCTGTTCGCCGCGGCCTGGCTCGCTTCGCTGGGCGTCCAGCGGCTGTCCGGCGAGGCCGCGCCGGCCCTGTGGCTGCCCCTGATCGACGCAGTCGTGTTAGTCGGCCTCGCCGGTCTCGCCTGGCGCTCGCCGCGCCCCTGGCCGGTCTATGCGGCGGGGTTCCAGACCATGGCCGTGGCGGGCGGCGTGGCCCGCTGGGTCGATCCGGGGCTCGACGCCGGAGTCCAGCTGAACCTGCTGGCGGTGCTCGGCTTCCTCGCCCTGGCCACGCTCGCCGTCGGGGCCTGGCGCCGGCCGGATCCGCGGCAGGATTAGGTGTACTTTCCCAGAATGCAGGATTATATTCCCCTCACGATGCGCCCCTCCCACGCCCAGATCTGGAACGCCATCGACCGGCTGGCCGCGCGGTTCGACATGAGCGCGTCGGCGCTGGCCAGGCTGGCGGGCCTGGACCCGACCAGCTTCAACCGCTCCAAGCGGGTGTCGAACGACGCCGAGGCGCGGCCGCGCTGGCCCTCCACCGAAAGCCTGTCGAAGGTGCTGGAGGCGACCGGCGTCTCGTTCGCCGAGTTCGCCGCCCTGGCCGAGGGCGACGGCGGCGCGCCGGCGGCGCGGGGCGTGCCCCTGATCGGCTTCGCCCAGGCGGGCGATGACGGCTACTTCGACGACGCCGGCTTTCCGGTCGGCCAAGGCTGGGACGAGATCGACTTCCCCGGCCTCGCCCGCGACGGGGTCTACGCCCTGGAGATCAGCGGCGATTCCATGGCTCCGGTCTATCGCGAGGGCGACCGTATCGTCGTCGATCCCGCCGCCGCCGATCCCCGCCGGGGCGACCGGGTGGTGGTCAAGACGGTCGACGGCGAGGTGCTGGCCAAGGAGGTCGCCCGCATCACCACCCGCTCCATCGAGCTGAAGTCGCTCAATCCGGACTATCCGGGCCGCACCCTCGAGCGGCGGGAGATCGCCTGGATCGCCCGCATCCTCTGGGCCAGCCAGTAGGCGCGCTTCAGCCCGTCAGCCAGCGGAACGCCCGGGCGATGAAGGCCGCGCCGTCGCGCTCGACCGGCGCGCCGTGAGCCATCACGACCGTCCGGGCCGGCCAGGCCCGGATGCGCGCGAGGGCGGCGCGGGCGGCGGCGCGATCGTGGAAGGCCACGCGGAACTTCCGCGGGACCGTCGGCTCCGCCTCGGTCATCAGGTCCAGCCGGGCGACCACGCCGCGCCAGCCGCGGAACCAGCCGCGGGGAAACTGCTGGATCAGGTCGGTGAACAGGACCGCGCCGCTGCGCCGATGGAAGAAGACGGCCTCGGACGTGATGCGGTTGCCGCGCACCAGGACCTGGTCGAGGTCGGCCGCCCAGTCCGCAGACGGCTCGTCGCCGAGCTCGGCGTCGAACGCCAGGTCGCGGCGCCGCGCGGCCAGGCCCGGCGCGGCGTGGAGCCTGGCGCGGGGAAAGGCCTCGCGCCAGGCCGGTATGAACAGATGATGCAACGCGTTCGGCGCGACCAGGTGCCGGACCTCACCCAGCGCCTCCAGCCCGGTCCGCGCGGCCTCGGTCAGCGCCACCGGCGACCAGACGAACAGACCGCCGTCGGATAGCCGGATCACCGCCATTCGCGTCGGATAGCGAAACCCGGCGACCTCGGCTTCCGGCCCGTCGGCCAGCCATATCTCCGGCCCGAAGGCCTGCAACGGCGATGCGCTCATGCACCCTGCATAGGCGCGGGCCGCCCGCGCGGAAAGGGCCGGCCCCGGAAAGGACCGGCCCCGCGGACCCGGCGGCCCGGCCGCATCAGTCGCCGGCGTAGCCCGCGCGCTGGAACCCGCCCGCCGGGGCGACATAGGCGCGGGCGACGTAGCCGACGCCGACGCCGTTGCGGCCGACCAGAACCCAGCGGCCGTCGTTGGCGAAGGCCATGGCCTGGAAGCGCTCGCCCGGCTGCAGCATGCCGACGGCGCGGGCGCGGGTGGTCGGAGCGGCGCGCAGGTTGAGGCGGGTGGTGGCGTAGAAGGGACCGCCCGCCCGCTCGAACCGGGCCGGCTCCACATAGCCGGCCAGGGTGCGGCCCTGGACCTGGTAGGTCCCGGCGGCGTAGGCCTGCTTCACCTGGGCGTTGCAGCCCGCGTAGGACCCGACCGCCGCGCCCAGGCCGGCGCCGACGACCGCGCCGGCGGCGCGCTCGTTCTTCGACACCTGCGAGCCGAGCAGGCCGCCGATGACGGCGCCGATCATGGCGCCCTTCTCCTGCTTGGAGCCGGCGGCGGCGCAGGCGAAGGGGCCGCTCTGGGCGGCGCTGGCGGCGAAGGGCGTCGCGCCCAGGGCGGCGGCCAGGGAGAGGGCCAGACCGGCCTTGGCGATCGTCGTGCTGCGGACTTGGGTCATGGTCGTTGCTCCTCGATACAGGGACAGGCCGACCCGGCCCGTCCTCGAGGCGCACCATGGCAGGGGGTTCCTGAACGCGATCGCGGACGACGCCGTCAGGATTCGTTCAGGCGGCCGGCGAGGCCGTCCTCGATCAGGGCGATGGTCCGATCGAGGCCGAAGATGGCCGCGAAGGAGCCGAAGCGCGGACCCTGGCTCTGGCCGAGCAGCACTTCGTAGAGGGCCTGGAACCACAGGCGCAGCGGATCGAAGCCATGCGCCTTGCCGGCCTCGTAGACCTCGTTCTGGATCGTTTCGCCGTCCTGGCAGCCGGCCGGCAGCGTCTTCAGACGCGCCACGAGATCTTCCATCGCCGCCCGCTCCGGGTCGGTGGGCGCGCGGAAGCGCTTCGTCGGGGCGACGAAGTCCTCGTAGTAGTTCATGGCGTAGGTCGCCAGCCGGTCCATCAGGGGCTCGCTCGCCGCCGTCGCGCCGGGCATGTAGCGGCTCAGGAACCCCCAGAGGATCTCCTTGCTGGAGGCGTTGCCGGCGCTGACCAGGTTCAGCATCAGCGAGAAGCTGACGGGCGAGCCCTTCGCCGGGGGCCGGCCGGAATGGACATGCCAGGCGGGATTGTTGAGATCGACGCCGTTGGCGCCCTCCGCCGCCTTGCGGTTGAAGACGTCCAGCTGCTGCAGATACTCGTCCGTCGCCTTTGGAATGACGTCGAAGTAGAGCTTCTTGGCCGACTTCGGGCTCTGGAACATGTAGTAGGCCAGGCTCTCGGGCGCGCCGTAGCGCAGCCACTCCTCCATGGTCAGGCCATTGCCCTTGGTCTTGGAGATCTTCTGGTTGTTCTCGTCCATGAAGAGCTCGTAGTTGAACCCTTCCGGCGGCGCGCCCCCCAGCACCTTGCAGACCTGGTTGGAGATGCGGACGCTGTCGACCAGGTCCTTGCCGCTCATCTCGTAGTCGACGCCCAGCGCCGTCCAGCGCATGGCCCAGTCCGGCCGCCACTGCATCTTCACGTGGCCGCCCGTGACCGGAACCTCGGTCAGTTCGCCGTTGTCGTCGCGGAAGACGATGGCGCCCCGATCGACGTGGCGTTCCAGGGTCGGAACCTGCAGCACCTTGCCGGTCCGGGGACTGATCGGCAGGAAGGGCGAGTAGGTCGCCCGCCGCTCCTCGCCGAGCGAGGGCAGCATGATCTTCTGGATGGCGTCGAACCGCGCCAGGGCGACCAGCAGGGTCTCGTCGAACCGTCCGCCGCGGTAGCAGTCCGTCGACGACACGAACTCGTAGTCGAACCCGAAGCTGTCTAGGAAGGCGCGCAGGCGGGCGTTGTTGTGGTGGCCGAAGCTCTCGTGTTCGCCGAACGGATCGCGGACCTCCGTCAGGGGCTTGTCGATATCCTCGGCCAGCAGGTCGCCGTTGGGGACGTTGGGCGGAACCTTGCGCAGGCCGTCCATGTCGTCGCTGAAGCTGATCAGCCGGGTCGGAATGGCGTCGTCGGTGAGGGCGCGGAAGGCGATCCGCACCATGGTCGTCCGCGCCACCTCGCCGAAAGTGCCCATGTGCGGCAGGCCGGAGGGACCATAGCCCGTCTCCAGCACCACCGGCCGCGACAGGGCCGGGAGCGTCCTGACCGCCTCGTCCGCCTTGCCGGCGCCGATCAGGGTCGAGGCGAGGTCGCGCTCGGCGTCAGTCAGGCGCGTGCGCAGCACCCGGGCGAGCAGGTTGCGCGCCTGCTCGAACGGCCAGGCCTTGGCGTCGCGAGCGGTGTGGGAGAGGCCTTCGAACATGGTGCGGCGTTGTAGGGGCTGACGGCGCGGGGTCAAGGAAAGCGGTCTGCGAAGTCCCGCACTGGCCCGCTTTCCGGACGTGCATCCGCCCGCGAACCGCGCCAGTCTACCCCGCCGACCCTGGGGGAGGAGCACGTCATGGAACTGACCGTCACGTCCGTGCTCACCGGCGCCATGGCCATCATGCTGGCGCTGCTGAGCTTTCCGATCGCCGACCACCGCCGGAAGAACCGGATCAGCGCCGGCGACGGCGGCGACGAGGCGTTCAACCGCCTGATCCGGGCCCAGGCCAACTTCACCGAGTATGTGCCGATCAGCCTGCTGCTGGTCGCCCTGGTGGAGCTGTGCGGCTTTCAGGCGCCGGTGGTCTGGGGCCTGGCCGGAACGCTGGCGGTCAGCCGCCTCGTTCACGCCCTGGGCCTGATCCGCAATATCGTCTGGGCCCGGGCGCTGGGCATGATCCTGACCCTGCTGGTGCTGGTCGTCGGCGGCGGCATGCTGATCGTCGGCAAGCTGCTCTGACGCGCCGCCCGGTCAGGCCGGCGCGCTTTCGGGGTCGACGACCTGGGCCGTCTCGCCGGGCCGGTTGAGCACGGCCACGGCGCCGAGGTCGCCGGTGACGTTGCCGATCGTGCGGAAGATGTCGGGCGCGACCTCGACCGCCAGCAGGATCGGCAGCAGGTCGAGGGGCAGGCCCAGCGCCATGCAGATCGGTCCCACGCTGGCCAGGAACGAGATCTGCCCGGGCAGGCCGACCGAACCGATGCTGATGGCGAAGGCCACGGCGATCCCGGCCGCCATCTGCAGCAGGCTCGGCTGGACGCCGAAGACGTGGGCCGTGAAGTAGGCCACCGCCAGGTTGGCCACCGGGCTGGTCATGCGGAACACCGCCACCGCCAGCGGCAGCACCAGTCCGGTGACGCGGGGCGGAATGCGCAGGTCGTCCTGCGCCCGCTCGAGCATCGCCGGCAGGCAGGCCAGCGAGGACTGGGTGCTGAAGGCCAGGGCCTGCACCGGCGCCGCGGCCCGGGCGAAGCGGCCGACGCCGATCCCGCCCCGCGCCGCGACCAGGATGTAGGGCAGGATCGCGATGCCCGCCGTGACCAGCGAGACGATGACGACGTACTGCACCAGCACCCCGGCCGCGCTGACCCCCGCGCGCAGGCCCACGCCCAGCGACAGGGCGAAGACGCCCGCCGGCGCCGCCCACAGCACCCAGCGGACGATGACGATCATCACATCGGCCGTGGCCGACAGGAAGCCGACGACCAGATCCTTGCGGGCCGGCGGCAGACGGGTGGCCGCGAAGCCGAAGAAGACGCCGAACACCACCAGCGGCAGGATGGCGTCCTCGGCCGCCGCGCGGACCGGGTTGGCGGGGGCGAGGGCCTTGATCCAGTCGACCAGCGAAGGGCCGGCCGCGGCCGCGTCGGCCGCCTGGGCCCCCGCCCGCAGGGCCGCGGCGCCGGCCGGGTCGACCGGCCACAGGGCCAGCAGGGCCTGGCTCGCCGCCGTGCCGTAGACGCCGGCGACCACGAGCAGGATCGTGAACAGCACGACCGCCCGCAGCGCCAGGCGTCCGGTCGCGGCCGCGTCGGCCACCGAGGCGATTCCGACCACCAGCAGGGCGAAGACCAGCGGCACGATGGTCATGCGCAACAGGTTCAGCCACAGCCCGCCCAGGGCCTCGACAACGCCGGCGGCGGTCAGGCCCGGATCGGCCAGGGCGCCCAGGCCGGCGCCCGCGGCGAGGCCGAGGACAAGCCCCAGGAGCACGCGCGCGGCGAGGGATCGGAACATGGTCTGGTCTCCGGCGGCGGCCCGCGGCGATCCTATCCCGGCGTCGCGGATTTGGAAGCCGGGCCGATTGCGGCGCGCGGGCGGCGCATTCTAGGCTTTCGCCATGGAGAGGATTCCCGCCCTGCCCCGCCCGGCGATCGACGACCTGCGCGTTCCGGGGCGGACCGTCGATCTCGAGCGCGCCGACGTCATGATCCACGGCGACGACCTGTGGCGCGCCATCGGCTCGCGCGACGACCTCTGGACCGGCATCCCGTCCGGGCCGTTCGCCGACCGGGACGCCTTCATCGACTGGCTCGCCGACCGTTGCCGCCGCGACGACCAGCGGGCCTACGCCATCCTCGACAAGACCGGCGAGCCGCGCGCCGAGGGGTTGCTCTTCCTGCTGCAGGTCAAGCCGGACATGGGGACCTGCGAGATCGGCCTGGTCTACGGTCCCGGCCTCAGCCGCACCGTCGGCGGCACCGAGGCGGTGTACCTGCTTTGCCGCCTGGTGCTGGAAACCCACGGCTACCGGCGGCTCGAGTGGCGCTGCGGCCCCGACAACGCCGCTTCCGGCCGGGCGGCCCGACGCTACGGCTTCACCTACGAGGGAACGCTGCGCCAGACCTACTGGGTGAAGGGCCACAACTGGGACACCGAGATCTACTCGATCCTCGATCACGAGTGGCCGGCCGTCGCCCGCCGGTTCAGCGCCTGGCTCGACCCGGCCAACTTCGGCGCCGACGGTCGGCAGATCAGGGGACTGGCGGAACTCTAAAGCGGGCACTGGAGGGGGAAATGGAGGGACAGCTTACTCATTTCCGCGAGGGTGGCGTCGGCGAACGGGCCTGGAAATGAGTAAGCTGTCCCTCCATTTCCCTCCGGTTCCGGGTCAGAACCCCGCGAACCGGGCCGCGGCCTCGTCCCAGCGGCCGATGACGCGGTCGGCGCCGGCGGCGGCGAGGCGATCGCCGGCGCCCGCGTCGCAATGGCCGCCGCCGGTGAAGCCCCAGACGGTCATGCCGGCGGCGCGGGCGGCGACGACCCCGTTGACGCTGTCCTCGATGGCGAGGCAGCGCTCCGGATCGACGCCCAGGGCTCCGGCGGCGTGCAGGAAGACGTCCGGGTGCGGCTTGGCGCGGGCGACGAGGTCGGCCGAATAGACATGCGGGTCGAAGACGGGAAGCAGGCCGGTCAGCGCCAGTTTCTCGCGCAGGAAGGCGGCCTTCGACGAGCTGGCGACCGCCTTGGGCAGGGCCAGGGCCGCCACCGCCGCGGCGCATCCCGCCACCTCGGTGAGACGCTCGCGCACCGCCCGGGAGAGCCGTTCGTGATTGCGATGCAGGAAGTCCTCGGCCAGAGGCCGGCCGGTACGGGCGCGGCAGTCCTGGTCGAGAAGGTCGCGCCAGGCCGCTTCGCTGCGTCCCAGGAAGCGGGTGACATAGTCGACGCGGTCGTAGTCCAGGCCCAGTTCGGCCAGCAGTTCGATCTCCACCTCCAGGGCGAGGACCTCGGAGTCCACCAGGACGCCGTCGCAGTCGAAGATCACGGCCTTGGGCTGTCGCATGGCCGCGCATAGCAAAAGTGCCTCCCCGAGGGGAGGCCTTCGCTCGTCACATTGACTTGGAGGGACAGCTTGCGCTCTTCCACGGGGGCCGGTCCGTCGGCGCCGCCCTTTCGGGAAATGCGTAAGCTGTCCCTCCAATTCCGGCGGCGCGGCTCACAGGCCGGCGACGCCGGCGGCGCCGAGGTTCACGGCGGCGACGATGAGGGCCAGCGGCAGGACGGCGAGCGCCAGTCCGGCCAGGTTGCTGAGGTTGGAGGTCGTGCGGGTCATGTCTTCATCCCCTGAGGATCGAGTAAGGACGCGGAGGAGCGCGTCCGGTGACGGGGATATAGACAGAGACCGTGGTGAATACCCGTTAAGTCTGCTTCATGACCTGGATTTAAGCTTATGACGTCAGTGTAAGATTGTTACGGGGAAGTCATGAGAGGGAATGGCGCGTAGGCGGACGTCTCCCCTACGCGCCAATCCCCGTCTTCTCCGCCGGCGCCACCAGAAAATGCCCGCGCAACGCCGCGATCGGCGCCGCGCGTTGGTCCTGCCAGGCCTCGACATGGACATTGGCGATGCGCCGGCCGACCTTCTTGATCTCGGCGCGGGCGTAGGTGGTGAGCGGCCGCCCCGAGCGCAGGTATTCGATCGAGACGTCGATGACCCGGGGCTGGCGCGCCTGGCCCTCGCGGACCAGCAGCTGGGCGAGCGCCGTCATCTCCATGAAGGCCCCGAGCACCCCGCCGTGGATGGCCGGCAGCATGGGATTGCCGACCAGATGCACGCCGAACGGCAGGACGGCGGTCATCTCGTCGCCGGCCAGTTCGATCCGCAGGCCGAGGAAGCGGGCGTAGGGGATGCGCTCGAGCGTGGCGCGTATGGTATCCTCGGCCTGGCTCATCGTCCCTTCCCGCCCCTGAGGTTGGCGCCGACGCCGCGACCGGCGCTGGAATCGAGCATGAAGGCCGCCTGGGCCGCCGCCACGGGATCGGCCGGGTCGGCGTCGTAGGCCACCGCCCGGACGAAGGCCACCGACCGCGTGATCTTGTAGCAGTGAGCCCGGGCGAAGATGTCCTTCCCGGGCTCGGCCGGGCGCATGTAGTCGATGCGCAGGTCGAGGGTGGCGATGGTCTTGAATTCGCTCAGCGCGATATGCACCGCCTGGCCGCAGGCGTGGTCCAGCAGGGTCGTCATCACGCCGCCGGCGATGACCCCCGTCTCGGGATCGCCGATCAGCGCCTCGTCGTAGGGCACGCGCAGGACCGCGCCCTGGGCGTCCAGCGTCACGGTCTCCAGCTTCAGGGCCTGGGCCTGGGGGCTGCCCTGGTTCATGCCCTGGGCGAGGTTGCGCATTGTCTCGAGATGGTCGTCCATGGGCCGGTTATAGCGGCGGCGGCGCCCATATCCAGACCGGACGGGCGGCGCGCCCGATCGGGCCGGCCCGCCGCGTCAGCCGTTGAAGCCCCTCACGGCCTCGATGATCGTCCGCTGCGTCGCTTCGTCGAGATAGGGGTGCATGGGCAGGGCCAGAACCGTTTCGGCGAGGGCCTCGGTGACCGGCAGGCCGCCGGCGCCGCGCGGGAAGCCGGCGTAGGGGGCCTGCAGATGCATCGGCACCGGGTAGTAGACGGCGGTCGGCACGCCCTGGGTCTTCAGGTGGGCGGCGAGGCCGTCGCGGTCGTCGTGCTCGATGACGTACTGGGCCCAGACCGAGCGGCCGCCGGCGATCACGCCGGGCGTCGCCCGCACCGCGCCCGCCAGGCCCTCGGCGTAGCGATCGGCCACCTCCTGGCGCAGGGCGATCTCCTCCTCGAAGATGGCCAGCTTCTCGATCAGCACCGCGGCCTGGATGCTGTCGAGCCGGGAGTTCATGCCGATGCGGGCGTTGAGGTACTTGGCCTCGTGCTCGAAGACCCGGCCGGCGAGGTCGGCGGCCACCGCCTTGCCGTGGATGCGGAAGCTGTCCATCAGGTCCCAGAGCGCCTGGTCCTTGCACAGCACCGCCCCGCCGTCGCCGTAGCACCCCAGCGGCTTGGCCGGGAAGAAGCTGGTGGTGGCGACGTCCGCCCAGTGGATCGGATGATGGCCCTCCAGGGTGCAGCCGAATCCCTGGGCGCTGTCGCTGATCAATTTCAGGCCGTGGCGGTCGCAGACGGCGCGGATCGCCGGATAGTCGGCGGGCTGGCCGAACAGGTCGACGGCGATGACCGCCGCGGGCCTGAGCGCGCCGGCCGCGGCGACGGCCTCGATCGCCGCCTCCAGCCTGACGGGATCGAGATTGCGGGTGTCGGGCAGGACGTCGACGAACACCGGCGTCGCCCCGATCCAGGGCAGGACCTCCGGCGTGGCGGTGAAGGTGAAGGACGGGCAGAACACCGCGTCGCCCGGCCCGATGTTCCAGGCCATCAGCGGCAGGGCGATGGCGTCGGTGCCGTTGGCGCAGCTGAGAGCCAGCGGGGCCTGGCCGAATTCCGCCAGCCGGCGCTCGAACTCGCGGACCTCGGGACCCATGACGTAGCCGCCATGGTCGAGGACCCGGCCGATCGCCGCGTCGAGCCGGTCGCGGATGCGCCGCTGCTGGGCGGCCAGGTCGATGAAGGCGATGCTCATGGCGCGGGCCTCATACGCGGGCCGGGTCGGGCGGGCGACACAAACCCTGTAACCGGTTGTTTCGTCGCGCCGGTCAGCCCAGCGCCTGCGCCAGATCCGACAACAGGTCGTCGCGGTCCTCGATGCCGACCGAGAGCCGGATCAGCCCGTCGGTGATGCCGATCGCCCGGCGCTGCTCCTCGGGGATCGAGGCGTGGGTCATGATGGCCGGGTGCTCGATCAGGCTTTCGACCCCGCCGAGCGACTCGGCCAGAGTGAACAGCCGGGTCCGCTCGAGGATCCGCCGGGCCAGGCCGAGGCTGCCCACGTCGACCGAGATGATCCCCCCAAAGCCGTTCATCTGGCGCCGGGCCAGGGCGTGTTGCGGGTGGCTGGCGAGGCCGGGGTAGATCACCCGCGTCACCTCCGGCCGCGCCTCCAGCCATTCGGCGATGGCCAGGGCGCTCTCGCAGTGGCGCTGCATGCGGAGCGCCAGGGTCTTGAGGCCGCGCAGGGCCAGGAAGCTGTCGAAGGGACCGGAAATCGCGCCGACGGCGTTCTGCAGGAAGGCCAGCTGCTCGCTCAGCGCCGCGTTGTCGCCGACCGCGACCACGCCGCCGACCATGTCGGAATGGCCGTTGAGGTACTTGGTCGTCGAATGCAGGACCAGGTCGAAGCCCCGTTCCAGCGGCCGCTGCACCCAGGGACTGGCGAAGGTGTTGTCGGCGACGGTGACGATCCTCCGCTTCGCGGCGATGGCGGCCACGGCTTCCAGATCGACCAGCCGCAGGGTCGGATTGGTCGGGGTCTCGACCCAGATCATCCGCGTCTCGGGCCGGATCGCCGCCTCGATGGCCGCCGGGTCGGTCATGTCGACAAAGCTGAAGTCGAGCCCCGCCGAGCGCTTCCGCACGCGCTGGAACAGCCGATAGCTGCCGCCGTAGAGGTCGTCGGTGGCGACAACGTGCGATCCGCTGTCCAGGGTGTCCAGCACCGTCGCCGCCGCCGCCAGGCCCGAGGCGAAGGCGAAGGCCCGCGCGCCGCTCTCCAGATCCGCCACGCAGCGTTCGAAGGCGAAGCGGGTCGGGTTCTGGCTGCGGGCGTATTCAAAGCCCTTGTGCACGCCCGGGCTTTCCTGGGCGTAGGTCGAGGTGGCGTAGATCGGGACCATCACCGCCCCGGTGGTCGGGTCGTGGCTCTGGCCGCCGTGGACAGTGCGGGTGGCGAAGGCCAGGCGGTTCTTCAGCGGCTCACTCATGCTTCAGTCGATGTCCCCGAACCCGTGATTGAGAGAGAGCGGGTCAAGCGTTCCGCCGCAGGTGATTGATGAGATCGACGCGGGTGATCAGGCCGACCAGCTTTTCGCCGTCGACCACCACGGCCACCTCGTTGCGGTCGAAGACCGGCGCCAGCGCGTCGAGCGTCTCGTGGACCTGCAGGGTGCGGACGTCGCGGGTCATGGCGCCAGCGACCTTGCCCCCGAAACGGTCGGCGCGCCCCTCGCGGGCGCCGACGGCGGCGAGGATGTCGCTCTCGTCCATGATCCCGACCAGCTTGCCGTGGTCGACCACGGGCAGCTGGCTGATGTCGGCGGCCCGCATGCGGTTGTAGGCGGTCAGCAGGGTGTCTTCGGGTCCGACCGAAATGACGCCGCCCTCCTCGTAGTCGCGGGCGATCAGGTCGCGCAGGTCGCCGTGGCGGGGCCGGTCCTCGAAGCCGTGGGCGGCGACCCACATGTCGTTGAACATCTTGGTCAGGTACTTGCCGCCGGTGTCGCAGACCAGGCTGACCACCCGTTTCGGCTCCGACTGTTCGCGGCACCAGCGCAGGGCGGCGGCGAGCAGGGTGCCGGACGACGAGCCCGCGAGGATGCCTTCCTTCTCCAGCAGCAGGCGGGCGCTTTCGACGCTCTCGCGGTCGGGAATGGCGTAGGCCCGCGAGACCAGGTCCATCTGGGCGTTGACGGGGATGAAATCCTCGCCGATGCCCTCGACGATCCAGCTGCCCGCCGCGCCGTAGGTTCCGGTGTTCACATAGTCGTAGAGGATCGACCCCGCCGGATCGGCGAGCACCATCTGCGTCTTGGGCGAGACCCGGCGGAAATAGCGGCCGAGGCCCGTCAGCGTGCCGCCGGAACCGACGCCCACGACCATGGCGTCGATGTCGCCGTCCATCTGCTGGAAGATCTCCGGGCCCGTCGTGGTCTCGTGGGCCATCGGGTTGGCGGGGTTTTCGAACTGGTTGACGTAGAAGGCGCCGGTCTGCTGGGCGATGGTCTGGGCCATGTCCTGGTAGTAGTCAGGGTGGCCCTTGCCGACGTCCGAGCGGGTGATGCGCACGTCCACGCCCATGGCCCGCAGGTGCAGGATCTTCTCCCGGGCCATCTTGTCGGGAACGATGAGGATCAGGCCGTAGCCCTTGACGCTGGCCACCTGGGCCAGGCCCAGGCCGGTGTTGCCCGCGGTGGCCTCGATGATGGTCCCGCCCGGTTTCAGCCGTCCCTCCGCCTCCGCCGCCTCGATCATCGTCCTGGCGATACGGTCCTTGATCGAGCCGCCGGGGTTCTGGTTCTCGAGCTTGAGGAACAGCCGGCAGGGCCCGGTGTCGATGCGCGTCACCTCCACCATGGGCGTTTCGCCGATCAGGTCGAGGGCCGAGCGGGCCGTCTTGGGAAGGGTCATGGAGTCGCCGGCGTTGGGGAACGGATGACCCTCGCTTAACGCGGAACGGGGCATGGAGGAAGCGCCGGCGGGCGTTATTCCGAAACGTCCGTGCCCATCAGCGCGGTCAGGCGCTCGGCCACGAAGGCGTCCAGATCGCCGCCCCGATAGAGGACGCCCGCGACGCCGGCCCGCCGCGCGGCCTCGAGGTCGGAGGGCTTGTCGCCGATCATGACCGCGTCGGACGGCGCGACCCCGAACTCGGCCAGCGCCTTCAGCAGCATGCCGGGGTTGGGCTTGCGGTCGGGATGGTCGGCGACGCGGTAGCGCGCCTCGGCGGCGTCCTCGTGGAAGGGGCAGAAGTACACCCGGTCGATCCGCGCACCGGCCGCCGCCAGCTGGCGCAGCATCTCGGCGTGGAAGGCCTGCATCTGGTGCTCGGCGTAATAGCCCCGGCCGATGCCCGACTGGTTGGTGGCGATCACCGCCAGGGCGCCGGCCCGGTTGACCCGCGCCACCGCCTCGCGGGCGCCGGGCATCCACTCCAGCTTCTCGGGCTCGAAGGCGTAGCCGTGGTCGACGTTGAGCACGCCGTCGCGATCGAAGATGACCATGATCGGGCGACTGCGCATTCCGGCTCTCAACTCCGCTCATCCCGGCGAACTCCGGGATCCCGGCCGCCCGCAGGATAGTATGCAAGTGACGAACCGTCCCATGGTCCCGACGTTTTGTCCTGACAGCGCCGCGCTGACAGCTAAAACACCGGGGTCCCGGCGTTGGCCGGGACGAGCGGAGACCCGAGTGCCCATTCCGGCCGAGATTCACGCCCTCGACACCTGGCTGAAAGGCTGGCTGTTCGATCACGCCCTGCCCCTGTGGTGGGAGGTCGGGGCCGATCGGGTCAAGGGCGGCTGGTTCGAGAAGATCGGCCTGGACGGAACCGCCGTCGAAGGCCCGCGCCGGGCGCGGGTGGCGGCGCGGCAGACCTATGTCTACGCCATGGCCGGGCGCCTCGGCTGGGGCGGCCCCTGGCGCGAGGCCATGGCGCACGCCCTCGCCGCCCTGCTCGGGCCGTTCGCCGGCGAGGACGGGCTGTTCCGCATGGTGACATCCCCGACCGGCGCGCCGCTCGACGATCGCCGCGACCCCTACGACCAGGCCTTCGCCCTGCTGGCCCTGGCCAGCGCCCAGGAGGCGGGCGCGGGACCGCAGGAGGACCGGGCCCTGGCCGTGCTGGCGGCGATGGAGACCGCCGGCCTGCTGCGCGCCGACGGGGCGGTGCTGCACGAGGGCGTCATCAAGGCCAACCCGATGATGCACCTGTTCGAGGCGGCGCAGGCCTGGGCCCGCGTCGGCGCCAGCGGCCGCTGGAAAGCGCTGGCCGAGATGATCGCCCGGGCCGCCCTGGGGCGGATGATCGACCTGGAGACCGGCGCGCTGGGCGAGATCCTCGACGGCGACTGGCGCCCGGACCCGGAGGCGGACGTCGAGCCCGGCCACCAGCTGGAGTGGGGCTGGCTGCTGCTGACCCAGCTGGGCGACTCGGCGCCGGCCCGGCGACTGATCGAGATCGGCGAGACGCGCGGCGTCGAGCGCGGCGTGGTCATCTTCAGTCTCGACCGGTCGCTGAGACCCCGCGACCGCTCGGCCCGGCTGTGGGCGCAGACCGAACGGATCCACGCCCATGCTGTCGCCGGCGACTGGGCCGGCGTGCTCAGGGGCGCCGAAGGCCTGCGGCCCTATCTCGAGGTCCCCGCGCCCGGAACCTGGCGCGACCGGCTGACGCCCGACGGCGTCTTTGTCGAGGAGCCCGCGCCCGGCAGCTCGCTCTACCACATCGTCAGCGCGGTGATGGCCCTGGACGCCGCCCGCCGCGGCTGAGAGGACTGTCAGGAAATCTGTCGCGCCCGCCGCGCGCGAC
The DNA here is from genome assembly GCA_049323695.1 of Pseudomonadota bacterium. GTDB lineage: Bacteria > Pseudomonadota > Alphaproteobacteria > Caulobacterales > Caulobacteraceae > Caulobacter. Next base: position 45,999 of record JBMOOF010000034.1, read on the forward strand.
GCCTTGCGCAACGCCCTGCCCCGCCGTACTTGCCAGGGCGAAGGGGCTGCTCCATCCCTCGCCGGAGCCTTCAATCAAACTGGACGCCCCTTGGCCCTGACCCTTGCGCCCGCGCGCCTAGCCCTATCCGATGAGCCGATGGACCTGTCGCCCGCCCGTCTGACGCATCTCCAGCGCCTGGAGGCGGAGAGCATCCACATCATGCGCGAGGTCGTCGCCGAGGCCGAACGCCCGGTGATGCTCTATTCCATCGGCAAGGACAGCGCGGTCATGCTGCACCTGGCCGCCAAGGCCTTTCATCCGAGCCGGCCGCCGTTTCCGCTGATGCACGTCGACACGACCTGGAAATTCCGGGCCATGTACGAAATGCGCGAGCGCATGGCGCGCGAGCTGGGTTTCGAGCTGATCGTCCACAAGAACCCCGAGGCCGAGGCGCAGGGCATCAATCCCTTCGACCACGGCCCGGCCCACACGGACATGTGGAAGACCGAGGGCCTCAAGCAGGCCCTCGACCGGCACGGATTCGACGCGGCCTTCGGCGGCGCCCGGCGCGACGAGGAGAAGAGCCGGGCCAAGGAGCGGGTGTTCTCCTTCCGCTCGGCCGAGCATCGCTGGGACCCCAAGAACCAGCGGCCCGAGCTCTGGCGGCTCTACAACGCCCGCAAGAACCGGGGCGAGTCGATCCGGGTCTTCCCGATCTCCAACTGGACCGAGCTGGACATCTGGCAATACATCCACCTGGAGAACGTGCCGATCGTGCCCCTCTATTTCTCCGCCGAGCGGCCGGTGGTGGAGCGCGACGGAACCCTGATCATGGTCGACGACGACCGTTTCCGCCTGCGGCCCGGCGAGACGCCGATGATGAAATCGGTGCGTTTCCGCACCCTGGGCTGCTACCCGCTGACCGGCGCGGTGGAGAGCACGGCGGCGACCCTGCCGCAGATCATCCAGGAAATGCTGCTGACCACGACGTCGGAGCGCCAGGGCCGGGTCATCGACCACGACCAGGCGGCCTCCATGGAGAAGAAGAAGCAGGAGGGGTATTTCTGATGCTCCCCCTTCCGCTCATCCCGGCGAATGCCGGGACCCAGATTCAAGCTGAGCGCCGGCTGATTGGCCGCTTGCTGAAATCTCTTGGTTCCACCGTTTGTCATCTGGGTCCCGGCATTCGCCGGGATGAGCGGGTTTAGACATGAGCGCGTACAAGCCCGCGGATCTCATCGAGACCGACATCGACGCCTATCTGCACCAGCACCAGCACAAGTCGTTGCTGCGCTTCATCACCTGCGGCTCGGTGGACGACGGCAAGTCGACCCTGATCGGGCGGCTGCTCTACGACTCGAAGATGATCTTCGAGGATCAGCTGGCCTCGCTCGAGGCGGACAGCAAGAAGGTCGGCACGCAGGGCGGGGCCATCGACTTCGCCCTGCTCGTCGACGGGCTGGCGGCCGAGCGCGAGCAGGGCATCACCATCGACGTCGCCTACCGCTTCTTCTCGACCGAGACGCGGAAGTTCATCGTCGCCGACACTCCGGGCCACGAGCAGTACACCCGCAACATGGTCACCGGGGCCTCGACCGCCGACGCGGCCGTGATCCTGATCGACGCGCGCAAGGGCGTGCTGACCCAGACGCGGCGGCACAGCTACCTGGTCAGCCTGCTGGGCATCCGCAAGATCGTGCTGGCGGTGAACAAGATGGACCTCGTCGGCTGGGACCAGGCGGTGTTCGACGCCATCGTCGCCGACTATCGCGAATTCGCCGGCTGGATCGGCCTGTCCGACTTCACCGCCATTCCGATGTCGGCCCTCGAGGGCGAGAACATCACCGAGCAGGGCCCTTCCGCCCCCTGGTACGACGGGCCGCCGCTGATGCGCTGGCTGGAGACCATCGAGGTCGACGACGACCTGCCGTCCCGCCCCTTCCGCATGCCGGTGCAGTGGGTCAACCGGCCCAATCTCGACTTCCGGGGTTTCTCGGGCCTGATCGCCTCCGGATCCGTGAAGCCGGGCGACCGGGTCAAGGTCATGCCCTCGGCCCGCGAGACGACGGTGGCCCGCATCGTCACGCTGCCGGGGGATCTCGACCGCGCGGTCGCCGGCCAGTCGGTGACCCTCACCCTCGCCGACGAGGTCGACATTTCCCGCGGCGACGTGCTGGTCGCCGCCGACGACCCCACGCCGGTCGCCAACCAGTTCGAGGCCACCCTGGTCTGGATGGACGACGAGCCCATGCTGCCGGGCCGGCCCTATCTGATGAAGGTCGGCGCCCAGACGGTCGCCGCCAGCATCACCGAACCCAAGTACCGGGTGAACGTGAACAGCCTGGAGCACGTGGCGGCCAAGCGGCTTGAGCTGAACGAGATCGGCGTCTGCAACCTGTCGCTCGACCGGGCGATTCCGTTCGAGGCCTATGAGCAGAACCGCGACCTCGGCGGCTTCATCCTGATCGACCGGCTGAGCAACCGCACGGTCGGGGCCGGCATGCTGCATTTCGCCCTGCGGCGGGCCGACAACATCCATTGGCAGGCCACTGACGTCCACAAGGAGGCCCGCGCCACCCAGAAGGGCCAGAAGGCCCGCGTCGTCTGGTTCACGGGCCTTTCCGGCGCCGGCAAGTCGACCATCGCCAACCTGGTCGAAAAGCGGCTGCACGCGCTGGGACGCCACACCTACCTGCTCGACGGCGACAACGTCCGCCACGGGCTCAACAAGGACCTGGGCTTCACCGAGGAGGACCGGGTCGAGAACATCCGCCGGGTGGCCGAGGTGGCCAGGCTGATGGTCGACGGCGGCCTGATCGTGCTGACCGCCTTCATCAGCCCCTTCCGCGCCGAACGGCGCATGGCCCGCGAGCTGATGGAGGACGGCGAGTTCGTCGAGGTCTATGTGGAGACGCCGCTCGCCGTCGCCGAGAGCCGCGACGTGAAGGGCCTTTACCGGAAGGCCCGCGCCGGCCAGCTGAAGAACTTCACCGGCGTGGATTCGCCCTACGAGCCGCCCGAGCACGCCGAGATCGTGGTCGACACCACCACGCTCACCGCCGTCGAGGCGGCGGAGCGGATCGTGGCCTGGCTGGAGCGGACCGAAGCCTGACCGCGCGGCTCAGGCCGGCTCGCCGGCTCAGAAGGTGATGCGCCAGTCGACCGCGGCGCCCAGCCCGAGGTCCGAGCCCGCGCGGTGGCCCCCGTCGCGCGCCACGACCGTCCGCAGTCGCCAGAGACCCCAGCCGCCGAAGTCGCGGTCCATGGTCAGGCGCAGGTCGAGCTCGCGCCCCGACGGCCGGGCCGAAAAACGCCGGGTCGAGAAGGTGGTCGGGTCGCGCCAGTCCAGCGGAACGTCCGCCAGGATCGCCGAGAACTGGCCGCCCTCGATCCGCAGCGGCTGTTCGAGCTCGATCCCGAAGCTGTCGCAGCTGAGGCCGAGGATCCGGCAGTCGCCGTAGGCGCCCAGCCGCCACTGGCTGCTGAGGGCGCCGTCGGTCTCGATCAGGCCCCGCTCGACGCTGGTCCGGCCGAACGCCGCGTCGGCCCGGAGGGTGAGCCCGTCGCGGGTGCGGGTGGACAGGGCCACGGCGCCGAACCGGGTCTCGGCGGGCAGGCGGAAGACCGATGTGCGGGCGATGTCCGACCCCAGCGGCCCCAGCGGCTCGTCGACCGCTCCGGCGGTGAAGCTGGCGGCGACGGGGCCGCGCTCAAGGCTGACCGTCGTGGCCATGTAGTCCGAGGCCTCGACCTCGCGCAGGGCGAGGATGTCGGTCCGCGTCGAGCGGCCCTGCTCGGCCGAGATCGCCAGGCCGCCGTCCAGGCGCCAGACCGCCTGCATGACCATGTCCGGCGCGGCCATGGCCCGGAAGGCGTCGCGGCGGCCCGCGTCCGGCGCCGGGGCTCCGCCCTCGCCTCGCCAGGCGGTCAGGCTGAGCCGGCCGATATCGGCCGAGACCAGGGCCGAGGCCGGCTGGCGCAGGCCGGTGGCGTCCAGCAGGCGGTCAGGCATCGCCGGGTCGGGGAACACCGGCTGCTGGGCCTGGAGGGAAAACCGCGACCGGGCCGGGCCGGCCACCGACACCGAGGTCGCCCGCGCGGCGGGCGGGGCCGCGCCCAGCAGGCCGCCGGACGCCGTCGGAAGGGCGTCGGCCAAGTCGACCTTGTAGATCCGCGCATAGTCGTCGCGGCCGAAGGTGACCAGGGCGCCGCCCTCGCGGATCGCGTCGCCGAAGGCCGCGCCCACGCGGGTTCCCGGCGGCGGCGTCGGGACGAAGACCGATCCGGAGGCGGTGGGAACGTTCAGCGGGCCGACCGGCCGGAAGGCCGCCCTGAGGTCGAGGAAGCCGCGGCCCCAGATGGGGTCGACGCCGGGGTCGCCGCGGTCGGCGGCGGTCCGGAACAGGATGTCCACGGCGTCGCGGCCCGACAGCATCGGGAAGGCCTGCAACAGCAGCGCCAGCGCGCCGGCGACGATGGGCGAGGAGAAGGAGGTGCCGCTGACCCGCCAGCAGCCGCTGGGATCGCAGTCGGTGACGATGTCCTCGCCGGGGGCGACGATGTAGCCGTTCGCGGCGACGCCCGCCCGCCCGGAGAAGCTGGCCATCGATCCGTCCGGGGCGCTGGCGCCGACGGCCATCAGCGCCCCGAGATAGCGGGGGTCCACCGCGTAACGCGCCGGCCAGTCGGGACTGGCGGTCGAGTCGTTGCCCGCCGAGGCGGTGACGACCACGCCCGCGGCGACGGCGCGCTGCAGGGCGGCCTCGAAGGCGGCGTCGTCCGGCGAATCGCCGCCGATCGACAGGTTGATCACCCGGGCTCCGTTGGCCACCGCATAGTCGATGGCCGCGGCGAGCTCGCGATCGGCGAACTCGCAGCCGTCGGTCGGACAGGTTCCGGGCGAGTTGTCGGCGCGGATCGACAGGATGGTGGCCTGGAAGGCGACGCCCAGCGAGCCGGAGCCGTCGTAGTTGGCAGCGATCACCGTGGAGACGCGGGTGCCGTGTTCGCTGCCGCGGTCGGGCCGGTTGCGGCCGGGGAAGATATCCGTCGACAGGGGCGAGATGCGGCCGGCCAGTTCGGGCTGGCTGAAGTCGATGCCGGTGTCGATGACGGCGACCGTCACCCCGGCGCCCGTGGCGGGCTGGTTGAAGGCGTCGACGGCGTTGATGGCCGCCAGGCTCCAGCTGCGCGTGTACTCGGTGCTCGTCGCGCTGGGGACCGGCGGCAGCGGCGGCGGCGGCGGAGGCGGCGGGGGCGGCGGCGGGGGTGGAGACGGCGGAGGCGGCGAAACCCCGCCGCCCGAGCCGCCGCCGCCGCTGGCGCACGCCGTCAGAAGCAGGCTGGCGCAGGCGGCCAACAGGATCGGGGCGCGAACGAGGACGCGAACGTACGACATGACCTTCCCCGATGTCCGGGCTGAGAGCCTCTTTCCAGCGTGACGTTATCCGCGCGCGCGGTTCGCGTCACGGGAGCGGGATGCGAAATTTGGTCGCCGTCGCCGCGCGGCCGCTCCGCCCGCGCGCCCGGTCCCGACAGGATCGGGCCTGCTACAGGACGCCGTTGTAGCCCCGGTACCAGTCGACGAACCGCCGCACGCCTTCCTCGACGGTCACCCGCGGCCGGTAGCCCACGGCGGCGGCCAGCTCGGCCACGTCCGCCTCGGTGTCCGGCACGTCGCCGGGCTGGAGCGGGAGCATCTCCATCACCGCCTTGCGGCCCAGGCACTGTTCCAGCACCTCGATGTAGCGCAGCAGCTCCACCTGGCGTTCGGCGCCGATGTTGAACAGGCGATAGGGGCCGGCGCCGCTGGTGGCGGGGTCCGGATTCGCCCCGTCCCAGACGGGATTGGCGGCTGGCGCGGCGTCGAGGGTGCGCACCACGCCTTCGACGATGTCGTCGATGTAGGTGAAGCTGCGCTTGTGGCGGCCGTGGTTGAAGACCTTGATCGGCTCGCCGGCCAGGATCGCCTTGGTGAACAGGAACAGGGCCATGTCCGGCCGGCCCCAGGGACCGTAGACCGTGAAGAACCGCAGGCCCGTGCAGGGCAGGTCGAACAGGTTGGCGTAGGCGTGCGCCATCTGTTCGTTCGCCTTCTTGGTGGCGGCGTAGAGGGTCAGCGGATGCTCGGTGTGGTCGTGCTCCGAGAAGGGCATCTTGGTGTTGGCACCGTAGACCGAGCTGGTCGAGGCGAACACCAGGTGTTCCACCCCGTTGTGCCGGCAGCCCTCGAGGATGTGCAGGAAGCCGGTGACGTTGCTCTGGACGTAGACATGCGGGTTGGTGGCCGCGTAGCGCACGCCGGCCTGGGCGGCCAGGTTGATCACCCGGTTCGGCCGATGCTCGGCGAAGGCCGCCTCGATCGCCGACCGGTCGGCGAGGTCGACGGTGAGATGGACATAGTTCGGATGGTCGATGTGGCGGTCCAGACGCGCCCGTTTCAGCGCCGGGTCGTAGTAGTCGTTGAGGCTGTCGACGCCGATGACGGTATCGCCCCGCTCGAGCAGGCGCAGCGTCGTCGCCGAGCCGATGAAACCGGCGCTGCCCGTGACCATCACTTTCATGACCTGAACGTCTTTCGTCGGATCAGAGCCGGCCGTCGACCGCGTCGCGCGGCAGGACCGACTTGACGTCGTATAGCACGGCGGTCGGCTTGCCGAAGGCGCGGACGCCCTCGGGACCGAGGCCCACGAACTGGCGATGGGCGACGGCCAGCACGACGACGTCGTATTCGCCCGCCGCCGGCGAGTCCGTCAGCGTCAGGCCGTATTCGCTGCGCGCCTCGGCCGGATCGACCCAGGGATCGTGCACGTCCACCCGCATACGGTGCTCGGCCAGTTCGGCCACGATGTCGACCACCTTGGTGTTGCGCAGGTCCGGGCAGTTCTCCTTGAACGCCAGCCCCAGCACCAGCGCCCGGGCGCCCACGGGATTGATGCCCTTGCGCACGGCGAGCCGCAGCACCTGATCGGCGACATAGTCGGCCATGCCGTCGTTGATCCGCCGGCCGGCGAGGATGACTTCGGGGTGGTAGCCGATCTCCTGGGCCTTGTGGGTCAGGTAATAGGGGTCGACGCCGATGCAGTGGCCGCCGACCAGGCCCGGGCGGAAGGGCAGGAAATTCCACTTGGTGCCGGCCGCCTGGAGCACCTCGAGGGTGTCGATGTCCAGGCGATTGAAGATCATGGCGAACTCGTTGATCAGCGCGATGTTGAGGTCGCGCTGGGTGTTCTCGATGACCTTGGCGGCCTCGGCGACCTTGATCGAGCTGGCCAGGTGGGTGCCGGCCGGCACGATGGCGCCGTAGAGGGCGTCGACGAAAGCCGCGGCCTCCGGCGTCGAACCGGCGGTGACCTTGGTGATGGTCGACAGGCGGTGCTGGCGGTCGCCCGGATTGGCGCGTTCGGGGCTGTAGCCGCAGAAGAAGTCGTGGTTGTAGGTCAGGCCCGAGACCTGCTCGAGGATGGGGACGCAGACCTCCTCGGTGCAGCCGGGATAGACGGTCGATTCATAGATCACCACGGCGCCGGGCCTGAGGCGGGCGCCGATGGCCCGGCTGGCGGCCGCGAGGGCGCGCAGATCGGGGCGGCGGGCCGTGTCGATCGGGGTCGGAACCGTGACGATGAAGACGTTGCGGCCCTCGAGGTCGGCCTCGTCGGCGCTGAACCGCAGTCGCCGGGCCGCGCGCAGCTCGCCGGCCTCGACTTCGAGGGTGCGGTCCTCGCCCCGCCGCAGCTCGGCGATGCGGTCGGCGTCGAGATCGTAGCCGAGGGTGTCGTGGTCCGCGCCGAAAGCCACGGCCAGGGGCAGACCCACATAACCGAGGCCGAGGACACAGATTCTGGCGTCGGCGGGCGCGATCATGCCGTCCGCGATCGGCTGGCGTGGGTCACCGGGTCAGTTCGTCTGGTCGGTGGGGGCGACGCTGACGTCGAGCACGCCTTCCCAGGGCATCCGCTCGAGGGTCAGAGTCGGGCCGGCGGCCGCCTTGTTCGCCTTGCCGTCGACATAGACCGCGCTGACCGCCAGCGGCCGGTCGGTGAGGACCAGGATCTCGCAGTTGAGGCGGATGGTCTTGGTCTGGCCCGCCGGCCAGGGCGCCTGGGCCGTCGGCTTGCGTTCCGCCGGACCGCAGATGCGGTTGCCCACGACGATGGCGAGAGTCTGGGTGGCGCCGGCGGCCGTCGAGGTCGAAGTGCCGCTCGCCTTCACCAGATAGCGACCGGCGGTCATGGCCGGGAGGTTGCAGGTCGTCTGGCCCGGGTTCACCACCCGGCAATAGGCGGCGCCGATGTCCGGCTGGCTGTAGCCCTGGAAGGCGCGGGGCGGGCCGAGCGGGGCCGGGGGAGCCGGCGGCGGCGCGGCGGGCCTGGCCGGCGCGGGCGGCGCGGCGGCCGGCTTGGCGGGCGTGGTCTGGGCGGCGGGGGCGGCGACGCCGATGATCGAAAGCGTGGCGGCGGCGAGCAGGGTGCGCAGCATGGCGGGTTCCTTGGCGGCGTTGAGCGCGGCGGCGGCCCGCGGGGCCTACCGACCGCGACTCTCGGCGGTATCAATAGCTTGGGGGCGATCCGACGGCAAAACGCGATATCGCGGCGCGCCCGGGGCCCTGGCGACGACGTCCGGCGAGACCCCCCGTCCCGCCGGTTCAGGCCTTGGCGTCGGCCTTGCTGACCGTGATCACGCCGCGGCTCTCGAGGGCGGCCTGAAGGTTGTTCATCTTGTTGAACATGTCGACGGCGCCGTCGAGATCCAGGACCAGGCGGACCACCGGGACCGCGCGGCCCGTGCGCTTCTTGCCCTTCGGGTCCGGGTCGTCCAGGCGGGCGACGCAGAATTCGACACGCAGCGTGCGACCATCGAACGTCATGCGCTGGACGGTGTCGGCGAAGGTCTCGACCAGTTCGGGGCGGTCCTCGTAGCGCAGGTCCGCGCCCTCGAGAGTGGCCTTGGCCATGGGGGTGTCTCCTGTTTTTCGGCGGATGCGCCGCGGACGACGGCGCCGTCACGCGCGGCGGGTTCGATGGATGCCGAACGGAAGAGGGCCGGTCTTGCGACCGGCCCTCCCCGTATCAGGTCTGGGCTTACCAGCGCCAGCGGAAGCCGAGCGAGGCGTCCGTGGACTGGTAGTCGTCCTTGAACTTCACGCCCGCGTTGACGAAGGCGGAGAAGGCCGAGGTGTTGCTGAACACGTTGACCGAACCCGAGACTTCGCCGAACGAGCCGCCGAAGTCGTCGCCGAGGGCGAGATCGGGGCCGGGGTTGTGGATGACCAGGCCGTTTTCGCCCTCGAACTCGTTCCAGGCGCGGCCGACCAGCACGAACTTCGCCGAGAAGGTGTCGAAGTCCTGGTTCATGCCGACCCGGGCGCCGAGGCTGCCGCGGAAGCTGGTCTGGTCGTCCCAGTCGATGACCGCGCCCGGGACGGTGAGGTCGTCGATCTCGGTCTTGACGTAGGAGACGCTGGCCAGGGGCTCGAAGAAGCTGTTTTCGCCGATGGCGAAGGTCATGCCGCCCTCGAGCTGGCCGCCCCAGCTGTTCACTTCACCCTCGAAGATGTTGTTCGGCGCCGAGGCGAGCGACGGAGCCTGATGGGTCAGGTCCATGAAGTTGCCCGCGACGATGCCGTCGAGGAAGAAGTTGTCCGACAGGTAGGTGCCGTAGAGGCCGGCGGTGACGCCCTCGAGCGAGGCCATCGTCGACGACGCGTCGAAGTTCACGTCGCTGTCGAGGTAGCCCAGCATGCCGCCGATGATCCACTGGCGGCCGCCGTCCACGGCTCCGATGAAGTCCACGCCCGCGATCACCGAGATGGTGTTCTGGTCGTAGCTGGTGTCGAAGCTGTAGGTGACGCCGAACACGTCGTAGCTGTTGACCACGTCGCGGTCGGTGACCCCGCCGGCGATCTTCATCCACACGCCGGCGCCGCTTTCATCGCCGTCCGCCAGCTGGTCGCGCAGATCGGCCTGGCGCTCGTACCAGGTGCCGGTCGACTGGTACCAGGCGTTCTGGGCGGCGGTGCCGAGGACCGTGAACTCGAAGGCTTCCCCGTCGGGCAGGCCGACCAGGACGTGCTGCTTGTTCAGGTTCAGGGTCAGGTCATAGAAGAACAGGCCCTTGTCCAGGACGCCGTCGGCCGAGTTCAGGTCGGCGCGCCACAGGGGCTGGCCGGCCAGCAGCGAGAAGTGGGTCGCCGCGGTGGAGCCCGCCCCGCTGACGTCCACCACGACGATGCCGGTCGGGTTGTAGGCCCCGAAGGCGTTGCCGCTGGTGTCGTTGAAGCGGATCGTGGTGCTGCCCGCGGTCGAGCCGCCGGTCAGGCTGAGGCAGTCGGCCGCCGCCAGCACGGCGCAGCTGGACTGGGTCACGGCGCCGAGGTTGGCGTCCATGTACAGTCGGCTGCTGCCCGAGCCGGTGAAGGTCGTTCCGGCGGCGAAGATCGCGTCGTTGATCTGGCCGTCGGACGCCGCGGTGGCGAGCGTCGTGGCCGAGCTGCCGAAGACCACCGAGCCGGAGTTGTTCCAGGCTTCCAGGTTGGTGATCGTCAGGGTCGAGGCGGCCAGGGTGGGCTCGCCGACGACCAGCAGGCCGGCGTTGGTGAAGGTGTCCGCGCCCGCGCCGAAGTCCCAAGAGGTCGCCGCGCCGCCGGCGTTGGTGAAGATCACCCCCGTCGCGCTGTTGTTCAGCGTGTCGGCGCCGGCGCTGAAGACCGACGCGCCCGTGGTGTGCCAGGACAGGCCCGAAGTGTTGTTGAACACCACGTTGCCGGTCAGGCCCGAGAAGTTGACCCGGCCGTTGATGCGGCCCGCGTTGTTGACCACCACGCTGCCGCCGATGCCGCGGATCGCGAGATCGTCGTAGCCGCTCGCCGTCGAGTCGGTGGACCGGACGGTCGAGTTGGCGGCGACGTTCAGCGTCGAGGTGCTGGCGCCCGAGTTGTTCAGGTCGACGACCCAGCTGGTCGCCCCCGCGCCCGCGCCGGTGACCAGGGCCCCCGTGCCGCCGGCGCCGACGTTGACGGTGACCGCCCCGCCGGCCGTGGAGGTGCGGACGCCGCTGCCGCTGGCGTTGGTGACGGTCACGCCGTTGGCGATGCTGATCGTCGTGGCGCCCGTGCCGGTGGTGGCGGTGTTGATGCCCGCCAGGCCGGCGCCGGCGCCCGTGACGTTGGCGTTGGCCGCCACCGTCGTCGTGCCCGTGCCGCTGTTGGACGTGACCACGCCGTTGCCGCCCGCGCCCACGACCGCCGCCGTGTTGGTGACGCTGACCGCGCCGCCGGCCGAGGAGGCCTCGATGCCGTCGGCGCCCGACGAGGACACCGCCGCCGAGGTCGTCACGGTCACCGCGGCCGAGCCGGCGGCCGAGGCGTTGACGCCGTCGTTGACCGCGGTGATCGCGCCGGAGTTCGTCACCGTGTTCGCGCCGCCGTTGGTGGCCGTCAGGATGCCGAAGTCGCCGGCCGTGATCGCGCCGGAGTTGGTCACCGCCGAGGTCCCGGCGCCGGCCGTGGTGGACACGATGCCGTCGTCGCCCGCCGTGATCGCGGCCGTGTTGCCGATCGTGATCGCGCCCGAGGTCGAGGTGGCGGAGATGCCGTCCACCCCGGCCGTGATCGCGCCGGAATTGGTGACGCCGATCGTGCCCGTGGCCGAGAGGGCCGCGACGCCGGTGCCGCCCACCGTGATGACGGCGGTGTTGGTCACCGAGGTGTTGCCCGTGCCGAACGAGGTATCCGCGTAGATGCCCCAGGCCGAGCCCGTGAGCGCCCCGCTGTTCGTGACGGTCACGTTCCCGGCGCCGTTGTTGTAGCCGTAGATGCCCACGACGTCGGCGTAGATCGCGGCCGAGTTGGTGATCGCGACGTTGCCGGTGTTGCCGACGCCGCCCGTGATCCAGCCGGCGATGCCATAGTTCGTGATGTGGTCGCCGGAAGAGCCGATCAGGGCGGTGTTGCCGATGGTCACATCGCCCGCGCCGACGCCGAAGCCGATGGCCAGGACCCCGGTGGTCGCCGTGCCCGCGATGGCCACGCCGTTGGAGGTGACCGCGATGGCGCCGCCGCCCGAGGTGAGGGCCGCGATGCCGTTGACGCTGGCCGTGATCGTGCCGCCGGTGACGGTGACCGTGTTCAGACCCGCAGAGCTGGTCGAGGAGATGCCGTTGTTCCCGGCGGTGATGTCCGCCGTGTTCAGCACGGTCGCCGTGCCCGAGCCGGTCGCGACCGCCTCGAGGCCGTCGCCGCCGGCGATGACCGCCCCGGTGCTGGACACCAGGACCGCCCCGCCGGCGCTCGAGGCCGCGTTGACCCCGTCACCGGTCGCCGTGATCGTCGAGGTGTTGACCACCGTGATCGCGCCCGTGGTCGAGGAGGCCTCGACGCCGTCGCCGCCGGCGATGATCGCCGCGTTGTTGGTGACGCTGATCGCGCCCGTGGTCGACGCCGCGTTGACGCCGTCGGCCGTGGCCGTGATCGCCGCGTTGTTCACCACCACGATGGCGCCGGTGGTCGAGTCGGCCTCGATGCCGTCGCCGCCGGCCGTGATCGCGCCGCCGTTGGTCACGGTGTTCAGACCGCTGGTGGTCGAGGCGTTGATGCCGTCGCTCGCCGCGAAGATCGCGCCGGTGTTGGTCACCGTGCTCGTGCCGCCGCCGGTGACGGAGGCGACGATGCCGATGCCGTCGATGGAGTCGCCGGAGGTGCCCAGCGCGCCGCTGTTGGTCACCGTGACGTTGCCCGACCCGGTGTTCTGGGCGTGGATGCCGCGGTCGGCGGAGCCGGCGATGGCGCCGCTGTTGACGACGATGGTGTTACCCGCGCCGCTGTTGGCGGCCAGGATGCCCCAGCCGCCGCCGGCGGCGGTGTCGGCCGCGATCGTCCCGGCATTGGTCACCGAGACGTCGCCGGCCGAGCCGCTGGACGCCGTGATGCCGTGGATACCCGCGGTGATCGTCGTGCCGGAGGCCTGGTCGACGGTGATCGCCCCCGTGGTGGAGAGCGCGGCGATGCCCGTGAGGCCCGCCAGGATCGAAGCGTTGCTGTCGATGCTGATCAGGCCGTCGGCGGTCGTGGCGCTGATGCCGTTGCCGCCGGACTCCGCGAAGCCGTTGTTGACGATCCCGATCGTGCCGGCGCCCGTGGTCTGGGCGAAGATCGCCGATGCCGGCAGGCCGAGGGTTCCGGCATAGGCGTAGGCGTTGTTGGTGATCGAGATGTCGCCGCCGGTCGACGTGGCGCTGACCGCCGAGGTCATGGTGAAGTTGGCCGCGGAGTCGACGCCGTCCCAGGCGTAGACCCAGATCGTGCCCGTGCCGGTGGTGATGGAGATGTCGCCATCGTCCGACACCGCCGCGACGCCCATGCTGTTGTCGCCCACGACCGTGATGTTCGCCGTGCCGAGGTCGATGTCGGTGCTGGCCGTGCCGGAAGCGGTGGTCAGGATGCCGGAAGAGCCGTCGGCCTGGCCGCCGACGCCGTTGTCGACGGTGAGGGTCAGGCCGTTGCCGATGTCGACGTCGATGGTCGGATCGCCCACGGCCGTGTCGGCGAGCTGGGTGCTCGTCACCCGGATGCCGATCGACACCGCGTCCGCGTCGGTGTTGTTGACGTCGACGATCAGGCCCGTGCCGGCCGTGAAGGTGGCGTCGCCGCCGGACACGATGCTGACGCCGTAGTCGTCCGGATCGATCGTCACGCCGGCGCCGAGCAGCACCGTCGCGTCGTCGCCCGCCGACACGTCGATGCCGCGCTCGCCGGCCGTGATGTCCACGCCCGCGCCGACATCGACGTAGACGTCGCCGGCGGACGAGTAGCCCGCCAGGCCGTTGTCTCCGGCCGTGATGTCGGAGTTGGCGCCGATCAGGATCGTGGCGGTGTTGGTCGTCGTCTCGGCGCCGACCCCGTCCGTGCCGGCGATGATGGTGGTCGAGGCGCCGATGTCGGTCAGGGCGTAACCCGAGCCGTCCGTCGTGCTGATCGCCCCGAAGCCGCCGGCGGTGATGCTGGAGCCGCCGACGACCGTCACTTCCACGTTGCCCGCGTTCAGGGCGTTGAAGATGCCGCCCGCGACGCCGCCGCCGGAGCTGGCCACCATCGTGCCGGAGTAGTCGACGGTCACCGTGCCGGAAGCGCCGGCGTTGGCGCCGCCGACGCCGATGCTGAAGGGCGCGCCGGTGGCGTCGGAGTAGACATCGCCCGTCACCGTCACGGACAGGGCGCCGCCCGCGCCGCCGGTGATGTAGCCGAGGGCGCCGCCCAGGGCGGTCGGATCGAGCGCCGTGCCGATGTCGCCCGTGTAGGTGATGGTCACCGGGCCGCCAGCCGTCGTGCCCAGGATGCCCCAACCGTCGGAGGCGTCGATCGTGCCCGTGCCGGCGATGGTCACCGAGCCCGTGGTGGCCGAGGCGTCGACGCCGTCGCCGCCCGTCGCCGACAGGGCGCCCGAGACCGTGACCGTCACGACGCCGGTCGTGCCCGCCGCGTTGATGGCGTCGCCCGCGGTGGAGGTCACGCCGCCGGTCGTCCAGACGATGACATTGCCCGTGCCGGTCGTGCCCGCCGTGACGCCGGACGCGCCGGCCACGGGCGCGAAGGCCGTGATGCTGACGTCGCCGGCGCCGCCCGTCTGGGCGTCGATGCCCGAGCCCGTGCCGCCCGTCACCGAGCCGGCCGTGGCGACGATGGTGATCGTGCCGCTGGTGCTGGTGGCGTCGATGCCGTCGACCGTGCCGCTGACCACGCCCGCCGTCGAGATGAAGATCGAGCCGCTGTCGGTGGTCGCGGTCATGCCGTCGCCGGCCGTGCCGGTGACAGCCAGGCCGGCCGTGTTGTCGATGTTGACGGTCCCGGCGCCGGTGGCGATCGCCTGGACGCCCGTCGTACCCGACACCGAGCCGGACAGCAGGTCGATGTCGATCGCCCCGCTGGTGCCGGCGTTGACGCCCACGCCCGTCGCGGTGACGGCGCCGCTGACGTCGACATTGACGCCGCCTCCGGTGCTGGTGGCGTAGACGCCGTCGCCGCCCGTGGCGCTGACCGCCGAGACGGCCACGTTGACCGTGCTGGCGTCGCCGGAGGTGGCCAGGACGCCCGTGCCGCCGGTGGTCGTGACCGTGCCGGCCGTGGTGTTGACGTCGACCGTGCCGGCGCCCGTCGTGGCCGAAACGCCGACGGTCGCGCCGTTGACGTCGTCGGTGGTCACCGAGATCGCGCCGCTGGTGCTGGAGGCGGTGACGCCGCTGGCGCTGGTGCCGGTGACCGTGCCGGCCGTCGTATCGACCGTCACCGAGCCGGACCCGGTGAGGGCGACGACGCCGCCCGCGCTGGAGACGTTGGCCGTGGTGACCATGACGTTGCCGCTGGTCGTGGTGGCGTAGATGCCGGTGCCCGCCAGGGCGACCGAACCGGTGATGACGCCGGCGGTCGTGTTGACGGTGATGTCGTTGTTGCCGCTGGCGAAGATGCCGTTGACGCCGCCGGTGACGTCGTCGGTCGTGACGCTGATCGTCGCCGAGCCGGTGCTGATGGCGCGGATGCCGTCCGACAGGCCGCCCGTGCCGTCGCCGGTCACCGCGCCCGCCGTGTTGACCACGATCGCGCCGGCGCCGGAGTTGGTGACCACGATGCCGCGGTTGCCGGTGATCGTCGTGCCGGCGTCGGAGGTGACGGTGATCGCGCCGCTCGTCGTCGTGACGGTGATGCCGTCGCCGGCGCCGTTGGCGTCGTCGTCGCCTTCGATGTCGGTGCCGGCGTTGTTGACATTCACCGTCACCGAACCGGTGGTGTTGGTCGCCGTGATGCCGCCGGCGTCGCCGGTGACGTCCGCGTTGGCGTCATAGACGATGACGCCGCCGGCGCTGGCCAGGACCACGCCCGGATCGCCGGTGACCGCGCCGTTGGTCGCCAGGGTGATGGAGCCGGTGCTGGTGGTGATGTCGATGCCGTCGCCGGCCGAACCGCCGGTCACCACGCCGTTGAAGGTCAGGTTGACCAGGCCGGAGCCGGTGACGTTGATGTTGACCGCATCGTCCACGGTCGCGGTGATGTTGCCCGACAGCGTGCCGGTGACATCGCCGTCGGCCGTGTCGACCTCGAGGCCCACGTTGCCCGCGCCGGTGCCCGTGATCGTGGAGCCGGCCGCCGTGGTGATGGCGATGTCGCCGGTGGTCGAATCGAGCGCCACGCCGGCGGCGATGCCGCCGCCGACCGCGTCGGTGTCGATGGCGCCCGCGGTCTGGTTGAAGGTCACCAGGCCGGCGCCGCCGTCCATCCAGACGCCGTAGCCGATGTTGGAGTCGCTGACGGTTCCCGCGAAGTTGCCGGTGATCGCGCCGTCGCTGCGGATCAGGGCGCCGCCCTCGACCGAGCCGTTCACGTTGGCCGTCGCCGAGCCCGTGCTGCTGACCGCCCGCAGGGCCACGTAGTTGCCCGTGCCGTCGTTCGACTGCACGGAGCCGGCGGCGCCGACGGTGACGGTAACGTTACCGCTGGTGCTGGAAGCGTTGACGCCCCGCTGGAAGCCCTGAACGGCCCCGTTGGCGGTGACCGCGACGTCGCCGCTGGTGCTGGAGGCGTTGACGCCGTCGATCAGGGTGCCGGTCACGGCGCCCGTGGTGGTGACGTCGACGTCGCCCGAGGTGGACGCGGCCAGGATGCCGTAGGTGCCGCCGGTGACCGCGGTCGCGTCGATGTCGATCAGGCCGCTGACCGTGGTCGCCTGGATCCCTTCGGTGGCGCCGGACACCGCGCCCGTGGCGGTGATGTCGATGCCGCCGCCGACCGTGGCGGTCGCGAGGATGCCCTCGGACGCCGTGCCCGTCGCGCCGCCGACGACGATCGTCGTGTTGCCCGCCTCAGCCTGGGTTTCCACGCCGCGCGAGCCGCTGGCCACGCCGGTGACCGTGACCGAAATGGCGCCGCCGTTCTCGACGATCGCGCGAACGCCGGTGACGCCGCCCGAGACGTTGCCGGTCGAGTTGATCGTGACGTCGCCGCCGCCGATCGCCTCGCCGCTGACGCCGAGAGGCCCGGTGGCCGTGACCGTGCCGGTCGTGATGTCGATGTCGCCGGCGAAGGCGGTCTGGGCGAGCACGCCGCTGCCCGTGACGTCGATCAGGCCCGTGGCGCTGATCGTCAGGTCGCCGCCCGCGTTCGCCTGGATGCCGTTGGCGGTGAAGGCGCCGATGTCGGTGATCGTGCCGGTCAGCGAGATGTCGACGTCTCCCGTCGACGAGGCGTAGATGCCGCCGCCGTCAGCGTTGGTCACCACCGCCCGCAGGTCCGTGGCGCCGAGATTGATGGTCACGCCGTTGGAGCCGGCGACCGCATCGACCGCGAAGCCGATCGCGCCCGACTGGACGTCGCCGTCGGTCATGGTGATGTCGATGGAGCCGACGCCCGAGGTCCGGGCGTAGATGCCGCCCGCCCAGCCGGCGACGAAGGGGGTGCCGTCGCTCGCGTCGGTGTCGGACAGGTCGACGGTGATGTAGTCGTCCGGGCTGATCAGTTCGATCGCCCGCTGGAAGCCGATGCCGTTCTGGATGCTGATGTCGCCGTTGCCGGGCAGGGCGGCGACCGCGGTGATCGAGATGGGCTGTCCGGGATCCTGCACGACGCGGATGCCGCCGGTGGTCACCGTCACGCCATCGATCAGGGCCAGCCCGAGGCCGCCGTCCGCCGTGGTCGTGTAGTCGATGCCGGTGGCGTAGACGCCCGCCGGGCAGACCAGCGCATCCGGGAGCGCGCCGTTGGCGCTGGGGTCGCCGCACTCGTTGGCGGCAAGCGCGCTGGTCGGCGTCAGGGCGACCAGGGACGCGCCGCCGACGCCGGCGAGCAGGGTCGCGCCGACCAGCGACGAGCTGGCGAGCAACGACAGACGACGGCGAGCATGCTTCTTGTTGGCAGACATCTGGACGAACCCCCTCGCGCCACGTGCCGCGGGCGCACTGCACCCGCAGTTAGAACATTGTTCCTCGAACCTATAGCGGCCTCGCGAGGCGTGTCCACGGCTTTTGACAGTCGCAATGAGCGAATTCACCCGTTACGCGATTTTCCCCCGCCGGGTGTCGCCTTCGGGTCACGACGGCGGATTTTCACATCCTCGAGCGACGGAATTCGCACCGGTCGGGATTCAGCCCGGAGCGCGGCTCGCCCAGACATTGTGCTCCACCAGCGCCGCCCCCGGAGCCCAGGCGGCGCCGTCGACGCCGCGGAGCGTGAAGCCTTCGGCGCGCAGCGTTTCCACAAGGACCCGCACGACCGCGGGGTCCATGTCCGGAAGGCATTCGAAGATCACATGATCCGCCCGCGCGAGGGTTTCGCGCGCGCCGGCGAAGACCTCCCGCTCGAAGCCCTCGACGTCGATCTTGATCAGCCGCACCCGGTCGAGGCCCCATCGCGCCGCCACGCTGTCGACGCGCGCCAGGGGAACCTCGAAGCGAGTCGACACGTCGCTGACGCCGCCCCCCGCCAGCGTGAGGCGGGCCTTGTCGTTTCGCTTCTGGTTGTGCAGCCGGGCGAACCCGTCGCGGTCGCCGGCCGCGGCCATGACCACGACGATGTTCTCCAGGCCGTTGGCCTGGCTGTTCATCAGGATCCGGTCGCAATTGTAGGGCTGGGGCTCGATCGCGACCACCTGCCCTGTCGGGCCGACCCGCTGGGCGGCGGCGAGGGTCAGGAATCCGACATGGGCCCCGACGTCGATGCAGACGTCTCCCGGCCGCAGCAGCGACCGCAGCAGCGCCGTGGTCGCAGGCTCGGGAAGCTCCCCGGCCATCAGGTGGATCTGCAGCCATTCCTGGGGGTCGAGCTCCATCTGGA
The DNA here is from genome assembly GCA_049323695.1 of Pseudomonadota bacterium. Lineage (GTDB taxonomy): Bacteria > Pseudomonadota > Alphaproteobacteria > Caulobacterales > Caulobacteraceae > Caulobacter. The sequence continues at coordinate 64,792 of JBMOOF010000034.1, forward strand.
TTCCGTCGACCGTGTCGACGGCCGGCAGCAGCCAGCGGCGAAACACGGCCTCCAGGCGATGACGCCCGCGGAACCGCGGCATGCGCAGCAGAGCCTTGTAAAGGGATCGGATCATCTGCCCCCGGCGCCTTCCGTGTGGGACCCGGGCGACGCGCCGGACGAGCCGTCCGGCACCCGGTTCCGATTCGCGCCCCGTCGCGATTCATAGACCAGCAGGGCGATCATCGCCTCATAGACCGACAGCATGACCGCGTAGGCGAAGCCCGGCCCGCCATCGAGGAAGCCGCGGCGCAGGACATAGATATAGAAGAACCGCGCCGGCGGCCGGGCGAACAGGGGCAGGCCGGAGGCCAGCGCCTTGGCCCCTCGCCGGCGGGTCGTTCCATCGCGACCGAACAGCATGTCCCTGAGCGCGCCGGGCCGTCGCGGCTCGCCGGCGATCACGGCCGCCTCGTCGGCGGCGTATCGGACGTGCTTGTCCAGCCAGCGCCTGAGGCCGTGCGAGAAGGAATAGTGGAGCAGGGCCTGCGGGAACTCGCCGACGCGCTCCGGCGGCAGGTCCTCGCGCTGGCCGTGGCCCACCTGGACGAACCGCAGGCGCCGTGCGTGGCCCAGCCGGACCTGGTAGGCCGGCCACATGCCCGCGCGCCTGAGCCACTGGCCGAAGAACATGGTCTTGAACGGCACGCGCCAGGCGTCGAGGGCCTCGGTCTCCGGCAGGGCGAGCAGGGCGTCCCGGAAGGCCTCGGTGACGATCTCGTCCGCATCCAGGTGAAGCACCCAGTCATGCCGGAAGTCGCCCGCGTCCAGGCCGAAGTTGCGCTGGCCGGCGAAGTTGTCGAACGGCCTGGTCAGGACGCGCGCGCCTCGCCGGAGGGCGATGTCCGGGGTCCCGTCGGTGCTGCCCGAATCGACCACCAGGATGTCGTCGCACCAGGTCAGCGCGTCGAGGCAGGCCGGCAGGTTGGCCGCCTCGTTGTAGGTCAGGATCAGGATCGAGACCTTCATGACGCCGGGAAGGCCTCGCGCCGCCGGATCGGCCGGGCGGGGTTTCCGGCGACGATGGTCCAGGCGGGAACGTCGCGCATGGTTACGGCCCGGGCGCCGACGATGGCGTGGCTGGCCACGGTGACGCCGGGCCCGACGAAGGCGTCGGCGCAGACCCAGGCGCCCTCGCCGACATGGATCTCGGCCTTGATCAGGGGCAGATCGGGGCGGGTGTGGTCGTGCGTCCCGGCGCAAAGATGCACGCCCTGCGACAGGGTCGCGCTCCGGCCGATCGTCACCAGGCCCAGATTGTAGATCCGCACGCCGTCGCCGATCGCCGCGAAGTCCTCGACCCGCAGGTTCCAGGGAATGGTCACCGCCACCGTCGGGTGGACATGCACGTTCCGCCCGATCCGGGCGCCGAACAGTCTCAGCATGCCGCGACGCCAGCCCCAGACGATTCGCGGGCTGAACCGGAACAGCGGCTGAACGATCTCCCAGGCGGCGCGCGCGGCGAGCTCCCGGCCCGTCCATTTGCGGGCTCGCCGGTTGGCGGCGATGTCGAGCGCGTCGCTCACAGGCGGATCGACTCCGGGCGATCGCCGGCGCCCCGCACCCATCGATAGGCGGCGAGCATGTCCCGGCCGATGCGGTCCCAGGAGAAGTCGCGTTGCATCCAGGCCCTCCCCTTCGCCCCCATGGCCGCCAGCTCTTCCCTCGGACGCAACATGGCCGCCGTCAAGGCGTCGGCGAGAACCGCCTCGCCGTGATCGATCCACCAGCCGCAGCCCTCGGCTTCCAGCCCGGCCCAGGGCGCGCCCCGGGTCGACAGCACCGGCGTGCCCGCCGCGAGGGACTCGGCCACGGTCATGGCGAAGTTCTCGTTGAGGGTCGGAAGCACGAACAGGTCGGCCTGGCGATAGGCGTCCAGCTTCTCCGCTCCGAACAGCGGACCCTCGATGTCCACCCGGGCGAGCGACAGGCTGCGGGCCAGCGCGCGCAGATCCTCGGCGCACCCCGCCTCGCTGGGTCCGACGATCCGCAGGCGCCACCCGGCCGCGGCCGGGCCGAGCCGGCTCCAGGCGCGGATGAGCCGGTCGAGGCCCTTCTTCGGATGTATCCTGCCCAGCGACAGCGCCGTCCGTTCGCCGGCGGCCGGCCGCCGCTCCAGCGGCGGGACGTCGATGCCGTTGGGGATCACCGTCACCGGCGCGGTGAGACCCATGTCCCGGATTTCGCGACATTCCTCTTCGCTGGTGGCGTGGAGCAGGGCTGCGGAGGCCGCCGCCCGCCTCTGCATCAGGGCCCAGACCAGCTGCTTGCGGCGGCGCGAGAACCGCAGGGCCGGCGGGCCGAGCATGCCCCGCGGCGACAGGACGAAGGCCTTGCCGGCCCGGCGCGCGATCGCGGCGGGCGCGATGTTGGGCATCAACCACAGCCCGTGGGTGTGCAGCACCTCGGCGTGGGCCGCCTCGCGCCGCAGGGCCGCGTCCATGGCCGGCGACAGGACCAGCCGCGACAGCCCGGGCGTCCCGGCCAGCGCCTGGGGAAAGACGCGATGGACGACGCCCTCGCCGAGGTCGCGCGGCGTGGCCCCGACCGTGAACATCTCCACGTCGGCGCCCGCCCGGGCGAGCGCCGACGCCAGGCGCGGGCCGCTGTAGGACGGCCCCGCCGCTTCGTCGGCGACCGATGCGATGATCTGGACGACGCGCATCAGGACCGCCGGCCCGGACCGTTGGCGCGGCGACCGCCGCCGGCTGTCGTGGTCATGGCTCCTCCACGACCATCCGGTGCTTGCCCGCGACCGAGCGGGCGATCCTGTCGGTCGCCTCGACCTCGACGCCCGCGAGCCTCGGATCGACCCTGGCCAGCCGGTCGCGGACCAGGGCGACGAGGGCCGGCGCGAGCGGCCCGGGGGTCTCGACCCTGATCGTCGGCAGCGCCGCCGATCGCCGGCGCACGATCTGGTAGGACCGGACCTCCGGGATGTCGCGCATCACATGGGTGAAGGCCTCGGAATGGATGACCGCGCCGCCGGCCAGCTCGACGTGATCGTTGCAGCGGCCGGCGATCGCCCCCATGCGGGTCAGCACGCCGCCGTCCCGCGGCGTGGCGAGATCGCCCACGGCGTAGCGCAACAGGGGAAGGGCCCGCGGGTAGAGGCTGGTGACGATCAGCTCGCCCGGCCCGCCGGGATCGCCCTGGCCGGCGAGTTCCAGCCGGTAGTGACGCCAGAACACGTCGTAGCCGTCTCCCGGCCGCTCATAGGCGATGGGGCCGGTCTCCACGGCCCCGTACTCCATGGCCACAGGACAGCCGAAACAGGCGGCGATCGCCTCGCGGCTGTCGGCCCGCGGAAACGCCTCGGCGGTGGCGATCACGACCTTCAGCCCCAGCCGCGCCAGGGCGGTCGCGCGTCCGGCGTTGACCCGGGCGAACCGGTCCAGGGCCGTCGAATAGCCGATCACGTAGCGCGCGCGGCTCCGGATCAGCGCGTCCGCCGCCTGGTCCAGGTCGGCGTCCGACAGGCGATAGGCGTTCCACCGCGTGTATCCGAGCGCCAGGTCCGTCGCCCGCCGTCGCCATTGCGCGACGGCGCCGCGAAGGCCGGTCCCGAACATGTGGCTGTGGCCCCAGATCATGAACACCGGATCGGCGGCCGTCACGCCGAGGCGATCGCGTCCGAGCCAGATGTCCAGGGCCGCGTCGCGCGTCTCGCTGGCGAACACCGGAAAGCGCATCGGCTCGGCGGTCGTGCCCCCGGTCGATCGCCAGAGCACCTTGCCCGCCGGTCCGGCCGCGGCGGCCAGGTCCAGGCGGACGTCGGCCTTGCGCTGGACGGGAACCCGCCGGGCGAAATCGTCCCAGTCAGCGAACCGGTCGGGCAGGTCCAGCCGGTCCCGGAGCGCCCGCGCCCAGGGCGACCGCCGGAGGCTCTCGCGCCAGGCGGCGTTCAGCCCGTCGAGCTGGGCCGGACCGACGTCGCCCTCCGCCGCCTCGCCATGTCGCAGGCGATGGGCGGCGAGCGAGGCCTCGATCCGGCTCCGGCGCCACAGGCCCAGGGGATTCATCGGTCCCCTGACCCGGTCGTCCGCAGCCAGAGGGCGCTCGGAAAGTGCCGGCCGCCGCGGCCGGCCAGCCCGTCTTCGTCCGCCTGCGGATCATAGTGGGCGAACCAGGCCTTCATGGAATCCCGGGCGGCGTAGTGCAGCATGCTCAGGCTGGCTTCGATGCGGCACCGCGAATTGCCGATCAGGAACGCGTGCACCAGCGTGCTCTCGGAATGGAAGAACAGGTCCTCGGTCAACAGGCGGCGAGGATAGTCGTACGGCAGGTAGATGTCGTGGAAATGCACGAAGACGTCGGCGCCCAGTCGCGGCAGGGCCTCCAGGACGATCCGGTTGACCTCGCTCCCGGGCTTAACCGCGTGGGTGGAATCGACGAACAGCAGGTCCCCCGGCGCCAGATCCGTGAGCGCTTCAATTTCGACCTCCTGCGCCGGCCGCGCGACCAGCTCGATGCCGCCGGCCGCCTGCCTGCGTTGCAGAAAGCCCGTCGGATAGGGATCGATGCAGACGATGCGGGGGTGATATCCGGCGTCGGCGGCGGCGGCCTCGATGACCGCCGTCGAGACGCCGCAGCCCACCTGCACGACCCTGGCGGGACGCCGCGTCCGGATGAAGCCGTAGAGAAACTCCGCCTCGATCGCGCCGTAGCCGCCGTCGCTGCCGTTCGCCGCCACCGCCTCGGCGTGGACGTCCCGGGCCGCCAGGACCGACCGCACGTCCGGCGGCAGGCAGGCCTCGGCGAAGGCGATCTGCTCGTCGATGTTCCGGCCGGAGACCCCGGCCAGGCTCATCGGACCCCGCCAGTCGCGACGGGCGCCGAGCTCCCGGAGGTCCGGGACCTGGGAATAGAAGTGCCGGGGCAGGATGTTGACGCCCAGGCGCTGGCCCAGCGCGAACAGGGCGTGCAGCCCGGCCTTGCCGGCGGTCTTCAGTCTGCGGGTCGCGTTGGCCATCAGGCGTTCCAGACTCTTGCGGCCATGTCGCTGGCGGCGCTGCGTCGGATCCCGCGCGCCGCAAGCAGGGGACGCACGAATCCCGCGACCCGCTCCTGGTGGGCCGAAGACGAAAATTCACGGACCAGCCGGCGCCAGCCGGCCTCGCCGAGACGGCGGGCCCGGTCGGGATCGCCGAGCAGGCCGTCCAGCGCGCCCACCAGCTCGCCCCGCTCGACGGCCGGCGAGACGAGGACGCCGGTCTCGCCGTCCGCCACCACGTCCGCGCCGCCGTCCTCGCGGCAGGCCAGGCACGGCTTAGCGTAGTTCATCGCCTCCAGGTAGACGAGTCCGAAGCCCTCCTGCCGGCTGGGCATCACAAAGGCGAAGGCCTTGCGGTAGAGGGTTTCGAGCAGCTCCTTCGGCGCCAGGCCGGTGAGGAAGATGCTCGCCGCGGCCGGAGACGCGGCGGCCTCGCGTCGCAGGCCGGCCAGATCCGAGCCCCCGCCGGCGAAGACCAGCTGGGCGCCCGGCCGCCTGGCGAGCAGGTCGGGCATGGCGTCCAGCAGCTCGCGATGACCCTTCTCCTGCTCCCCGGCGTCCATCCGACCGACGAGCAGCAGGACCTGGTCGCCGAGCGCCCGGGTGACGCCGTCGGCGGCCGCGAGCTTGACGACGCCGCCGCCGGGGGCCGGGGGCGAACCGGTCACCTCGAACTGCGGCGGCAGCCCGAGCGGACAGGCGACGCCGCGAAACCGGCCCACGTGCGCGCGCATGCGCTGCAAGGTGAAGCCGGAGTTGGTCAGCACCAGATCGGCGCTGCGAAACACCGCGGCGCCGGAGGGGCGCAGGCGCCGCGACGCCTCCGAACCGTGCGCGCAGACGACCACCGGCGGGCGGAAGCGCCGCGGAAGCGCCAGGATCGGCCGGGCGATATTCACGTGGTCGAACACCGCCAGGCCGGCCGTCGGCAGGCTCGCCAGGGTGGCGAGGGCGAAGGCCGCCTTGCGGCCGTCGAAGCCGCGGCAGGCCTCGTCCGGACCGCCGGGCTCGCCCAGCACCAAGGTGCGTACGGGACGGCCGGTCTCTTCTCCCACGCGACGCAGGGCCGCCAGGACATTCCGGTTCGCCGAGGCGATGCCCCCGACCGCCCCGTGGACGCCGGTGGCGACGAACAGGATCGGGCCGGGCGACCGGCGCGTCACGGCTTGACCACCAGGGCGCAGGAATAGTCGACGAAGACCCGACGGGCGCCTGTCGATCGGATCTTCGCCCAGAAGTCGTCGAACGCGCCCGACCAGTTGATGTCCGTGGCGACCAGCAGCCCGCCCGGCGCGAGCGCCGCGTAGCCGGCGGCAAACTCGAACATCTGGTTGTCGTAGGAATGTTCGCTGTCGTGGATGAAGATGTCGATCGGTCCCTCGGCCTCGAGCAGGGGCGCAAGGATGTCCTGCGCGCGGCCCAGCTCCAGGCGCCAGATGTCGCGGCGCGCTTCCGGCGCCAGCCAGCCGACCGGACGACCGGCTGGAATGACGGCGCCGCCCTTGCCGTCCCAGAACGCCGTGTCATTGAGCCCCGGGTCGCTGAACTCGGGAAGATCGACCGAGACCAGCCGGCCCTCGCCGTTCAGGGCCAGGGCTTCGAGCAGCACCGCCGACGACACGCCGTTGCAGACGCCGGTTTCGACGACCACCCGCGGCCGGCGTCGGCGGACGACCGCCCACAGCATCTCGGCGTGCCCTGTCTTGACGCCGCCGGCGACCATCGCGCGGCCCCGGACGGTCCGGCCCTCGATCCCGGCGAAGGCTTCGGCGAGGCGGGCCTGAAGACCCGGCATCAGGCCGGTGGCGGCCAGTTCGGCCTTCGCCGCCTCCCAGGCGGCGGCGTCGCCGAGCACCGTCGCCGTCCAGTTGGACCGCAGCGTCCGCATCAGGGCGGTCCAGGCCTTCTCCGGATTGCGTCGCGCCTTTCGCAGAAGCGACCGGACCCCGCCCTGGTCGCCGACGACACGTGTGAAATCGAACATCTGACATCCTGATCTGGACGGGACGAGGGGCGGACCCCGTCGCCGCATCGCGACGGCCCGGGCCGACCGGGTGGAACAGCCTAACGGGGGGGCCTGAAGGCGCGGGGCCCCGGTCTCGGCCCGGCGGCGCCGGTGAGCCATCTGTGAAGGTACGGTCCGACGGCGAGGAACACGGGATAGGATATGCCCACGCGCTGCAGGAAGCCGGCCAGCAACTTGATGAGACTGCCGTCGAACGCCATGTAGTACTGGGTCAACAGGCCGATGACGAGGGCGAGGAGCATTTCCCGCGATGGCACCACCCTCGCCAGCAGGCCGATGCTGGTTCCGCCGATCATGCCCCAGACGAGCGACAGCACGATGACCCCGGCGACGCCGAAGTCGATGTAGAACTCGGCCATGTAGCCCAGCCCGATCGAGGCGCCGGATTCGTCGCCCGCGACCGACTCGCCGGCGTAGCGTCGCACCAGCCAGCTGTCGCCGCCGAGGTCGGCCTTGTTGGGGAACAGGAAGCGCGGCGTGATGGCGTTGCTGACCGCCATCCACAGCAGCCGCCCGCGTTCATGCGCGACGGTGGCCGGAACCCGCTCGATCACCTTGGCGAAGAAGATCTCGCCGCTGGTCATGCGCGAGACCAGGGTGCCGGACGCGTCGGTCCAGTTGAGGTGCGTCACCACGCGGCCGGAAATCTTGAAGAACTGGCCGATCCGCTCGATCGGCGAGTCGGTGATGACCCCCGACCAGATCCGGTCTCGCCACTCCTGCTTGACGCCGCCGTTCCAGGCCATGCCCATGAACAGCAGGGCGATCGCCCCGGCCGCGCCGTAGATCATCATGCGCCGGTTCTCGGCCCTCTGCTCCCGGGTGCGGATCCAGGGCCGCCAGCGCGCCAGGACGGCGATCAGGATGACGAACAGGATCTCCTTGAAGTCGCTGAATCCCGTCAGCAGCTGGGGCAGGATCACCCAGGCCGTGCTCAGGAACAGGTAGCGGTAGCCGCTCTTGCGGTCGAACACGGCGACCAGGAGCATGAAGTAGGGGATCATCCGCAGAGACAGCAGGCTCTCGATGATCTGGGCGCCGCCGAACCAGATCGCCTTGGGTACGATGTCGACGACGTAACTGATGGCGAAGGAGGCGATCGTGAGGATGAAGAGCCGCCTCATGCCGTAGGCGGAGTATCCCATGAAGGTCTTGGGGAAGATCGTCCCCCTGAACAGGTGGAGCGTGATCCGGAAGCCCGCCGCCACCATCGCCAGTCCGGCCAGCGAGAGCAGCATGGCCGGCTGCATGGCGTCGGAAAAGAAGCGCCCCGGCAGGTAGTGGGCGTTGTGCAGGAAGATGTACCCGGTGGCGATCGAGACCCACTGGAAGGCGATGCAGGCGGGGATGATCGGCACCATGTCGGCGCGCCAGGTCGCCCCGACCAGGGCGAAGAGGGCGAACACCGCCACGGCGATCGACCAGTCCTGGAAGGCCAGCGCCAGGCCGGCCGCGACCGCGCCGACGGCGGTCAGCCGGAGCTGCAGCGGATACAGGCTGGCGCGCGGCGCGCGCGCGCGCCGGGGCGGCGCCGGAGTCTGTTCAGCGAGATCGAGGGAGGTCAGGGCCGGTCCGGTCGCTTCTTCGCTCATGCCTCGCCCCGCCTTGGAAGTCTGCAAATCGCCAGCATCTGGCAGCGCCCTTCAGGGGAATCGCTTTCCGACAGGAAGGGGTTGAAGCCCAGCCGCCCCGCCATGCGCAGCAGCCGCCAGCCAATCCGCGTCCTGTAGGCGTCCGACCACAGTCTGGGCCAGCTGAACACAAGTTCCACCGACTTGAAATGCTCGCCGAGCAGGGCCCTGAACTCGTCGGGCGTGTACTCCTTGACGTGGCGTTCGTCCCAGATCCGGTCGGCCCGCCACTGAGGCGTGGTGATCAGCGCCACGCCGTCGTCGGCGAGGACGCGGGCCATTTCCGCGACCGCGGCGCCGGGCGCGTCCAGGTGCTCGATGACGTCGGCCATGACGACGCCGTCGAAGCCGGCGTCCGCGTAGTCCAGGCTGTAGGTGCTGCCCTGGCGCACCGAGACATTGCCCAGGTCCGCGAGCATGTCCGACGCCAGCGCGACGCCGGAAGGCTCGTATTCGACAGCCTCGACCTCCCGGCAACGCGCCGCGAGCCGGCCCGCCAGGTAGCCGTCTCCGGCGCCGACGTCGAGCACCCGGCCGGCCGGCGCCCGTTTGACGACCAGCTCGTAGCGCGCCGCCAGCGGCGGATTGAACTCGCGGGACCGGCGATCGCACTCCCGCCAGTGGTAGGCGCCCTTGGCCTCGTACTTGTCGAACATGTTCGCACCTTCGGTCATTTTCGCCGGCCCGGAAGTCCGGAGACGACGCCAAGCAGCGATGAGACGCCGGCTTCGTAGCCGCCGTCGGCGCTCAGCCTGGCCAGGGCGGCGCGGGGCAGCCCCGGCGCCCGGTCGACGGCGCCGGCCAGCAACGCGGCCAGATGATCGGTCTCCGGACGGCGCATGCGCCAGCCCGTTTCGCCCTCGACGATCAGTTCGGGCGTGCAGCCGGCCTCGTCCGAGACAATCGCCGGAACGCCACAGGCGAAGGCCTCGTTGACCACCAGGCCCCAGGTTTCCTCGCCGTTCGACGGAAGGACCAGACAGTCCGACGCCGCATAGGTCTCCGGCAAGGCGCTCTGGTTGACGAAACCCAGGAACGAGACCGGCAGGCCGTGCGCGCGTGCGAAGCCCTCCAGCTCGTCCCGCAAAGGGCCGTCGCCGACATACCAGAGACGGGCGCGTCCGGCCGCGGCGGGATCCAGCGTCCGCAGCCTCAGCAAGGCCTCCAGCAGCAGGCGGGGGCGCTTCCTCGCGATCAGCTTTCCGGCGAACGTCAGCACGACGTCGGACTCGCCCGCGCCATGGGCCTGACGCAGGCGCGCCGCGGCGCCCGACCTGCGCGCCGCCTCGGCCCCGGCCGCGAACCGGTCGACGTCGACCATATGGGCCAGCCGGTGGATGCGGCTGTCGGGCACGGCGTAGTGGCGAAGGTAGGCGTCCGTGCGCTCGCCGGGCGAAAGGTAGTGACCCGCCCGGGGCAGGATCGCCGAGTAGACGGGCCGCTTCAGCGCCGACTTCAGCCAGGAGCGGGGCGCCAGCAGGTTGGAATCGAGGCGGATGAGGAGCGGCGTCCCCGTCCGCCGGGCCGCCCAGGCGGCCTGCAGCATGCTCTTGCGGTTCCAGCCGAACACCAGGAAGGCGGCGAAGCGCTCGCGCTCGAGTATCCCGGCGATCTCGGGCGTGTCGCAACCGTCGAAATGCTCCAGGCCGGGCCGCCGCGAGACGTTGTCCAGCCACCGCCAGTCGTAGCCGTCCAGCAGCGGCACGTCCCATTCGAATCCCCGGCCGAAGCCGGCCCGCGCCTGCCCTTCCGGCGTCTGCCTGTGGGCATAGTACACCGTCAGATCGGATTGGCCGGCCAGCGCCCTGAACCAGGGGCTGTAGTACTGGACCGGGTGGGTGAGCAGGACTCCGAGTCGCGGGCTCATGACGCCGCGCCCCAGCGCGAGGTGTCGACGACGCCGAGGGCGTCGAGAACCTCGCGGTCGTCCGCGAGCCGGGCCTGCAGACGTCGGCGTCCGTCCGCGTCGAGCCTTGGATAGCCGCTCCTGAAGAACACAGCCTCCGCTGTCTCTCTCAGCCGCAGCGCGCGCTTGAGGCTGTCGGCGCCCTGGACGCCGATCCGGCGCTTGAGCCAGGCGTAGGGCCCGCGCGCGACGCCGACGTAGAGCTTGGGGAAAAGCCATCCCGCGAGGCCGGTCCTCGGCTGGACCCCGGCACGGCCGCCCTGGGACGATACCGCGCTGGCCGCCGCCGAGAAGTCGAACGGCGCGACCTCGACGAACCGGCAGATCCCGGCCAGGGTCCCGTGCAGGTCGCGCGTCAGGTCGCCGTAGTCGACCAGATGCAGCCGGTCCCGAGGAAACAGCGCCAGCCAGCGGGTCAGGTGTTTGCCGTACAGGGCCGGCTCCAGCAGCAACTCGGGAAAACGCTCCAGGGCTTCGAACAGGTCGGGCGCGGGATCCACCGGCCGCGCCTGGTGGAAGTTCTGCCGACGAAGGTGCCAGTAGTGGGACTGAATCTGATCGGTCGGATCGCGCAGGATGACCATCAGCCGGGCGTCCGGCGTGAACCGCGCGGCGGCCCGTGGCGCATTGGGCGAAGCCAGGTAGCGCACCGAGAAGTCGCAGCGGACGGTCGCATCGCCGGCCTCGTGGAAATAGTCCATGTACTCGCCCAGGCGCTCCTCCAGGTCGTCGTAGTGAAGCGCGTTCAGCTCCTTCTGCGGCGGCATGAAGACGTCCGGGTGGGCGGCGAGCACGGCGGCGAGCGACGTGGTTCCGGCCTTGGGCGCGCCCAGGCAGATCAGATTGGGTCTGCGCAGCGGATGCAGGTCCCCGACGGCGGTCATGCGGCGACCCCATCCCCGGCCGGGTCGACCACGGCGGTCCACTTCTCGACGAATCGGTCGACGCCCAGCCGGCGAAGCGACGCGCGAGCCGCCACGCCCTGGCCGGCCACGGCGTCTCGTCGCTCAAGATAGTAGATCATCGCCTCCCGCAGAGCCTCGGCGTCCCGGCGGGCGCAGATATATCCATCAACGCCGTGCTCGACGATTTCCGGCAGTCCGCCGCTCGGGAAGACGATCGAGGGAACGCCGGCCGCCTTCGCCTCCATCACGACGTTGGCGAGGGGCTCTTCGGTGACGGTGGGCGTGACCGCGACCTGACAGCCGCCGAGCAGGGCGGAGACATCCTCGACGAAGCCGGGAAAGCTGACCTTGCCGGAAAGGTCGTCGTCCGCCGACACGCGGTCCCTGAGCGCCCGCGCCCACTCGTCGCCGGCCCAGTCCGAGATGCGTCCGGCGATCACCAGGCGTGCGTCGGCGTACGTCCGCGCCAAGTCGCTGAACGCCTCGACGAGAAGGTGGGGGCCCTTGGTCTCGTTGATCTGGCCGACGAAGCCGAAGGTGAATCCCGGTGAGGTCCGCGACGGCGCGGAGGTCACCAGCCGGGTGGGCGGGCGCGCATAGATCACCGAGATCCGTGCGCGCGCCACGCCCGACTCCGCGAGCCTGTCGGCGATGAACCGGCTGACGGCGACGAACCGGCGGGCTCGCCAGGCGATGAACCGCCACAGCGCCCGAAACAGCCGGCTATGCAGGATCGGCTGGTCGCCGCAGCGATAGACCAGCGGCGTCGGCATGATCGCCAGGGCCGGGAGAAAGTTGAGCACGAACATCTGGCTGGACGCGTAGATGTGGGTCGGGCGGAACCGCAGGATCTCGCGGATCAGGATCGCCGAGGCCCGGGCGATGGTGATCGGGTAGGCGATGAGCGGATTGAACCGCCGTTCCTTCCGCGGCAGCAGCAGGTAGGGAGCCTGCGTGATCGCGAAGCCGCGCGCCAGCACGTCGCGGCGGACCTCCTCCGCCCAGGGGGCGTCGGAAACCACCAGGCGGACCTCGGCCCCGCCCTGGCGCAGGGCCGTCAGGGCCTCGAGATTCGCCCGCTCGGAGCCGAGCCTCGCCATGCCGCCGAACAGCGCCAGGATGCGCACTTCACCGGCCATGTCGAACGGACCTCTTCCCGGAATCGAGGGCTGTCTCGACCACGCTATCGAACAGGGCGCAATCCCGCGCCGCCGCCTGGGCGGCCTCGAACGGCGCGGTGCGCGGTTTCCGTTCGGCGTAGGCGTCGGCCGGACCGCCCGACGCCAGCGCCCGAAGCCGGTCCGCCAGCGCCTCCAGCTGGGCCTCGCCCGCCGGCTCGCCCGCGGCGAACGTCAGCACGGTGGCCAGGCCCTCGACCGCCCGGAACGCCCGCGACGTCCTGGGCGCGGCGCAGAGCAGGGGCTTGGGCAGGGAGAGGCTCTGGTTGAGCTTGGAGGGAATGTAGCCGTCGTCGTTCGACCCGAGCAGCAGGAGCATGTCCGCGTCCAGCATGCTCTTCTGGGCGTCCAGGAAACGGATCCGGTCCGGATGCTCGACGACCCGGTCGGTCATGCCGGCCGCGGCCGCCAGCCGCATCGCCACGGACGGGTTGCCGCTGGGGGCGTAGCCGGTTCCCACGAAGACGAACCACAGCCTGTCGAACACCTCGGGCCGCCGGCGCCGACCGGCCGCGGCCGCCTGGAACAGGCTCGCGAGAGACGACTCCATGGCCGGCGCGATACGGCCGGCGAAGAGGCAGGTCGCGCCGCCGTCGTCCCGGCGCAGCCCGTCCACCGCCCGTCCGCGTTCGGCGGCGACGGCGAAGTCGGCCTCGGAATAGGGAAACGGCGACACGGCGGACGGGCGATCAGCGAGCGCGGGATAGGCGGCCTGCAGCAGGTCGACATAGCCCTGGCTGACCGCCATGAGGCCGCCGGCCCGCGGCAGGGTCCAGGCCTCGAGGCGGCGGTGAACCGCCCTCATCAGGCGATGCTTGGCGCCGCGCCGCAGGTAGGGGGCCGCACTGGCGGGGAAGGTCGCCCACGGATCCTGGAAGTCGAGCAGGTAGGGAACGCCGAAGCGCGCCTTCCAGGCCCGGCCCAGCGCCATCACCGGGAACTCGGTGGTGGATACGAACACCAGGTCGAACCGGCCTTCCGCCAGCAGCCGGCGCCCGGCGCGGTGAAGGGCGGTCCAGGCCCTGATCCCGGTGGCGTTGAGTCCGAACAGTCCGGCGAGGCGGCCTCGCGGCGCGGCGACTTCGACCACCTCGAGGCCGCCGGGCAGGGTCGCCGCCAGATCCTCGTCGATCGCCCGGCCGGTGTCGCCGGGGGCGACCCGCAGAACGGTCGGACGCCAGCCGTGCTCGGCGTAGCGGCCGACGGTCATCCGCACCCGGTGCATGTCCACCGTGTCGTTGGGCGGAAAGTTCGGCGAAACGACCAGCACCCGGCGCATGTCGCCGCTCATCCGGCCGGGGGCGCGGCCAGCGCCCGCAGCGCGGCGCGGAACCGGTCCATGTCGACGTCGACGTTGCCCTCGGCTTCGGCGAAGGCGCGCGCCCGGCCGGCCAACGACTCCAGCAGACCGGGCTCGTCTCGCAGCCGACGGATCCGCGCCGCCAGGTCCTCCGGCGAGCCCGGCTCGAAGAGCAGGCCCGCGCCGGCGCGTTCGACCACCGACCTCAGGCTCGGCAGGTCCGAGACGACCACCGCCAGGCCGGCCATCATGTAGTCGAAGAGCTTGTTGGAAACGGTGTACTCGTGGTTCGCGGGCCCGCGCCGCTCGAGGCAGAGGCCGACGTCGTAGGCGCCCGCCTGGCGCACGGCCTCGCCGGGGGCGAAGGGCGGCAGGACGGTCACCCTGTCCGCCAGGCCGAGTTCGCGTATCCGGGCTTCGAGGCGCTGGCCGCCGTCCATCGAGGGGCGCCCCTGAAGGTGAAGCGTGACGTCGTCCGGCAGCAGGGTCAGGGCCGCCAGGGCGTCCTCCAGGCCGCGCTGGCTGAACCCGACCACCGCGTTGCGCCAGTAGAGCCGGAGCCCCTCGCCCCGCGTCCTGGGCGGCGGCGCCTCGATCCTCGGCGTGTTGTACAGGGCCAGCGGGGGCTCGATGCCGTAGCGGTCGGCCAAAGCCCGCGAGAGGGCCTCGCTGCTGGCGGTGACGAGCACGCAGCGGGGCAGCCAGCGGGCCTCGAGCCGTCGCGCGGCCCGGGCCTCCTCGGCCGTCTGCCCGTCGCCCATGTCGGAATAGTATTCCATGCAGTCGAAGATCAGCGCCGCGCCGTTCCGCCGGGCGGCGCGGACGGCGGGCAGCAGGGCCTCGATGTTGTGCGCGATGTAGAGATCCGCGCGCGCCTCGACGAGCAGCCGCGTGAGCCCGATCGTCCGGTCGCCGAACAGCGGCTCGGTGACGAGGCCGAACAGCTTCATCGCCAGGCGGCCGGCGACGACCCGCGCCTTGTTGACGGCATGGGCGAGCGGCTGGCCGGCCCGGGCGGGGTAATCCAGGGTCTGGCGGATGATCCCCGCGGCGGACCGCAGGTCCGGCGGATCGGGATCGGCCGCGCCCCGCCGCGCGCAGTCGACGAACAGGACCTCGGCCTGCGGAAACGCCGCCTTCGCCGCCACCGCGTGGCGGGGCGCGCGCGGCTCGGCCCCGGCCGCGAGCGAGGTCACGACGCAGATCCTCATCGCCGGACGTCCGCGGGCGCGTCGCGGCGCACGATCGACTCGGCGATCCGCTGCGAGGCGCGGCCGTCGCCGAAGGGATTGGAGGCCTCGGCCATCGCCCGATAGCGGGCGGGGTCGTCGAGCAGCCGATCCGCCGCCGCCACGATCCGTTCGGCCCGGGCGCCGACGAGCAGCGCCGTGCCCGCGGCGACCGCCTCGGGGCGCTCGGTCTGGTCCCGGGTGACGAGGACGGGCTTGCCCAGCGAGGGCGCCTCTTCCTGGATGCCGCCGGAATCGGTGATGATCAGGTGGGCGCGGCGCATAAGGGCCGTGAAGGTGCGGTAGTCCTGCGGCGCGATCAGGTGGACGTTGGCCCGTCCGGACATGCGTCCCTGCACCGTCCGCCGGACGACGGGATTGGGATGCACCGGCCAGAGCACCTCGACGTCCGGCCGGCCGGCCAGCCGCTCGAGCGCCTCGCAGATCTGGTCGAGGCCGCCGTCGAAATTCTCGCGCCGGTGACCGGTCACGAGGATCAGGCGCCTGGCCGGGTCGAGGAAGGCGAACTGCTCGGCCAGCGCCGCCGCGACCGCCGGATCCGCGTCGATCGCCGACACGGTGTGCAGCAGGGCGTCGATCACCGTGTTGCCCGTCTCGATGATGTTCGCCTCGGGCGCGCCTTCGCGGCGCAAGGTGTCGGCGGCCCTGGTCGTGGGCGCCCACAGGAGATCGGCGATGCTGTCGACGCAGCGCCGGTTCATCTCCTCCGGCCAGGGGGCCATGATGTCGCCGGTGCGCAGGCCCGCCTCGACATGTCCGACGGGAATGCGGCGGTAGAAGGCGGCCAGGGCGGCGGCGAAGCTCGTGGTCGTGTCGCCGTGGACCAGGACCCGGTGGGGCGCGACCTCGTCGATGACCGCGCCAAGGCGCGTCAGGATGCGCGCGGTCAGGTCCTCGAGGCTCTGGCCCTGCTGCATCAGGTCCAGATCGAAGTCGGGCGTGAGGGCGAAGAGGTCGAGCACCTGGTCCAGCATCTCGCGGTGCTGCGCCGTGATGCAGACGAACGTTTCCAGCTCCGGCCGGCGGCGCAGCTCCGCGACCACCGGCGCCATCTTGATGGCCTCCGGACGCGTGCCAAAGATCACCAGAACGCGCCGGACCCGAGCGCTACTGTCGGCGGCTGCGACGGACAAGGGCCCGCGCTCCTTTCCGGGAATGACTGTCGGTTGTCATGGAAGGCCTCGCGTCCGATAGCATCACAAACGGCTCCCCGGCCGCAAGAGCAGCGCCCTTCGGAACATGCCGCCGCCGGGCAGCAGGTCCAGGATGGTGGCCAGGCCGCGGGGGTCCAGGAGTCGGGCGAACGCCAGCAGGGCCAGGCCGCTCGCCGCGGCCGCGGCCCCGAGCGCCGGAAACGGCCAGCTCGCCTCCGCGCGGACGACGGCGGGCAGGGCGGCGACGACCTGCGTGACGGCGCAGACGAGCGCCGGCGGCAGCAGGGCGAGGGTCACGTCGCGGGAATCGAGCAGGGCCATGCGCACCATGTAGACCAGGGTCGCGGCGATCAGGGCCAGGTTGGCCAGGCCCAGATAGACCGAATAGACCTGCACGCCGCCGCGGGCGACCAGCAGCAGGCCCAGGGCGTTCACGGCCACGGCGGTGATGTCGAGCGTGATGGCGCGCCGGGGCCCAGACCTGGTCAGCAGGACGAGGCTGCAGGTGGTGATCATGCTGCCGGCGATCGCGGCCAGGAGAACGGGGCGGACCAGCTCGGCGACGCCGGTCCAGCCTTCGCCGTAGAGCGCCAGCACGGCCGCGTTGGGGGCCGCGGCGACGGCGACCGCCACCGCGCCGCTCGTCCACAGATTGACCTTGAGCAGCAGGCCGGCCGCCCGCCGCGCGGCGTCGCCGTTCGAGGCCATGGCGGCCAGGGAGGGGTAGAGAATCGCGCCGAGCTGGTCGGACAGCCAGCTCGTCGCCAGCTGGGACAATCCCTTGGCGCGCGTGAAGATTCCCAGCGTCGCGAAGTCGAGCGCCAGGGAGAAGATCAGGCTCTCGAGCGCGCCATAGGCGGTCGTGACCGCGGCCCCGCCGGACCGCACGATCCCGAACCGGAAGGCGGCGCGATAGGCGCGCCAGTCGAAATTCAGGCCCATGAGCCGCCGCTCCGAAACGAGGAGCGCGACGGCGTAGGGCACGGGCACCAGCAGGTTCTGCATCAGCAGCGCCCAGACGCCCAGGCCCTTCGCCGCCAGCAGCACCGAGACGGGCGCATAGAGCAGGAAGGACAGGATGGTGAGCGACCGGATCCGCTTCCACTGCAGCCGCATGCGGAGATGCGTCGTGTAGAGCAGTCGCGGGACGTTGATCAGGATCGAGAGCGACCCGACGTGCAGGTAGATGGCGATCTTCGACAGCGTCGCGTCGAGGGTGATCGCCAGGGCGACGAGGTTCACGATCAGGAACAGCGCGCCGTGCAGCAGGACGCCGAACGCCAGATGTCGGTGATAGTCGTCGAGCGTCGGCGATTTGTGGAAGACGTTCTCGGTGAACCTCTGCATGGAGAACGACATCACGAACAGCAGGATCGTGCTGACCGCGCCGTACTGGCCGTACATGTCGGGCGCGATCAGGCGGGCCAGCACCAGCGACAGCAGCACCGTGGCCACCTTGGTGGCGGCCGCCAGGGCCGCGCCCCAAAGCACGATCAGGCGGGTCTGCTCCTTTTGACCCGCGGGCGAGGGAAGGTCCGGGTCGTCCATCAGGCGTGGGCGCCGTGCCAGCGCCAGGCGGTTTCAACGATCGTGGCGACGTCGGAATGGACCGGCGTCCAGCCCAGGATCCGCGCCGCCTTGCCGGCGTCGGCGAACACGGCCGCCGGATCTCCGGGCCGCCGCGGGCCGACTGCGCGCGGAACGGGTCGTCCGGAGACCGCCTCGACCGCCGCGAGAATCTCGAGCACGGACAGGCCGCGGCCGACTCCGAGGTTCATCGCCTCCGACGCCCCGCCCGACATAAGATAGGCCAGGGCCCGGCAATGGGCGTCGGCGAGATCGTTGACGTGGACGTAGTCCCGCACCGCCGAGCCGTCGGCCGTGTCGAAGTCGACGCCGTTCACCGTGAAGGCCCGTCCGCCCGCCAGCGCCGCCTGGATGGCCAGCGGGACCATGTGGGTCTCGGGTTCGTGGCGTTCGCCGATCTCGCCGTCGAGGTCGGCGCCGGCGGCGTTGAAATAGCGCAGGGCCACGTGCCGCAGGCCGAAGGCGGCGTCGAAGTCCGCCAGCATCTTCTCGGCCATTAGCTTTGACCAGCCGTAGGGGCTGATCGGCGACTGGGGATGGGTCTCGTCGACCGGCAGGCGGACGGGGGCGCCATAGGTCGCGCAGCTCGACGAGAAGACCAGCCGGAGCACGCCCGACCGCCGCATCGCCTCCAGGAGGTTCAGGGTGCCGACCACGTTGTTGCGGTAATAGAGGTCGGGCTGTTCGACGGACTCGCCGACATAGGCCACGGCCGCGAAATGGGCGACGACGTCGGGCCGCGTCTCATCGAGCGCCTTCCGGAGCGCGGCCGGGTCCAGCAGGTCGCCCTCGATCAGGGGGCCCCACCGCACCAGATCGCGCCAGCCGCGGGACAGGTTGTCGAAGACCACCACGCGCCACCCGGCCGCGGCGAAAGCCTTGCAGCAGTGGCTCCCGACGTATCCGGCGCCGCCGGTCACGAACACGGTGGGCGGCGTCGGCGTCGGGGGCATGAAGGGTCCTGGCTGCGGCTTGCCGGCGGGTCGGGACCCTCTACAGCCGCAGCGCGAGGCCGTCCACCGCGGTCGCTTTCGCGAAAACGTCACTGCGCGGTCAGGAACGCCGTGCTATGGTCTCTTTCGACGGCGGCCCAATTCGGTGTGACCCTTTCGCTTCACTGCAGGTCAATTTATGGCTGTGGCGGAACGGTGTCGTCTGAAAAAGGTTGAAGCCGCGGTGCGGGCGCGCTAGTGGGTATTGAAGGCCCAGGTAGTCAGCCGATGTCTGAAGGGGATAGACGATGCTTCGTCGTGCTATGTTTGTAACCACAGCGGTCGTGCTCGCCGCGACGAGCACCGTGGCGTTTGCTCAGAGCGCAAGGGTGAATTCGGCGCAGGGCGCCGTCTACGCCAATCGCGCCGGGCAGATGACGCCTCTGAAGGCGGGCTCCGTCCTTCAGGCGGGTGACCGCGTGGTGGCCACCAGCGGGCAGGCCAGCATCGCCTTCTCGGACGGCTGCAATGTGAATGTGACCGCGCGGTCGATGATGACCGTCGGCGACGCCTCGCCGTGCGCGGGCGGCTCGTCCGGTCTCGTCCGCGTCCAGAACGGCGGCGGCGACGAAGGCTACGGCGAAGGCTGGGTCTGGGACAACGGCGCCTGGGTCTGGGTCGGCGCGGGCGTGATCACGGCTGTCGCGGTCGGCGGCGCGCTGTCTGACGACGACGACGCTCCGGCCAGCCCCTAGGCCTCATCTCCAGTCAGGTTTCGAATTGGGCGCACCCGGATTTCCGGGCGCGCCCTTTTCGTTTCATGAGTCGGTGAGACGGCGACCTGGTCGCGGCCCGGGCCAACTGGCGCGGCCCTGAACAACCGGATAGATTCGCGCGCTCTCCCTCGGTTCGAACGCGGCCCCGTGCAGGACATGACCGATTCTCCGGTTCAGCAGCCCGCGGCGGCGGCCCCCGTCGCCCGGCTCGTCGGCCTGGACAGCATCCGCTTTCTCTGTGCGGCGATCGTCGTCTTCGCCCACACCGGCCAGCCGCCGCTGCGCAACGGCATAGACACCACCCATCCGATCGGCCGCCTGGTCGACGCGGGCCTCGCCAACATCTGGTCGTCGGCGGCCGCGGTGATCGTATTCTTCGTCGTCTCCGGATTCTGCATTCACCACGCCTATGCGGAACGAAACCGGATCGGCAGCCTGTCCGAATATTACGTGCGCCGCTATGTCCGGATCCTGATTCCCGCCATCGGCGCGATCCTGATTTCCGCGGCCATAGGGCTGAACCTCTCGCTGTTCGAGGACTCCATCCTCTGGAGCATCGCGGCCGAGATCATCTACTACACGATCTACCCGGCCCTGCTGCCGCTGAGGCGGCGCCTGGGATCGTGGCTGCCGCTGATCGGGATCGCCTTCGTCCTGGCCTTCGCGGTCGCCGGCAGCCGGCCGCACGAGGCCGAGTATCCGATGTTCGGCCTGCAGCTGAACTGGCTGCTCGGCCTGCCCTGCTGGCTGCTGGGCTGCTGGCTGGCGGACCTGGCCGCTTCGGGGCGGGTGTGGAGGCTCGCGTCCTTCGTCTGGCCGCTGCGGCTGGCCGCTTGGTCGGCGATGATCGGCTGCAGCATCCTGAGGTACCACACGCCGATCGGCTACCCCTGGACCCTCAACCTCTTCGCCATCCTGGCGGCGCTGTGGCTCGGGGCGGAAACGGCCTACCTGTCCCGGCATCCGCCGCCGCGATGGCTCGAATGGTGCGGTCGGTGGAGCTACTCGCTCTACCTGACGCACAAGCTGACGAACCAGGCGATCGGGTGGTTGTCGCCGCCGACGCTGGGGCCGGTGCTCGACTGGTCCCTGCGGTTCGGCCTGCTGCTGCTCGGGGCCTACGTCTTCTACCTGGCGTGTGAGAAGCCGGCCCACGGGCTGGCGCGGCGGGCCGGCCGGTGGGCGGCCGGGCTGGGCGCGACCGCGAATGGCGCGCCGCCGCCCGCCGCCTCGCCGCAGCCGGCGCTCGCGACGGTCCGTCAGGCCGACAGCAGCTTGTCGAAATAGTCGATCGTCTTCGCCAGCCCTTCCCGGAGCTCGACGGTCGGCCGCCAGTCCAGAGTCGCGACGGCCTGGCCGATGTCGGGCTGGCGCTGGCGCGGATCGTCCACGGGCAGGGGCCGATTCTCCAGGGTCGAGCGGCTGCCGGTCAGCTCGATCACGATCTCGGCGAGCTGGCGGATGGTGAACTCGTTGGGATTGCCGAGGTTGATCGGCCCGGTCACCGCGTCGGGCGTGTCCATCAGGCGCAGCAGGCCCTCGACCAGGTCGTCGACGTAGCAGAAGGACCGGGTCTGGATCCCGTCGCCGAAGATGGTGATCGGCTCTCCGCGCAGGGCCTGCACGATGAAATTGGAGACCACCCGCCCGTCGTTGGGATGCATGCGCGGGCCGTAGGTGTTGAAGATCCGGGCGACCTTGATGCCCAGCCGGTGCTGGCGCCAGTAGTCGAAGAACAGCGTCTCGGCGCAGCGCTTGCCCTCGTCGTAGCAGGACCGCGGCCCGATCGGATTGACGTTGCCCCAGTAGTCCTCCGTCTGCGGGTGGACGGCGGGATCGCCGTAGACCTCCGACGTCGACGCCTGGAGGATGCGGGCGCGCAGCCGCTTGGCCAGGCCCAGCATGTTGATCGCCCCATGGACGCTGGTCTTGGTCGTCTGCACGGGGTCGTGCTGGTAGTGAACCGGGCTGGCCGGGCAGGCCAGGTTGAAGATGCGGTCGACCTCGACATAGAGCGGAAAGGTCACGTCGTGGCGCGAGAGCTCGAACATCGGGTTGTCGAGCAGGTGGCGCACGTTGGCCCGCGTCCCGGTGAAGAAGTTGTCGACGCAGAGCACCTCGTCGCCGCGGGCGAGCAGGCGTTCGCAGAGATGCGACCCGATGAAGCCGGCGCCGCCGGTGACGAGGACTCTAGCGCCGCTCATGGGCCGTCTCCGATGGTCCTGGGGGATGGGGGCGATCCGATCGACGATCAGGCCGCGTTGCGCAGAACCTGACGTTCGATCCAGGCGTAGGTCTTCTCGAGGCCGGCGGTCAGCGACATGCTGGGCGCCCAGCCCAGCCTCTCGGCGATCAGTCGGTTGTCGGAATTCCGACCGCGGACGCCGGTGGGACCGTCGATATGGTTGATCTCGATGGTCTTGCCCGAAATGTCGGCGACCAGGCGGACCAGCTGGTTGATCGTCACCATCTCCTCGGAGCCGATATTCACCGGCCCCTCGAATCCGGACCTCAGCAGCCTCAGGGTCCCTTCCAGACACTCGTCGACATAGAGGAACGAGCGGGTCTGGAGCCCGTCGCCCCAGATGTCGATCGCATCGCCGGAGCGCGCCATCGCGATCTTGCGGCAGACGGCGGCCGGCGCCTTCTCCTTGCCGCCGTCCCAGGTCCCCTCGGGGCCGAAGATGTTGTGATAGCGGGCGACCCGGCACTCCATGCCGTGGTTGCGGTTGTAGGCGAGGAAGAGGCGCTCGGAGAACAGCTTCTCCCAGCCGTATTCGGAATCGGGGGCCGCCGGATAGGCCGAGTCCTCGGCGCAGTTGGGATTGTCCGGATCGAGCTGGTTGTGCTCGGGATACATGCAGGCCGACGACGAATAGAACAGGCGGCGGATGTTCCGCCGGTGGCAGGCGTCGGCGACGTTGAGGTTGATCGTCGCCGAGTTGTGCATGATGTCGGCGTCATGCTGGCCGGTGAAGATGTAGCCGGCGCCGCCCATGTCGGCGGCCAGCTGGTAGACCTCGTCGAACCGACGGTCGATGACGCTGCGCACGAACTGCTGGTCGCGCAGATCGCCGATCACGAAGTCATCGGCCTCGGTCTCGGCGTATTCATTGAACTTCAGATCGACGCCCCGGACCCAGAGCCCTTCGCGCTTGAGGCGTTTGACCAGATGGCCGCCGATGAATCCTCCGGCGCCCAGCACCAATGCGGCCTTCGTCATCACCTGCCCCACGCTCTGGGTCACGCCGGGATCGGGCTGAACCAGCCAGGTCCCGGGAACCGTGACCGATTCCAAACATCCGGAGCGGGATCGATGCGAAGAACCGGCTTCGGCCGCCCCGCGTCCCGCCCCAGGATTTCTGTCCGAAGCCAAGTCCGATAGTCAGTTTGGACCGGCATATCAATCTCGACCATACATTGCATGATCGGCGAACGCCTCGAGGGCCGCGGCGCAGCCGTCGACGTCTCCGGGCTCGGTCTGGAAGTAGCCGCCCCGCCGTCCCCGCGACAGCAGGTGCACGTCGGATTGGGTGGGCCCGACGTAGAAGATGGGCTGGTCCAGCTCCAGGCAGGCGTAGATTTTCGACGGCAACACATAGCCCCAGAAGGGCGCGCCCAGCAGCACGAGATGCCCGTCGCAGGCCCGCAGCACCTCGGGCAGGTCCTCGAGCGCGGCCGGCGGGCTGTAATGCAGGGGCAGGCCTCGCGCGGCGCAGAAGGCGCGCAGGGTCTCGACCCGTCCTCCAACGCCGTTCAGCCACAGCCGCACGCGGTCGGACCCTGCCTTCACATGCCGTTCGTAGGCCTGGCAGATGGTGTCGATGTCGTGCGCCACGCCGAGGTTGCCCGAATACAGCAGGATGACCTTGTCGGACGGGAAGGGCCGCGCGACGGGCGCGCGCCGCGACCAGTCGACGATCGGCGAGGCGTCGCGCACGACGACCACGCGGTCGGCGGGAACCCCGCCCTCGGCCAGCCTGCGCCTCTGGTCCTCGCCGAGGGCCTCGATGCGCGTCGCGGCCCGGCGCAGGCGGTGAAACAGGCCCGAGATCGGGCGCAGCCAGGGGAAATGACCGGCGGCGAACAGGGTTTCGGGATAGAAGTCGGTGATCCGGTAGACGAGCGTCCGGCGCCAGACCAGGCGATTGTACAGGATGAACAGGTAGGCCAGGAACGGCGGCGAGCCGGTGACGACGATCTCGCAGGCCTCGCGCGGACCGTCCCGGCAGGCCCGGCGTGCGGCCCCGAGCAGCCTTAGGCTGGTCGACAGGGACCACAGGCCGCGCATCAGCACCGGCGCCTGCTTGTCCACCGGGGGCGCGGCCAGCCGCACGATGGTCAGCTCGCCCCGGGTTTCCGTCGACGGCGTTTCGCCCAGACCGATCAGCGTCGCCCGGCCGCCCGCCGCCGCCGCGGCGCGCGCCCGCTGGTCCATGTATTGGCCCACCGCCCCGAAAGCCGGCGGTATCCAGTCGCAGACGATGATGGTGTGCATGGGGCCTGGCGGCTCTCAGCGCAGCCGGAACCAGAAGCTCTGGGCGATGCCCCTGGCCATGAACGGCAGCGTCGCGACCAGGTCGGGCCGGCTGCGCTGCAGGTAGTGGCCCGGCCACAGGAGGTCGGCCGGCTTGCCCTGAAGCAGCGCATGCAGCAGGAACTGCTCCCCCCAGCCGGCATAGGCGCGCGAGTAGACCTCGACGTATTCGTACGGGAGGAAGATGTCGTGGAAGTGCAGCACCACGCCGGGCTTCAGGCGGGGAATGATGTCGCAGACGATCCGGGCGACGTCGTTGCCCAGCTTCACCTCGTGGCTGGAGTCGACGAAGAGGACATCGCCGGCCTCGAGGGTCTCGAACACGGCGTAGTCGACCAGTTGCTCGACGCGGGACTGGATGAAGTCATCGACGAAGGGCGCGATGTCGGTCCGGGGCCAGGGATCGATCGCGGTGATCCTGGTGTTCAGGCCGCCGTCGATGATCGCCTGGCGGGTGATGCGGGTGCTGTGGCCGCAGCCGATCTCCACCACCCGGCGCGGCGCCAGGGAGCGGATCATCAGGTAGAGCGCCTCCATGTCGGGGGTCGAGAAGTAGGGATTGTCCGGGGTGAACTGGACGTCGTTGCTTTCCGGCCGGGTCAGCTTGCCGAGGTCCTCGCCATAGCGGTTCCAGGCCTCGGCCATGGGTCCGGCATCGAACGATTCCATCCCGGGAAGCAGGGCGTAGACGGGCCGGTCGAACAGGCCGGCGTTCGACAGCTCGACCAGACGGGCTTCTTCACGCCGGTCGGCGGTGAGGCTGTCGAGCTTGAGATTCGCGACGCCCAGCAGTTTGTTGAGCCCGACCCTGATCTTGGTTGAAAACGCCACCTGTCAATCCCAACAAACCTTGAAAACGAGAGCCGGCGCGAACCTGGAGTCGCGCACCGTTCGGCTCATAAAGGGTAACGCCCCCGTCTTCCACGTCCGTCGGCGCAAGTTCCGTCGAACCATCGCGGACGCCGTCGAAACAGCCGGAAATTCACCCAGGCTTCCGGCCGGCGACCAGGACGAACCGGTTGATCGGCAGCAGCCTCCTCACGCCACGCCCGACCCTGTCGGTGAGCGCCCGGTTGGCGACGACCTCAAGCCCGGTCCGGCGCAGCAGCCGGCGCCAGGCTCCCCGCGTATACCATCGTTCGCGGAAGGGCGAATCCCAACTGTAGATCCACCGGCCGCGTAGTTCGTGCCAGGGCTTGAGCAGGCCGCGGATCGAGATCGGATTGCGGTCGAAAACCACGAAGAGCCCGCCCGGGCGCAGCACCCGGCGAATCTCGGCCAGCGCCCCGTCGATGTCGCCGACGTGCTGCAGGCTGATGTAGGCGTAGACCATGTCGACGCTGGCGTCCTCGAGCGGAATGCGGTTGGCCGTGCCGATCAGCACCGGCTTGCGGCCCGGCTCGGCCGGGATCGGGTCGACGCCCAGGAACGTCCAGGCCGGACGCCTCGCCTCGAACCAGGCCACGCCGCGTCCCGCGCCGCAGCCCAGGTCGAGGACGACGGCGCCCTGCGCGGGCAGGTGGCGGCCGGCGATGTCGTCGATCGCCGCCATTGTCCGTTGTTCGAACGGGCTGAAGGCCTCGCTCGAGTCGGTCCAGCCCACCTTGCGCGCATAGATGTGATGCGAGCGCATCACGAAGTCTTCCTGCTGGCGGGACTCGTCCAGCCCCATCGCCTCCCACTGGACAAGCGCGTCGCCGAAGAACTTCAGGTTCCAGTTCGGAAAGGCCAGCCGCAGATAGGCGCCCCACAACGGCACCGAGCCGGGCAGGGCGCCGCGCAAGGCGGTCCGTCCCTGGATCTGCTTCGACTTGACGTAGTAGAGGCTGTTCGAGGCGCACTCGGCGTATCCCGGGTCGCCGGTGATCGCGTAGAGGCGCAGGCACAGGCCGGCCCACTGGGCCAGGCCCGTGACGCACTTCTCCGACGAGGCCGGATCGAGCGCTGCGTCGTAGTAGCTGTAGAGGATGATCTCCCGCTCGAGATTGACCGACTTGAGCGCCTCGGCGCCGCGCTGGACGGCGGCGAGCCAGCGGGCTTCGCCGGTTTCCTCGTACCCCTGGAGCAGCCCCTCGAGGACATAGGCGATGGTGTGCAGGAGATAGGGCGTTCCGGGGATCAGCTCCGAGCCGGTGAAGAGCCCGCTCGGCAGCTGGCGCTCCAGCGTCCAGTCTAGGAAGCGGGCGCCGGCCTCCCGATAGCGCGGCTCGCCGACCAGCCGTCCGAACGCCATCAGGGCGGCCGCCGAACGGGTGAAATAGGTCCGCGAGAGTCCCGGCGAGTCCTCGGCCCGGGTCCAGGACCCGTCGGGCTCGGAGAGGCTGCTCAGCCAGTCGGCGGCGGCCCGCCCCGCCTCGGCGTAGCGCGGCTCGCCGGTCTCCTCGAACAGCCGGTGCAGACCCATCAGGACCTGGCCGGTGTCGAAGGCCGCCGAGACCGTCCGGGTGATGTCGGGGAACGATCCGTCCGGACGCTGGTGCTGGAGCAGCCAGTCGCCCAGCCGCAGGGCGTAGTCGCGCAGATCGGGACGGTCGATCGCCGCGGCGATGTCCAGGCAGGTGGGAACCAGATAGCCGGTGGTCTCGACATAGCCGCGCATCCAGCCGTGCAGCAGGCTGAAGGCGATGGCGCTGCCGCCGTCCCGGGACCGCTCGCCATAGCGCAGGATGGCGTCCGCGGTGAGCGCCAGATGGTCCCGGATGGACAGGGGGTTCTGCGCGACCATGCCCCGGAGCGAGGCGATCAGCTCCGGCGCGAACCTGGCCAGCGCCCAGGCGTTCGAAACCCGATTTGAAACCAACCCGGCCATCTCATTATTTCAAGCTGCCGGCCCGCGACGAGGGGGTCAGTTCGACCATCCCGCAGCGCCCAACCCCCATGGCGGCGGTACCCCAATGGTTTAGGCGCGGCAATCGGCAACCGGCGTTCTTTATGTGCCAGAATGTCGCAGGCGCGCGGGGCGGCGACAGGCGGCGCGGTTCGGGTGGACAAAACCGGGCCGCGAATGGCATTGCGTTGCCCGTTCGGGCCCGGCGCGGGACCGAGGCTTGAAATCGAGGTTCTCCATGATCCGATCCGCCGTGTCGCTGGTGCCCTGGCGTCTTCGGGGCGCGGTGCGCTCGATTCCGGGCCTCGCCCAGGCGCAGCGCTGGCTGGTGTCCCGGACCCTGGACGGCGCCCAGTTCGAGCACCGGGTCGACGCCGGCCCGGCGCGGGGCGTGCGCTTCCTCATTCGGATGCCGGAGGACAAGGGCATCTGGACCGGCACCTACGAACAGGCCTTCGCCGAGCGGATCGCCGCGGCCACGCCGCGCGGCGGCGTCGCCTACGACATCGGCGGCTGGCACGGCTTCTTCGCCGGGGTGATGGCGGCCCAGGGCGCGGCCCGGGTCGTCGTCTTCGAACCCCTGCCGGACAACATCGCGCGCATCGAGCAGCTCGTGGCGCTGAACCCGGACCTGCCGATCCAGCTGATGCCCCAGGCTCTGGGCGCCGAGGAAGGCGTCACGGAGATGGTGGTCATGCCCGAGACGAGCATGGCCAAGCTGATCGACAGCGACTTCCAACCCGACGCCACCAGCGAGACGCGCCTGCAGGTGAAGATCAGCGCCATCGACGGCCTGGTCGCGTCCGGCGCGCTTCCCGCGCCGGACCTGATGAAGCTGGACGTGGAAGGCGCCGAGATGATGGTCCTGCAGGGCGCCCGGACCGTCCTGAGCCGGAACCGGCCGGTCATCTACGCCGAGATCCACTCATCGGCCCTGATGGTCGAGGCCACCGCCTTCCTGAGCGCGCTCGGCTACACGGTCACCCGCATCGACGAGGACGAAGCCCTCGCCGCCCGGCGCGACGTGTTCCAGATTCACGCCGCCCCGTCCGCCGGCCGGTAGCCGCTCGTCCCCGAAGGGGGCGTCAGGAGGCCCGACGCCGGCGGCTTCCGGCCCGGTCGGCCGCCGCCTCAGCCTCGGGGCCGAATTCGGCGGGCCGGCCGGCCAGCAGGGCGCAGGAGAGCGCCAGCACCGAGGCCAGGGCCAGGGTGCGGGTCGGGTAGTCGACGACGGAGTGAATGAGCAGCAGGAGGATCGCCGCCGATCCGGCCCTCGCCAGGTTGCGGCCCGGGGTCGTGGGCAAGGTCCACACCCTGTAGCTTCGGCCGACCCACCAGACGACGAAGGCCAGCAGGGCGAAAACACCCAGCACGCCCGTCTCGAGCCATATCTCGAGATAGTCGTTATGGGCATGGTTGAAGTAGGTCTCGGACATCAGCTCGACCGGCTCCGCGCCGGCGTAGACCGACGGAAAGCTGCCGATGCCGGCGCCGATCGGCTGGTGTTCCCAGGCGGTCGCGGCGACCACGGGCGCGGTGTCGAACCGCTGGTCCGACCGGGCGGCGAAGCGCTGCATCAGGGGATCGATGACCAGCGAGGCGGCGCCGATCGAGACGGCCAGCACCAGCCCCCCGACGATCAGGCTGACCCGGCCGCCTAGCCGGCCGGCGCGCACCAGCATCGCCGTGACCATCAGGAGCGCGGGCGCGGCGAGAAGGGCGCCGGCCCGGGAGCCGACGATCACCAGGCCCACCAACGCCAGCATGATCTGGCCGATCAGCGCCGCGGCCATGGGCGCGCTCTCGCGGATCCCGGCCCTCGCCCGGCAGAGCCAGAGGGTCGCGAAGGGCATCGACACGACCAGCAGCGTGGCCTGGTGGTTGCGGTTCGAGAACAGGCCCACGGGCGAGCCGAGATTGGTCTGGGAATAGAAGTAGAAGGGACTGGTCTGGCCGCCGGCCAGCTGCAGGGCGCCGATCGCCAGGCTGACGACCGCGGCCACGGGGACAAGCACGCACAGCCACCGGCGCTCGGCCTCGGTGGTGAGCGCGGCGCCGAGAAACACGGCGATCGGCGGCGCGAGCGCCAGCAGGCTGCGCCAGGTCTCCTGCGGGGCCAGGCTGATCGGCCGCCAGGCCGGCGGAAGGCCCGCGAGGCGGGCGGCCTCGGCCGCCGCCGCGTGTCCGGGCAGCTCCGCCCACAGACCGAACGGCACGGGCAGGAGCTGCAGCAGAGGGATGAGGGGCAGAAGCGCCAGGATCAGCCGCGCGGCGCCCAGGCTCGCCCAGCGCCCTTCGGTCACGAACCGCCAGACCGCCAGGGCCAGCAGGGGCAGACTGGCCAGCTCGAGGAACATGACCTGGGCGAGGTTCTGCCGACTGGCGCCCCCGAACAGGAAGGCGAGCGTCAGGACGGCTGCGGTGAGCCAGAAGATCAGGGAAACGCCCTGCAGGGCCACGACCGGCCCGCGCCAGCTGAACCTCGGGTTCGCCATGCCTAGTTGGTCCCCGCCTTCGACAGGACAAGATCGTCGAACCAGACGCCGCTTTCGGCGCCGGAACCGGGCGCCGCGCCGAGCAGCTTGAGCACCTGGCCGGTGCAGCCGCGGGGCGGGACGACGAAGGACAGCGCCTGGCTGCTCCAGTCGCCCGGCCCGGCCCGCACCGGCGCCCGCGCCAGGACGCGGGAATCTTCGGCGCAGAAGACCGCCCATTCGAGGGCGCCCGGCGTGGTCTCGCCCTCGGCGCGCGCGCGCAGGGTCAGCCGGTAGGGCCCGGGCGCGAGCACCAGGAGCTGGCGGGCGAAGAACTGGGTGGTCGCGCCGAAGCGGACAACCTTCAGGGCGCCGCCCTCGCCCGGGGCCTGCGGCTCCACGCTCGCCACGCCCCCCTGGCCGGACTCGACCCGCCAGCCGAACGGCGCGAAGGTCTCAAGCCCCGTGAAGCCGCCGTCGAAGACGCCGCTGACCTTGGCCAGCTCGGCGCTCGACAGGAACAGGGTCCAGCCGACGTAGGCCTCCTCGTAGAGTTTTCGCGCCTCGAGCGACGCCAGATAGGCCTCGACCTCGGTCTTGGTGGCCGGGCTGCCCGAATCCTGAAGCGCCCACAGCAGGGCGGCGGCCCGCTGCGGCGCGGGTCCCGCGAACTGGGTCGCGAAGAAGGGGGCCCGCCAGCCCGGCTTGCGGCGAAGCCGGTCGACCAGCGGCTCCAGGGCCTTGGGGTCGCTGAGCGCGTTCAGCAGCGCCGGATAGAGCAGGTCGCGCGCGCGGGGCTCGCGGCGCATCAGCGAATCGGCGTGCAGGAAGCCGTCGGCGAACCGGCCGGCGGCCATGGCCCGTTCGAACAGCCAGAGATCCGCCTCGGAATTGCGGTGGCTCAGGCCGCGGGCGGCGACGAACAGCCGATCGGCCTCCCGCAGCCGTCCCTCGGACCGGCGCGCCACGGCCAGCAGGCTCACGGCGCCCGATTCCAGGGGATACCGCCGCAGCGCCTCCCGGGCCCGGGTCTCCACGGCGCTCCGGTCGGCGGCGCTCACCGGCCTGGCGAACCGGGCCAGGTCCCGGGCCAGCTCACGGCGCACGCCGGCCGGATCGGGCCAGGCCTGGGCGATCATCAACAGCCCCAGCACCGCCGTGGCGGCGGCGAACGTCAACGCCAGGGGCAGTGACGCCGCGACGCCGCGACGCCCCGTCGCGCCGCCGGACGCCCGCTCGAAGGGCCGCACCGCCACGCCCCCTTACGCCTTCTTGGGGAGGGCCGGCTTGGCTCCGTAGTCGTAGCTGTACTGGTAACCGTAGCCGTAGCCGTAGCCATAGCCGTAGCCGCTGCTGCGGGCGTCGAACTTGGTCAGCAGCACGCCCAGCATGCGCGAGTTCGCCAGCCGCATGCGGCGGATGGCGGCCTTCACCAGCCGGCGGCCGGTCTGGCCGGCCTCGACGACCATGACCACGCCCGCCACGCGCGAGCCGATCAGCGGCGCGTCGGCCAGGCCCATGACCGGGGGGCCGTCGATGACCACATGGTCGTAGGTCTGCATCGCCTCGACGAGCAGGTCGTTCAGCCGCGAACTGCTCAGCAGTTCGGCCGGGCTGGGCGGCAACGGTCCCGAGGACATCAGGAACAGGCTCGGCCGGTCGGTGACCTGGGCGAGCTGCTCGATGGTCATGCCGCCGCTGAGGTAGTTGCTCATGCCGGTCGCGTTCTGGGCCTGCAGGATGCGGTGCAGCGAGGGATTGCGAAGGTCGCCGTCGACCAGCAGCACCCGCGCGCCGAGGCGCGACAGGCTCTGGGCCAGGTTGACGGCGCTGGTCGTCTTGCCTTCCGACGGCCGCGCGCTGACCACCAGGATCGATCGCGGCACGCCGGAATCGGTCGAGAACTGCAGCGCTGTTCGCGTCGAGTAGTAGGCCTCGGAGAAGGCGGAACGGATGTTGCTGGCCGCCTCCGACGGCGAGACCCCCTTGTCGAGCTTGGGGATGGTGCCGAGCAGGGGCAGGCCCAGCTGGGTCTCGACGTCCTGCGGCGCCCGGACGGTCTCGTCGAGCATTTCCAGCACGAAGGTCAGGCCAAGGCCGAGCAGAAGTCCGGCGAAGGCCGCCGCGATCAGGTTCTTGACCGGCTGCGGCTTGGACGGCCCGCCCGGGACCCTGGCGGGGTCGACGATCGAGACGTTGTTGGTGCTCAGGCCGCCGGCGACGCCGATCTCCTTGTAGCGCTGGAGCAGGCCGTCATAGAGCGTGCGGTTCGTGTCGACCTCGCGCTGGATGATGTCGTACTGGATCGTGCGGCCGCGCAGGTCGAGGGACGCGCCGGTGAGCCGGCTGACCTGGGCCTCGAACGAGCGCTCCTGTCCCAGGGCCATCTCGTACTGCCGCTTGACCGAGCTCTGGACGGTCGCCACCTCGCTCTGGATCTGGCGGTCGATCTCGTTGATCCGCGTCCGCAGCTGGACCATCTCCGGGAACTCGGGCCGGTAGGTCTGCAGCTTCTGCTGGTAGTCGGCCTCGAGCGCCGACCGCGTCTGCTGCAGAGTCTGGATCGTCGGGCTCTGCATGACCTCGGGAAGGTCGGCGCCCGTGCCCCGCTGCGCCTGGCGCCAGCGTTCCTCGGCGATGATCCGCGCCGCCCGCGCCTCGGTGAGCGCCGCGTTGAGCCCGGCCAGCGACGAAGTCAGTAGGGACTGGTTCCCGCTGTCCGTGCCGCGGATGGCGCCGCCGCCCGCGCCCGCGCCGGCCGGGGCGGGCGAACCGCCGCCGATGCTGACGATCTGCTGGGCCTTGGCGTATTCGACGAGCTGACGCTCGCTGGCCTCGAGCTTGGCCCGGATCTGGGCGATCCGCTCCTCGAGGAACTTGCGGGCGTAGGAGGTCGCCTCGAACCGGCGCTCCAGCGTCGAGGCGATGAAGTTCTCGGCGATGCCGTTGGCGATCCGGGCCGAGACGTCGGGGTCGGGGCTGCTGAAGGCGACGCGGACGAGACGCGAGCGCTGGATGGGGGTGACCTCGAGCGAGCCCTGCAGGATGCTGGCCATCGACTGCCGCAGCCCCTCGGGGTTGCGGCGGGCCTCGGGGCCGATCTTGTAGGCCTTCAGGAAGGCGGCGTCGTTCGTCAGATTGAGGCGATCGACCGTCCGCAGGGCCAGCGACCGGCTGTTAAGCAGGCCGTACTGGGTCTGGAAGAACTCGTCGTAGGACGCGGTGTCCCGCGGGCTGCTCAGAGAGTCGCCCTCGAGCACCCGCGGGGCCTCCTTGTCGATCTGGAGGGTCACCGCCGCCGTGTAGATCGGCTGGGTCATGAGGGTCAGCGTCAGCCCGGCGGCCATCGCGACCACGACGGACGCCAGGATCACCAGCCAGTGCTTGAGCAGGATGTGGAGGTAGCGGAACAGGTCGGGGCCTTCGCTGACCGCCTGTTCGCCCTCGTCGAAATATTCGCCGACCGGTCCGTAGCGGCGCGGGGACAGCGCCGCGCCATCGCCCCGCGTAAGGGCGACCAGACGATTGTAATCGCCGCCAGAGTGTTCGTTGCCGACCATTTCAAGTTCCAGCTGGCGGTCCAGAGCCCGCGCGAATGGGGTTTAGAGGAGCGGGCCGAATACGCCGAGGAAGGGCACCGAGCCGATGACGCCGCGCCAGGCGCTCTTGGCGCTCGAGGTGTCGACCACGATGGTGTCGCCGCCGAAGATCTCCGGATCCTTGGCGCGGCCCGCCCGGATGGCGTCGAGGTCGAACAGGGCGCCCATGCGCTGCCCGTTGACGGTGCGGAACACGGCGACGCGGCTCGAGGCCGTGGAATTCGGGCCCTTGGCCATGGAGATGGCCTGCAGCAGGGTCGTGGGGCCGCGCATGGCGAACACGCCCTGCTCCTCGACGGCGCCCGTGATGGTGACCTGCTGGCTGACCGCCTCGTCGACCTGGACCACGACCTGGGGATTCTGCAGGCAGCACTTGCCGAGTCGCTCGGAGATCTCGGCCGAGAGCTCCGTGGTCGTGCGGCCCGCCGCCTCGACCTCGCCGATCATCGGCAGCAACACCCGGCCGGTCACCGGAACCCGCATGCCGTCGACGCCCAGATCCCTGTTCTGGAAGACCTGGACGCTGATCTTGTCGAAGGGACCGATGCGGTATTCGCGGATGGGCGCGACGACGCCCCCGGCCGACGGAGGCGGCAGATCCGAGGCGTAATCCTTGGCGTCGAGTTGCGAGGAGGCGCAGCCGCCCAAAAGCAACACGGCCGCGACAGCGAGCGGCGAACACCTGATCATTTGCGCTCCTTAGGCCAGGATTTCCCCGAGACGCGCCCGGGGGGAGGTATCCGCGAAAACCCGCCGACGCGAGACGCGCGACACCTCTCACTGTGCTGCAATGGCGATCTTATCAGGGAAACGGCGGGGCGGCGTCAACACATAGGTTGCCTCCGCCCACAACCTGTGCGGCAGATTCACGGGCCCGCTTTCGTCATGGACGTTTCGGTGACGGGATTCGCGTCAAGCCCCGTTTAATGAGCCCGTGCCGGGGACCACCGGTCGCAGGGTCGACATTCGGACGCTATTGTTGCAATGCAGCGGCGCGATTTGGGGGTAGAACCCCCGGGCGTCTGAATCGGCCACGGAGACGGCCTGGAGTGATGAGATGGGGGCGGCGGCCTTCAAGATTGCCCTGTCGTTCTTCGTCGTCGTCGGGCTCATCCAGGTGATGAACCCGATCGCCCGGCGGGTCGGACTGGTCGATCGGCCGGGGGGGCACAAGACGCACGACGGACATGTGCCGGTGACCGGCGGGCCGGCCATCGCCATCGGCGTGCTGGGCCCGGCCCTGATCCTGCTGCCGGCGACGCCGGCGCTGGTCAGCCTCGCCATCGCCCTGGTCATCCTGCTGGCCGTCGGGGTGCTGGACGACCTGTACGACCTGAACTGGGGGTTCCGCATCATCACCCAGATCGGCGCGGCGCTGGTGCTGGTCTATGTCGGCGACGTGAAGGTCGAGCAGATCGGCGGCGCCTTCGGCTTCGAGCGCACCGACCTGGGATCCCTGTCCATGCCCTTCACGGTGCTGGCGACGGTGGGCCTCATCAACGCCCTGAACATGATCGACGGCATCGACGGCCTGGCCGGCTCGATCACGCTGTGCGCGGTGGTCATGCTGCTGTCGGCGGCGATCTATTCGGGCAACGTGCCGCTGGTCAGCGAGCTGCTGTTCACGGCGGGGGCCCTGGCCGGCTTCCTGGCCTTCAACCTGCGCCTGCCGTGGTTTCCGAAGGCGCGGGTCTTCCTGGGCAACTCGGGCAGCGCCATCATCGGCCTGATCATCGCCTGGGCGAGCTTCCGCCTGACCCAGAGCCCGAGCCACCCGGTGACGCCGGTGCTGGCCCCCTTCCTGATCGCGCCGCCCGTGATCGACGCCATCGCCCTGGCCCTGCGGCGGATCGCCAGCCGCAGGTCTCCCGTGGCGGCGGACCGGACGCACGTGCATCACATCCTGATGGACGGCGGCTTCCGGGTCAGCGACGTGGTGCTGCTGATCTGCACCGGCAGCCTGGTCGTCGGCCTGCTCGCCGCCCTGGCCCTGCGCGCCAACGTCCCGGAGCCGGCCTTCCTCGTCGCCTACCTGGTCATGCTGGCGGGGTATTTCGCGGCGACGCGCCGACCCGCAGCCACGGCCGACCGCATCCGGGCGCTGCGCCGGCCGACCGGCCGACCGGCCGCGGGCGAGGCCATTCCCGCCGCCTTCAAGGAAGAGGCCCCGGGACGCCCGGAAGTGGACTGACCGCTCCGCGGGCGGCGGTCAGGGCCGCGCGTCCGTGCGCCCGGCGACCCAGTCCAGAGCCGGCCTGATGTCCGGGTCGAGGGCCAAGGCGCCCGCCCGGGACAGGTGGCCGGCGTCGCCGTAGAGAATCGCCCCGTCCCGCACCGGGGAGCAGACCCGCGGCCCGCACAGGGTCTCGGCGGGATCCCAGAAGGCCACGCCGGGATCGTGCGCGGCCAGGGACCGCAGGACCCCCACCTCGTCGGCCCGGCCGGCGTCGACGGCGGCGCGGTCGAGGTCGCAGGCCGTCCAGCCCCGTCGCGCCACGCAGGCGGGCGCGTCGAACGGAAACTGCGGCGCGTCCGCGAGCAGCAGGACCCTCAGCCCGCGGGCGCGGAGCCGCGCGACGATCTCCGCGAGATCCTCGCGCATGCGGTCGCCCTGGCCCTCCCATCGCGCGGAGATCACGACGCCCTCGATTCCCGCGGCGCGGGCGTCGGCCAGGCTGTCGAGGACCGCCCGGCTGAACGCCAGGCACTCCATCGCCCGGAAGCCCCTGGCGTCGTCGATCCGGGCGGGGGCGGCCAGACGGGGGCGGCAGCCGCCCTTGACCCGGTAGAGGACCGCCCGGCCGTCCGCGCGGGCGCGGGCGGTAAGCACCGGCTCCAGGTGGCGGGCGTGGGAATCGCCCCAGAGCATGACCGTGGTCGCCGGGGGCGGGGCGCCGCGGCGGCAGAGGCTGGCCGGCGGCAGGTCCCGGAAGGTGGAGGGTTGCTCGCAGCCGGCCAGGCGCTTCACCCGGCCGCGCATCGCCTCGGCCGCCGCCGCCGACCGGGGCCTGGCCGCCAGATCGTGGTCGGCCCAGACCCTGAGTCCCCCGGCGAGCGCCGCGCAGGCCGCCAGGATCGCCGCGCCCGCGACAAGGGCGCCGGCCGGGGTGGCGAACGGCCCGGGCCTTCGCCCTCGCACGGGCTGCTCCACGAAGCGCCAGGTCAGGGCGGCGAGCAGCAGCGCCAGCAAGGCCAGCATCAGGCCGGCGGCCAGGCCGGGGGACTTCAGCGTCACGAGGCTCCAGACCGCCAGGAGGGGCCAGTGCCACAGGTACCAGGAGTAGGAGACCTTGCCGATCGCGACCATCGGCGGCGATCCCAGCAGGCGGGCCGCGGGGCCGGCGGGCGCCGCCGATCCGCCCGCGATCACCGCCGCCGCGCCGGCCACGGGCAGCAGGGCGGCGAGACCCGGAAACAGGGTCTGGGCGTCGAAGCCGACCGTCGCCGCCACGATCGCGGCCAGGCCGGCGAGGAACAGCCAGGATCCCCGCGCGCGTCCCTCGCCCCCGCCGGGCGGCGCCAGCGCGATCAGGGCGCCCGCCGCGAACTCCCAGGCCCGGAAAGGGGTGACGAAGAAGGTCCACTGCGGCCATTTCCAGGTCAGCGCCGCGCAGGCCGCCAGCGAGGCTGCCCCGCCCACGGCGACGAGCGCGGCCAGCAGGCGGCGGCGGTTCCAGCGCAGCCGCCGCGCGAGCCAGGCGGTGATCGCCAGGGCCGGCGGCCAGACCAGGTAGAACTGCTCCTCGACCGCCAGGGTCCAGGTGTGAAGCAGGGGCAGGCCCGCGGCCCGCGTGCCGAAATAGTCCGACTGGACCGCCTTGAAGTAGAAGTTCGAAACGAAGCCCGCGACCGCCATCGCGGAGGTCGCCAGGTCCTGCTGTTCGCCGGTGGGCAGAAGCAGCGCCAGGCCCAGCGCCAGCACGGCGGCCAGGACCAGGCCCAGGGCGGGCACGAGCCTGCGGACGCGGCGGGCGTAGAAGTCGGCGAAGTCTATCCGGCCGGCGCGGTCCTGTTCCCTGACCAGCAGGCCGGTGATCAGGAAGCCGGAGATGACGAAGAAGACGTCGACGCCGACGTACCCGCCGCTGAAGCCGGGCGCCCCGATGTGGAAGCCCACGACGGCGATGATGGCGACGGCCCTCAGTCCGTCGATGTCGGGTCGATAGGTCGCTGGCTCGCTCACGGGCCCCCTCAAGCGCGGTCGCGACCGGCCAGGGCGACGCCCGCGAGAGGTTAGAAGCATCGCCGCGGGGCGCCAATGGCGGCCGGGCGCCCATCCGTCGCCAAAATCTGGTAGTCAGACGCGGTTCCGGCGCGGGTGGAGAAAGAGGGGGTCATGGACGTCGACACGCGCACCGGGGTCGGTCCCGCCGGGCGTCGGCCGGGCCTCGGCCATCGCGTGACCACGGCCATCGGGGCCAGCTTCGTCGTCTTCATCGTCGCCAGGGTGTTCCAGGTGGCCGTTCTCGCCGCCCTGGCCCGGCTGCTCAGCCCGGCGGATTTCGGCGTCGCCGCGGCCGCCACGGTCTTCCTGTCGATCGTCACCCTCGTCGCCCAGATGGGCGTGGGCACGGCGATCGTGCAGGCTCCGACCCTGAGCGACCGGACGATCAACACCGCCAACACCGTCGTTCTGGCCATGGGCCTGCTGTTCTTCGGCCTTATGGAGATCGGCGCGCCGGCGGCCGCGGCCTGGTTTCGCAACGACCGGATGATCCATGTGGTGCAGGTGGTGGCGCTGGCCGGCCTGGGCTTCGCCGTCGCCGCCGTGCCCCAGGGCGTCATGACCCGCGACCTGAGGGCGAGGGATCTGGCGCTGATCGATCTCGCCGGGTCGGTGGCCGGCTCCGCCGCGGTGGCCATTCCCCTGGCGGCGCTCGGCTGGGGCTACTGGGCGCTGATCCTGGGGCTCATCGTCCAGGCCTTCGTCCGGGCGCTGCTGGTCCGCGTCGCCGCCGGCCGGCCGTTTCCCTTCGCCCTCGACGTCGACGAGGTTCGCCGGCTGTGGGCCCGCGGCGCCGGTTTTTCCCTCGTGGTGCTCTTCACCCGCGTCGCCACCCAGAGCGACCGCTTCATCGTCGGCCGCTACCTGCCGATCGCGGCCCTGGGCCTTTATTCGCGGGCGATCAGCCTGATGGGGTTTCCCGAGACCCTCTACGGCCAGGTTGTCGAGCGTGTCGCCTTTCCGGCGTTCGCGAAGGTCCAGAACGAGCCCGAGCGCCTGAGGACCGCCTACGCGCACGGTCTGTCGCTGATCGCCGTCCTGGGCATGCCCCTGACCATCGCCCTGGTGGCGGTCGCCTCGGAACTGGTCCGCGTCGTGCTCGGCGGCGGCTGGCAGGGCGCGATCTGGCCCTTCCGCATCCTCAGCCTGGCGATGTTCTTCCGCCTGTCGGTGCGGGTCGGCGGCACGGTGCTGCGCGGCGTGGGCCAGCCCTATCTGATGGCCGGAACCCAGCTGGTGTTCGCGATCCTCACGGTGGGCGGCTGCCTGGTCGGCGTCCGCTACGGCCTGATCGGGGTCTGCGCCGCGGTGGCCGGCGCCACGACCCTGAACTACGCCTTGGTGACGCTGCTGGCCTGTCGTCGGACGGGCCTGGGCCTCGTCGACTTCATCCGCGCCCATCTCAACGGCCTGGCCTGCGGCGCGCTGGCGATCGCCGTGGTCTTCCCCGTCCTGCTGGCCGCGCGGCGGCTGGACTTCAACGCCTTCGAGGTGGTCGCCGCCGTCGCCGCCGCCTGCGGCGTCGCGGCGGTCGGCGCCGTGCTGCTGGCCCCGCGGCTGTTCCTGGGACCGGCCGGCAATCTCGTGCTCGACAGCCTGATCGCGGCCGTCGCGCACCTGGGCCCCCTGTCAGGCCTGAGCCGGGTCCTCGCCCGGCGACGCGTCTGACCCGCCGCCGGCGCGGGTGGTCACCCCGTCCGGGCCGACGCCCGCCGCCACAGCCCCTTCAGGCGCCGCGCCACGCCCCCGGCCAGGCGGCGAACCCGGCCAGGACGGGTGATGGGCGCCTCGGCCGCGGCGCCGTACCGGTCCAGCAGCGCCGGCGGCGACAGCGAATCGTCCATGCCGAAGCGGGCGCCGAACGCGGCGATGGCCTGGGCGCGGTCCCCGACCACGCCGGGGAAGTGCACGACGGGATGCAGATCCGGCGGCGCGCCCGGCGTCCAGTGGTAGGGGCGGGCGTTGAACGCGGGCCAGTCGTGCAGGATCACGCGCGACAACAGGCCGTCCCGGTGCAGAACATGGATCAGGTGGGCCTGTTCGCCGGGCGTGAGCCGGCCGAAGGTCTCCGGCCGCCACTGGGCGTTGACCACGGCCTTGGGTGTCCGGAAGGCCTCGTCGAGAAACCGGACGCCCTCGGCGCAATTGCGGATGAAGAAGGTGCCGGCGCTCAGGAAGGTCCAGTCCCCCTGGGGATTTACAGGCGACCGGCAGGCGACGAAGAACACTTCGTCGGGAACGTCGCCGACGAACCGGCGCACGTCCTGTTCGAAATCCATGAAGAAGCCGTCGTCGTCCATCCACAGCACCCAGTCGTGCCGGTCCAGAACGCGGAGGACGGCGCGGATCTTGTGGAAGTGCGGCGTCTGCAGACCCTCGTAGCGGGTCGAATCCAGATAGAAGGGCAGGCCGTGAATCCGGGCGTAGAGGTCGTGATTGATATGAGACCGATACCGTGTGGGATATCCGCCGCTGACGATCGCCAGGTTCACGGTCATCGGGACCTCGCAGCCGTTGGCATGTTCGCTTCGACCGGCCGCCGGCCGCTCCCCCTGTCCGTTCAACGCCCGGCCGATCGACGCGGGGCGCGCAACGATAGCCCAATCTGCGGGTCCGACCCATGCTCGCCGGATTGAGGAGGGTCCTGGGCCTGGACCCCGCCGGGCCGGTGGTGTCGCTGAGAACCTGGCGGCCCGACCGGAGGCGAAGCAACTTCGGCGACGCCCTGTCGGCTGTCGTGGTCGAGGCGATGCTGGCCCGCCGGGGCCTGTCGCTCGCCAGCCCCGCGGCCGGACCGCGTCGGCTGCTCGCCGTGGGGTCGATCCTCCACTTCGCCGCCGACGGGGACGTGGTCTGGGGAAGCGGGTGGAACGGCAAGATCCCGGCCGGCGCCCATCGGTTTCGCCGGCTGGACGTCCGGGCCGTGCGCGGCCCCCTGACCCGCGCCCGGCTGGCCGGCGTCGGCGTGACCGCGCCGGCCCTCTACGGCGATCCCGCCCTGCTGCTGCCCGCCCTGTTCGGACAGCGGTTCCCCCGGCGGGAAGAGGCGCCGCTGCTGGTGATCCCCAATCTTCACGACCTGGGTCTGGTGGCGGACCGCGCCGACGTCGTCTCGCCCTTCGATCCCTGGGATCAGGTGGTCGACCGGATCGTGCGCAGCCGGTTCGTGGTCGCCAGCTCGCTGCACGGCGTGATCGTCGCCGAGGCGTTCGGCGTGCCCGCGCGGTTCGTCCGGCTCGGGCA
The DNA here is from genome assembly GCA_049323695.1 of Pseudomonadota bacterium. GTDB lineage: Bacteria > Pseudomonadota > Alphaproteobacteria > Caulobacterales > Caulobacteraceae > Caulobacter. The sequence continues at coordinate 105,374 of JBMOOF010000034.1, forward strand.
GGCCGAGGACCCGCTCAAGTATCAGGACTACCTGGCCGCCCACGGCCGTGAGGGCGAACCCGTCGCCCGGTCGATCGACGAGGCGGTCGCCCTGGGGCCCATGCCGCCCCTGCGGTTCGACCCGGCCGAGCTGATGGCCGCCTTTCCCTACGACCTGTGGCCGGACGGAGGCGTGTCCCCGGCGTCCGGCCCGTGAAAACCGGTCGCCCGGGGTCGACCGGGTCGCCGCCTGGCGTGAGGGCCTTCCCGTCCGCTCACGCGGGCCCGTCGCGGGCGGCGGGCGCCTGGAGCGACTCGAAGAACGCGCGATGGGCGCGGGCGATGGCCGGCCAGTCGAACGCGTCGAGATCGGGCCGCGCCCCCCGCTTCCCGTCCAGGGCCCACCGCAGGGCCGCCTCGAGGACCGCCGGCGTGAGGGGCGGGTCGTACAGGTAGAGCCATTCCGGCCCGACGCTCGCCTGGATCTCCGCCATCGCCCCCAGGCGGGGGGCGCAGACAGGCCGGTCGCACGACAGGGCGAACAGCACCGACCCCGAATTCAGGACCCGCCGGAACGGCGTCACCGCCAGGTCGGTCTCCGCCATCAGCTCCGTCAGCTCCTCGTCCGACAGCCGGCGAAGGTGGCCGGTGATCCGCGGGTCGGCGGCGATCATCCGCTCGATGACGCGGGGAAAGTCGGGTTCGGCCGGGCCGCCCATGGCCTGGCCGGCGATCACCAGGCGGCAGTCGGGAATCCCGGCCTCGGAGAAGGCGTCGATGAGTTCCCGGACGCCCTTGTAGGGGCGGACCAGGCCCGGAAAAGTGATGGTCGCGACGCCCTTGCCTGGCGGCCTCCGCTTCGCCCCCGCGCCGGTCAGGGCGCGATAGTGGCCGTGGGGGATGATCGCCCGGGGACGGTCGGCCAGGCGCGGGTAGCGGCTCACGAACTCGCTTTCGGAGCCGGCGGCGAGGAGGATCACGCCCGACACGGTGCGCTCGAAGAGCCGCCAGGCCGGGCCTTCCAGCCAGGGCCGGGCCGCGCCCTCGTGGGTCTGCAGGTTGTGCACGGTCCAGACAACCTTGCGTCCGCGAAGCCGCGCCGCGACCAGCCCGCCGATCATCAGGACCGCCTTGGCCAGGGCGACGACGGCGAACCGGTGGCGCGCCATCGCTTCGGGCCAGTGCACGTGAACCAGGCGATAGTCGCCCCGCCAGAGGACGCCGATGCCGCTGCGATAGCGCACGCCCTCGTCGCCGAGGCTTTGCTGCAGGAGGCGCAGATAGGGGTTCCACAGCTTGCCCGGGTCGATCACGCAGGCGACCGACAGCGGCGGCCGCGAGGGGCCCGCGCCGCGCGTCATCCGGCGATCGCCTGCGCCCGTTCGACGGCGGCCTTGAGGCCAGCGTCGTTGTCGAGGCCGCAGACCATCACCACGCCGTTGTCGACAATGACCGCCAGGTCGCGGGCGCCGACCACGACGACCGTGACCCCGGGTTCGGCGCGGACCAGGGTGTTGAAGGCGTCGGCGAACACCGCCTCGCCGGTGACGGCGTTGCCGTCGCCGTCGCGGGTCTCGGCTTCCAGCACCGCCTTCCAGCTGCCCAGGTCCGACCAGGCGAACGGGGCGGCGGCGACCACCGCGTTCCGCGTCGTCTCCATCACCGCGTAGTCGATCGAGATCCGGGGCGCGGCGCTGAAGGCGGCGCCCAGGCGCACCGTGCGCCCGTCGGTCTCCGAGCCGTCCACCGCCGCCCGCGCCGCCGCCAGCACCGCCGGCGCCTGCGCCTCGAGCTCGCCGATCAGGGCGGCGGCCGAGACCAGGAACATGCCGCTGTTCCACAGGCAGCCCTCGGCCAGCAGCGTCTCGGCGAGATCGGCCCGGGGCTTCTCGATGAAGGAGGCGACCCGCCAAAGTCCGTCGTCGAGCGGCTCGCCCGGCCGGATGTAGCCGTAGCCCGTGGCGGGCGCGGCCGGCGTGACCCCCAGGGTGACGATGCGCCCGAGCCGCGCCTGCGGCAGGGCGCGCGCAACGACCTCGCGGAACGCGGCCAGGTCGGGAATGCTGTGGTCGGCCGCGAGGAACAGGGCGACCCCTTCGGGATCCCGTTCGGCGATCCAGCAGGCGGCGGCGGCCATCGCGGCCGCGGAATCGCGGGCGTCGGGCTCCAGGAGCAGCGTCAGCTCGGCCCCGGCCGCCGAGTCGGCCGAGAGGATCGCCGCCTCGTGTCCGCGGCCGGCCACGACGATCGGCGGCGCGGCGTCGGGCAGCGACAGGGCCCGCTCGACGGCCAGGTCGAAGGTCGAACGGCCCCCGACCAGGGGGATGAACGGTTTGGGACGGGCCGGGCGGGAGGCGGGCCAGAGACGCTGGCCGGACCCGCCGCTCAGGATCACGGGATGAAGCATGGTTGGTCCCTGGCGGCCTCGCGGCGGACGGGACCGGTCCGGACCCCGCGCGCCGGCGTACTGGCTGCTGCTCTAGCACAGGTAGAGGCGCCGTCGAGCGGCGACGACGCCGACGCCGCGCCGGACCCGGTGCGTGAACGCCGCGAAAGATGTAAGGCTCGCGCCATGACCGCTTCGACGCCGACCGGGGCCGCCCTCCCCTTCGATACGCCTTACCGCCACGGATTCCTGCGGCTGGCGGCCTGCGTGCCGGAGACCAGCCTGGCCGATCCCGCCGCCAACGCCGCCCGCACCCTCGACATGGTCCGTCAGGCGCATGACGACGGCGTGGCGCTGATGGTCTTCCCGGAACTGGGCCTCTGCGCCTACTCGATCGACGACCTGCTGCTGCAGGACGCACTGCTCGGCGCGGTCGAGGCCGCCCTCGGCCGCCTGGCGGACGACAGCCGCGGCCTGCGGCCGGCGTTTGTGGTCGGCGCGCCGCTGCGCCACGGCGGCCGGCTGTTCAACACCGCGGTGGTGATCCATGACGGCGCGGTGCTCGGGGTCATCCCCAAGACCGCCCTGCCGAACTACCGCGAATACTATGAGCGCCGCTGGTTCGCGAGCGGCCGGGGCGTGGCCGGGGGGACGATCCGCCTGGCCGGGCGCGAGGCTCCCTTCGGCGCGGACCTGCTGTTCCGGTCGGTCGGGACCTGCCCGGTGACCTTCCATGCCGAGATCTGCGAGGACGTCTGGGTCCCCGACCCGCCGTCGACGGCCGCGGCCCTGGCCGGGGCGGAGATCCTGCTCAACCTGTCGGCCAGCAACATCGTGATCGGCAAGGCCGAGGCGCGGCGCCTGCTGTGCGCGTCCCAGGCGATGCGGTGCCAGGCGGTCTACGCCTACTCGGCGGCCGGCCCGGGCGAATCGACCACCGACAACGCCTGGGACGGCCAGGCGACGATCTTCGAGCTGGGCGAGCCGCTGGCCGAGAGCGGCCGGTTCCCGTCCGGATCGACCATGGCCGTGGCCGACGTGGACCTCGGCCGGGTTCGCCAGGAGCGCTGCCGCACGGGGTCCTTCGGCGACGCCATCGCGGCCCGGTCGGGCGCGGCGGCCTGGCGGACCGTCGAGGTCAGGCTGGACGCGCCGGCGAGCCCGCTGCCCCTGCGCCGGACGGTGGCCCGCTACCCCTTCGTGCCGGACGATCCCGCCCGGCTCGCCGAGCACTGCCACGAGGCCTACAACGTCCAGGTCCAGGGCCTGGCCCAGAGGCTGAAGGCGACCGGCCTGAAGACCCTGGTGATCGGCGTGTCCGGCGGGCTGGATTCGACCCAGGCGCTGATCGTCGCGGCCCGGGCCATGGACCAGCTGGGCCTGCCGCGCGACCGGGTGCTGGCCTACACCCTGCCCGGCTTCGCAACCTCCGAGCGCACGCGGGGAAACGCCCTGGCCCTGATGGCGGCGCTCGGGGTGACCGGCGGCGAACTCGACATCCGTCCGGCCGCGACCCAGATGCTCGGCGACATCGGCCACCCCTTCGCGCGGGGGCGTCCGGTCTACGACGTGACGTTCGAGAACGTGCAGGCGGGCCTGCGCACGGACTACCTGTTCCGCCTCGCCAACATGCACGCGGGGCTTGTGGTCGGCACGGGCGACCTGTCGGAGCAGGCCCTGGGCTGGTGCACCTACGGCGTGGGCGACCACATGAGCCACTACAATCCCAACGCCGGCGTGCCCAAGACCCTGATCCAGCACCTGATCCGGTTCGTGGCCTCCTCCGGCGAGGTCAGCGAGGCCGCGGCCGCGGTGCTCCAGGACGTGCTCGCCACCGAGATTTCGCCCGAGCTGGTTCCCGGCGACGGCGACGGACGGGGCCAGGCGACCCAGGACGTCGTCGGCCCCTACGCCCTGCAGGATTTCAGCCTGTTCCACATGACGCGGTACGGCGCGGCGCCTTCCAAGATCGCGTACCTCGCCCGGGCGGCCTGGGGCGACGCGGCGGCCGGCGACTGGCCCGCGGCCATTCCGCAAGCGGAACGGCGGGCCTACGACCTGGCCGAGATCAAGCGATGGTTGCGCCTCTTCCTGACCCGATTCTTCGCCAATCAGTTCAAGCGGTCCGCGTCGCCGAACGGCCCCAAAATCTCGTCCGGCGGCGCCCTGTCGCCCCGGGGAGACTGGCGCATGCCGTCCGACGCGAGGCCCGACGCCTGGCTGGCGGAGCTGGACGCCAACGCCCCGGACTGAAGACCTGCGGCGCCCCCGCCACACCTATAAATTACAATGGCGGGGCTGCTGGAATATCACCGGAAGGTGGCGTATGGTCGCAGCGCGCGGGTAACTGCGCCCGGTCGTCCGGCGAATTGCATGGAACTCCAAGCCGTTCCGCGCATTGCTGGGTCGGTCGAACGGTGGATGCGGCGTCGAATTGTCCGGGGGGTTCCTTCACGGATCCGGGTGGTTTGTCGGTCGCTGAAGCTGCGGCCATTTCCTAGGGTCGTCGCCGGGCATCCGGCGCGCGGCGAAACTGAGCGAGGGGCTCGTTGTGAAAAGAAAAGCACTGATGCTGGGCACTGTGCTCGGCGCTCTGGCGCTGGCGCCTCAGGCGTTCGCCGAGCCGGACAGCGGTTGGTACGGGGCCTTTGACCTCGGCTACCACTGGGCCGACGATCTGGAGATGGGGTCCACCGGGCTCGCCAGCGACGGCTCCCCGTACAACTTCGAATTCGGCATCGAGGACGACCTCGTCGGGTTCGGTCGCCTCGGCTACCGGATCAACCCGAACTGGCGCGTCGAACTCGAAGGCGGCGCCCGCGCGGGCAACGTCGGCGAGGTGCGCGGCGATCCGACCCGTCCGACCCCGAACGCGCTGTGCGAGATCGGCTCCTTCCCGCCATGCAAGGCGCCCCAGGGTTCGATCGAATCCTTCACCCTGATGGCGAACGTCCTCTACGACTTCATGCCGGACTCCTCGTTCAGCCCGTTCGTCGGCATCGGCGTCGGCGTGAACCGGGTGGACGTTTCGGTCGGCGGCCAGGGCAACCAGGTCGCGCCGGTCAGCCGTCTGGGCATCGACGACAACGACTCCGCGTTCGCCTGGCAGGCGCTGGCGGGCTTCTCGTTCGTCGTGACCGATCGCCTGAACATCGACGCGACCTACCGCTTCCTCCAGGGCTCGGACGTGCACTACGACAGCACGGGCCTGGGGACCTTCGCGGCCTTCGCGCCGGGCGAGTTCAGCGGCGAGTACACCGACCAGTCGGTGACCATCGGCGTGCGTTACGCGTTCGGCGCGGAACCGCCGCCGCCCCCGCCGCCGCCTCCTCCGCCTCCGCCTCCGCCGCCTCCCCCGCCGCCTCCGCCGCCGCCGCCTCCGCCGCCGCCGCAGTACGAGGCCCGGGAATTCATCGTCTACTTCCCGTTCGATCAGTACATCCTGACGCCGGAAGCCCAGACCGTGGTCC